>CAKRDD010000003.1 GCA_934309345.1 uncultured Mediterraneibacter sp. | reverse complement strand
ATGCGACAGTGGCTCAGTTGGTAGAGTACAACCTTGCCAAGGTTGGGGTCGCGGGTTCGAACCCCGTCTGTCGCTCTCAACATCTTAATTTCATATTGATTGTTCATTTAGAACAATCCTATGCGACAGTGGCTCAGTTGGTAGAGTACAACCTTGCCAAGGTTGGGGTCGCGGGTTCGAACCCCGTCTGTCGCTCTGAAGCACTTAGATCTTTGAAGATTTAAGTGCTTTTTGGTTTTTAAACTTATAACCCTCTTGCCATTTTATTTTATATCAACTATACTAAGTAACAGATTATGTTTTAGAAACCAGGAGGAATTATGAAATGAAATTTATATATCCAGCCGTATTCCGTAAGAAGGAAGAGGGAGGCTATGATGCACACTTCCCGGATCTTGAATGCTGCGAGGCCTTTGGAGAAACGTTAGAAGATGCGATTGACAATGCGAACGAAGCTGCAAGAACATGGATCACTGTTGAATTAGAAGAAGATGATCCTGTCTTCCCTCACGTATCTGATCTGGAAGATATCGAGCTTGGCGAAGATGAGATTGTAAGAAATATTTCCGTGAATATCCGCTTCTACGAAGGATGGGATGAATAAAATTTTTAATAAAAGAAAGGATTGGCAGCTGTCCAAGTGGCAGCTATCAATCCTTTCTTTGTATTTTAAACTATTTAATTTCCACACTCTATACTGATTTCATTAAACTTGCTCAGGATATCTTCCACCTGAAGTTCTTCTTTTTCTTTTCCTTTGAGATCCATCACAACTCCGCCCTGATGCATCATCAGCAGGCGGTTTCCATATTCCACTGCATAGCGGAGATTATGTGTGACCATGATCGTTGTAAGCTTTTTCTCTTCTACGATCTTTCCTGTCAATTCCATGATCAGTTCTGCTGTTTTCGGATCCAGAGCCGCAGTGTGTTCGTCAAGGATCAGGAAATCAATCGGTGTCATCGTAGACATCAGAAGTGCGATCGCCTGACGCTGTCCGCCGGAAAGAGATCCGACCTTCACATCCATTTTATTCTCAAGTCCAAGTCCAAGCTGACTTAAAATCTCACGATAATATTCTTTACGCGCCTTATTGATTCCTGAACCAAGACCGAAGAATTTACCTTTGTTGTCTGCAAGAGACATATTTTCAAGAATCGTCATTGACGGGCAGGTTCCCATTGCCGGGTTCTGATAGACACGGCCAATCTTCTGGTTTCTCTTGAATTCTTTCTTCGTTGTGATATCTTCTCCGTTCATCAGGATCTGTCCGCCGTCTACCGGAATACTTCCACAGAGGATATTCAGCATAGAAGTCTTACCCGAGCCATTACTTCCGACTACGGAGACGAATTCTCCTTTGTCCACGGTCAGATTGAATTTATCAAACAGGCACATCTCATTGATGGTTCCCGGATTGTAATATTTTTCAATATTTCTAAGCTCGAGCATTCTTCTTCACCTTCTTTCTGCGTTCTCCACCGATCACTAAGATCGCAAGGAATAATACCGCTGTGATCAGTTTCATGTCCTGTGGTTCAAAGAACTTCAACGCTGCTGCGACACAGGCTTTATAGATCACAGATCCGATCAGCACTGCGGTTGTTGCTTTCATAAAGGATACATTTTTAAATAAGCTTGTTCCGATAATAACACTTGCCAAACCGATTACGATCGCGCCTGTTCCACTTGAAATTTCAAATACGCGCTGCTCCTGACAGAAAATACTTCCTGAAAGAGCAACAAGTCCGTTTGCGATTGCAAGTCCTAAGATTTTCACATTCCCCTGATCTTTTGCAAGAGATGTGACCAATACGTCATTATCTCCTACTGCGCGGAGCAGAAAACCTGATTTTGTCTTCATATAAAGATCTAATAATACTTTACTGATCACTGCGATCACAAGCACGATCACAAGTACTTTGTAATTCGAAAGGCCATCATGGAAGATTCCATTTACGGATGCATTATCAAAGATACTGTCATCTCCAAAAATCGGGACATTCGCTGTTCCTGCCAGTCTTAAGTTGATCGTCCACAGTGCTGTCATCATGATAATTCCGGATAAAAGATCTCTTACCTTGAATTTCACATGGATCAGGCCTGTGCAGACTCCGGCAAGTACACCGATCAGGAATGATGCCGGCAGTGTCAGGATCGGATGAACTCCTCTTGTGATCATCGTCGCTGTCAGTGCGGCTCCAAGCGGAAAGCTTCCATCCACTGTCAGATCCGGGAAATCCAGTATCTTATATGTGATATATACTCCCAGCGCCAGGATTCCGTAGATCAGTCCCTGTTCTAAAATCGTAATGTAAATCCCCATAATGTGTTAACCTCTCTGTTTCAATACTATTTTGTAATCTCTGTAAAGCTCTCTACTGCCTCATCTGCAAGATCCTGTGGAACTGTAACTCCAAGGTTTTCAGCAACTTTTTCATTTACATAGAAACCTGGTTCTGTAATTGTCTCAAAGTTCATCTCAGATGCTTTCTTCTCACCTTTCAAGATCTCTGCTGCCATCTTACCTGTCTGTTTTCCAAGTGCTACATAATCAAGTCCTTCTGCTGCCAGACATCCGATCTTTACCTGCTCGATCTCACTTCCGAATACCGGAATATTCTGCTTGTTTGCTTTATCAAGGATTGTTGCAAGGGATGCAACTACTGTGTTGTCTGTAAGATTTGTCAGACAGTCAACCTCTGTCAGAAGTTCATCTGTTGCAAGAGAGATATCGGCTGTCTGAGCGATTCCTTTGTCAACGATCGTGAATCCATAGTCTCCGGCAAGCTCTTTGTATTTTGCAAGAGCGGATACAGAGTTTGCTTCACTTGTTGTGTAAAGAATTCCGATATTCTTCGCATCCGGAAGCATCTCACGAATCATCTCGAGCTGTGCTTTGATTGGAAGCTCGTCACTTGTTCCTGTTACATTTCCGGCAGGTGTTCCATCCTCATCCGCAAGCTTTGCTGCAACCGGGTCTGTAACTGCTGTATATACAACCGGAATGTCGGAGTTCATTGCTGAATTGTACGCTGCCTGTGCACTTGGTGTTGCGATCGCACATACAAGGTCAACTTTGTCAGAAACAAATCCATCACTGATCTGTTTTGCTGTTCCCTGATCTGCAGCTGCATTCTTCACTTCTACTGTCAGGTTCTTGCCTTCCTCGATTCCTTCTTCTTTCAGTCCTTCTAAAAATCCCTCACGGCAGTTATCAAGAGAACCATGCTCTGCGAACTGGGAAATACCGATTGTGTAGCTCTTCTCTCCATCGTCAGAAGATGTCTTTCCTGCATCAGATGATCCACATGCTGCAAGGCTCATTGTCATTACTGCTCCTAAAATAACTGCTAATACTCTCTTTTTCATAATTGTTGTCTCCTTTTTTCTTTTTTAATAAATTCTGCAAAAGCAAAGGAGCCGATCAAATGTTTTCAAACAACATTTACTGGATTCCAATCAATTTTACGTCACATCCCGGATAAGTTTATTTCTAATATATAAAAAAACCGCCCCAAGCAATTACTGCTTGAGACGGTAATAAAATTCATTATTATCGCGGTACCACTCAAATTGACGTTCGTCCACTTTCTCACGTACTAACATACGCTCCTGATTGATAACGGGTTCGGTTCCCGGCGGTTCCTACTCTTTTCATTTCAGGCCGCCCTCGAAAGTCCATTCAGAATCAGAATCCATACAGCAATCCCACCACCTGCTGCTCTCTGTGATCTCTTCTAAAACCTACTTCTCTTTCTCATCGGTTTTTGCTTTTGATGTGTCTTATTGTAGTCGTCCTTTTTGTATTTGTCAAGAGAAATTTTATTATATTTTAAATTTCTTTTGATATTGTCAGAAAAATCACTGCGAGAATGTGTAGAAAAATAGCAGGAAAACTCTGTTTACGGTTTTCCTGCTGAAATGTCAACATTTATTCTTCTGTAGTCTCTTCTTCGTTCTCCTCTACAGCAACCTCAAGGCTAAGCTCTTCCAGCTGCTTCTCGGAAGCCGGTGTCGGAGCTTCTGTCATCAGACAGGATGCATCTTTAATCTTCGGGAATGCGATTACGTCACGGATGCTGTCCTGTTTTGCCATAAGCATAACAAGACGGTCAAGACCGTAAGCAAGTCCTGCGTGCGGCGGAACTCCGTATTTGAATGCATCCAGAAGGAATCCAAACTGGCTGTGTGCCTGCTCTTTTGTAAATCCAAGTGCCTTGAACATCATTTCCTGGATATCATCCTGGAAGATTCTGACACTACCGCCACCAATTTCATTTCCGTTCAGAACGATGTCGTATGCTTTCGCACGAACTCTTCCCGGATCAGACTCGATGTACTGGATATCTTCTTCCATTGGCATTGTGAATGGGTGGTGCATTGCAACGAAACGATTCTGCTCTTCGCTCCACTCAAGCAGCGGAAACTCAGTGATCCATACAAAACGGTACTCATTCTTATCAAGAAGTTCAAGCTGTTTTGCAAGCTCAACACGGAGTGCTCCGAGGGAATCCCATACTACTTTGTTCTTATCAGCTGCAAAGAGAAGCAGGTCTCCCGGCTCTCCATCCATTGCCTTTACAAGTGCGTCCATCTGCTCGTCTGTCATGAATTTTGCGAAAGAAGATTTCACTGTTCCATCTTCCTGAAGTGCAACATAAGCAAGACCCTTAGCACCGTAATCTTTTACAAATGCTGTCAGCTTATCAATCTTCTTTCTCGGCATGCTGCCCTGTCCCTTGGCATTGATACCACGAACACTTCCGCCATTCTCAAGTGCGCCTGTAAATACTGCGAATCCACAGTCTTTCACTACATCAGATACATCTTTGAGTTCCATTCCGAAACGAAGATCCGGTTTATCAGAACCATAACGGTTCATTGCTTCCTGCCATGTCATTCTCTGGATTGGAAGCTGTACATCTACATCAAGAACCTCTTTAAAAAGTTTCTTAAGATACTTTTCATTTACTTCGATAACATCATCTACATCAACGAAAGAAAGCTCCATGTCGATCTGTGTGAATTCCGGCTGTCTGTCCGCACGAAGATCCTCATCACGGAAACATCTTGCGATCTGGATGTAACGGTCTACGCCTGAGCACATCAGAAGCTGTTTGTAAAGCTGCGGAGACTGTGGAAGTCCGTAGAAAGATCCCGGATGAATACGGCTTGGTACAAGATAATCTCTCGCACCTTCCGGAGTTGTCTTTCCAAGCATCGGAGTCTCTACTTCAAGGAATCCTTCGTCTGAGAAGAACTGACGTGTCAGTGTCATAACCTGACTCTTCATACGAAGATTTCTCTGCAGATCCGGTCTTCTAAGGTCAAGATAACGGTATTTCAGACGGATATCTTCCTTTGTCTTTGAGTTCTCTTCAATCGGGAACGGAGGTGTCTGTGATTCAGAAAGAACACGAAGTTCACTCGGGATCACTTCAATCTCACCTGTTGCGATCTTATCATTCACTGCACCGGAACGTCTCTCAACTTTTCCGACAACAGCAACTACATACTCTGCACGTAAAGACGCTGCTTTTTCAATGATCGCTGCATCTGTAGTACCTTCTTCACATACAACCTGTATAATTCCAGAACGGTCTCTTACGTCTGTAAATACAAGTCCTCCTTTATTTCTGTTCTTCTGTACCCATCCCATGATAGTTACAGTTTCCCCAACATTGGCTGCTGAGAGTTCACCACAACGGTGTGTTCTCTTAAGCCCCTGCATTGATTCAGCCATGGTTATTTACTTCCTTTCCCTTTTTTCTATAAGTTATCAACAGAATCTCTGTAACACTCTGTAATATCTGTGTATCCCTGTTCTGCAAGCTGCTCCTTCTGGAACTTCTTGTTCTTCTTCATGTTCATGATCATTACCTGACGGCCTGCTGCACGTTCCTTCTTCGCGAGATCAAGAACCTTGAGCATACCTTCCTTCGGCATATTCTTCTCGATCAAGAATGCCTTCTTCTCTTTGCTTGTCGGCACTTTGTATCCACGCTCCATCAGAAGCATGACAATACGCTCAAATCCGATAGAGAATCCAACTGCCGGTGTATCCTGTCCTGTAAACTTACCGATCATCTTGTCATAACGTCCACCGCCACCGACAGATCCGCCGAACTCATCCATAGAAATCTCAAAAATAGTTCCTGTATAATAAGACATTCCACGTACCAGTGTCGGATCAAACAGCATACGGAAATCTGCTTCCTTCGCACTTTCAACGCTTGTGATGATCATTTCAAGAGAGTCTGCCGCATCTTCCGGAAGGAATCCCTGAAGTTTCTCCTTACATGCGCGCACACCTTCTACATCTCCTGTAATCTCCTTGAAGAGCTGAAGATATTTCTCAACAGATTCCTCTGCATATCCATTTTCCTTCAACTCTGCTGCAACACCGTCAAGACCAATCTTGTCCATCTTGTCCAGTGTAATGAACACACTGTCGTAATCCTTCTCTTCAAATCCGCTGTAAGCTGCCATTGCCTTCAGAAAACGGCGGTCATTGATACGGATTGTAAAGTTATTGAAATCCAGTTTTCCAAGCAGAGATGTTGTTGCAAGGATCAGCTCGATCTCAGCAAGGTTGGATGGCTCGCCAAGAATATCGATATCACACTGCATAAACTGACGGTAACGTCCTCTCTGCGGACGGTCGGCACGCCATACACTTCCCATCTGAAGTGCTTTGAACGGTGCCGGAAGTTCATTTGAATGATTTGCATAATATCTGGACAGTGGAAGTGTCAGGTCATAGCGGAGTCCTCCGTCTACAAGATCAGCTTCTTCCTTCGCCTCTGCAAGTCTCAGCTTCTCTCCACGCTTTAAGATCTTGAAGATCAGCTTTTCATTATCTCCACCCTGCTTACTGCACAGGTTCTCAATATGCTCTACACATGGAGTCTCAATGGATGAGAATCCAAAGCTTCTATATGTCTCTTTGATCAGACCGATCACATAATCTCTGATCTCCATCTCTGCAGGAAGAATATCTTTCATTCCTGTTACCGGTTTTTTCTTTAATGCCATAGCACTTCTCCTTTTCGTTCTATCATTTCACTACTATAATCTCTTGATTTCGTAATGTTCTTCATAAAAAATGCACCTTAATCACGAGTCTTATATAATAAGTCAACTCCTTCTTTAAGGGTTTCCGTTATCGTCTGTTGATGCTTCTCAGAATAATCCCTAAGTTTCTGATGTTCCTCCGCAGACATTCGGATTGTCACAATTTTATCTTTGATCACGTCTGACTTCGGACGTCCCATCTTAGCCATAGGTAATCTCCTTTCTCTCACCTATTCTATTATACTTTCGTAATACGAAATGTCAACTATTTTTGATTCTGTTTATTTTTGTTCTAATTGAAACAATGCTTCTTCCTTGGATTGCCTTTTGGATTGCTATTTCCACAAATATAGGGTAGAATGGCAAGAGGCCGGTGCACAAAATAGTGCGCAGGCCTCTCTTTTCAGAAAATGAATACTAAACTTCTAAGCCATTCTCTCCCAACATCATTTGCTTTAACACACTAAGATTATACGGTCCTGCTACCTGTAACCTTCACTTGATTTATCAATCAAAAATTCTTGTAATATCCTGATATCGGTTCACCACATATCTAAAATTTCCTTGGATTTGGCAACATCTTCTACATGCATAAAAGAATGGCACCGCATAGTTGGCAATATCATAATAGAAGAATTGATCCAACAAATCACTACTTGCCTGAAATGGTCTTGTGTGTATTCCAATTACTAAAAACGCACAAACAAATTTCAGTAAATCAATCTATAGTCTAAGTTCATGTTTTTCCCCTTAATACTTTCCACTATACTTCCTCACTCCTAGTATTAAATATTTACTTAATTTTGTGTAAAAACTTTCCTTTTACCTTTTCGATAAGTTCAAACAGTAGTGCATTTTTTATTACTATGTTTGAAGCAACGTATATAACTGCGCCACAGGCCACTTCAACAAATACGCATATTGTGTTTGATAGTTCTAATTGCTTAACAAAAAGTACACCCATGGACATTGCTGCTGTACTAACTAGTCCCATTCTAAGCGCTTTTCCATTAATTCTAAATTGTACTTTCTTTTTCATATAAATAAATTGGATTGCATTCGTCACCAATTCGCTGAATACAGACGCAATAACTGCTCCATTTTGTAAGAACACAGGAATGAGTATCGCATTTACAATAATATTAACAAAAGATGCCGAAATGGATGCCGGCAAAATAATTTTTTCACTTTTTGTACTATATACCAACTGATAGCAGAACAAATCACCAAATCCTTTAATCAAAATCAAAGGGCACATCAACCGCATCGTTAAAATAGCTGGTTCGAAAGCCTTACCATATAAGAATTCAACCCCTTGAGGTGCTACCAAAAACATTCCAACAGTCAACGGAAGAGTCATCACACATAGAATTTGAAATCCTTTATCGAGTAATCGATAAAACAATTCCTTATCATTCTCATAATAATAACTTAATCTTGGAAGAAGTGCTGCTGTAACAGCACTTGCCATAACAAGCACCATATTAATAGTTTTCTGTGCATATGCATAAAACCCAACTGACTCATCAGTTGCCATCCTATTCAACATTGTTACATCAACCTTATTATAAATACTTGACAAAAATATAATGCAAGCAATTAACAGAACTGGTTTTAGATGCTTTCTAATTTGAATACTGGAAAAATCAATTCTAACAAATTTTCTTGCATGGATGACATTAAATACATAATTTCCACCTGTTGCAAGACTTGTTATTAATGCATATAACACATAATCCTGCTTTGTTTTAACAACTAAGAGCAGTAGAACCAACGAAACAACTTTTATCAATAGGCTTCTTCCAGTAATATATCCATATTCCTCTAACCCCATATACATCCAGTCAATGTTCAGGTAGTTAAAAACAATAGCAAGTCCACAAACACCATATAATGCCCATTCGCCATGAAACCCCATATTAATAATCAAAAGTACTAAAAATCCTAATACTGCTAGTGTTGTAGATACAATATTGAGAAGAAAAAGCTCTGTAAATAGTTTATTTCTTTCACGTTTGTTTTCTCTAATTTTTGCAAATTCACGCACACCATACGATGGTAGTCCCAAAGCTGCAATTGTCACAAAGTATGATACAATATTTTGTGCTGATGCTACTTTTCCCACACCAGCTGGTAAAAGAATTCGTGATACATATATTGAAGTTGCAAACGGAAATAGAATGTTAACAACAGTATATATGATATTATAAATCGAATTTTTTGCTAATGATTTCTGCATTATAATTTTGCATGGCATCCACCTGCCATTCTCCTTCCTTCATCTTATTGCCCCAAACCTATTACAAATTGTTTTTCATCTCTCTATAACAACGCACCTCTCTTAAACATTATAAAATACTCCAATAATGCGAGAAGTAACAGTGTAATGAAATAATCTACTAACAATGAATATCCGTAGGCAAAAAGTAAAACTAAAACACTCTCGTTTCTCATAATTATGGCTCTAAAAAAGGGACTAGACATCAATGTGGTCAACTTAAGAATTTTAGAAAAATTTTAGAATTCCTTCAGCCCTGATTTCACAATGCCAGTTAGCCATCTTGACTTAATGACTTTTTCTCAAAAATATATACCAGCCTTTATTTACACCATTTTTCTCACATTTGATGTTTTCAAGGCAGGTACTTTTTTAACACTTTTGTAATCACACGGTACAATATACGCATTTTCCAATCTATCTTTTACCTTTGCCAGTGAAAAAAGATTGTTCTTCAGTGCATATTCCTTATTATAAATCAGCTCTACTCCATACTCATCAATTAGGTATTCATACTGTTCTTTCATAAATCCGACAACGATAGTGATCTTATGGATTCCTCTTTCTTTCAACTGTTTAATCAGTCGTTCTACTAAAGTCTCACCTCTTACTTCAAGCATTCCCTTGGATACTTCTGTATTGATCGGTATCATTCTCATTCCTGCTCCAGCTGCAAGAATCACTGCCTGATTTGGTCTATTCTCTTTAAATAACTCTTCTGCCTGTTCAGTCAATCTATAATCTGCATTCAGATAACCGGCTTTCACAAGTTCTGCTAATGAAGTATTCACTTTACCAAGTGAATAACCAGAAGCTTCTGATAACTGTCTCTGATTTACATATGCTTCTTTTTTATTATGTTCAGCAAATCGTTTTTTTGTTTGTTCATGTACTTTACTATTTTACTTTTCGTGAACTCTTTTTCAGTATAACACCATCTTTTTTTAAATACAAGACCTATGTGTGTTAGGATACTTGGTAAGTGCCTCAAAACAAGGCGTAGTGCAAAATAGCAGTGAATCTGCTACAATGACTACATCATTGTTTGAGGCACTTTTTATAAGTTCTTTTTAACTGACATCGATCTGGCAGCTCTTCTGACCATGGAAGATAGCGTTCCAAAATTTCTGGATTCTCCAGATAATGGTTGTTCGGCATTTCTTCAAGCAGATATTTAAGGTATTCATAAACATCTAAATCATTTGCTCGTGCGCTCTCAACCAATGTGTACAGGACACCATTTGCAAATGCTCCACTTGTGGTATCTGCAAAAAGCCAGGTTTTTCTGGCTGTCGCAAATGGTTTGATGGTTGCCTCACAATAGTTGTTTGACAGGGGAATTCTTCCATCCTCTAAAAAGGTTTCGAGATTCTCTTTCTGATTTTTACAGTAAACCAGTGCTTTAGTAAGAGCTTCATTCGTGGTATACATTGCAGAAGCTTTTTTAATCCACGACCAAAAGGCATCGAGGATTGGCTTTGATGCATCCTGACGCTTCTGTTTCTTTTCTTCGTAGGAAAGATCCTGGATTTCATCTTCCACTTTAAAGAGCAGATCAATATATTCTCTTCCTTCAGCTCCTTTGGAGCCTGGAATTTCCTTGCCGTTATTGTCCAACGGAATACTTTCAATAAAATATCTACGACAATGTGACCAGCACAAACCACGTTTGATATCCGTCACTTTCTCATAACCACTGTAAGCATCCGTGATCAGACAGCCATGGAAATCTTTCAGCAGGTCTCTGGCAATATCTCCGCTGCGAGTTCTGGAATAATAGAAGAAGATCCCCTGCTTTGCTTCACTGGCAGCACTTCGCATGACCCACATGAAAGACTGACTGCTGGCTTTTTTCCCTTCTTCTTTATTACATTGGATTCGTGTTTCATCCATATGTAATAACTCACATTGCATTAATTCTTTCTGGATTCTCCAGTAAATTGGCTCAAACCACTCCTGACTGCAACGAATTGTCCAATATGCCATGTTATTTCTGCTGAGTACCAGTCCCATACGATACCAGTCTTTTTCCTGTCTTGCAAATGGCAATCCCAATCCAAACTTTTGATACATCACCTGTGCAATCAATGATGGTGTACAGATAGAATGCGGAAGCGGTGATGCGGGAACGGCAGCTTTATGAAAATGACATTTGGGATTAGAACTTCCTTCTTTTCCACATACAGTACATTTTGCAACCTGACGAACAATCTGCTTTACGATTAGTTTAGCTGGCCGAAATTCCACTTCACTTCGAACAACATCTTTTTTTGTTGTGATTTTTAACTCTCCTCCACAAACACTACAGACGTCTTCTGGTGGGATTTCATACTCCTCGACTTCTACAGGAAGCCCTGCCAACATTTCCTTTCGAATACCAGGTTTACGTGGTACTCTTTTATGAGTAGATACTGTAATTTTTTCCTTGGAAAGTTCTAAGGCTTCTGCAAGTTCCTGTACTGTTTCAAACAATGAAAGCTGACCATCGACTTGTTTATTGATCTCTGTCGATGGTCCAAACAGTTTCTTCCGGGCATGAAGCAGTGCCTGGATCATGTTGTCTATCTGAATATTTTGTTTTCTGATCTTTGCATCACGTTCTTCAATGATCCGTTCTTTGTCTTTGAGTTCTTGCTTCTGTCTCTCCACAAGTGCTCTCAGCATCTGTAATTCTTCCTGCTCTGTCATGTCTGTTTTCCTTTACTTTTTCGCTTCTTTTACTTCTCTCGGAGTTCTTGGCCACTGGAATTTCATATGATCTAATAACTTTTTTGTAGCAAGGACAAATCCGTTTTCGTCATATCTGAGAACTTTAATCGAGTCTCTCTTTTTGTTACAAAATATAAAAACACAACTCCCGTTATACGGATCAAGATCGAATTGAAGTGTAACTGTTGCGATTAATCCCGGGATTTGTTTTCGAAAATCTGTAGATCCACAGGCTAGAAAAATCCGGCTGGCATCCTCCGTAAATCGACGCATCATAATTTCTTGATTGTTTGAAGAAGCCGCAATAGTGTCTCTGGATTAAAGTCATCCGGAATATACAGCTTTAATCCCTGTGAATAGATCATCATACGATTGTCATTATTGTTATTTCTATTCTGCGGATGTGAGGTGCTTGAAGACTGGATCACTTCCGCAAATGTAGTAACTGCCTCTTGTCTTGTTCTTCCCATTGGGTGTGCCTCCTAAACTAATTGATTTGGTTAGAGTATATCAATAAGATAGAAGAATTGCACTACATCATTGTTTGAGGCACTTCCGACTCTTTGCCAGTAAAAACGCTTTTGATTTCTCTTTATCGACTTTAGAAAGTGAATGCTTGACCTCTTCACTACCTTCTTCGCTCGTGTAATTCAGCCTTTATAGGACAAACCTTTACGCACTGATAGCAACACACACACTTACCTTCATTAATTTGAGGATAGTCAAACCCTTCTTCATCTTCCACCATACAAATTGCTTCTTTGGGGCAAATTGCATAACATGCAGTACACCCGCAGCACTCTTCTTTTCTATTGTATAGTGTCGGTATTTCTTTTTTCACTATGTCTCTCCCTTCTTTATATTGGTCTTTTTCAATATGCTCTGTATTTTATGTTTAATTTTATTTCCGATACCATAGCCGCCATACTTAATTGCAAAATTTTTAAAATCTTTGTTATCTAAAAAGTCCCTCCAGAACTGCTCTCTATTATCCGGCTTTCGAAAAGGTGCAATAAACGGTTGTTGCATACTATCCTCTAATCTCGTTTCTTTCCATATTACACAATTTTTTATTTCATTAAATGCTTTCTCGCCATGCTCATTATTCACTAAGACTAACGATACACCTTTATTATCATCAAGTTCAGGTGCAGC
Source organism: uncultured Mediterraneibacter sp. (assembly GCA_934309345.1). GTDB lineage: Bacteria > Bacillota > Clostridia > Lachnospirales > Lachnospiraceae > Mediterraneibacter. The sequence goes on along the minus strand of CAKRDD010000003.1, from coordinate 198,045 downwards.
CCTTTCAATTCCCCAATAATCTGCTATTGTGATATCTCCTGGATGCACTATGGATTTATATGGACATTTATAACAACATGGACGAAGTACTGCATGGCCATAAAAAATTGAACGAAACACTTTGCTGTCAATGGATTTTGAATTTACAAAGTTCAAAGTTTCAACATGATCTCGCCAACCAAATTTACCTTTATTCCTGAAATCAACGCTTTGTATCAAAGAATTATTTTTTCTTTCTTGCCATGCAAGATATGCCTTCCATACTTTTGGACTTGGAACTCCATGGCAAACAATGTCTACACACAGAAGATTTTCATAATTCTTCCCCAAAAACTGTTTTAATCCTGCAACCTGACATGAAGTTCCAGTGAAAATAACCTGACGTCCTATATTGAGATCATATTTTACATTCTTATACGTATCACCAATTTTACTCTGAATATATTTTGAGCCACGCATTTTATCGCGTGCTTTGCAATCCACTGCTCTTATGTGAATAGCTTCAAACTCTTTCGTTAATACACATCCATATACCACACCACCATTTGCTAGCACTTTATCAGATAATGCAGTAAAAATTCCTCCAGATCTAGAAGCTGCTCTTGTTTCTTCACTTTTATGTTTTACAGCATATACTTTAGGCTGCTTCCAATTCATTATGCTGCCCTCCTTTCGGAGTGGTCAGTATAATTAATGTTACTTTTTATGCCCCCCCAATAAATTTAAGGAGTTTATTTTTTACTTTCGCTCTTAATGGAACTGTTCCATATTTTTTCATAATATAATCAATTCCTTTCTTCTGGTAATCCTCCCAAAACTCTTCTCTTTGTTCAGACTTTTGAGTTGGAGTTTCAAGATTTGCCTGCCAACATTGTGTTGTATTGCTCAATCTATAATCCAAGTCATCTTGAATCTTTTTAAACAGTTCTTCTCCTCGATCTGTATGGATTAGGAACAGCGAATTTCCATTAGGATCATAGAAATCCGAAATCGTCTCTTCGATATGCCAAAAGTCCCCAATGGTCATATCAGTTTTTCTTTCTGTTGTAGCATAAGGACATTCATAGCAAGAGGGACGCAATGCACACCGATTATAAAACACCTTAACATAATCTTTAATCGACTTCTCTATACTATTAACTTTTACATAAGCTGTTGGAGATTTCCAACCATTGCGCTTGTCTTTGAATGTAAGATATGTTATTTTTCCATCTTTCTTCTGAATAGACTCCGCATATTCTCTCCATAACTTTGGGCTTGGAGAGCCATGACAAATAATGTCTACGATGTACACTCGTCCACGAATTTTTTTTATTTCACTGAACTTCCGAAATCCATCTGATTGACATCCCATGCCAATAAAGAGCAACTCTTTCTTTGGATTCTCCATTAACCAACGATATGCTTTCTGATAAATATCACCAGGTTTACTTTGCATATATTTTGAGCCTTTAGCCTTTTCTCTTTGCTTCTTGTCAAATATCATTTGGAATTCAGCTGTATGATTTTCATAATTATAAACTACAGCAACTACAGCATCATCGTGTTTCAAAAAATAATTGGATAACGCAGTAAATGCTCCACCAGAAGAGCTACTTATCAATTCCGTTTGATTATGCAGCCTTCCTGCATATACAATTGTATCTAACAAACTTATCATGTTTTTCGTTCCTTTTCTATTGCTGTACTCATATACTATTTAGCATCTTTCAAAAAATTCCATATAATCAGAACAATTACTAGCATCCTCTTTTACCAGATAGCAGATACCGACCATTGCATTACCACCAGAACTTTCTGGTACCGTTACCAGTTCCATCTTACGATTAACGCGGACATTGCTTTCGTTATCCACTAGGTCACTAACCATATACCAAGAATATAACTCATGTCGATGTAATGGATTTCGATCACACCAAATATCACAAGGAATGATATAAACATTCTCCAGATGCTCTTTTGCGAGTTTAACCGAATGTAGGTTATTCTTTGCCGCATAATCAACATTCACTACTAATTCTGCTTCATATTCATCAATCAAATACTCATATTTTTCTTTCATAAAACCTACAACTATATAGACTTCCTTAATTCCAACTTCATGAAGCTGCTTGATAATCCGCTCAATTAATGTCTCACCGTTGACTTCCAAGAGAACTTTTTGCATTTCTGTATTGATGGGAACCATTCGCATACCAAAGCCTGCGGCTAAAATAATAGCTCGTCGTTGGTTTTTCTGTTTATACTCAGTACGAGCTTTATGCGTAGGGCGAATAGAGTCATCAATATATCCCTGCTTTATAAGTTCCTTAATTGAACGATTGACTACTCCTAATGAATGTCCCGACACTTCTGCTAAAATCCGTTGATCAATAAAAGATTCTAACAGAATATCGCTTTCTTGTTTGTTTATGTATTCCTACTTCTACTCTGTCGTGAACGCTGGTTCAAAAATATAAATTTGTATTTTCAGAGACTTAATTTTTGTGCAAATACTTGTTATTCCAATATGGTGTAAAGTGATGATGTGAATAGCGTTGGTTTTCATCAGGAAGTCTCATATAATCTCCATAGTACGATTTCAAAATCGAATCATAGTTTCTCGGAATATTAATTTCAATGTCTTCAAATACGTGTCTCTGTACTTCCGTTATATCACTCAACCTCATAATCAATTTGTCATCTGGAGTATCAAAAAGACAAGAGACTAATTGAGATGATGACAAGTTATATTTTTTCATCAATTCATCCCTTGTATTCTTAAATTCTATCAAGTTCTTTCTCTTAAAAATATTTCCCACTTTTGCAAGATGCTTTTTCCAAAAACCAATCCTACGCTTAAGAGATAATGTATTATAACTCCGAAAAGGCAAAGCTGTTACAACATCACTATAAGCTGCCTCTAACTCTTTATAGAATTTAATACGTTCCACTTTGGCTTCTGGCACTTTATCCAACGGAAATACATCAACAAATGCACCAAAATTAGGAATATCTAACGTTCCTTTAATTTTCAATATACATCTACGGTCACAGATTCTAGCAAAATTATTGTAATATCCTTTTTCTGTATTAGACGCAAGTAAATAATGTTGTGGATCATTGAGATTGCTTATGATTTCGATAAACTTGTCATAATCTGCTCTCAGCATACAAATATCAATGTCATCATCCCACGGAATAAACCCATTGTGTCTAATTGCACCTATAAGAGTCCCATACGCGCCAAAATAATGAATATTATTTTTCTCGCATATCATATCCACCCAACCGAGTAACTCTTTGGTTATCAACTTAAATTCATCTGATGTAACAATTTTTCTGTTCATAAGTTATCCCTTCTTCAATTCCTGTAACAAGTCAACAATTTGTTTTCTTTTTGCAAATGCTGCTATCAACATAGCTGCTATCATGCCATATCTCAACATAATAAAGCGATATGATATTGTAAATATTCCAGTGCAAACTAATACAACTATTGAAAGAGAAACAAGTATTTTTTTATCAAACAGTTCTACATCACCAATATTTTTTTGAATACAATCTTTCATAACATGATAATGAACAAAGCTTAATACCATATAACAAATCAATGTAGTATATGCTGCGCCAATATAGCCAAAAGCCTTTATGAATCCCACATTAAGAATAATATTAAGAATAGCTGCACCTATAGAAGCGGACATAATCTCCTTTGTTCTTTCATAATAAAATTCAATATTAGAAAAAAGGTTATATAAAAATGTAAAGAAAATACTTGCTGCAACAGGTGGTATACAGTAGACTGCTTCTCTATATTCACTAGATCCTACGATGCAAACAACTTCTGGTGCAAAAAGAATGAATGCAAAGACAAGCGTTGTTATCATTAAAATCATTTGACTGCTTCTCTTTTTTAATGCTTCGTAATGTCCTGCCTTGATTGACTTATAAACCCATGGTGTTAAAGCTTGCGCTAAACTCAACTTCAACAAATTCATAACCATTGTTGCGGAATATGCTAAGCTATAGAAAGCTGCTGAACTTGCACCAACCATAGAATTAATCATAATTCTATCTGCTGATGCCAAGACTGTAAGCGATAAATTATGCGGAAGTAATGGCAAATGAATTTGAAGGGCTTTTTTCCACCATGTAGTCACAAAAAGTTTCTTAGCTCGTAAAAAGAAATATACTGCGCAAATGCTTCCAATTACTGCCTGAACAATTGTGATTGAAAAAACTCTTGCTTGAGCCTGATTTTGTTTTTGTGCCAATGCGACAAAAAGAATTCCAAAACATGCGTTCAAAAGCACTTGACTTATTGTAAGCAAAACCATGCGTTTATACTTGTATTCAAATTTTTGCTTTGTTGTCCATAAATTAACAGCCGGTAAAAAAATAATTTCAGCAAACATGAGTACAACCATCGTTGTATTCATTCCTAATATGTTATTCCAAAAAGATTGAGCTAATAAATATATGAAAAACCAGATAATCGTTATAACAAATGATAAATCAATAAGTGACACTGCTATATCATTTTTGTCTTTTTCATTATCAAACTTTGCTAAGCTATTTATATAGATACAAGTTTCAAAGTTCATTGTCCCCAAAATTGTCAGGACACTTACCCAAGATAAATACACGCTAAATAAGCCATACTGCTCAGTTGTCATTAGACGCGTAAATATAGGAACCGTTATAAATGATATTCCCTTTTGAAGCACCGTTGAAAACGTGAACCACATTGCAGCTTTTGCCACAACGGACATCTTTTTATATTGTTTCCAAAAATTCGTAATATATTTAGTTACCATATACTCCTCTATAACCTTCTATTTTTTATCACTTTTGAAATAAGATTCACACCAACAGTTGTCAATGCAAGCATCGGTACAAAGCATATCCAAAATAAATTTTCCTGTTTGTTAAACAATTGATATGTCAACGAATATGCAATCCCTTGGGTCAAATATACCTCATAAGAATAGTTCCCCAATACTTTAGGAATATTTCCCTCAAATGTTATCTTTGTTCCGATAGAAAGTAAAAACAGCACAAATAAAATTGAACTAGTAAAAATACACGTTGAATATATTAAATTACTTTTCTCACCCAAAAGTCCCAACAGTACAACACTTAATATAAATGCAGTTGCCACTAATACCAAGGATTTTAATTTTGATAATATATGACATATTTTTTTCTCTAATGCAACGAAACATCCTATTGTTAAACATATTGTGCTATTATAATAAAACGAACTCATTCCCAACAAATAACCAATTACATACCACAAAGTATTAGCACACAGAAAAATAACACATGCTTTTTTACTATCTCGAACAATCTTTAAGACGAAAAAAAATAATAAATACCATACTAATATAACCGGAACATACCAAGCAAATGGAAGGATTCTATCCATCAGAAATACATTTTTAATTAATTTTACAAAGTCAATATTTATATCTCGAATAAATAAAGCGTATGTAAATGTTGCCATTAAAAAAGGAATGTACACACTTCTAAAACGTTTAGCTATAAATCCATTTAAATAATTCTTATCTAAAATATATTGGCTCATTACTCCATAACCAGAGCAGAAAAAAAACAAACTAACCCCAATATATCCAAAGGGCTTGAATACTCTCATCAATCCAAGACTTGTACTATAATAATGAGCGTGGCTAAAAACTATTAAAATTGCTGCCATTCCCTTCATACAATTCGCCGATTCTCTATTTGTTAATGAACTCCCCCCCCACACACATATACTTAACAGGACGACAGTTCATAAAAATAATAACAATAAACGCTCCTGCAATTATACTTGATACAATCATTCCTTTCGCTCCTCTTAATCATCAGATCTTTTTATATGGCGCATCAGAAACACCTGTTCGAAAAAATCATGTGCTCGTTTTCTTTGCACCGCTAGTACTTTATTTATTTCTATCTTGTCTAAATCTTTATTGAGCATTTTATCTGTATAGTGCTCTAACGTTCTCTCTTCAAGACTAAACATCTCCAAAAGAAACTTCAACCGGCTCGTCGAAGGATTCACCTTGCTAGATATCTCTGAAAAGAATTTTTTATTAAACAGGATTGAAAAAACTGTTCCATGAAAAGAATTTGTCACAATATACTCTGCGTGCTTGATATATCCAAGCCATTCCTCAGGTCCAACACTTGTTTTTAATTGTCCTATGCTGCCACTCTTCAAATCATTCGGTATATACACTATAGGCAATCCTGTTTTCTTTGAAAGCATCTTCGCAAACTTTAGTAATTTATCCGCTTTTGTTATTTTGTATACCAAAATATACTTTTTCTTTTGTTTTGGTATGATACTTAATGATTCCCATATTTCTTGATTTATAAGCAATGTCGGATCTGGCATTACCTCTGCTGTTTGACCTATTAATGAATCAACAAGTTCCACTCCCTTTTTTTCACGCACAGAAATAAAATCAATTTTTTTAAGATTTTGCTTATAAAACGCCTGGTATTCTTTTGGAATTTCAGACACACCAAAGCTTGCTGCATAGCTGCATGTTATTTTTTCACTAACAAAATCTAAATAGTAAGTACTATCCTCGTTAACTATAAGATAATTCCAGACTTGATCGCTTCCTGTAATAAAAACATCTGCTTCCTCTTTTGCTTCTACAATATTGTCTATATTATATCTTTTCGTTAACAAAAAATATTTATTTCGAAACTGATCAATTTTAATCTTCTTTCCTCTATATAATATACTTTGAAAAGTTTTAAATACTGCATTTTTAGGATTAATCAAGAAATTTCTTAACTGTGGATTTTGATACGATGCATCTATGTCTTTGTTATGATAATCCAAAATTTTTGTTTCTACAAAATTTCGATTTACATACTCTTGCAACGCAAAAGCTTGAAGAACCGCACCATAATTATACGCTGAATGAAATGTGATAATTCCAGCTTTCATCTTAATACTCCTCCTTCATATTTTTTGATAATTGAAAATCTGAATATTTTACAATCAGTACAGCAAACAGATAGAAGTATAAAATATAATTATCATACAATGGGTTTCCAGACATTCCGTATATTAAGAAAAAGATTTGAATAAAAAGTGAAAACATTAAAAACGGTAAATATTCTTTGCTGTTTATTCGCCCCATTTTTAATGCAAGAGCTATTGTTTTGCACAAGCTATAAAGCAAAGCCAGTATAAACAATGTAAATCCAATTATTCCATTTTCCATAAATACAGTCAAATATATATTATGTCCACCAATCCCCAATAAACTGAAAGCTGACGCTGTTCCTGTTCCGATAATCGGGCTAGACCAAATATATCTATATACATTATCATATATAGCACTTCTTCCTGTCATCATATTATCATTATCAAAAAATCGCATAAGCATAATCTGAGTTGCTTCCATATTGCTGAACACAAGCCAAGCAATGACACTAATAACACCTACTGTCACACATATTTTCCATACAGGCTCTCTATTTACTTTTTTATAAACTATATATGTAATAAATGCAGCAATAAGCGTTCCCAAAAGAAGTCCACGTTTTGCGGTTAGTAGAATGCCGTATACACCTATACTCAAAAGTATAATTCCCAAAAATTTAGCAAATAATGTACCGCTTTTTTTATAATTTCTATAGGTATAATATAGTCCTGTTCCGACCAGCACTGAACAATAAAAGGCTGCCGGTGCACGGTCTGGAAACAAACCACTATACCAACCATTTCTTGCCCATGATTTCATAACAATATAGTCATTTGAATCATATGAAAACAGTTTTGTCACCTGCTCAACGATTTCTGGCGCTTGAGGCTGAAGAATCAAAAAACATTCCATTATAAAACAACATATCGCTAATAGCTTCATTATTTTATCTTCATCAATTTCTAAATATGAAACATAAATTCCAAAGAGTAATGCAACACTGAAAGAAAATACATATCCTAAACCTTTTGTAATATTTGCCGAATAAAAACAGCCAAGAAACCACACAAACAAAAAGAGAACAAAAAATTTATCTAGTCTTTTTATTTTTAGTTTTAATAGACTGCTTGAGCCAACCAAAGTTATCCCCACTGCTAATAGCGGTAAAATCTTTGTTACTATGCCTGGCAGAAAGTACTTACACAGTGCATTTATCAAATATACACTCACTGCAAATTGCACCATATTATTTCCTCCCTAGTTTTCTTAGAACTAAATCTAATCCCTTACCTGATTCAATCAGAAAACCAATTTTTAGAATAAAATCATGACGTAGTAATTTTGCATCCCTAGATGTAAAAGCGCTATTCTTCTTACATACAATGTTACTAATACTGTCATCAACTATATCTTTCCATTTGTGCAATTCATTGTTCGGAACAAACTGCTCTGCATATTCTTTAGCTGTTATACCCATTTCAGTGCTAAATTCTTGGGTAGTCAATAATTTAACTAAACTGTTAGCAATGTCTTTATCTGTTTCTTCCAAAAATCCCGTCTTAGCATGCGCAATCGTTGTATTAAGTCCATCATGTCTCTGGCGTGAAACAACTGGTATTCCATGCACTTCCATTTCTACAGCTGACATGCAAAAGGTTTCGTCTCTCATATAGTGTGACGGATTCACAACTCCTACGCGAGCATTGGAAATCATTTTACTTATTTCTTTCCAGCCTTTTGCACCCATAAAGTGAATATTCTCTGGATGATCTAATCTGTCTAATCTACGTCGAATCACACGATCATAATACATATCACCCGCGCCAGTGCTTCCAAGTTTAGCACTTGGATTCCAAACATTTGCCCCGCCAAAAATCAATAACTGTGCTGTTGGCACTTCTTTCTCCACATTTTTCCATATTTCTAACAGATTGTGGACACCTTTTTGTGGCATTACACTTCCCACATAAACTGCAATAGGCTTTTCATGTGTACTTATCGTCGCACGTTTACAAAATTCAAGTGGTACAACATTATTGATATATGTACATTTTTCCCAACACGGAGTGTCTTCCATATTCTTATATTGACTTTTACTTACGCAGACAACTCGCTGTATACTCTTTGTTTTTGCAGCTATTTTCTGCCGTTTCCATGAAAGGGTATTATGTGCCCAAACAGCTATTTTGATAGTTGTATCAAATACACTACTTGGAATTCGATTCAGTACATTTGCATTAAAAACAAGCCAATCAATTTTTGCCTTTTCGCAATACTCAACAGCATTCTTTTCACTTCCGACAATAAGTGTCGGTATATCTTTATCCTGCAATCCAAACTCTCCATCACTCAAAAGGATTGCCTGTCCTGCACCATAGATTCTATTGTATTCCTTTACAGTCAAAAGAAATAAATATTGTGTCCCACCCACTCCGGGATTTCCAATAGAAATATCTGCATTAGCTAAAGTACTTTTTGAATTTTTTAACCCGATATAAAACGCAATCTGTGCGCCATCAACCGTCATTATTCTCTCTCCTCCAACTCAAACATCATTTATGCATTTGCGCATAATGCTATCCCATGCAAACTGCTTTTTTGCCATTTCAGATATAGACTTCAGCTCTGCATCTGTTAATCTGCAGTAGTAATCATATATTTCGGCAATATCTATTGGCTCTTCATTATCCGCAACAATATGTGAAAACCGTTCATCTGATATTGGACATTTACCTGAGCTTATTACCGGAACACCTCTGCAGTAATATTCAATAATTTTAAGTGTTGTATCTATATCAGCATTTCTTCGATGGAGTGCCAAACACCCCAATCCCACATTAAATTGCTCATACATTAAATTCAGCTCTTCTGTAGTTTTAACGCCATGAAAATATACCTTGTGTAAACCTAACTCGTCTGCCATCTTATGTAAATCATCAATTGTCTGACTGCTTCCCACAACGTGAAACTCAACATTAATGTTTCCTATATGCTCGTGACACGCTGCCATGCCTTTTAACACTCGATCATATCCATGATATGGAAATAATGTTCCCACAGTAACCATTCGGAATACATCATTCTCCTTAATCGAATATGTCTTGCTTTTAATATTATCTACTCGTACACCATTTGTTATTTGAACCATCTTTTTGTATACTTTTGCTTTTGAACTACTACGAATAATAACAAGCTTATCTATATATTTATAAATACTTGGCCAAAAAACAACATCTAAGCCAATTTTAATAATCGCCCTATATTTTTTGCGAGATGCCTTAAATTGCTCTCCAAAATATGGGTATGTCGGAATCTCATAATAAATTTTAATATTCTTATTCTTTGCAATTTTGAGCATCATTATCAACTTTGGTGAGGGAATCATATGACGAATATATATAAAATCCACACTGTCATCCTTGATTCTATCTAGCGTATAGTCCAAAACAGTCTTTGGCTGTATAAAAGATTCCATTCCATCTTTCTTAACTTTAGCCTTTCCATCAAATCTAGTAACCAAATCGCATGTGCCTAATACGTGCTTAATTGCAGTAGCCTCTGCCAGCACTTTCTTATAAATCCCTTCATTTTCATCCATCTCTATATTTGCAATAAATAATGCATTCATATTTTTCACCTTTAACACCTATTTGCTCTATGCACTCTAGGATATGCCTTTAATAACTTTAAAAGACGATATCCCCTCTTCTCTAACTTCACTTTTGCAGAATACCCTTTTGTGAAGCCACCATCCGAGACGTTATTTCCATGTCTTCTATAATAAATCAGCGGTATTCTCAGTACTTCTGCTTTGAAATACAAAAAAGCAACTGCTGCAATCCAAATATCATGCTCGACAAGAAAATCATTTTTGGGAAATGGAAGTACAACATCCATTACTTTTCGGTTAAATGCCATACAGCATCCCAAATACCGTGACTTAATTAAATGATTAACGAATCCAGGTCTCACATTGAAATCTTTAAACCTTGATTCTGATATCACTTGCATCTGTGCATCCACTGTAATACAATCATGGGTAACAAAATCATACGTTTCAAGTTCCTCCATTATAATAGCTACTTTGTTATCCATCCAAATGTCATCTTGATCTGATAGAAAAATATAATCACCTTTTGCATGCCGAAGTGCATTTTCAAAATTATGGGTAAATCCATGGGTTCCATGATTTTCAATAAATCGAATTCGCTCATCGTCAATTGAATCAATGACAGCTTTCGTACCATCTTTTGACCCATCGTCAGAAATTATGATTTCATCAGTCTTGCTAAGTTGTTTTAAAATCGAATTCAGTTGCTCTTTTATATACTTTTCACCGTTATAAGTCGCCATACAAACTGATATCATGATATTCTTTATCCTTTCTTCTACGTTGGCTGACTTACTTAAGCATCACTTTCAGCCATTCTCTTAACGAGTATTTTTTATAGATTGCAGTATCAAGTTCCTCATATTCACTTTTGAAGAATATATCTTCAGGATCAATCTTTCCATCAAACACTAAAACATTGGAAGGGTTGTAAAAATCATATTTTTTAATATCAGCATTTGATGTTATAAGTTTCCGCTTTGCTCCGAGACATTCAATACTACGAATTGTCAATCCACTCTGTCCTGCTTGTGGTGCATCCAATATGCACTTAGATTTTTCAAATATATGCATCATTTGATCTGTATCCAATTTTTCTGTCATAAACTCTTTGCGTTTTGCATGTCGAAATTCCTTAGCAAACATCTTATGATATATATACTTTAAAAAAGATGGCATATAATGATAAATATACTGCCTTGGCATGATCTTCTTCAATGTTGTCGAAATCTTATTAATATCTTCATATTTTTGCGGATGAGCCGTTCCGACATATGAACAATCATAGATAAAATTTGAAACTTGTTCCATGCCAATTTTTTCATAATCCCTCGTATAAAAAAGCGGAAGAAATATATATTTCTTCGAACGTGCACAATCATTCAAATCAAATGAATATAATTCATCAAAATATGGATGGATTTTTGTTGAATAAGGAAGATTTTCCTCAGAATCCCACTGATACATAACAAATTTTGCCTGCGGATTCATTTCTCTAATCCTTTTCATCATATCACCATCAAATACACAGGTCATTCCTGCCACAAGAAGTACAACATCATAAACTTTCCCTGTAATTTGAGGTATCACACTCTCTGAAAAATATTTTTTTGTACTTTGTTTTATCAATCGCTTGTTGATTCTCCCAATTGCTTTTGACAAATTCGAATTACTTGCAGCATCGCAAATATAATCGACTTGGTAACCTAGATTTTCTGCCTCTGCTATCATTTCTTTATAATAGTTAAAGAATAACGGTGCAATAAGCATCATTCTTTGTTTTTCCACATTACTTTCCTTTCCAACTATATATTATATTGTACTCATGACTTATAATTTTTCTCGTTCATAATCTGCACTATTTTATTACTATTCCCCCACACTGCTTTAGAATCATAAGGTCTGTCTGGGAATGCACCATACTTTAAACGTATTCCATACCCATTTTCTTTAATAAATCGTTCTACACGATCAGCCAGCTTTTCTGGTTTTCCAGAACAAATATTAATAATTCCATTGATTTTGTCCTGACCGACAGCTGCTGCAACTTGTTCACAAAAATCATCATAATCAATAAAATCAAACTGATTTTGACCATTTGTGAACGGAAATTCCCTTTTGCCCTCTTTTTCTGCTGCTGTAATTTTCGAAAAAATTGAGCAGCCAAACTCTGAATGTCCCACGATGTAGTACCCACGTAACCATTGCCAGTTCGTATGCTTACCATTAGTCATCATTGCTACACAGTTACGAAGAGCATCCTTACCAATACCATAAAGACTCATCGGATGACAAGGCGTGTTTTCATTAATACTGCCTTCAAAAAAACCTATTTCGTGCATTGTCCCCATGACACTAATCTTATCGATATTAGAATCAACCATTTTTTCTAAGAAATGGTAATGTTTCGGCAAATCTGCAATATGATTTTCTGAGTAATGGATAAATCCATCTCTCCACGCTAAATGAAGAAGAACATCTGGTTTTCCAAAGTATATATATGGTTCTTCTACTGAAAACAAGTCACAATCCACCTTTTCTGCTCGGTCATCTACATAAGTGGTCTTAAAATCGGCAGCCACAACATCATGTCCATTATCCAAAAGTGCTTTTACAACACCCTGTCCAAGATAACCATTTGCACCTGTCACTAAAATTCTCATATCATTTTTCCTTTCAGAACTTAAAAGTATCTTTCAATCCTAACCACTTTTGATCCTTGTCACTCAAGTTTAGAACTGTACCATCTTCCAATGAGTAGCCTTCTGAACTTGCATTGCCTTTGTACTCACCTTTCAATTTGGGCCACTTAATACCAATCTTTGGATCGTTCCACGCCATGCCGCCTTCATCATTCGGATGCCAAAAGTCATTAACTTTGTAGCAGAACTCTGCTTCATCACTCAAAACTAGAAAACCGTGTGCAAATCCTTCCGGAATGAGAAATTGTTTCTTATTCTCGGCAGACAGCGTAACACCATACCACTTGCCATAACTCTTAGAATCGCTTCTCAAGTCAACTGCAACATCAAACACCGTTCCGCGCACAGCGCGCACCAGCTTGCACTGTGGATACTGCTTCTGAAAATGCAGACCACGCAACACACCTTTTGTGGACATGGACTGATTATCCTGCACAAAGTGGATGTCAATGCCAGCTTCCTTCATATCTTTTTCGTTGTAGGTTTCCATGAAATAGCCACGGGCGTCGCCGTGAACAGCTGGCTCAATGACACAAAGTCCCTCGATGCCTCCTACATTTTTCTGAACTTTAATCTGTCCCATTTTTCTATCTCCTCTTACTGTTCGATCTCTTTCAAATAGCGGCTCAGTGCATCCTGCCAGGTCGGAAGTGGAGTAAAGTCTGATTCCACCAGCTTGCTCTTATCCAGACGACTATTGAAAGGACGAGCAGCCTTACTAAGACCGTATTCTTCTGTACTTACCGGAATCACCTCAGTCTTGTAACCAGCCTGACGGTAAATTTCCTTTGTAAAATCGTACCAGCTAATATAGCCCCCCTCGTTAGTCGCATGGTAATAGCCGTACTTCTCAGTCTCATTCATATCGACAAGCAGTCGAGCCAGATCGTATGTATAAGTCGGTGTACCAATCTGGTCATTGACCACACGAACAGTGTCGTGTGTCTTACCGACATTCAGCATGGTCTTGATGAAGTTTTTACCATTCAGCCCGAACACCCATGCAATGCGGACAATAAAATACTTTTCCAGAGTCTGACTGACTGCCAGCTCACCTTCCAGTTTTGTCTGACCGTACACATTCAAAGGCTTATAATCCGTGCAGTCTGGCTGCCAAGGTTCTGTGCCCTGACCATCAAACACATAATCCGTGCTGATATAGGTCATCTTGCAGTCCAGCTTCTTGCAGACATCTGCAATATTCTGGGTGCCGCCAGCATTGATAGCACGGACTTTTGCTACTTTATCGTCATCCTCTGCCATATCCACTGCTGTCCATGCTGCGCAATGGATCACAGCATTAGGATTTACTTCTGTAATTACTTTCTCAACAGCGTCTTTATCAGTAATGTCCAAAGCAACATACGATGCTTTTGTTACCGCAGAACCATTAGCCACACCGCTGTAGTTTTTCTGAATATCAGAACCTACACCTTCATGACCACGCTTCAGCAGTTCGTTCATCACATCATGACCCAACTGACCGCCAACGCCTGTTACAAAAAACTTCAAGCTCTTTCCTCCTATTAGCGGTTGCTGTACATTTTCTCGTAATAGTTCCGATACTCGCCGCTGATAATGGTTTCCCACCACTCACGGTTATCAAGATACCACTGAATAGTCTTCTTGATGCCGTCCTCAAACTTGGTCTCTGGCAACCAACCCAGCTCATTGTGGATCTTGGTCGGGTCGATGGCATAACGCATATCGTGACCTTTACGGTCGCCAACATGGGTAATCAGGCTCTCCGGCTTGTCCAACTCCTTGCAGATGATCTTCACGATCTCGATGTTCTGCTTCTCGTTGTGACCGCCAACATTGTAGACTTCGCCCACACGCCCCTTGTGGATAATCAGGTCAATAGCCTTACAGTGGTCTTCCACATACAACCAATCACGGACGTTCAGACCCTCGCCGTAAACAGGCAGTGACTTGTCTGCCAGTGCATTGGCGATCATCAGCGGAATCAGCTTCTCTGGGAAGTGATATGGACCATAGTTGTTGGAGCAACGAGAAATCGTCACAGGCAGGCCGTAAGTACGGTGATAAGCCAAAACCAGCAGGTCAGCAGCAGCCTTGGAGCTGCTGTACGGAGAACTGGTGTGGATTGGAGTTTCTTCGGTGAAAAACAGGTCAGGACGATCCAGTGGAAGGTCACCGTAGACCTCATCCGTAGATACCTGATGATAACGCTGGATGCCATACTTGCGACAAGCGTCCATCAACACACTTGTACCGATAATGTTAGTCTGAAGAAAGATACCTGGATCCTCGATTGATCGGTCAACATGAGACTCTGCTGCAAAGTTGACCACAATATCCGGATGCTCTTCTTCAAACAGCTTATCCATTGCTTCACGGTCGCAAATGTCTGCTTTCACGAAGCGGAATTTCGGATTATCCATAACAGGAGCCAATGTGGACATATTCCCCGCATAGGTCAGCTTGTCCAAACAGATAATCCGGTAATCCGGATATTTTTCCAACATGTGAAACACAAAATTACTACCAATAAACCCAGCTCCGCCAGTAACAATAATATTCATAATCTATTCTCCTCTATTCTCCTCTATTCTTTACCTTATTAATACAGATGCTCCTGATACTTACCTTCCATAACATCCTTCAGATACTGACCATACTGATTCTTCTTCATGGCCTCATAGACTTCCATCAACTCACTCCTGTTGATCCAGCCGTTCAGATATGCAATTTCTTCTAAACAAGCAATCTTACGATGTTGGTGTTGTTCCACCGTCTTCACAAAGTTAGTAGCATCCACCAAACTCTCATGTGTACCTGTGTCCAACCAAGTAAATCCTTGACCAAGCAGTTCCACATTTAGAGAACCTTTTTCCAGATAAATACGGTTCAAGTCAGTAATTTCCAATTCGCCACGAGCAGACGGCTTCAAATCCTTTGCGAAATTGACCACACGATTATCATAGAAGTACAATCCTGTTACACAGTAATTGCTCTTTGGACGCTCTGGCTTTTCCTCGATAGAAACTGCTTTACCATTCTTATCAAACTCCACAATACCAAAACGTTCCGGATCATCTACATAGTAACCAAATACTGTTGCACCCTTTCCACTTTCTGCGTTTTCTACTGCAGCAGTCAATCTTTTTTTCAAACCGTGACCAGCAAAAATGTTGTCTCCCAACACCATTGCCACTGAATGATCACCAATAAATTCAGCACCAATGATAAAAGCCTGTGCCAGTCCATCTGGAGAAGGCTGCACAGCATAAGTTAAATTCACACCAAATTGGTGACCATTACCCAACAAATTCTCAAAACGTGGAGTATCCTGTGGTGTAGAAATTATCAAAATATCACGGATTCCTGCATTCATCAGCACTGACATCGGATAATAAATCATTGGTTTATCGTAAATCGGCAATAACTGCTTGCTCGTAACTTTTGTTAATGGATACAGGCGCGTGCCAGATCCTCCTGCTAAAATAATGCCCTTCATTCTATATTCTCCTTAAAAAAGTCCTTTTCCATTACAATCTTCATACCAATCCTTGAAGGTATCTTTAAAACTGTAATGGAATTTGTACCCACAATCAGCCAACTTTTTACCGCATATATTCGTGCTCACCATAAGTTTTTTTACTCGTGCTGGGTGAATACCGACCTTCTTTCCTCCAATCGGACCAAGAATTGTTGCTACAGTCATCAAGAATCCGCCTGGAACCAGTGGAATATGGCGTTTCATACCAGTAGCGCTCTGCATGGTCTCACAGATTTGCTCAATGTTATAAGCTGGTTCAAATGTACAGTTATATACATCTACGCCTGGAAAGTCATTATCGATCATCCGATACTTAAAGAAACGCACAAGTTCTTTCACATAAATACAAGCCTTGACGGTATCCTTACGTCCCGCATAGAAGAAATACCGTTTTTTCTGACCATTATAAAGACGGGTCATATTACCATGCTCACCTTTGCCGTATACAATGCCTGGGCGAACGATAGTCAGTTCTCTGCTCAAATCTTTAGCTTGCCAAATCTGATGAATTTTCTCAGCTACTAGCTTACTAATGCCATAAGGTGTGTTAGGAGTAGCTAGCGTATTCTCTGTCTTCAGTTCTTCCGCTGCACCATACGGAGCAATTGAACTGGTAAACAAAATCTTTCTGATACCATACTTCTCGGCAAATGCCGTTACATTCTCTGCACCGTAAATGTTAGTTTCAAAGTATGCGTGATCTGGATGTCCTGGAGTCCGATGTACCGCAGACAGATTAAAAATCACATCATCCTTTGTAGGCTTGAAGGAAAATTCAATTGGTTTTCGCACATCCAACCGAATATACTCTACACCATCGTTTTTCTCAACGATTCCCGGAACAACTCCCTCTTCTCCAGGCATTACAATATCAAGATCGTAAATTTTATCGTCAGACTTTGCACATTCATTCTTCAACAGATGAATCAAGTGAGTGCCGATAAAGCCTGAACCACCAAAAATTATGTAATTCATTTATTCTTCTCCTTTATTTCGCATCCTATTGTGTCACCATTAACTTCATTCTAGATTTAGTCACGCCGAAACACATCGCGTGTATAAACTTTCTCTTTCATATCATCAAGATCTTTGCTATATCGGTTTGCAATAATAGCGTTACTCATTTTCTTGAATTTAGCCAAATCATTTACAACGACAGAACCGAAGAAAGTTTCTCCATCCTTCAATGTCGGCTCGTATATAATCACTCTTGCGCCTTTCGCCTTGATACGCTTCATAACCCCCTGAATAGAACTTTGGCGGAAGTTATCACTATTACTCTTCATTGTCAAACGATAAACACCGATTGTTACAAATTTTTCTTGCTTCTCATCATATTCATTATCCCTATCGTAGCCATAGTAACCAGCCATCTTTAGCACGCGATCAGCGATGAAATCCTTACGAGTTCTATTACTCTCAACAATAGCTTCAATCAGGTTCTCTGGCACATCTGCGTAATTAGCTAACAGCTGCTTGGTATCTTTTGGAAGACAGTATCCACCATAGCCAAAGGAAGGATTGTTATAGTGATTACCGATACGTGGATCCAAGCAAACGCCATCGATGATTTGCTGGGTGTCTAATCCCTTGCTTTCTGCATAGGTGTCTAACTCATTGAAGTAAGCCACACGCAATGCTAGATATGTATTAGCAAATAGCTTAACTGCCTCCGCCTCGGTGAAACCCATGAATAAAGTATCAATATTCTCCTTTATTGCGCCTTCCTGCAACAGACCTGCAAACTCTTGTGCTGCTTCAACTAATCTTTTATCCTGTAAATCAGTACCAACGATGATACGCGAAGGATAAAGATTGTCATACAGTGCCTTGCTCTCTCTTAAAAATTCTGGACTAAAGATAATGTTCTTACTTTTGAACTTCTCACGCACCGATGCTGTATAACCTACAGGAATTGTGGACTTAATAACCATAATAGCTTTCGGGTTATATTCCATAACCAGCTTAATCACAGCTTCAACTGCAGATGTATCGAAATGCTGATTATGGCTATCGTAGTTAGTAGGTGCGGCAATAACAACAAAATCTGCATCAGTATATGCGGTTTTTGCATCTAGCGTTGCAGTCAGATTAAGTTCTTTTTCTGCAAGGTATTTTTCAATATAATCATCCTGAATTGGAGACTTGCGTTTGTTGATCATCTCAACTTTCTCCGAAACAATATCAACTGCCGTTACCTGATGATTCTGGCTCAACAAAGTTGCAATTGACAAGCCTACATAACCAGTACCTGCAACAGCTATTTTGTAATTCTTCATGTTATTTACTCCCTCCGGTCCTCTTAGGACCCACATTCCTATTTTTTTACATATCTTGTGTTTCAAGATAGTATTTCATTTTCATAAAGCCACTGTGCATCGATTCCACAGTCAGCTAAGTATTCTCCGATGCTGTTATACCCTCTCGGTGCATTAATCTTATCTCCTCTTTTTTTCAAACCTTCACTCGAATCTCCCCATCCTCTTTTTTCACATCAAAAACAAGCGGATGCTTCTCCCCCCACTCTGGATCTTCCTTCTCCTTCTCATTCCATTCCTTCCATTTCTGAATGAAACCATTGTGGATCAGATTCTCCGCCGCAAGTCTTGCCTGCACCGCTTCGTCATAATTGTCGAAAAGACCAACATAATAGCGTTTTCCCTTGAATCCGATATCCACACGATACCGATTACAATTCTTCAACTGGAAAACGCCTCGGAAACCACTCATGTTGTCTTTTCTGCTTTTTCTCTTTTCTAGTACTTCAACACATGTTCCGTCTACGAGATGTCTTCTCTGTGCAATTTCATGACGATTTTTCTTCTGTAAACAACCGCAGCTCTGATAATTCCCATGCACAAGACCTGCTGCCGTCACATCGACTTCATTTCCGCAATCACAGACACAATGCCAATAAACAGAACCCCGTTTATCTCTTTTCTCTGTCGCATACTTGGCTGTCAACATGCCAAACTTTCTTCCTGACAGATCTGTTGGTCTTCTTCCCATAAGTCCTCTTCCTTTTCGAAAAATTTCGTAGAGTACATTACTCTACGAAATTTTTGAAAAAGCCTTATAAATCAAGGGCTGTCAGAACGTTGACCATAATTTTGACGGTAAATAAATGTTGTAAAATTTATAATTGTGATTATTTTTTAGATACATGCGTTCGTAAAGATGCGAAATGAATTAGATAAAATGAAATAAATATTTTTGATTTTCAGATCTGCTAGATTGTAAATTGACTGACAATTGACCATAAATTTGACGGCGAATAGATAAAAATCATTCAAAAAAAGAGATTAAAATGACGAAAGTGTCTATTTTTCGACTTTTTTTGCTAAGAGATTGTATAAATATATAAAATGAACGTATATACATTGACAGAAATATTTGAAAAGAGTAAACTATACATGATAATTATACTAAGATTTGAAACAATTTAAAGAAAAAGCGTATTTCGTAGAGTAATGTACTCTACGAACTTTGTTCTGAAAGGAAAATATATCTGAAAAGAACATTTCCTGTTCAGCAAGTAGAATACAACGAAAGGACGGCCCACCTCCCGGTGGAACCGTCCTTTCGTTACATTTTTCAGCTATATTTTCACTTTTAATCCTTCTCAAAAAGCGCTTCTTTCCGCTCTATCATCTCATCAATACGGTCAATGTATTCTGTAATATTCTTCACATTTTCCACACGGATCAGATTTGTTTCTTTTCCACTGCTTGTCTTGATCTTCTCCAGCAAAACAAGCTTTGTCGTAGATCCGGCACCGCAGGCAATAATTGTCTGGCGTTCCTCCATGATCAAAATGTTATACACCCCGGCCTTGTCCCGCTCTGCATAACCAACATTCTCGAAGTTTCCGGCAATGTTCTTCTGACGATAAAGGTAATATGGCACAAGTCCCATCCGTCCGGCACATGCAGCCGCATCTTCGACCATCTGTGTGATCTCTGTTCCCGGATCGATTGTTCTTCCTTCCTGGCCAAACTTCGCTGCACGTTTGATTGCAAGTGCATGAACGGTCAGACTGTCCGGATGAAGTTTCTCGATCTTTTCAAGGGTATTCTGCATATCTGCTGCATCTTCCCCCGGAAGTCCTGCGATCAGATCCATGTTGATGTTATCGAATCCGAGTTCGCGTGCAAGATGGAAGATGTGTTCTACATCTTCTACGGTATGTTTTCTTCCGACAAGATCCAGTGTCTTCTGCTGCATTGTCTGTGGATTAACAGAAATGCGGGTTACAGGATATTTGCGGATCACTTCGAGCTTTTCTCGTGTGATACTGTCCGGTCTTCCGGCTTCAACTGTAAACTCAAGCACATGCTCCAGGTCAAAGTTCTCCTGGATTGTTCCAAGCAGACGGTCAAGCTGATCTGCCTCGAGTGTTGTCGGTGTTCCGCCACCGATATATACGGTATCCAGCGTCTTTCCCTGCATCAGCTTTGCCGTAGCCTTCAATTCTTTAATCATCGCGTCAAGGTAACGATCTACCTGATCTTTCCACTCTGCAATCGGTGAGGAACTGAAAGAACAATAGGAGCAGATACTTGGACAAAACGGAATTCCTGCATACAGACTGTATCCGTTCTGACAATCCAGTCGATCCAGCAGTGCTTTCTCCCGGCAGGCAATCTCATACGCAATCTGTGCCTTCTCATCTGTGACACAATATTCTTCTTTTAGAAATCCAAAGATTTCTTCTCTTGTCATCCCCTGTTCAATCTTCTGCATCACAAGCTTGGTCGGACGCACTCCGGTCAGCATGCCCCAGGCAAGTTCCCTCCCGGTCTGTTTTGAAAGAAACTGGTAGACTTTCTTTGTCACGTCCCTTTTCTCTTCCTGCGCATCTTCTGTCTGTACACATTCTTCAGGTGCAAGGGAAAAGCAAGTCCCTTCCGGCAAATGTATCTTCACCAGTGGTTCTTGCTTCTCATCTACTGTCTGCACGATATCCTCTTTCGGATAAAATGCTTTCGTGACATGGTATACGTTATAAGTAAATTTATTCTTCTTACTTTCTATCTTTATCATATGAATGGATTATGCTCCTTTTCAAACTGAACCGATGTCTCTTCCATATGTCCCGGATAAATCTTTGTATCATCCGGAAGTATCATGATCTTCTCTCGTACAGAGCGGACCAGCTGGCTGCTGCTTCCTGTTGGGAGGTCAGTTCTTCCGATGGATGAACAGAACAGTGTATCTCCGCTGAATAATCTGTGTTCTTTTGGAAGGTAATAACAGCATCCTCCTACTGTATGTCCAGGTGTATGAAGTACATCAACTTCAATTCCTGCGCACTCGATCACCTGACCGTCTTTTACAGGCTGTGCTCCGTGGAATGCATATCTCGGTCCGTACATAGAAGAAACATTCAGACGGTCATCCTCGATCACCGGAAGTTCTTCTTCGCCTGCATAAACCGGAACCGGAAAAGCCTTGAGGAAATCATCGATTCCCATGATGTGGTCGAAATGTCCATGTGTCAGAAACAATGCTTTCATTTCTAATCCACTGTTCTTAATATAATTGACATATTCCTGCGGACATTCTGCCATATCCACTGCAAAACATTCCTTCGTCTCTTCATTGGTTACAATATAGCAATTCGTTCCAATTGACCCCAGTACAATACTTTCAACCTTCATTCGTTTTCCTCCATCAGCGTTTTCCCTTTACCAGCTTTTAATCAGCTTTTTCCCCTTTATCAGCCTATTTCTTTTATCAGCCTGTTGTTCTCTCAATATCGATTACATTTTCAATCTGTCTGAGCTTTCCGATCACACGGTTCAATTCTTCTCTTCCGTGTACAACAAATCCCATCTCCATTGTCGCCGTACCCTTCTTGCTTGTCCGGGTATTCATGGACTTCACATCAATCTTCTCTTCGGTAAATACCTTTGATACATCCAACAGAAGACCTCTTCTGTCGTCTGCAAATATCTTCAGTTCTGCAAGATACTGACCGCCTTCTTCGAGATCATTATCCTCCCATTCTGCTGTGATCAGACGGGATCTCTCCACATCAGAAAGATTGATGATATTGATACAATCTGTTCTGTGGATTGACATTCCGCGTCCTCTTGTTACAAAACCGACAATCTCATCTCCCGGTACCGGATTACAGCACTTCGAGAAGCGTACTGCCATATCATTGATTCCCTTAACTACGATTCCGCTCTTTGATTTGGCAATGTGTACTCTCTGTTTATTTGCTTCTGAGATCTTCTCTAAAATATTCTCATCCGTGATCTCTTTCTTATGCTCTTTCTCGTACTCTTCCAGCAGGCGGTTCACAACCTGTCCTTCTTTGAGTCCGCCATGTCCGATTGCTGCAAGCACTGCATCCCAGTCACGGAAACCGTATTTCTTCTGAACAATCTGCTGATATTTCGGCTTGATGATATCCGGCAGATTAATCCCCTTACTCTTACAGTATGCACTGATCAGATCTTTTCCGCGGATAATATTATCTTCTTTATATTCCTTCTTAAACCATGAATTGATCTTGCTCTTCGCCTGTGTGCTCTTGACGATATTCAGCCAGTCACGGCTCGGTCCCTTGGAGTTCTGGGATGTCAGGATCTCAATTCTGTCTCCGTTCTGAATCTTATAATCAATGTTCACAAGCTTGCCATTCACTCTGGCACCAACCATCTTGTTGCCGACCGCACTGTGGATCGCATAGGCAAAGTCAACCGGCGTGGAACCGTTCGGAAGGTTCTTCACATCTCCGTTCGGCGTAAAGCAATAGACATCTTCCTGGAATAAGTCCAAATCACCCTTGAGCAGGCTTAAGAACTCACGGTTATCGGACATATCCCTCTGCCATTCCAGGATCTGACGCAGCCAGTTCAGCTTCTCTTCCTGGGTGTTCAGTCCTTTCGTGTTGCTTCCGCCTGTCTCTTTGTATTTCCAGTGGGCTGCTATACCATATTCTGCTGTCTTATGCATCTCCTCTGTACGAATCTGAATCTCGAACGGCTGTCCGGAAGGTCCGATCAGCGTTGTATGCAGAGACTGGTACATATTCGCCTTCGGCATAGCAATATAATCCTTGAAACGTCCCGGAATCGGTGTATACATCTCATGGATCACACCAAGTGCTGCGTAACAGTCCTTCACGGAATCTACGATAATGCGGACAGCGAACAGGTCATACACCTGATCAAGTGTCTTGTTCTGATTCACCATCTTCTTATAAATACTGAAGAAATGTTTTACACGTCCGTATACTTTCGCTTCAATATCAGCATTCTTCATATGCTTTGATACTTCAGCAACGATCTGTTGCACAAATTCTTCACGCTCTGTCTTACGTGCATTCAGATCATGCACCAGCTGGTTATAAACTTCCGGCTGGTAATATTTCAGAGAAAGGTCATCGAGTTCTGTCTTGATCTTGGAAATACCAAGGCGCTGGGCAATCGGAGCATAAATATCCATTGTCTCTCTGGACTTCTCTTTCTGCTTGGCCGGTGTCATAAACTCCATCGTACGCATGTTGTGCAGACGGTCTGCCAGTTTTACAATGATGACACGGATATCTTTCGCCATCGCAAGGAACATCTTTCTTAAGTTCTCTGCCTGGGCCTCCAGCTTGTCCTGGGAATAGTTCAACTGTCCCAGCTTGGTAACGCCGTCTACAAGAAGTGCCACCTCTTCACCAAACTCTGCTGAGATCTCGTCGAGTGTCATCGTCGTATCTTCTACTACGTCATGAAGCATTCCTGCCACGATCGTTTCTTTATCCATCTCCAGATCTGCAAGTATGATTGCCACCCAGAGTGGATGAATGATATAAGGTTCTCCGGATTTACGGAACTGATTCTTATGCGCTTCTTTGCCTATCTGATAGGCCTTCTCGATCATCGTAATATCCGCAGAAGGGTGATACTTACGCACACGAGCTATTAAGGCCTGATATAACTCCTCCGGATCCTGATAATCCTCCGGTGCTTTTACTGCATGTCCGTCCACTATCTCCAGATTTTTATTCAGATCTTCATATTCTCGAGTGCCTGCCATATCGTCTTCCCCCTTCATTCATCCTGTGTTCTGTTCAGATCCAACTTCCAAAATGCTTCGTATTTCGTCAGTATGGCATATCTGACAAATGCATTTTAGACACAAAACGCCTTAGTTCTGAACAATTAATATGATTTAGTATATCACTATTTTTCCCTTTTTCAAATAAGAACTTCCCATTCTTCTTCATTTTAAGCAATTTGTACGGTTTTTTCGATATTATCTACTGATAATTGACAATTGTAAGCTGAATTGTTCTTCGTCCCATGTACTCATTGATGGATGGATAGTATGTAAAGGACATGATCTGCTTCTTTTCCATCTGTTGCAGACAGTCTTCCACTTCTCCGAAATAAACCGCTTCCATCTGATTTCCCTGCTGATCTTCCAGCCTGCATTTCAACACATTCCGGTTCTTTCCGAAGATTCTTGGCTGGATCACACGCAGTTTGCTTTCTGCAAATAACGGTTTCCCGTTGCCTTTTCCAAAAGGCTCCAATATCTTAAGCTCATGGATCAGCTCTTCATTGATATATGGAAACGGAAGCCGCATATCGATCGACACCTTCATCTGCAGATCCTCTTCTGTCAGATCTGCCAGTTCATTGATCCGTTTCCGGAAAACTTCGACATTTTCCTCTTCCAGAGAAAGTCCTGCTGCCAGCTTATGCCCTCCGAACTTCGTAAATAATTCCCTGCAGCGGCTCATTTCCGCAAACATATCATATGCTTCGATCGACCGTCCGGAGCCTTTCACTCCGTTTTCTCCCCTTGTCAGTACAAAGGTCGGACGATAATAACGTTCCTTGATTCTCCCCGCAATAATTCCGGCAATACTTTCGTGACACTCCGGAAGATACACGACCAGCACCTGATCGTCCTTCCAGGAACTTGATTCAATCTGCCGGACAGCTTCTTCTACACCTTCTTCGGTCATTTCTTTCCGGCTGTCATTTAATTCTTTCAGATCTGCCGCCAGTGTCACTGCCTCTCTCCTGTTCGATGCATTCAGAAGTTCCAGTGCACGCTTGGCTGTATCCAGTCTTCCTCCGGCATTGATGCACGGTCCGATCACAAAGCCGATGTGATAAGTATTCAGGTTCGCTGTATCTACCCCTGTACACTGCATCAATGCATGAAGCCCTTCGTTCTTCGTTGTCTTCAGAAGCTCAAGTCCTTTTTTTACAAAGACGCGGTTCTCTCCGACCAGATCCATCACATCCCCAATCGTAGCGATCGCAACATTTTCCATCAGGCTTTCCTGCAGATATTCTACCTCCTGTTCTGACTTTCCAGACACTCTGTACAAAACCTCAACCAGCTTATACGCTACAGCTGCACCGCACAATCCTTTAAATGGATACCCGCAGTCTGCTCTGTGCGGATCGACCACTGCATCCGCCGGTGGCAGAAGATACCTTTTCTCACCATTTTCTTCCAGATACGGAACCTCATGGTGATCTGTCACAACAATTGTCATCCCATTTTCTTTTCCGTAAGCAATCTCGCTCCTTGCCGCAATTCCATTATCACAAGTGATGATCGTATCTACATCATCCTCCAGAGCACGGTCGATCAGCATCTGATTCAATCCATATCCGTCTTTGATCCTGTCTGGAATATCCGTATCGACATCTGCCCCAAGTCCTGCAAGCCCCTGTTGCAAAATATACGTCGCATTGACTCCATCAATATCATAATCACCGATCACACGGATTTTCTTTCCTTCTTCTATCTTCTCCTTAAGAATATCTACCGCACGATCCATATCTTTCATCAGTAAGCCGTCATACAGATCCTCCACTGTTCCATTCAGATAAAAATCAATTGCTTCATCTCCGATCACATCACGGTTTCTCATCAGTCGTGCAATGATCGGGGAGATCTGATATTTCTCTGCTATTCCATTAAAATCCGCCTTTTTCATTGCGACGAACCATTTCTCCATCCAAATACCCTCCCAGTCTGTCAGTATCATATCTTTTCTTATTATAACAAAAATCTGCCGTATCGAAAATCATTTTTCATTTCCGATACGGCAGATTCTATTTCTGCGTTTATTCATCCTGTTTCCAGGCTGCTATTTATTTCTTAGCGTTTTTTGCTCTTTTTGTTCTTGAAAGAAGTCTTCTTTCCTTTTTTCTTCTTGGAGCTGTCGTCTGCAGATGTATCTGCTGCGTTACTCTCTGTGGAAGCAGTTCCTTCTTTCTTGTCTGCTGCTTTTGCAGAAGTTGTCTTTGTGCCGGAAGCTGCTCTCGCAGCCTTCGCCTCCTCACCAAGTCTTGTCTTCATCACATACCACAGTGCACCTGTGATACATACGGATGTATATCCACCGCAGATGATACCTACCATCAGAGGTGCGGCGAATTCCTTAATGGAGCTTACACCAAGGATATACAGAGCAACGACCATGACAAATGTTGTAAAGTTTGTATAAATCGTTCTTGTCAGTGTCTGAGTAATACAGCGGTTTACAAGATCCTTCAGATCTTCTGTACGGCTCTTTGTTGCCAGCGCCTCACGGATACGGTCAAAGATAACGATCGTACCGTTGATAGAATATCCAACGATTGTCAGCATACATGCGATAAATGTATTTCCGACAGATACTCTTGCGATCACATAGAATCCAAGAACTACAAGTACGTCATGCATCAGTGCGACAACAGCACTTGTTGCGAAACGAATATCTTTGAAACGGAACCAGATGTAAAGCAGCATACAGATTGTAGCAATAATCACAGCTATAACAGCATCTCTTCTCATCTCGGAACTTACTGTTGAGCTGATATTCTCTGTAGCGATATCAGATGTCTCTACCCCGTAGTTCTCATTCAGATAAGAAGCAAGTGCTTCACGTTTCTCAAGATCAAGTGTCTGTGTCTTGAAGACTACCTGATTGCTGTCTTTTACTGTCTGAACCTGAATATTCTTATCTCCTGTGATTTCTTCCAGGCTTGGGATCATCTGGCTGTCGATCTCTTCGAGAGTATATGCTTTATCAAATGTTACATTTGTTGAAGTACCGCCTACGAAATCAAGGCTGTAGTTCATCGCACCGATTCCTCTTGCATGGTTCACGCCCATCATGACCGGTCCGGCCAGGCAAAGGATGATGGAAACAATGAAGAAGATTTTTTTCTTTCCAAGGAAATCAACCGGTTTACGTTCTTTCAGATGTCTTCCGTATACTTTCTCATTGCGGATGCCTGCTCCATAGAATGCAAAGATGATCAGTCTTGTGATCACGAGTGCTGTAAACATGGATACGACGATACCAAGTGCAAGTGTCTGGGCGAATCCCTTGACAGTACCACTTCCGCGAAGCCACAGCACACCGGCTGCGATCAGTGTTGTGATATTTCCGTCAACGATTGCGGACATTGCTTTCTGGAATCCTGATTTCAGAGAAGCGTGTACGCTCTTTCCTGCTGTCAGCTCTTCTTTCACACGGGCGAAGATGATAACGTTCGCATCTACCGCCATACCGATACCAAGGATGATACCTGCGATACCTGGAAGTGTCAGTGTGATGTCAAATGCATTTAAAAGGATTAAGATCAGTTCTGTGTAAAGGATCAGTGCAAGGCTGGATGCAAGTCCCGGAAGGAGGTATACCCAGCACATGAATACACATACGATTGCCAGACCGATGATACCTGCGATCAGACTTCCTTTCAGAGCGTCCTGTCCAAGCTGTGCTCCAACCACTTCTGAACTCAGCTCTTCAAGTTCCAGATTCAGTCCACCGATACGGATTGTAGAAGCGATGTTATCAGCCTCTTCATAATCCATGTTTCCTGAAATCTGAGCTTTTCCATTCTCGATCACTGCATTTACGCTTGGCACGCTGATCAGAGAACCATCATAGTAAATAGCAATTGTGTCATGGTTATTGTTATAAGCTTCTTCTGTTGCTGTCTTGAACTTCTCTGCACCCTCATCTGTCAACTCAAGATCAACACCATACTTTTTATTTCCTGTTGTTGAGTCATTGATTGCTCCGGCTGAAGCAGTCTTTACTTCTGTACCTGTCAGTACGATGGAGTCTGTATCTTTCAGTTCGTCGATTGACTTATTCAGTGTATATCCGGAAGCTGTCAGGGAATAGTTTTCATTTCCCTCACTGTCTTTATGCTTGATAAAGTACAGTGAACCCGGCTGTCCAAGTTCTTCCAGGATCTTGTTTGCGTCGCTCACACCCGGAATCTCGATACTGATACGGTTGTCTCCAACCTGATAAGCCTGTGCCTCTGTGCTGTACTGCTCCACACGTTTCTGAAGCTTGTACACGGTGTCATCCATGTCTGCCTGAGATGGCTTGTCACCTTTTACCTGATATGTAATGCTGACTCCGCCTTCCAGGTCAAGACCGAGATTGATGTTCTTCGCAGCTCCCATTCCCTTTAAATCAAGTCCAAGCACACAGGTCATACCGAAGAGTGCTGTAACTGCAATTACGAGAATGAGGCTGAGAATACTCTTGCCTTTCTTCATCTCTTTCTTTCCTTTCTTGACTGCTGCTCTCTAACTTTATTGTTCTTCATCCGCCAGGGCAGCCTTTATCATGATCGCACATTCCACACGTTTTCTCTCCATCTCACAGCTCACTTCGTAAGTATCATGGATCGTATTGTGGAACTTGTAAGAATTCGCCATACAGCCACCACTGCAATAGAATCTGGCAAAGCAGGTTCTGCAGCTTTCCTTGGAATATACGCTGCATCCACGGAATTCTTCCGCAATCTCCGGTTTTGTAATTCCCTCATCGACATTTCCCATGAGGAATTCTTCCTGTCCTACAAACTGATGACATGGGTAGAAATCTCCCCAAGGTGTCACTGCCAGATACTCTGTACCTGAACCACAGCCGGACAGACGCTTAGACACGCACGGTCCTCCTTCAAGATCGATCATGAAATGGAAGAAATTGAATCCTCTTCCGCTCTTCTCACGCTCGATCAGGAATTTTGCAAGTTTATCATATTCTTCAAAGATCTGTGGAAGATCTTCTTTCTGGATTGCATATGGTTCTGTGTCATCACCTACTACAGGCTCGATTGACATCTGCTTGAATCCAAGATCTGCAAAATGTTCTACATCCTTGGAAAAATCCAGGTTATTTCTTGTAAATGTACCTCTAATGTAGTACTTCTCCTGATTACGGCTCTCTGCCAGCTTCTGGAACTTCGGAACGATCAGATCATAGCTTCCTTTTCCGTTACGGAACGGGCGCATCTGGTCATTCACTTCTTTTCTTCCGTCAAGACTGATGACAACGTTGTCCATCTCTTTGTTCACGAACTCCTGAACTTCATCGTTCAAAAGAACTCCATTTGTTGTAAGTGTGAAACGGAAATGCTTGTCATGAAGTTTCTCCTGCTCTCTTCCGTAAGCAACCAGGTCTTTGACAACCTGCCAGTTCATCAGCGGCTCACCACCAAAGAAGTCAACCTCAAGGTTTCTTCTTGTTCCTGAATTCGCGATCAGGAAATCAAGTGCTTTCTTACCAACCTCGTAAGACATCAAAGCTCTGCGGCCGTGATATTCTCCCTCTTCCGCAAAGCAGTACTTACAGGCAAGGTTACAGTCATGTGCAATATGAAGACATAAAGCCTTAACAACTGTCTTACGCTGCTTTACAACGTCGATAAAGCCCTCATAAATGTCTTTTGTAAACAGGCGTCCCTGTTCCGTCAGTTCTGTTACTGCCTCTAAAATATCCAGCAGATCTGTCTCAGAGTATTTCTCTCCAAGCTCTTTTTTCAATGCTTCTGCTGTTTCCGGAGCCTTCAATGTCTCCACTGTATGATCTTCATTCATGCGATTAAGCACTTCGATGACATCATACGCTTCCTGATCCACAACATGTACAGCTCCGCTGTTCACGTCGAGGACGATATTATATCCATTGTTCTGGTACTGATGTATCACGTGGATACCTCGCTTTCTATATGTATTTGTAAATCTATTTGTAACTGTTCAAAGCCCGGCATTTTCACAATGCAGCTCTAAGCAGATACGTCTAAAACATGCTTAAGGCAGCGATTTGCACCGCTGCCTCACCTGTAATCCTGTTGCTGTTTTTCGCATAATTGCAGGCAGTATCACCGCTCAAAGCAACTCTGCAGCAACATTATCTTCACTTTCAGGTTTTCTTATTTTGCGTTTTCGCAAGTCTGGTTTCCTACTGTACAGGATGTCTTACATGCAGACTGGCAAGATGTCTGGCACTCTCCGCATCCACCTTTTTTAACTGTGTTGTTCAGTGTCTGTGTATTCAGTGTTTTAATGTGTTTCATTTTTACTCCTCCTAACTTCGCACATATTGCTTTCGCTATTATAGCACACACAGCCAGGTTTTTAAAGTATTTTTTCACACATCCGTCTGGTTTTTCTTCATGAGACCATCCCTCCGAGCATTCCGCCTCCGGTACAAAGTACAAATGTCAGAAACAAATTGCCTGTCCCTGACGAAACCTCACGGTACATTCCAAATGAGATGAGCAGTAATAGAACAAAATAAACCACACCGGTTCCAAGCCCCCATAGGAACTTCTTTTGGCCTTCCAGTTTTCCCATCACAAAGCCTCCCGAGAAAGTTCCTATTACATAAATGAGAATAATTCCCAGATTTACATTTTCTTCACTCAATCCTGCTTTATAAAGGAGAAGTGCAAGAATTAACAGAAACATTCCTGTGACCAGATAGGCGCAAAGTAATGCCTTCACTAAATTTTCTGCGTATATTATCCCTTTTTTTCCATGATTTTCTCTCATTTTCTTTTCCTTTCGATGCATGTCCGGTTTTCCACTGATACTATTCTATGCATCCCCCCGGAAAAATATGACACTTTTAACTTAACTGCCTTCCAAGCAGATCTGCTGCGCCTGCCGCAAACTTCTTTTCCATTTCTCCGAAATGCTTTTTCTCATTTTTCTGCAGAAAGATCACTCCACCTGCAATATCACCTTCACTGAGAATCACACTGATTATTTCCTCGCTGTATTCACTCCTGTCTTTTGTAATTGCTACAAAGTCAGCGTCACTGCTCTTTTTCAACACGGTCTTTCTTTCTTGAAACACTTCTGCCAGCTCTGCACTCAGCAGCATTTCCTGAAGTTCTTTCTTCCCGTTTCCTGCTGCCGCGATCACCTGATCCGTATCAGTGATACAGACCGTACAGCCAAGTATCTTTGAAAGACTATCTGCATAAATCCCTGCCAGTGTTCCTAATTCACCGATCGGAGAATATTTTTTTAAAATCACCTTTCCTTCTCTGTCTGTAAAAATTTCCAGTGGATCACCTTCGCGGATCCGCAATGTCCTTCTTATTTCTTTCGGAATTACGATTCTTCCAAGATCATCTATCCTCCGGACTATCCCTGTGGCTTTCATGGCACATTTCCTCCATAATTATATTTTAATCAGTATGTGGTAAAATATAGGAAATTATGTTCTTTTTATGATAAAATGTAACTGTTCAGAGCCAAGCAAAATTTCATAAAACAGGTGTAAAATGCTTGCATTTTTAAGACTGTTTTTGAAATTTTATTTGGCGGATACGCCACACCGACGAAATGCGTAGCATTTTGGAGGTTGGCTCTGAACAGTTACGATAAAATAATTAATACTGATTATGAAACAAGGAGATTTTAAATGAAAATTGTATTTTTAGATGTCAAAACAATTGGAGAGGATATTGATCTTTCTGCATATGATGAACTCGGTGAAGTTGTAAAGTACAGCTTTTCTTCACCTGAAGAAGTCCCGGCGCGTGTCACGGATGCCGATGTGATCATATTAAATAAAGTTCCGGTTAATGAGCAGACGATTGGAACTGCAAAGAATCTGAAACTCGTCTGTGTCACAGCCACAGGCACGAACAACCTGGATAAGGAATATCTTGATTCAAAAGGAATTGCCTGGAGAAATGTTGCCGGCTACTCTACAGAGACTGTCGCACAACACACATTTGCAATGCTTCTCTTTCTATTAGAAAAGCTGCGCTATTATGATGATTATGTGAAAGAAGAGCGCTATATAAATGATGTCTCTTTCACTCATTTTGCAGAACATTTCACAGAAATCTATGGAAAAACCTGGGGGATCATCGGACTTGGAGCGATTGGCAGACGTGTTGCTGAGATTGCACGTGCATTTGGAGCGAAAGTCATTTACTACTCCGCCTCCGGCGCTCCGGCGCAGGAAGGTTATAAACAGGTTGACTTTGAGACATTGCTTACGCAGTCTGATATTATTTCCGTCCACGCTCCACTCAACGAGCATACAGAAGGACTGATCAACAGCAAAGCGTTTGAAAAAATGAAATCTTCCTGTATTTTCCTGAATCTCGGAAGAGGACCGATCGTCGATGAGCAGGCATTATATAATGCACTGGTCAGAAATCAGATTGCCGCAGCAGGATTAGATGTCCTTTGTGAGGAACCAATGTCCGCAGATAATCCATTGCTCAAGATCAAAGACAGTAAACACCTGCTGATCACACCACACATTGCCTGGGCAAGCGTGGAAGCGAGAACTCATCTGATGGAAATTATCCATGGACAAGTCAAGGACTTTTTTGCTTAAGATTAATATTTTGTTTATCCTTACAATTTTTCTGCAATTTGCAATCAATATTTTTCTGTAAAGTTTAAAGAAAATAATTGTAAACTCCGGGTAAAGTGTTTTATAATAGCCATGTACGTAATTTTTTACAAGACGTAACATGTCAACTTAATAACTTAAGAAAAAGGAAAAAAGAAAATGGGAATTACAATGGTTTTGTCCTTGCTCAGCGGAGTTGCCCTCTTCCTGTACGGAATGGCACTCATGGGAGACAGTCTTAAGAAGGTTGCCGGTAACAAACTGGAACTTATCTTATACAAGCTCACAAACTCCCCAATCAAAGGATTGCTGCTGGGTACAGTCGTAACAGCGATCATTCAGTCGTCATCAGCTACAACTGTTATGGTCGTAGGATTCGTAAACTCCGGTATGATGAAAGTTGCTCAGGCAATCGGAATCATTATGGGTGCCAACATTGGAACAAGTATCACAGGCTGGATTTTATGTCTTTCTTACATTGATGGCTCCAGTGGCATTGCGCAGCTTCTGTCCACCGCAACAATCTCTGCGATCGTTGCGATCATCGGTATCATCTTCCGTACATTTGTAAAGAAGAAACCTTATTCCGATATCGGTGACATTATGCTTGGTTTTGCGATCCTGATGTTCGGAATGCAGACAATGAGTGGTGCAGTTTCACCTCTGAAAGAGAACCCACATTTTGTCAGCCTTCTGACAATGTTTAAGAATCCATTTATGGGTATTCTTGTTGGTATCGCATTTACTGCAGTGCTTCAGAGTGCATCTGCTTCTGTCGGTATCCTTCAGGCATTATCAATCACAGGCTCTATTACATTTGCTGCCGCACTGCCTATTACAATGGGTATCGGTGTCGGAGCTGCCTGTCCTGTACTGCTTTCTTCTATCGGTACGAACAAGAATGGAAAGCGTACAGCACTTATCTACCTGCTGAATGACTTATTCGGAATGATCTTTTGGTCTATCGTATTTTACTCAGTAAATGCCGCTGTCCACTTTACATTTATGGACATGGTCATGAGTCCTGTCAGCATCGCATTGCTGAACTCGGTATTCCGTATCGCTACGATCCTGATCCTTGCTCCATTTATCAGCAAGATCGAGAAGCTTGTCTTCTTCCTGATCAAGGATACAGACGAAGACAACGAAGAGCAGGCTGATTTTGATCTGCTTGAGGAACGTTTTCTGGATTACCCACCGCTGGCGATCAGTCAGAGCCAGATGGCTGTTAACGGTATGGCGAAGAATGCCCGCAAGAATCTCATGCGCGCTTTCGAACTTCTGACAGACTTTAGCGACAGCAAGTTCAATAAGATCCAGGAAAAGGAAAACATGATCGACAAGTACGAGGATAAACTTGGTACTTATCTGATGCAGTTAAGTATGCATGATATGACACCTGAGCAGGCGAAACAGACATCCAAGTTCCTTCATACGATCAGTGACTTCGAGCGACTTGGTGACCACGCAGTCAACATTTCCAGAGTTGCCCAGGAACTTCATGAGAAGTCCCGTACATTCTCTGAATCTGCTACTTATGAGCTGAATGTGCTTGAGAAGGCATTGGTTGAGATTGTTGATCTTACAGTAAATTCTTTTGTAGATGAAGATCTTGAGACTGCTGCAAAGGTTGAACCTCTGCGCGAACTGATTGGTATTCTCTGTAATGATCTGAAACTTCGTCACATTAAGAGACTTAGAAATGGTCAGTGTGATCTGAACACCGGATTTGCTTTTAATGACCTGCTTACAAACTACGAGCGTATCGCAGCGCACTGTTCTAACATTGCTGTAGCGATTCTCGAGCTTGATTCTTCTAACTTTGATATTCATGAATATACAAAGAGTGTCCGCAAGCTGAAGGATGAAACTTATCTTACAGCCTTTGAGGAATATGAGAAGAAATATGATATCAACGGATATCAGCCGGAAGCTGAAGCTGATAAGAAATTCTCTGCAAAAGCGAAGGATAGCGAGAAGAATAAGGACAACGAGAAATCTTCCGGAAAGAAGAAAGACAAAGACAAGAAAAAAGATAAAAAGAAATAAATTCCTTTCTATTTTAGAACAAAGAATGTGCTCGGCACATTCTTGTGCCTGCGGCGGTCGCTTGCGACGCCTACCTTGTACGCCGCAGTGCGCATCCTAAGCGGAGCGTTTTTTAATATGTTAGGAAAGAACTTTCCTAACATATTAAAAAAAGGAACAGTCCCACCTGGAACTGTTCCTTTTTTGTATGTATTCTCCTTACGTGCAATACCGAAATGTCTTATCCGTAAGAATTCTTGCAAAGATCAACCCTAACGGAAGAGCTGCAACAATCAGTATTGCCGCCGCAAACCAGGAAGCTGATGTAGAAAGATTCATGGTTCCCAGATTATAAAATCCACGGTACAGATACAATCCCGGAACCATGATTACAATCGACGGAACTGTGACAGAGATTCTCGGATATCCGACCTGATTTTTAATCATAGTTGCCAGAAGTCCGGCTGTTAATGCTCCGACAAATGCTGCTGCCGCCGGAGGCAATGCCGTCAGATCAACCAGTTCCAATCGCAGTGTATTGGCAATAGCACCGATTCCTGCCGCCACTGCCGCAAGGCGTGTAGGACTGTTGAACATAATCGAGAATCCAAACACACCACAAAAGCTTGCAAGTAACCGGAAAATAATCCATTCTTCCTGCGTCAGGTCAAGCTTCAGGAAATCCACAGGTTGTAAATTTAAGACTAGTGCCATGATCCACGCGGACATTGTAGCTACCAAAACAATGATCAGTGCATACATGAGTCGTTCCATGCCAGAACGCATGTCCAATTTTGCAAGGTCAATTCCACTTGTGATGAAAGGAAAACCAGGAATAATAAATAGCATTGCACAAATATATCCCGCCTCATGCTGGATTGGAATCGCCCACAAAATCTCAGCTGCTTTCAAGAGTCCCGCATAAACCAGACAGGCTGCCGAAACAGATGAGGCTATACACAAAAATAATGTGAAATGATGTTTACTCAATTTGCACCTGATAAAATTTCCAATCCCTGCACCGACAAATGCACAGAACATTTCAATCAATCCACCGCCAAGCAGAAATGTAAATCCACCGCATGCCAATGCTGCTGCCATTCCCAATGCAATTGGAGAATATAGTCCATGAATCTCTTCAATCTGATCCAGCAGCTTATGCAGTTGTTCACCAGACATATCCTGTCCGCCCTGTTCGAACTCACGGATAAAGTGTTCCAGTCTGTTTAACTTAGATGTATTCACGCCTGTATTCGTCAGACACAAAGACTGCGTGAATCCGTCGTCACCGTCAAAACAGGTATACTCAATCGACATCAGGCCAATATCTGCTGTGCAGGTAATCCCCATCTCTTCTGCCAGAGCATTCATAGAACTCCTCACTCTCCAAGCTCCGGTTCCACAGGAGAGAAGCATAATCCCCACTCTTCCGACAATTGATGCTTTCTCCGTCAAACTTGCTTGTGTTACCGGTGTTTCTTCTCCACCTTTATCTGTATATTCATGCCAGAGAATATCCATATGATTTTTTCTTATTTTCTGTGTCTGCATCTCATTCACATCCTCTTTATTCCAGGTCAAGGCTTTCCGCTCCAGCCTTTTTCATCATCTTCTCTCTGCATGAAAGAACAATTCCATCAATCTCATCCAAATGATGAAGCATTCTTTTCTCAAATCCATGAATTGGAAGTAAAACTCCTATCTCGTCAAATCCTTTCTGACGCTTCTCACCGGTATCCTGCCCATAATAAACTTCCACTCTCGGAGCCTGTTTCTGAATCTTCTGGAAAGTATCCCAGACAACTGCATAGGCCTGTGCTTCTGTCAGTCCAAGCTTTCTGGTATCCGGTAATGCATATAACGCCATCACGCCACGCTTCTTGTTCTCTTTTTTCTCCTGAATCTGCATGCCCTCTGTATAGGAACGAACTATGTCATATCCGTCAGCAAGATACAGTTTTGATCTCGGTGCACATTGATGTTGCCTGTACGTCTCATGGAACTTTTCATATTCACGAGCTGTTACTTCCCTTTTCTTACTCTCCAGAAGCTTTCCCTCTACATCAGTCAGGAGAACCGGATTCTCTCCTGATTTTCCATGAAATTTCTTTGGAATCAGATATGCGTCCCGAAGCAGATCAAACATACTTCCTCCGCACAATTCAAGTAGCAACGCGCTGACATCTCCATTTTTATACGCCTGGAGCAAGACCTCTGCAAAATGTCTGTCGCCATCGTCATTTATCTCCTGATAATTTTCCAAATGCTCATAAAATACTTCATTTAGCCGATCACAGGCCTCTTGGGACTCAAGAACCTTAGATATAACTCCTTCTACAGCTTCTTCACGTGGCAATACTGTCTGCATACTCACACTTCCTTTGTTATTTCTTGTTTTTCACCTGTTAAAACAGAATAAAATCCTACTTATTAATATAGAAAGCGCCGGTTCTAAAGTCAAACCGGCGCATACTGTTTTATTCACATATCTGATATATATTTTCTACATAGGAATAGATTGGATCCATAATATCTTCTTAAATAATACCTTATTTCAGAACTAACATTTTTTTGAACATATCCGCCGCAATGCTTGGTGGAAATGTATGATTCTCAACCAGACAGATTTCTCTCTCCGGAATATTCTCCTTTAGTGGAATCTGACAGACCTTTCCTTCCTCAATCACTGGTCTTACGAACAGTTCCGGAAGGAATCCAATGCCCAGTCCATTCATAATAAGCGGCAACACCTGATCGATCGTCTCAACTTCCGTATCCGGAGATAGAACCAGATCATTCTCCAGGAAAAATTTGGAATAGAACTCATAGGTTGTGCTTCCCTGCCCAAGAGAAATCAACGGATTCTCAATTAAGTCTTTCAGCCTTATTGGTTTTTCTTTCCCCTGAAAAGAATGATCTCCCACTGCAATTTCCTTAAAAGACATTAAAGAAGTACTTTTCAACGGCTTCTTTGCCTGAAGCGGCGTAGTCACAACTGCAAAGTCCGCCAGTCCGTTCTTGACGGACTCAACTGCCTCCGGCGTGGAATGATTCAGAAGTCTCAGCCGAACACCCGGATATTGCTTATGAAAGCGCCCCAGTATAGGAAGAAGTAAAAGATGAAGTGCAATCTCACTCGCACTGATCGTGATACTTCCGCTCTCCATGCTTCGCTCCATTGCAAGCTCCGCTTCAGCCGCATGAAGATGCTGATATGCAACAGAAACATGCTGATACAGCTTCTCTCCTTCCGCTGTAAGCGTAACTCCCCGATTAGATCTGACAAACAATTTACACCCAAGCTGATTCTCCAGATTATTCATAAAATGAGTAATATTCGGCTGGTTGCTCATCAATACTTTCGCCGCTTTAGAAAAGCTCTTATACATTGCTACATAATAAAAAATCCGGTAATAATCGTAAGTAATTTCCATAAGTCCCCCCTAAACTGACACTAATCTGTTACTCTCCACCTGCAGAGGTGGGAGTCAAACCACATCTGATAAATCATATAAAAAATGTATATCTGCCATAACAAATATGTATTTTTACTTCTTTGTTATTTATTATATACTGAATGACGAAAAAATCAAACACATTCATTTACGAGGGGTGATATCATGATCAAGCAAAACATTAAATTTCTCACAACCGGACAATTTCTCACTTTTTCACACACTTGTAAAAATCTTTCTTCGGATGTGCGCATCCAGGATCTTGAGAACCACAATCGCGTAGATATCAATGGAAAAGAGCTTTCTGAACTAGCCACGATCCAGCTTGGTCTTCCGTTTCTCCTCGTTATTCATGGAGAAGATGAAAAAATGGCCAGAAGAATGTTGAAGAAGTATTGTGCATAAAAATTGAGTTGCCGTTTACACTCTGTATAAGCAGCAACTCAACTCTTATTACTCTCCCCAGACTTCTTCTGCAATTTCTTTCACAAGCCTTAACTTTGCCCATTGTTCCTCTTCTGTCAGTTTGTTTCCGATTTCACAGGAAGCAAACCCACACTGTGGACTGAGATAAAGTCTGTCTAATGGGATATATTTTGCAGCTTCATGAATTCTCTTGATCACAACTTCTTTCTCCTCGAGCTGAGGTATCTTCGTTGTAATTAACCCTAATACCACTTTTTTATCCGGAGATACCTTTGCAAGCGGAGCGAATCCACCGGATCTTGCATCATCATATTCAAGGAATAATGCATCCACATTTTCTTTTGCAAAGACATAATCTGCTACAGAATCATACGGTCCGCTTGTAAAAAATGTTGAATGATAATTTCCTCTGCAGATGTGGGAAGTGATTACCATATCCTCCGGTTTTCCTTCCAGTGCAAGGTTATTCACTTCAAGAAGCTCTTTTTTCACATCTTCAATATCCGTTCCAAGAAGTTTGTATCTCTGCTTTGCCGCATCTCCGACAATTGCTCCCCAGGTACAGTCATCAAACTGAAGATTTCTGCATCCTGCTTCATAGAACTGACGGATCACTTCCTGATAAGCTGTTCCAATGTCGTGGATCAGTTCTTTGTTTGTCTCATAATATTTTCTCGTATTTTTATAGTTGACCGGAATAATCATCTGCTGGAACATCTGCGCCGGCGCCGGAATCGTATATTTTGCAACTGTGTTCTCATCCTCGAACTGTTTCAGGAATTTGAAATGTTCCACAAATGGATGCGCCTTTGCCTTTATCTTTCCTGTCAGGAAAGTGTCTTCCAGTGATGCCAGCTCTCCATCAAACTGTACTCCACTGCCGGTCTGCTCATGACCAACGCCTTCAAATCCCCACATAAAGTCCAGATGCCAGTAAGTTCTTCTGAACTCTCCGTCTGTAATCACATGAAATCCAAGTTCTTTCTGCTTTGCTACAACTTCTGTAACCGCTTTATCAATGATTTGATTCTTTTCTGCTTCGCTGATCTTTCCTTCCTGATAATCTGCATTCCCTTTCTTAACCTCTTCCGGTCTCAAAAAACTTCCTACAAAATCGTATCTGCATGGTGTCTGATATTTGCTCATAACTCAATTCTCCTTTTATTTTCGTAAGTGATTTTTTATCTGCAATCATCTTATCATCCCATGCTTATTTTGAAAAAT
This sequence comes from uncultured Mediterraneibacter sp., assembly GCA_934309345.1. GTDB lineage: Bacteria > Bacillota > Clostridia > Lachnospirales > Lachnospiraceae > Mediterraneibacter. The sequence continues at coordinate 157,488 of CAKRDD010000003.1, read as the reverse complement.
ATATAAATTTATGCGTTTGTCATAGTTTGAAACTATGGTGAGTAACCCTCTATTATATTTATGGGCTATCACTCCACCCAAAAAACATAATCATCTTTTCTTGGCTTCGCCTCTGCTGTTTCTTCGTCCGGATAGCCAAGAACACAATGTCCGATTCCCTCGTACTCTCCTTCAACTCCGAGATCTTTCAGAATCTGTTTGCCTTCTTCACTCTCAAACTCTTCCTTTGCACGATGAATCCAGCAACTTCCAATTCCTTCTGTATGTGCTGCCAGCATCAGATTACCCATTACAAGACTTCCATCATACACATGTGTTGGCCAGTCTTTTTCTGCCAGTACAACCAATACCACAGGTGCTCCATAGAACGGATCAAATCCTTCGTCCCATCCACCGATCTTACGATTCATCTCTGAAAGTTTATCCCGTAATTCCTTATTTGTCACTACCAGAATAATAGATGCCTGGTGTCCTCTTCCATTTGCTGCATAAGTACCTGCCTCTACAATTCGCTCAATTATGTCTCTTGGAATCATATCCGCTTTATACTTGCGAACACTTCGTCTGTTGATCATTGCTTCTCTTGTTGTCTCTACTTGTTTCATTTTGAATTACCTCCCTGTTGATTTCTTTCATTGATGTATTGTTTCTAATAAGAATACTACACCCATTATACATTATCAAGAATTGTATTTAACAAAAAGGGCGAAGCTTACACCTCACCGGTACAAATCTTCGCCATTTCTTTCACTTTTTCAACTATATTCCTTTCACCCTTGATCAAATCACAAGAATCTCGTCCTGCACCGGTCCATACACTTTCGTTTCTCCCTCCGAAGTAATGTGCACATCATATTCCAGCCGTACACCATACTTCTCTGTATACATTCCCGGTTCTATGGAAAACATCGTCCCCGGAAGCAGACAGCGGTCATCATGTGTCTCATAATCATCCAGATTTGCTCCGATTCCATGACATCTGTGACCGATATTATGTCCTGTCCGGTGCATCAGATACTGGACGCATCCAAGCTGCTCGAACCGTTCTTTCAGCCTTCGATCTACTTCATATCCTCTGACAGTTTCTCCTGCATCTAATCTTGCCTGAATAAACTGTCTTGCATTTTCACGGGCATCATATACAATCTGAAACCATTTCTCGTACTCCGGATCAATCTTTTCTCCGACATTCATGCACCAGGATACATCATAATATACCGCATCCTCTTCCGGAAGACGTCCGGCGATATCTATGATCAGTCTACTGCCTTCACAAATCTGCTTCGAACCATTTTCTTTCGGTTCATATCCCGGATCACAGGCATGCTCATCAATACCGAAAAACGGGGGTGAATCCATGTAGATATTCTCCTGCCCTATCAGTTCCTGCATCTTCAGAAGCATCGCATACTCATCAATATAATTTCCCGCATCTATATTTTCTCTGATCCATTCAAATGTATCAGCAAGGATCTTGTGTATGATAACGCCTGCCTGTCGGTGCGTCTCAATCTGATGTTCCGTTAATACCGCACCGAAATGCTGCATCAGATCTGCACTTGTAACCGGCTCGATTCCGTAAGTTCTAAGATACTCGCTCAGGCCGGCATCCATAGAACTGATCGTCGGGACATTTCCACCAGGAGAGTACTGGCAGGCAATCTTCATGCCTGGCTTCAATAACTCTGACAGCACTTTCTTCTGTCCTTCGATCCCGTGATATAACATTTTCTCTCCCGGAAGGTGATCAAGGAGAAGCGGTTCAATTGCTGAAAGAACCTTAACCGGTTCTCCCTGTGCCAGAATCAGATAGAACAATCTTCTTGTACAGAAACGATTTCCAAGCTCTAGAAACTCTTTTGTGATAAAATCATGTCCCTGGAAATCTGTAAATAACCATCCGTCTAGTTTTGCTTCCTGCAATAACTTCTGTATCTTTGCAATATCCAACTTAATAATTCTCCTTTATGATTATCAGACATATGTGCTATGACATTGACTTCCTGGCTTATTGATTTCTTATGCTCCAATAATTCTCTTGTAAGCTTTCTTCACCGGCACATACAGAATCGCAATTCCTACTACTGTGAATCCTGCATTGATGATCGTAGCCGGGATAGATGTGATCTCTGCCGCCAGCGCTGCACTCCAAGAACTGCCGAGAACGACCAGTTCAACTGTTGACCAGATAAAGTCTACGATAATGTTCGTAACGCCGTAGATAGCCGCGCAGAGGACCGCATAACCATATTCCTTCTTTGCATCTCCCTGCGTTTTTTTCTTCAGTGCCTGGAAAATCAGTCCCACAAGCAGACATTTGATAATTGTGCTGACGAACACATTCGGGATTGCCTGAATATAACCGTTCAATACATCAAATACGACAAGTCCGAGAACTCCTGCCACCGTTGACAGCTTTGGTCCAAGCATTAATACTGCAAGCATTACAAAAATGTGCCCGAAATGCAGAAATGGTGTTCCAACAGCTGCCGGAAGCGGAATACGGAAAGACTGGATTCCTAAATAAATAATAGCTGCAAAAAATGCAGTCATTACGATTTTCTTTGTGCTGATACTTTCGTTTTTCATATCTTGTAAATCTCCTGTTTGTTATCTCTTATGTTGAAGTCATGACCTGGCAGCCAATGAAAGACTTGTAAATGAATTTCCCCAACATACCGCCTTATTATATCAGTGCTCTGGTCTGTTAGATATATCCAGTTTTGATTTATTTATACAAGCCAGTTTTATAGTTATATAACAAAGAATCCACATTCCTATTTTTTCTGTTTGCAGATGCTCTCCGCCAGAAAAAGCACCGCAGAAAAAAGAAAACGTCCCCCGGGGAAATCCCCAGGAAACGTTTTCTCCTAACTTATATTCTTAATATGATCCATATATGGATTCCAACATATTACAGAAGTCCTCCGATAGAAAGGAACAGTGGAGCGAATACAAGTGATACTACTGTCATAAGTTTGATCAGGATGTTGATGGACGGACCTGATGTATCCTTGAACGGATCTCCTACAGTATCTCCAACAACGGCTGCCTTATGAGCCTCACTACCTTTTCCGCCGTGGTTTCCTTCTTCGATATACTTCTTAGCATTATCCCATGCACCACCTGCATTTGACATGAAGATAGCCATAAGAACTCCTGTTACAAGGGACCCTGAAAGAAGTCCGCCAAGAGCATCAACTCCAAGAAGAACACCTACTACTACAGGAACGATAACTGCCATCAGACCTGGAAGAAGCATCTCGTGAAGTGCTGCTGTTGTAGAAATAGCAACACATGACTTGTAGTCAGGCTTCTCTTCACCTTTCATGATGCCCGGTTTCTCACGGAACTGACGTCTAACTTCCTCGATCATTGAGTATGCAGCCTTAGATACAGACTCCATAGTGAATGCTGAGAAGAGGAATGTAAGCATACCACCGATAAAGATACCGATGATTACTTTGTAGTCAAGAAGGTTGATGGATTTCAGACCAACTGTCTCTGCATAAGATACGAACAGCGCAAGAGCTGTAAGTGCTGCAGAACCGATAGCGAATCCTTTACCCATAGCTGCTGTTGTGTTACCTACAGAGTCAAGCTTGTCTGTGATGTCACGAACGGACTCGTCAAGACCGGACATCTCTGCGATACCACCAGCGTTGTCTGCGATCGGACCATATGCATCAACTGCAACAGTGATTCCTGTTGTAGAAAGCATACCAACTGCTGCAAGAGCAATTCCGTACAGACCAAATACATTATAAGAAACAAAAATACCAACACAGATCAGAAGCAGCGGGATAGCTGTTGATTTCATACCAACTGCAAGACCACTGATGATTGTTGTAGCTGCACCTGTCTCAGACTGCTCTCCGATTCCTTTAACCGGTTTGTAATCTGCTGATGTGTAGTACTCTGTGATGTTACCAATAATAACACCAACAACCAGACCAGCGATAACTGCGATTGCTGCATTCATGTTTCCGAAAAGCACCCAGCTAAGTGCTAAAGAAGCAATGATTACGATTGCTGAAGAAGCATAGCTTCCTTTTGTAAGAGCTTTCTGAGGATTTGTATTCTCTCCACCTCTTACGAAGAATGTTCCAAGGATAGAAGCAATCAGTCCGCATCCTGCGATTGCAAGCGGGAATAATACTCCTGAAACCTCGCTTACTGCAACACCAAGTGTAAGTGCTGAGATCAGAGATCCACAGTAAGACTCGAAAAGGTCAGCTCCCATACCAGCTACGTCACCTACGTTATCTCCAACATTGTCAGCGATAACAGCCGGGTTACGCGGGTCATCTTCCGGGATACCTGCTTCTACTTTACCTACAAGGTCAGCTCCAACGTCTGCTGCCTTTGTATAGATACCACCACCAACACGTGCAAACAATGCGATGGAAGAAGCACCAAGGCTGAATCCAAATAATACATCTACATTCTTAGTTACAATGTACACAAGGCTGACACCAAGTGCACCAAGTCCAGCAACACACATACCCATAACGGCACCACCGGAAAATGCGATGGAAAGTGCTTTGTTCATTCCACTCTCTTTCGCTGCGTTAGCTGTTCTGACGTTTGCCTTAGTAGCAACTGTCATTCCGCAGTAACCTGCGATTGTTGAAAACAGAGCACCAACTACGAAACAAACTGCTGTTACCCAGTTTCCTACTCCTAATCCGATCAGTACGAAAAGTACTACTACGAATACGATAAGGATCTTGTACTCTGCTGTCAGGAAAGCACGTGCACCGTCTGCGATTGCACCGGCGATTTCCTTCATTCTTTCTGTTCCAGCATCCTGTCTGCTAACCTTTGCTGCAAGATATGCTGCAAAAAGAAGAGCAATAACAGCTGCAACTGGAACCAGATACATATAATTGTTCATTCTTAATTCTCCCTCCTGAATCTCAATATCATATGTTTGTATTACACTATATCACATTTTTTTAGGTTTTTAAAGAAAAATTTTATATTTATTTTACTCTCTTTACATAAAATGGTATTTTTTTCACATTTTTCTTTTCAAATCATAAAATGACCTAAAAAATTTTTAGGTCATTTTTACCATCCTGTGTTGCTTTTTACGCTGTTTCTTCTTATTAAATATAAGAGTCTATAAGATTTCAATCTCAATTATAAAAAAATTTATTCAAAAAATTGTTCAATAATCATAAAAAATAATCTCCGGAAATCAGAGCTTTTTACCAATTTCCGGAGACTGTTTCTTATAATCTGTAAATTATTCTACATCTTTCAATGCTTCAAGATCTTCTTCTCCTGTACGTACTTTCACAACTTTCTGTACGTTGTATACAAAGATCTTACCATCACCAACGTGACCTGTATACAGTGTCTTGGATGCTGTTTCGATGACTTTCTCAACCGGAATATTTCCTACGATAACTTCTACTTTTACCTTTGGAAGAACGGTTACGTCCATCTCAACTCCACGATATTTCTCACCGGCACCTTTCTGGATACCACATCCCATAACCTGGGTTACTGTCATTCCTGTTACACCAAGATTGTTCAGTGCTGCTTTCAGACGCTCGTACTTGGAAAGCTTTGCGATAATAACAACTTTATGCATTCCTGTATCTGCGTCTACCGGTCCTGCTACCGGTACAGAAGCTGCTCTCTGAATTGGAGATGCTGCATCATAATCTGCTACACCAAGATCTGTGTTTTCATTTTCATTCATTGCACCTTCTGTAATATCCATGATACTGAAGCCTGCGTATGCTGATGCAAGACCATGCTCTTTGGAATCCAAACCTACGATCTCTTCTTCCTCTGAAACACGAAGTCCGATGGTCATATCAATTACTTTGAAGATAATTGTCATTGTTACAACTGTCCATGCAAGAACTGTTACTACACCAAGAAGCTGTGTTCCAAGAACTCCAAATCCACCACCGTAGAACAGACCTGTAAGTGTGCTTTCCGGTGCATTTGTTGTTGCGAAAAGACCAACTGCGATTGTTCCCCAAATACCATTTAAGCAATGAACTGCAACTGCTCCGACCGGGTCATCTACATGTACTACATTATCACAGAACCATACGCCAAATACTACGAGAACTCCTGCTACGGCTCCAATGATCAGTGCTCCAAGACCATCTGTTACATCACAAGGTGCTGTGATTGCTACCAGACCTGCAAGGGATGCATTCAGACACATAGATACATCTGGTTTTCCATAACGAACCCATGTGAAGATCATACATACAACTGTTGCTGTTGCCGGTGCGATTGTTGTTGTCATAAAGATGGATGCAAGCTGTGGACCTGTTGTTGCTGCCGCACCATTGAATCCATACCATCCAAACCAGAGGATGAAACATCCAAGAGCACCGATTACGAGGTTATGTCCAGGAAATGCGTGAACTTTTGTTACTTTTCCATTCTTATCTCTTGAGAATTTACCAATTCTGGCTCCTTCCATTGCAGCTCCGATAAATGCTGTTGCTCCACCTACCATGTGGATTGCACAAGATCCTGCAAAATCATGGAAGCCAAGCTGTGAGAGCCAGCCGCCGCCCCAGATCCAGTGTGCCTCGATCGGGTACACAACTGCTGAGATCATTGCGGAATAAATACAATAGGAAAGAAACTTTGTTCTTTCTGCCATGGCTCCTGATACGATTGTTGCTGCTGTCGCACAGAAAACCAGGTTGAATACGAAATTAGACCAGTCAAAATTTGCATAATCTGTGAAGATTCCAAGTGTTGGAACTCCTACCAGTCCGCCAAGTGCATCTTCCCCGAGCAATAATCCAAAACCAAGGAAAATAAACACGATCGTACCAATACAAAAATCCATCAGGTTCTTCATAATGATGTTACCTGCATTCTTTGCTCTTGTGAATCCTGTTTCTACCATAGCGAATCCTGCCTGCATAAAGAATACAAATGCGGCTCCGATCAGGAACCAGATGCCGAACACTTCTGTTCCGACTGTGCTTGAAATCTGAGTAATAATTTCTTGTGTCATACTACTTCCTCCTCATACCTAGAAACTAAAAAGGTGCATCCCACAGCTTCCTTGAACCATTCCCCCTGAATCGGTTCTTGCTGTAAGACACACCTTTGTGTCATTGAGACCTGCTGCTATTCGCGGCAAATCTATAGGTACCATATTTTATTAAAAGAAAAAGGCACTCTGAGATCTGTTTCTCAAAGCGCCTTTGCTTTTATGTCACGTAGTTTACTCCCTGAGTCTCATGTTGTCAACCTATATTTTTACTTTTCGTGAATTTTCTGATTTTTTATACTTTTCATGCATTTCTTTCATATATTTTCACAAAACAGAGTGCACTCTTGCATTCTTTAGAATTGTTTATTTCATTATATTGGGCATGTATTGACTCAGATTTTGGTTTTTGAATTCCAGTCACTATTCCACTGGACATGCATTGACTCTAATAGCTTTTTTCAAATTTAAGTCATCTTTACTCCTTATTCATTGACCTAAATCACATTTTAGAATTTCAAACCATTTTACGGCGCTCTATTGGTTACAACTCACACTGTTTACAAAACAGAGTGCACTCTTGCAATATAAATCATCATCTGCTAAAATTTATCTTATGAATCAAGAGCAATCCGCTCTTTTCATAGAATTGTTTCAAGCATATTAAATCATAAGGAGGACTCTAAAATGAGCAAAATTGATGAAATCAGAAGCGCTATGGTCGCTGCAATGAAGGCAGGAGACAAAGAACGAAAAGCCGCACTTTCCTTTCTGCTCTCCTCTCTGAAGAATAAAGCTATCGACAAACGTGCCGACCTGACGGAAGAGGAAGAAGGACAGGTAATCTTAAAAGAAATCAAACAGTTAAAAGAAACAATTGATATGACACCGGAAGATCGCACAGACTTGATTGAAGAAGCTCAGAAGCGCCTTGCTGTTCTTGAAGAATATGCACCTAAGATGATGGACGAAGATGAAATTAAAGCAGTGATCACATCCGTTCTTGCAGATCTTGGTATCGATACTCCTACAGCAAAGGATAAAGGTAAAATCATGAAAGAACTCATGCCAAAAGTAAAAGGCAAGGCTGACGGTAAAGAAGTCAATCAGATTCTTGCTGGTATGATGAAATAAAGTAAAAACTGCAAAAACTCCTTTGTGACGGAACCGTTTGTAGTATGAAAACAGCAGAAAAGGAGGGCGTTGCACTTGGCAACGCCCTCCTGGAGAAGAATGACAAGCTCGTTGTTTCTAAAGTCCAAACTCTTTTAATAACTTCTTCTGATATTCCCTGTCCACTGCTGCCTTGAGAATCTCATCACTTCTGCTAAGTTCGGATAATTTAAGATTCAGCTGATTGATTCTGCTTTCGCCAAGAGATTCCCCTTCTCTTATCCCTTCTTCTCGTTTTTCATCCAATTCATCTTTCATTAATTCTAATAAAGCATTACACATATCTCGTTTCCCCTCCTTTAGCCGATTCTCATTTGCTTTTACTATGATCTCCATAACAGCCTGATACAGCTGATCTTCTTTGTTCTTTTTATAATCCTCTAAAAGCTGTCTGGTAACAGACATGTCTTCCAGAGTATCTGTCAAACTATATAACCAGAGATTTTTCTCCGGTGACAACCGATTCGTTACAAGAATCTGAATCGGTAAGATATCTCCAATTACATAATAAATCCCTTCTTCCGGATTATCAATAGTGTAGTGACGTACTTCTTTCAAATGTCGGATCAGTTCTCTTGGATATCGTTTTGACACTAAGGTAATTGTCAGCTCCTGGATTGGGATTTCATTTACCTTTCCTGTATCTGCCTTATAAAAATTCGTATATCCATATACCTTATAGAAATCGTCCACGGAAAGTGCGTCGGATGGTGATTTATATTCGATGATATTATACTTACGGAATATTTTCCCAATATTTTTACGGATCGGCTCCGCATTCTTCTTTTTAATGATCAACACGTCAATTGCCATTGGCTTTGAACTTAATAGATACTCCCGCTCAAACTTTAATTTTTCCGTTTCTTCCCTGAATTCAATCTGCAAGTCTGCATAAAATGCAGGATGCCACTGAAGCAGTTTTCCATCTGCCGGCTGTTGTTTTTCCGGCAATTGCTTTCTCTTTTGTTTCATTTAAGAGACCTCCTTATGTGATTTTTCACAGAAGTTCTCTCTTCATCAGAAAACCTCTGCTTAAAAATGGATTTTAAAAGCATGAATTTTCTGATTTGACAGGTACGTTCTACCTGTAATGAAACCTTTATATGAATTTAGATGTTTTAGAAAATATGCTTTGAAATAGGATAACATATTTATGTACAATATTCAATGTTTTTGTGTCGCACCTTTATTTATGCAAAAAAGAATAAGAATAGGAACAGCTATTATAGCAGCAATTGTTCTTATAATCGGATCATATGTGGGGATTCAAAATATTAAACAGACAAGTATCATTCAAACATTTGAAAGTAGTTTAGAAAAAATGGATGAAGTATATTCAGAGCTATATGTATAAAAGGGGAAACAACTCTCTCTAACGCATTGAAGAGAGCTGCCGCTTCGCGATTTATCATATCACGGTTTATCATCCCCAAGCGACAGCTCTCTCTTTTGTTAATTATTTCATTTCTTTTCTACTTATTCTGTTATCTCTTTTCCCACTTATGATAAATCGCCTCAAGTGCATCTACCGCACCATCAATTCCAAGAAGACTTGTATTCAGCAGGATTGCATTCGCATCAATACTTCCCCATTTACGGTCTGTCCTGCCCTCGTAATACAGACGTCTTTCTCTGTCAATCTTCTTGATCTTATCCACAGCCTCTTTCTCGGAAAGCTTGTAGATATCCATGATTCGGTTGATTCTGTCATCTTTGTAAGCATAGATAAATGTATTCACAACATTTGAATAATCACCGAGAACATAATCTGCACAGCGTCCTACGAAGATTCCTGGTCCGCGTTCTGCCAGCTTGCGGATGATTGCTGACTGTGTCTCGAAAATTTTATCACTCAATGGCTTCTCGGCCTCAGGACTAAGCATAAATGTTGTGTAATCGCCCATTCCAATATAATAGCTTGATAACACATTTCCCAGTCTCATCTCATCTACTCTTCCGGCTTCTTCGTTCGAAATTCCAAGATCTCTTGCTGCCATTCGAATCAGATTATGATCGTAAAGAGGAATGTTCAGTCTTTCTGCCAGTCTGTTTCCCACTTCATGACCGCCACTTCCAAACTGTCTTCCAATTGTAATAATTGTATGATTCATCATAAGCAAGTCCTCCTTTTTCTGATAATTCTATTCTATCACTCTTTGAATTAAGAAAAAAGACTTTCTTCCTGTTTTCCACTAACAATTTTATAATACTGTTTCGAAGTCAACAGATACACGATGATATAAAATAATGCAAATACCAGATAGGAGCACACGGTCACCAGAATCAGGAATTTTCTGTCGGTAAAAGCAAGCAGCTGCACCATTTTTTCTATCATTGGAAATGCAAATGCTGTGTGAATTCCGGCAACCACAAGAGGCAGGAAGAATACTGTCATCACCTGGGAATTGATTGTCTGGCGCACTTCTTTTGGCGTCATTCCTACTTTCATCAGAATCTGGAACCTGTCCTGATCCTCATAGCCTTCTGTGATCTGTTTATAATAAATGATCAATACCATTCCAAGAATGAATACAACTCCAAGAAGGATTCCAAGAAAGAACAGACCGCCGTACAAAGCCTGGTAATCAGCTCTTGATGCGGCTCTGCTGTCTGTAGAAACTCCAAAAAATATGCTATCTGATTCCTGTTCAGCCAATGCATTAATTTTTTCCTCAATCTCATTTTGAATTTTAATCTGCTCTTCGTCTCCACAGGACAGATCAAAATTGTAGTACCATTTTTCATAAGAACCAGAAACATTTCCTTCTTCCAAAGCCTTTATATCTTCCAGTCCGGGAACCACCAGATAGAGACTGCTGTTCATATTTGACACATCATTTCCATTTGAAATCATTTTATCCAAATATCCTTTAATACTCCATGTCCCGGAATTCTCCACCATGATCTGATCATAAGCGAAATCGGAATCTTTCGTATACAGATACGCTTCCCCGGAAGCAAGCTCCAGATTCGTCCCCATGATCCTATTATACTCCTCCATAGGCAGAGCATAGATCATTTTTAAATGATCAAATGTATTCACTCCATTGACTCCAGGAGCATTCTCCGGATTAAAATAGATTTCATTTTTTGAAGCAATTCCACTGACTGTAAGCATCCGGTAATTTTCCGGATTCTCCGCGGTCTGGTTATGCTCTTTCAAAACATTCTGTACAAGATCTACAATCTGTCCATTCTGAGTCTCTTTCATTTCTTCCGTCTGCTCCGGGTTCGTATACATCTCAATCTGGACAGATTTCGGATAACGCAGATTCAGGCCATGTTCCATACTCAGATACAGGCTGGTTGTAGAAGATACCATAACCAGGACCATTGTGGAAAGAATACAGATAGAGGCTAATCCTGCTCCGTTTCGTTTCATACGGTAAATCATGGATGAAATCGAAATAAAATGATTTGTTTTATAATAATATCCTTTCTTTTTCTGCATCATTTTACAAAATGCAACCGAGCCGGCAATAAACAACAGATACGTTGCAAGGATTACCAGCACGACAGCTACCATAAACCATACCATCGCTGCAAGTGGATCTTTGATTGTCAGAGATAAATAATAAGCCACACCAAGCAGAAGCAACCCGATTACTGCAAAGATCCAGTTTGCCTTCGGAGGTTTCTCTCCTGTCTTTTCACTTCTTAAAAGTTCTACAGGTTTTAACCGATAGACAGACACGATCATCCGAAGCATGATCAATGCAAAAATGGCCAGGAATAACAAAGCTGTAGCCACAAGTGCCGGAACACTGATCTTCATAGAAAGTCCGGCATTACTTCCAAGGATCTTCGCTGCCAGAAGTTCCCCTAATTTCGAAAACAGGATTCCTCCCACGATTCCTCCTGCAATCGTCACAACACTGATGAGCAGATTCTCAAAAACCATGATTTTTACAAGGTCGATTTTCCCCATTCCAAGAATGTGATACAACCCAAACTCTCTCTGTCGTCTGCGGATCAGAAATGAATTCGTGTAATACAGAAGAATCAGAGAAAAGATTGCGATCACACCGGAACCAAATCCGAGGATCATCTGCATGGTATCTCCACCTTTGATCTTGGCAAACTGCGGGCTCACTGCAAGATAATCGATCAGATAAAACATCATCACCATACAGATACATGTGATCAGATACGGAAGATACAGCTTTTTATTTTTCTTAATTCCATTGACGGAAAGTTTCAGATAAAGTCCATTTTTCATCGTCTCTCACCACCTGTCGCAAGCATTGTAAGCGTCGCTGAGATATTCTGATAGAACTGTTCATCTGTCTGTTCGCCTTTATATACCTGATGGAAAACTTCTCCGTCTTTAATAAATAACACTCTCCCGGCCTTGCTCGCTGCTTTGACTGAATGTGTTACCATAAGGATTGTCTGTCCTGACTGATTGATCCGTTCAAATACCCCGAGCAATTCATCCGTTGATTTCGAATCGAGTGCCCCGGTCGGCTCATCCGCCAGGATCAGTCTCGGATCTGTGATCAGCGCTCTCGCCACTGCTGCACGCTGCTTCTGTCCTCCTGACACCTCATACGGATACTTCTCCAGAAGTCCTGCAATTCCAAGTTCTTTCACGATTGGCATCATCCTGGCATTCATTTTCCTGTAATCTACTCCTTGCAGTACCAATGGCAGTAAGATATTGTCCTTTAGATTAAATGTATCCAAAAGATTGAAATCCTGAAATACAAACCCAAGGTGATCTCTCCTGAACTTGGACAAATCTTTCTCGCGGATTGCAGATAACGGTTTTCCATCCAGATAAACTTCCCCTTCGGTTGGTTTATCCAATGCTGCCAGCATATTCAGTAATGTCGTCTTCCCCGAACCACTCTCTCCCATGATTGCTACATATTCGCCCTCTTCTACTGAGAATGTTACCTTAGAGAGTGCCTGTACCTGATTACCGCCAAAACGCGGACGGTATATTTTTTTCAAATTTTCTACTTCCAAAACTGTCATTTCTTACGACCTCCTCTTCTTTCTTTCAACATCCTCAGTATAGCAATACAGCCAGAATGCCGACATTGATTTCTGTGACATTCCAGCTGTCTGATGTGACAAATTTGTCACTTGTTTTTCTCTGTGTGATTTAGTGATTTACTCTGCTCTCAACGGATACTCTGCCAGATCGATTGTAAAACTGCTGCCTTCTCCCAGCTTCGACACAACCGTGATCTGATGCCCCAGTTTTTTTGCCGCCATCTGACTCAGATACAGACCGATCCCCGTTGATTTCCGTTCCATTCTTCCATTATATCCCGTATATCCTTTTTCAAAGATTCGAGGCAGATCTTCCGGTGCAATTCCCATTCCGGTATCTGTAACCGTCAGTTTCTTTTCTTCGCTGACAGTGATCGTCACTGTTCCTTTCAGCGTATACTTCACTGCATTGGATAACAACTGTTCAATAATAAACGAAAGCCATTTCTCATCTGTCAGAACGATCTGATCTGTCCCTTCATAAATCAGACGGATTCTCTTTCGAATAAACTGGCCGGCATATTTACGGATCGATTTTCTTATAATTTCATCCAAAGGATACTGTGCGATCACCAGATCCTTCGTGCCACTGTCAAGACGCACATACCCAAGTGCCATCTCTACATACTGCTCCACCCGGAACAGTTCGGCTTTCAGATTCTGATTCGTCTCGGTATCTTCCTGCTGGAGTAATACATTCATCACAGCGATCGGTGCCTTGATCTGATGCACCCAGGTTGCATAATAGTCCTCCATGTCCTGACCGGACTTCTCCCATCTGGCATGTTCTTTTCTTTGCTGTTGTTCTTCTTTTCTGATCAGCTCCTGATATCCTGACTCAATCCCATCTTGTGCGATTGGAAGCGAATCCTCATAAGGTCCTTCTCCTTGCAGCAGATGTTCCAGCTTCTGCCCGTTTTTCTTATACTGCAAATATCCACAGAGAAGAAAAAGGAATCCAAATGCCAGACACAAAACTGTCGGATAAGCCGCTGCCCGCAGGTTAATATCTTCCAACACAAAAATCAGAAAAAAGATTCCTGCACACAGCAAACTCCACAGAAGTACAAAACGGATTTTTTTCAAATATTGTAAAAACATTTTTACTCCTTCTCGATGATATATCCACCGCCGACTTTCGTCTTGATAAATCCTTCCAGTCCCGCTTTTTCCAGCTTTTTCCGAAGTCTTCCGACATTGACCGTCAGTGTATTCTCTTCGATATAATTATCTGTCTCCCACAGCTTTGTCATCAGCGTGTCTCTGCTGACCACGCGTCCTTTATTCTCCATCAACGTCTGCAAGATACGAAATTCATTCTTTGTAAACTCAATTTTTTCTCTATTATAGGTCATTGTTGTATCATAAAGGTTCAGGATTGCTCCTCTATGTTCCAACATCGGCACTTTTCCTGACAGATCGTATGTTCTTCTCAGCAGAGCCTGAATCTTCGCTGTCAGTACACTTAAGTCAAATGGTTTTGCCACAAAGTCATCTCCGCCCATATTCATCGCCATGATAATATTCATGTTATCTGCTGCGGAAGAGATAAAGATCACCGGCACGCTCGATATCTTACGGATCTCACTGCACCAATGGTATCCATTATAAAAAGGAAGCGTGATATCCAAAAGCACCAGATGCGGACCGTACTCTGCAAATGTCTCAAGAACCTTTGCAAAATCTTCCACATAACGTGCTTCATTTCCCCACGCTTCCATCTCTTTTTTAATTGCCCCTGCCATCACAAGGTCATCTTCTATGATTAGAATCTTATACATTCTGCGGATTCCCCTTTCGCTCTTATCTACTACTATATCTCATGGTATACAGTATTTCAAGAGCACACGGTCATACCGTATCCGGCGAAATAACCCGCTGAATATGGATTGCAAGAAATCCGATCTCTTCTTTTGCGACCGGTTGTTTCAGCTGTCTGGACATGTAATCACACACTCGCTTTGCCGCTTCCCCGGTCCTTGGATAATTCTGAAAAATGAAATCATTAAAGTCTGCATTCGTCCCTTCGCCCTTACGGGTTCTCAGAATCATATAATACATATGGCTCATCAGACGTGTGCATCCAAGTGAACCGCTCTCCAGCTTCTGATCGAATTCCCGTTCGATCATCGCAATTCCTTCATTTACGATTCTGGTCGTATCCAGAGTCTGGGATACTGCCTCATCTGAAAGCCCGGCATGGATATGCAGCGTGATGAATCCGACTTCATCCTCTGAGATCTCATATCCGGTCAGCCGCCGGATGATCTCCCGCCCTTTCAGGGCCACTTGATACTCCTCTCCAAACAACACACGGATATCCGGTGTAAATGGATTTGGAATCTGACGGTTCTCCTTCGCTCTCTTCGCTGCCAGCGCAATATGATCTGCCAGCGGAAGCAGCATCTCATGATTAATCTTCTGAAACACCTTCTCTGCTTCTTCAATGATCTTTCCTGTCGCCTCAATAAACTCCGGGCGGATTCCATTGACTGTTTTCAGAACAGACTCCTGCTTTCTCCTTGTGACAAGAGAATAAACTTTGGCTCCGGGAAGTTTCTCGATCTGTTCTGTAGGCTTCTTTCCAAATCCCACACCGTTTCCGAGAAGGATCATCTCCTTCCCCGTCTCAACATGATATACAAGAATCCCATTATTATTCAGAACTTTAATGACTCGATACATTCCCCCCGGAGCCTCTCTTTCTTTCCAGACTTATTACATAACTGTAACTTAATTCAAGCTTACGATTTCTGCTGTCTTCTCAAGCTTCTCTACTTTTCCGCTCTTAGACATTCTGATCTCTTCACCTTCCTGAAGGCTTGTAAATACAACCATACATTCATCGGATTTTGCATGCTCTTGAATATATTTTATATCAAAACCTATCAGTTTGTCACCCTTTTTTACTCGGTCTCCGTCTTTTACAAATGTTTCGAATCCTTTTCCATCCAGATTTACAGTATCTACACCAATATGAAGCAGATATTCTGTTCCGTCATCACTTGTCAGACCAACCGCATGTTTGGATGGGAAGATAAAGGATACGGTTGCATCTTCCGGCGCATAAGCCATTCCCTCTTCCGGACGAACCAGATAACCGTCTCCCATCATTTTTCCTGCAAATGCCTCGTCACACGCTTCTTCGATCGGCGCTGCCACTCCTGTGAATGGAGAGCAAAGCTCTTTCTTTACAGTTCCGGTTGCAACAGTTTTGTTCTCATCTTTCTTCGCTTCATCTTTTGTTTCTGCACATTTATTCGTTTCTTCTGCGCTGTTTTCATTTTCTTCCGGAAGATATTCCACATCCGGAGCTTTCTCCAGATAATCTTCCAGATTGGATTTAATAACAGAAACGGCCGGTCCGTAGATCACCTGGATTCCCTGTCCTTTTCTAACAATTCCGGATGGGGATGTCATTCTTAAAACATCTTCATTTACCAGTTCCGGTTTTACTACTGTACAACGAAGTCTTGTCGCACAGCAGTCTACATCAGAAATGTTTTTCTTTCCACCAAGTCCTCTTGTGATCAGTGCACTCTTCTGATCTTCCGGTGTCATTTCATTTTCAGAATCTGCATCATTTCCTTCTACTTTTGCTTTATAATCAGCTTTTGTATACAGTTTTGTTTCTGCATCATCATCTTCTCTTCCCGGTGTCTTCAGATTCAGCTTCAGAATCAAAGTACGGAAGATGATGTAATATAAGAAGAAATAAATAATTCCAACCGGGATGATTCTGATCCAGCTTGTCTTTGCATTTCCCTGAAGAATACCGAAAAGGAACAGATCAATAAATCCACCGGAAAATGTAAGTCCGACTGCAATATTTAACATATGCGCGATCATATAAGCAGATCCGGCAAGGATCACCTGTACTGCAAAAAGGATCGGTGCTACAAACAGGAATGAGAATTCCAGTGGCTCTGTGATTCCAGTCATCATACATGCAAGTGCTGCAGAAAGCAGAAGTCCGCCTGCCTGTTTCTTCTTCTCCGGTTTTGCACACTGATACATTGCAAGTGCCGCACCCGGAAGTCCAAAGATCATGAAAATAAATTCACCTGAAAAATATCTTGTCGCATCCGCACTGAAATGTACTGTGGATGGATCTGCAAGCTGCGCAAAGAAGATGTTCTGACCGCCCTGTACAAGCTGTCCGGCAACTTCCATTGTTCCTCCAACTGCTGTCTGCCAGAACGGAAGATAGAATACATGGTGAAGTCCAAATGGAATCAGCGCTCTCTTAATAATACCGAAGATCAATGTTCCGATATAGCCTGTTCCTGTTACAAGTCCGCCAAGTGCATAAATTCCATTCTGAACTGTTGGCCATACAAAATAAAGCACGATTCCAACAGCCACATAAGTTAATGTTGAAATAATTGGCACAAATCTTGATCCACTGAAGAATGATAATGCATTCGGAAGCTGGATTTTATAAAACTTATTATGAAGTGCTGCTACTCCAAGTCCAACGATAATACCGCCAAACACACCCATCTGTAATGTCTGGATTCCGCAGACACTTGTCACAGTTCCTTCCAGAACTCCGGCTCCAAGTGTTCCGTCTGCAAGAAGATCTCCACGGATCAGAAGCATGGCATTCATTGTTGCATTCATTACAAAGAAAGAGATCATTGCCGCAAGTGCCGCAACTTCCTTCTCTTTCTTCGCCATACCAATTGCTACACCGACAGCAAAAATGATCGGCAGGTTATCAAAAATAATACTTCCCGCTTTGCTCATAATTGTGAGCAGGGAATTCAGAATTGTCCCCTCGCCTAAAATTGCCTGAAGATGATATGTCTCAATCATCGTTGCATTTGTAAATGAACTTCCTACTCCAAGCAGAAGTCCTGCTACCGGAAGAATTGCGATTGGAAGCATAAAACTTCTTCCGATTCTCTGCAATACTCCAAAAATCTTGTCTTTCATCTGTAATCCTCCTCGTATCATTTCTTATAGAGTTAGCGCAACAAAAAAAGCATAAACTAATCCTCAATAACCAAATCCACCTTATCTGGTGAACTCATTAAGGATAGTTTATGCCTGCTTTACCAGTAACACTCTATCGTGCGCTTTTCTCTTTTAACCACGTATAGTATAACCATACTCACTTCCAACAGTCAATCTGTAATATTCAACAATATTTATCCTGTTTTTTTGTTGAATATGTTACTTAGTGATCATTCCAGTAAATCATTTTTTTTCTTTTGATTTAAATTATTTTCTCTTCATTTTACGCTTCTGGCTTCTGCTGATTTGCTTTCTTAATATCCAGACGTACGTTCACGCCAAATGGATTGATTGCAACCCCCTTCGCATCCGGGATCAGTATCTCCGGAATCTTATCTGCCGGGATTGCTGCTGTCTTCATCTTCTTGCCCTGTGCGAATCTGGTAAATTCTATCATATCTGTAAAGATCGGCTGATACAGACTGCCGTCCGGCTGTCTCAGAAGTGGCACCTGATTATCTTCCTGAACTCCTACGATAAAGGTTCCTTTCTTATAATGCGCCATCAGCTCTTCCTGAAGTTCCTTCACATTCTCCGGCATCTCCGGTCCGATATTGCGGTGCATCTCCTGCATCAGGTACATCGCTGTCAGATGAAGCTCCGGATTCTCGATCAGTTTCTTTCCGTCAGGAAGTTCTTCCTTATTCTTACGAACTACAAGCTGTTCCAGCTGAACCCTGATCTCCTCCTCTGTACCAACATTCACTGCCAGTGCATTCACACCCATTGTATACAGGTTTGTAAAAAATCCAAGTCTGGCGTTCTTTTCAATCTTGGCAATTCCTACATGATAACGATCTTCTGCAAGCGTCTTTGCCTTTTCCTTTGCAGACTCTTCCTGATAATAAACCAGAACCTCGTCATCAAATGTCTCTTCATCACAGAGGACAAACGGCATCTTCGTCACACCTGACATGATCACATAAATCTCTTCCAGATTTCGCAGATTCACCAATGCCTGCTTCATCTGTGTACTGACAATTACTTTATTCTCATCCATCTCTTTGTTTTCCTTTCTGGTTGCTTTTCTTTATATTAATGTGAGTGTCAAAAGTAAATTTTGCCACTCACTGATGTAACCGGATTGCTCCATTGCTATGCAATTCCCGCAATCCTCGAGCACCTCTAACTCCCATAAAATGGCGTATTCACACCATTTTATTCCGTTTTCGGTGTTCGGCGTGTCAATAAGTATAAATTACTTATTTGTGCGAGCACAAACGCAATTTATACTTTTGACACTTACATCATGAAATGAGGTATAAATATGATACACCCTATGATCACAGCCATGATTGCCGTAAAAAGCACTGCACCAGCTGCCGTATCCTTCGCGATCTTAGCAAGTGGCTTTCTCTCTTCCGTCACAAGATCCACAACAGCTTCCACTGCTGTATTCACAAGTTCCAGTGAGATCACCATACCAAAAAGGAGAAGACAGATACACCATTCCATCGGTGTTAATCCTACAAAAGTCCCAACTGCTGTTACAAGAATCACTGCAAGGCAATGAATCTTCATATTCCTCTCTTTTGAAATCCCTGTCCAGATACCTTCAAAGGCATAGCCAAAGCTTTTGAATAAAGGCTGTTTTCGATTCTTCATTCAGATTCTCCTTTCGGATTTGTATCATAAGATCAAGCAACAAATCTAATATCTATGATACCACATCTGGCTCCCCATCAAAAGAGGTATTTTTAGTTTATTTGCACGCTTCAACCATGCTCTTTACATATTCTGCAACATACGGTACGCAGTCTTTTCCGTATTTCTCACACAGCTTGACAATCGCACTTCCAACGATCGCACCGTCTGCGCTCTGACACATCTTCGCCGCCTGCTCCGGAGTGGAGATTCCAAATCCGACCGCACATGGAATATCATTTTCCTCTTTCACAAGCTTCACCATTGCTCCGACATCTGTCGTGATTGCAGATCTTGTTCCTGTTACACCAAGTGAGGAAACACAATATACGAATCCCGATGCTTCTTTTGCAATCATCCGGATTCGGTCATGAGAAGTCGGTGCAATCAATGAGATCAGATCGATTCCGTACTTTTTGCACACGATGTCAAATTCTTCTTTCTCTTCAAACGGAACATCCGGAAGAATCAGACCATCTATTCCGACATTTTTCGCTTTCTCAAGAAATCTTTCTGTACCATAAGAGAACACAACATTTGCATATGTCATAAAAACAAGTGGAATCTGTGTATTCTGGCGGATTTCTTTTACCATATCGAAGATCTTATCTGTCGTCACGCCTCCTGTCAGTGCACGCAGGTTTGCACCCTGAATGACCGGCCCTTCTGCTGTCGGATCGGAAAATGGGATTCCAAGCTCGATCAACGCTGCACCTGCTTTCTCCATCTCATAGACGATCTGCTTTGTTGTCTCAAGATCCGGGTCACCACATGTGACAAATGGTATAAATGCTTTCTTTCCTTTAAATGCTTCCTGTATTCTACTCATGAAGATCCTCCCCTCTGTAACGTGCGATTGCTGCGCAGTCTTTGTCTCCGCGTCCTGAAATATTGATTACGATAATCTGGTCTTTGCTCATTGTCGGCGCAAGCTTTCTTGCATATGCAACTGCATGCGCACTCTCGATCGCCGGAATAATTCCTTCTAATTTTGAGAGATACTCAAATGCATCGACCGCCTCATCATCTGTGATTGCCACATACTCTGCTCTTCCCTTATCATAAAGGTCTGCATGTTCCGGTCCGATTCCCGGATAATCAAGTCCGGCTGAGATGGAGTAAACCGGCGCAATCTGTCCGTACTCATCCTGACAGAAATAAGATTTCATTCCGTGGAAGATTCCAAGCTTACCTGTTGCGATCGTTGCAGCTGTTTCTGCGGTATTCACGCCACGTCCTGCCGCCTCGCATCCGATCAGGCGCACTCCCTCATCTTCAATGAAATTATAAAATGCGCCGATTGCATTAGATCCGCCGCCGACACAGGCAAGTACTGCATCCGGAAGCTTTCCTTCTTTCTCAAGGATCTGCTCCTTGATCTCCTTAGAAATAACTGCCTGAAAATCACGCACGATCTGCGGAAATGGATGCGGTCCCATACAGGATCCGAGTACATAATGTGTGTCATCAATTCTTCTTGTCCACTCACGCATCGTCTCCGAAACAGCATCTTTTAAAGTACCGGTTCCACTTGTAACCGCGTGTACCTGTGCTCCGAGAAGACGCATTCTGTATACATTTAATGCCTGACGCTCTGTATCTTCTTTTCCCATGAAGACTTCACATTCCATTCCCATCAGAGCCGCTGCTGTCGCTGTTGCAACCCCATGCTGTCCTGCACCGGTCTCAGCGATCACTCTTGTCTTTCCCATCTTCTTCGCAAGGAGAACCTGACCTAACACGTTGTTGATCTTATGAGCACCTGTGTGATTGAGGTCTTCTCGTTTCAGATAAATTTTCGCCCCGCCAAGATCTTCTGTCATACGTGCTGCATAGTATAAAAGAGACGGTCTACCTGCATATTCATTTAATAATGTATTCAGTTCGTCATTAAATTCTTTGTCATTTTTATAGTAGTTGTACGCCTTTTCCAATTCGATCACTGCATTCATCAGTGTCTCCGGAATGTACTGTCCACCATGGATTCCGTATCTTCCTTTTGTCATGGTTGTCTCTCCTTCTTTCTTGTTTCTATTGTTTTAGAAAATTTATTCATTTACTTGTATACTTTTTTATTCTTTGAAAGTTATTTACTGTTTTCATAATTTCTCACAGTTTTCACAGCTTGAAGAATTTTCTCACGATCTTTCTTTCCATCTGTCTCCACTGCACTGCTCAGGTCAATTCCCCAAGGGTGTATTCGCTGTATTGCCTCCGGTATGTTCTCCGGATTCAGTCCTCCTGCGAGGAAATACGACCGCTTTGTCCAGCCTTCCAAAAGACTCCAATCAAATGTCTCGCCGGTTCCGCCTTTTCCGTGATCGAGAAGAATCAGATCTGCACTGCTCGCTGCCGCCGCATCAAGATCTTTTTTCTCCTGAATCGAAAATGCTTTCATCACCGGATGGTCTGTCAGACTTTTCAACTTTTTTATATATGCCTCATCTTCCTGCCCGTGAAGCTGAGCGATCTGAATGGTTCCTTCATTTAATAATTGTGCGACCTCGCCGCAGTCTTTATTGACAAATACTCCGACCTGGCAAATCTGCGATTCAAGATTTTGAACCAGTTCACGAACTTTCGAAATAGATACATTTCTCCGGCTCTTTGGCACATCGATGATAAATCCGCAATAATCCGGTTTTGCCTCATTTATATAGGTAATATCTTCCGGGCGGCTTAATCCGCAGATCTTAATCTTGGGCATGTTCATTTTTTCTTGTCTCATACTATATCTTCCGCTAATTCATATCTAGCTGCCTTCCTGTCTGCTGCTTCAACTCCATCAGTGCTGCTTTCCGATCAGATTTTCTCATCAGAAGTTCTCCGATCAGTACTGCATCAGTTCCATTTTCATAAAGTGCTTTCATATCCTCCACTCCACGGATGCCGCTCTCAGATACAAAAACTACTTCCGGACTGACAAGTTCTCTAAGCCGGATGCTGTTGTTGATATCCACTGTGAAATCTTTCAGATTCCGATTATTTACTCCGATAATCTTCGCTCCGATCTTCTGTGCTCTTAGGATTTCTTCTTCACTATGCGTTTCCACCAGAGCGGACAGTCCGAGTTCTTCTGCCAGTTGATGATATGCTTTCAACCTGCCATCTTCTAATACCGAACAGATCAGAAGCACTGCCGATGCCCCCATTGCTTTCGCCTGGTAGATCATATATTCATCACAGGTAAAATCTTTTCTAAGTACCGGAATGGATACATTTTGTACGATTTCTTTCAGATACGCATCACTGCCCTGGAACCAAAACGGTTCTGTCAGACAGGAGATTGCTGCCGCGCCGCCTGCTTCATAATCCCTGGCAATCTCAACATATGGGAAGTCCGGTGCGATCAATCCTTTGGAAGGAGAAGCTTTCTTTGCCTCGCAGATAAAAGATAATCCATCTGCCCGAAGCGCCTGTTCAAATGCTGGGATTTGATCTTCGATTCTATTTTTTTCCGCCTGCCTTCTGACCTCTTCTAATGGAACTCTTTTCTTTTCTTCTTCAATCCGCTCTTCCGTGCGCTCGGTAATTTTCTCGAGTATATTCATACTATTTGTTCCTCTTTTTCTTTCAAGTTGCTTCTTCCTTTCTCCCCTGCATAGCCGGGGATCAGATTTTTTATTTATTACTCTCTTCTTTGAACTGCTCAAGCTTCTTCAGTGCGAGTCCATCATCAATGATCTGTTCCGCTTTTCTTACACCTGCTTCGATCGAATCTGCTTTTCCGGCAAGATAGATTGCTGCTCCTGCATTCAGGCAAACTGCGTTTCTCTTTGCTCCCAGCTCTTTTCCGGAAATGATATCCAATGTGATCTGTGCGTTTTCCTGAGGTGTTCCTCCTGTCAGTGCACCTTTTTCACATCTCTCATAACCGAACTGCTCCGGTGTGATCTCATAGCTTGTAAATGTTCCGTCTTT
Source organism: uncultured Mediterraneibacter sp. (assembly GCA_934309345.1). GTDB lineage: Bacteria > Bacillota > Clostridia > Lachnospirales > Lachnospiraceae > Mediterraneibacter. The sequence continues at coordinate 133,745 of CAKRDD010000003.1, read as the reverse complement.
GATCTCACATACTGTAGTCGGTGCGCACATGGAAATCTCATCTAACTTATCCTGTCCGTAAACAACCATTCCGCGGACAACTCCGAGATTCGCCATAACTCTTGCAAGTGGCTCTACAAGACTTTCATCATAAACTCCCATCAGTTCCATATTTGCTCCTGCCGGATTGGACAGTGGTCCGAGGATATTGAATACGGTACGAATACCAAGTTCCTTACGGATCGGTCCGACATATTTCATTGCAATATGATAATTCTGTGCAAATAAGAAACAGATCTGAATATCTTTGAGAAGCTGTGTGCTGCGCTCCGGAGCAACGTCAATCTTCACACCAAGTGCCTCAAGCACATCTGCCGCACCGGACTTGGAGGATGCTGCACGGTTTCCATGTTTTGCGACCGGAATCCCTGCTGCCGCGATCACAAGCGAAGAGGTTGTTGAGATGTTAAATGAATTCGCTCCATCCCCACCTGTTCCAACAATTTCCAGCACATCCATGTCATGCAAAAGCTTGATACAGTGTGCACGCATTCCTGCTGCAGACGCTGTGATCTCATCGATCGTCTCACCTTTCATAGAAAGCGCTGTCAGATATGCTGACTTCTGAACATCTGATGCTTTTCCTTCCATAATCTCATTCATTACTTCTTCTGCTTCTGTATATGTAAGATTTTCTTTCTTTGATAATTTAATAATTGCTTCTTTGATCATTTCTTAATTCTCCTTCAATGCTTTTGCATAGTTAATAAAGTTCTCTATCATCTGAAGTCCCTGCGGTGTCATCACCGATTCCGGATGAAACTGTAACCCAAAGATCGGATATTCTTTGTGTTCCATCGCCATAATCTCATTGTCTTCGCTTCGCGCTGTCACAACCAGTTCTTCCGGCAGTGTCTCTTCCTTTACTGCAAGCGAATGATATCTCGCCACCTGGATTGGAAGTGTCAGATTCTGAAAGAGGACACTGCCTGTCTTTACATCTTTCAGCTGTGATGTCTTCCCGTGCATCAGCTGTCCGGCGTGATCCACCGTTGCTCCGAATGCTTCCGCCATTGCCTGATGTCCGAGACAAACACCAAGCATCGGAATTTTTCCTTTCAGCTTCTGGATTGCTTCGATACAGATTCCGGCATCAGACGGTTTTCCCGGCCCCGGTGAGATCACCAGTGCCTCCGGTGCAAGTTCAAGAATCTCTTCCGGTGTAATCTGGTCATTTCGAACGACCTTTACTTCTGAATCAATCTGATCTTTTTGTATGCCGCTTATTTCTGATTCTACTCCTGCGATAAACTGATATAAGTTATAGGTAAAGCTGTCATAATTGTCGAGTAATAGTATCATTCCAATCCTCCTTTCGCAGTTTCCACTGCCTGAAGCACTGCCCCAGCCTTATTTAAACACTCCTGAAATTCATTTTCCGGAATACTGTCTGCTACGATTCCAGCTCCTGACTGTACACGAATGTATCCATTTTTCTTATAAGCAAGACGGATGGAAATGCATGTATCTACATTTCCTGCAAAGTCAAGATAACCGACTGCTCCTCCGTAGATGCCTCTTTTTTCCTGTTCAAGCTCTGCGATGATCTCACATGCGCGGATCTTCGGTGCTCCGGAAAGCGTTCCTGCCGGGAGAATCGCATCTACTACGTCGAGCGCATCTTTATCTTCTCTAATTTTCCCTGTCACGGTGGAACCGATGTGCATTACATGCGAATATCTCTGGATTTCCATATATTTATCAACTTTAACCGTTCCCGGCTGACTGATCTTGCCGACATCATTTCGCCCAAGATCTACGAGCATGTTGTGCTCTGCAAGCTCTTTTTCGTCTGCAAGGAGTTCTTTCTCCAATGCCTGATCTTCCTCTTCGGTTGCTCCACGCTTTCTTGTCCCGGCAAGAGGGAAGGTGCACACCTGTCCGTTTTCCAACTTTGCCAGCGTCTCCGGTGAAGCCCCTGCCACTTCAATATCATCACTTGAAAAGTAGAACATATACGGGGATGGATTCGAGGTTCGAAGCACCCGGTAGGTATCAAAAAGACTACCTTTTGCCTTCGCTGTCAGCGGATTGGATAACACAACCTGGAAAATATCACCTTCATAAATATATTCCTTGGCTTTCTCAACCATCTTGCAATAATCTTCTTTATCGACTCCCGGATGAAACTCTTCTTTTAAAACCAGTGGCCGGAAGTCTGCCTGTGCTCCGCTTCGGATCAGCCGCTCCATCTCTTCTAATTCCTGCTTCGCGTTCGCATAATTTTCTTCCAGATCACCTTCCAGTTTCACACCTGTGATCAGGATTAGCTTCTGTCTGTAATTATCAAATACGATGACACGGTCAAATAACATCAGGTCCGCATCCCGGAAATCTCTTACTGCCGTTTTTGCTGCTGTCTTTCCTGAATTCTCATTCTTCTCTTCCAAGACTGGCTTCAATGTCGGTTCTGCATATTTGATGTAGTCATAAGAAAAATATCCGACAAGTCCTCCGGTAAATGGCGGAAGTCCCGGAACGACCGGACTCTTATATGCTTCGAGGATTTCTCTTAGAACCTTTCCCGGATGGTCTGTTGATACTTCTCTTCTTGTTTTATCCTCATCTTCACACCCTTCACTGATGATCACACGCCCATCGGTACAGGTGATCTCCATCGTCGGTGCATATCCAAGAAAGGAATATCTTCCCCACTGCTGTCTGTCCTCCGCACTTTCCAGCAGATAGCAATGCTTGCTTGCCGCCCGCAGAGTCCGCATGACACTGATCGGTGTAAATGCATCTGCATACAGCTCTTTGCTGATCGGAACTCGCTTGTATCTGCCCTGTTCAGCGTAGGATCTGATTTTTTCTAATGTCTTGTCCATGTGTATTCCTCCTTGAAGTTATGCTACTGGAATTTCTCTTTTATATCGATAGGAAATATATGTTTTATAGCCGCAATGCGCATCCTGAGCGGAGCGTTTTTTATATATTAGGAAAGTGCTTTCCTAATATATAAAAAAGTCCCTGACAGAATATTCCTATTCTGTCAAGGACGGTAAATCTAAATCTTTTCCGCGGTGCCACCTTGATTCACGGGTACACTCCCATGCGCTCTGTAAGATACTAACATATCTCCGGCAACTGACGTATGCCCACACGTCACAGAGTACTCGGATTCTCAAATCCTTTGACTGTGCCCTCAGCGGTCCATTTGGCAACCTGCATCTCGATCCGGCTCTCAGCTTCCCGGACTCTCTGTGCGCGCATAATTACTTTGATCTCCGCTTCATCGGTTTAAAGCGTTATTCCATTTGCTTAGGAGTTTATCACTTTAAAGCGATAGTGTCAATGCACTATTTTAATCTTTTTTGCGAAATTTTTGAAAATTTTTCTCAATTTTCTTGTCTTTATTTTCTTTTTCTCTTCCATGCAAATCCGCCAACTCCTGCTCCAAGTGAGGAGAATGCAAGTCCTAATAAGCCAAGAACATTTGCCGGATCACCTGTCTTTGCAGCTTTTGATCCACTTGTTCCTTTGGAAGCTGATCCATCCGTAGTTGTTCCGGCCTTCTTTGTAACAGTCGGAGTTGTACTTCCCGCCTGGTTTCCATTCTGACTTCCATTCTTTACAAGTGCTTTGATTGCTGTATTCAACTCATCTGTTGCTTTGTCAACTTTTTCCTGGCTTTCCTTTGCATTTAATGCGCTCTTAGCATCTGTCAGTGCACTCTGTAATGCCTTCCAGCTGTCAGCTGTGTAATCAGCTTCTTTCAGTGCTGCCGCATCACTGATTACTTTCTCAAGGGAAGAGGTATCAACTGCTGCCGGCTCTTCTGTCTTATCTCCCTCTGCCTTAACAAGTGCTTCTACAGCTGCATTGAGGTGGCTTACTGCCTCGTCTACTGTTGCCTGAGTTTTTGGATTTTTCAATTCATCTTTTGCTTCCTGAAGTTCCATCTGCATAGATGCCCAGCTTTCCGCTGTGTAATCAGCTTCTTTCAGAGCTTCTGCTTTTGCAATAGCTGCCTCAAGTTCTGTTGTTGTGATTGTTTCATTCTCAGATGCTTTTACAATGTTCTCATCTGTTGCCTGGAATTTGTATGTCACGTCATTGTATCCAAGTGCTGTCAATGTAATGGTCCAGTATCCTGTTCCATCTGTTCCTTCCGGAAGTGTGCAACGAAGAGAATCTGTCAGTCCAAGCTGGATTCCCATTGCTTTGTGCATCCAGTTATCTGCTGCAAACTTTGTTCCGTAAGTAGCTTTTGCATTTGTATATGTGCTGTCATCTCCATAGTAAGTCCATGTAACTGTCTGGAGATTTGATCCAAGATCACCATAATTTCCTGTCAGATCAACTCTTAAGAATTCTCCATAAGATCCACTTGCTTCTTTTACTGTCAGCCCTGCTTCCTCTGCTGATGGTGCTGTCTTCAGTGCCTGGTCTTTGATTCCGGACTCTGAACCATTATTTACTCTTGCAGAGAAACTAAAGGATCCATCCTCATTCTTTGTTGCTGTTTTCAGACCGTTTGTATTCTCTGTTACATTGGCAACCAGTCCTGTATAGCTTACCAGATTCTTTTCTGAATATCCTCCTGCAAGTTCACTTCCGTTTTCGATCACACGATAGCTTGCTTTCAGTGCATCCAGATCAGATGTTTTTACTTTCACCGGCACATATTTCAGTCCGAGTACATCATACTCTGTCATCTTTGTTGTTGCACCGGATTCTTCTGTGATCTCTCCTCTGTTAAATGTAATCTTGCTTCCGTCTGTCAAAACTGCAGTAGTTCCATCTGTCCAGTACTCTACTGCATACTCTTTTCCATTTTCTGCCTTGATCACTGCATTGCACTGGAAAGAACCTCTGTGAAGTCCATGATTTACTGTAGCTCTTGTTACAGTATCGAATGCACCCTTGTCAGACTCTCCTTTTGAATCCTTTGTATCTGAGGAGGATGTATCTCCTGCCGCCTGCACATTCTCAGCAGCCCAGTACTCTGCCCAGCTAAGTCCTACATATGCGTAAGTATATTCACTCTCCTTTGATAACGTATAAGTGAATTCATAATCCTTTGCATAGCCTGTTGCCTTTACTGAGATCTTAAATTCCTGTCCATTTTCTGCATCCTTAAACGGAACCGCAGTTGTGTCAATTGTTCCATCTTCTTTAATGATCTTCACTGCACGTTTTCCTGTTGCCGCATACTCTGTTCCGTCAACTGTTACGGATTCGATATTCTTTACATAAGAAGTTACATCCTCTGCTGCATATCCTTCTGCCGCTACAAGTGCTGCACTTTCACTGTTAAATACAACCGGTACAGCTTCTGTTGTCAATTCAAAACCTGTCGTAAGATCCGCATATTTTCTAGATTTATCAGATACTTTCAGAGTATATTTTCCTATCTCAGCACCTTTTTTCTTATAGGTAAGTACTCCGTCTTTTACCTGAACATCCTCAAGACCTTCAACTGTATATTCTGCCTGATAATCGTCAGGAAGTCCTTCTACAGTTACATTTACTTTTCCACTTTCAACATCTGCATTCTCTGCTGCGATAGTTCCATTGAATTTAACCGGCACATACTGATCTGCATCAATCTCATAGATTCCATTATCTGTGTAATATGTGATTTTATTGATTGTCTGACCCATCATCTTTTTATAGTCTTTTGAGTCCAGTGTGTTGCCATGAGATGTTGTCACAAATCCGGTACTCCATGCCAATTCTGTCTTTTTCCAGATATTTTCAAGATGACGAAGTCCGTAGTTGTCTCCTTCTTTTGTGCTGATCACAACTCCGTATACTGTATTAACTGATTTCGGAAGTCCATTTACATCTAATTCATAATCTCCATACTTTGTGTCTGTTGTAAAATCAATTGATGCATCACTCAACTTCTGTGCAGTTGCACCTTTCACTTCACTGAAACTGAGTGAACCATCTGCATTTACTGTTGCTTCTTTATAATAGGAAGGAGTCTCACTTAAAATATAGTAAGAATAGCTTGCGCTCTCGAATAACGCATCTTTTCCATTATATTCTGTTGTTGTCTCCTTTCCTTTCATGTTCACTGTAATGGAAAGCTTGCTGTCATCTGTAATCTGTGCATAGTTTTTCAGCACAGATGCATCGCTGATCTTAACCGGATATGTAATACCTGTAATATCTGTTCCATCGCTGTTTACATGATAAGATCCCGCTACAAGTGTTGATCTTGTTTTCGCTTTTGTGGCAGAGGATACACTGTCTGCTCCTGCTACCTGATCTGCTGCATAAAACTCAGAATACGGAATATTCATCAACACATATGTTTCTTTTGAAACTTCTGCCTTTTTCAATGCCTTCACTGCTGCATTCAACTCATCTGCCGCTGTGTCCACTGCACTCTGGGATTCCTTTGCTTTCAGAGCTGTCTTTGCTGCAGTTAATTTTGTCTGCATTGCACTCCAGCTGTCTGCTGTGTAATCGGATTCTGTCAGTTTCTCAGCCGCTGCAATTGCTGACTCAAGCTTTGCTGTGTCAATGGTAACTGTCTCCCCTGCTACCGGCGCTGACTGGATTGCTTCCAGTGCAGCTTTTTTAATTGCATCAGAAGTACGTGTTGCAGTGGATACTGTATCCCAGCTGTTAATTGTATCTTCTGTAGCAGCCTGTCCTTCAAGCTTTGTTTTAAATCCTTTTGATTTGGAATATGCTTTATTGAAATAGGATGCATTTCCTTCGTCATATCCTTCTTTCGGTGTGACTGTGATCTCAGAGAATTTTCCATCCTCTACCTTCAGACTTACTTCTACATCATATTCTTCCCACTCATCGTCACTGTCATCTTCTGTTCTGGTTACATGAGCCGTCTTTGTATAAGTTCCATCCTTTGCAGTCTGACTTCCTGTTGCCGCAAAGATAGTTGACGGGCAAAGTCCTACTACCATAGACATTGCCACTGCCATGGACATTGCCTTTACTTTCATTTCTTTGTTTTTCATAGAAACCTCCTTTTTAACTAAAATAGTTACACATACAGATCCTGCCTGTCACAGTTCTGCTTTCCTGCTTCCGCATGGAATATATTATCAAGTTAGCTTTTGCTAACCTGTAATCAAAAAGTATTATTATCTATACTGTTCTTACAGCTTCTTTCTTCACAACCGGTAAAATCTTTCCTGCGACAATTCCAATCACGAACCCTGTCACTGTTCCTGCCACAAGAAGAACCGGAAGATAATAAATCAGTTTCAGATTCTCCACTACTGCCATCGCAACAAGAATCTGTCCTATGTTATGAAAGACGCCGCCAGTAATACTGACTCCTACAATGGAAATTCCATCCATCTTCTTTACAAGAACCATCGCAAGAAGGCTGACAACTGCCCCTGCCAGACTGTAAATGATCGACATTCCATTTCCAAAAAGAAATCCTGTCAGAAGCACACGCAGTACAGATACCGCCAGTACTTCCGGAATTTCCAGGAAATAAAGACCTGTTACGGTGACCAGATTGGCCACTCCAAGTTTCATCCCCGGCACTCCAAAATTAATTGGGATTAGGCTTTCCACATAACTAAAAATCATTGCCAGTGCAACAAGCATTGCCATATTCGCAAGTTTTTTATTTCTATTCATACATTCTCCTTTACAGTCGAACAATTGATTTATTTAGAAATTGTATCCGGTAGATTTTCCTTTTTACTTTGAGAATCATCAGAATTCTCAATCTCTTCTATTTCCACAACCAACTTATGAGGCAGGCAGACAATTGTCTGCGTCCGGTTGTTGATCTTTCCCTGCTCTTCGCAATATCCATCCGGACAGTCAGCCTCTTCCATATACGCTTTTCCATCCTCGATTCTGACACGATTGTAAAAGTCTCCATCCTGCACTTCGATCACCTGGTCTTCATTCAAAGCATATCTTCCGTAAACTTCTCCATCCACCTTGATTACAACCTGTTTTTCCTGAATTTCTTTTTGCCCGCTTTCCTTTGCCTGTACATACTGCATCAGATTCATCACAAGAAAGAGTACACATGCCACAAAGAGGATTCCGCCTCCTAAAAACAGATCTTTTCTCTTCATCTATTACACTCCTGCCCAGATCATAATTATAAGTAACAGAATTGCCCGAAGAATCGTAAACCAGAATTCATTTCCCTTCAGGCCTTTGATTCCTGTATGGATATGCTTCTTTGGACAAGTATCAATACATTTCTGGCATTGGAAACAATCTCCCTCGACTTTGATCGAGCCGTCTTCCGGAAGTCCGATCCCGGATGGACATTTCTTCGTACATCCGCTGCAGCCTTTGATACAATTTTCTCTGTCACGGTGCAATGCAAAGAACGGAAGCACCGGAAGCAGTGAGAATACCGCTCCCATCGGACACAGATTGCGACAGAAAAATCTTTCTTCCAGACACATCCCCACAATAATAAGAAGTAGTAATATCACTCCCGGCAGATATCCCTGCAAATGGAAATTTCCTGCATGCAGCATAGAAAAAACATCCCACGGGCTTGTCCCTTTTGCATTTCCGTATACTCCTGCAAAACAAAGTACGGCGATTACGGTCAACACCAGATATTTCAGATAACTTAACTTCTCTGTGATCTTTTCCGAAAGCAGAACCGGCTTTTTCTTTCTCTTCTTAAAGCACCAGAGATAAAATGCATGAATTCCATCTCCGAGACTTCCGAATGCACATGCGAATCCACAGAAGAATCTTCCGAAAAGAATCGTATACGCGCAAAGAACTATAAGCACCGTTACAAAAGAGGTCATCCCGATCGCCTCACCTGCTCCTATCTGTGTGAAAATGTATTTTACACCGGCAAACGCTGCCGTATACACAGATGGCAGAAACAGAAAATAGAGAATCTGAATCAATGCGCGAAGCCAAGTATGCAATTTTTTAATTTCTTTCGCTTTTAAATTATGTATATTCAACTTCTTCAAACTACTTTACCGCCTGTTCTAACGCTTTTTCTGCTGCATTTTTAATTCCTGTCGAACTGAATGTTGCGCCGCTGATCGTATCAACTTCTGCACTTTGTGCCTCTATGATCTTCGGAATGATATCTTCCGCCATTGCAAGATATGCACCGTCTTCCTTCTCAGCGGAGGTCACTTCTATCGCTTCAATCTTTCCATCTTTTACAGTAACTTCCACAGCAACCGTTCCGCCAAATCCATCCGCTTCTCCGGTATAGGTTCCATCCTTGTATCCTGCACCATTTCCAGAATCACTCCCAGACTCAGAATTACTGCCGACACCAGATGCCTGTGCCTCCAACTGTGCATTCAGCTTTGTGATTTCCTCATCCTTCGCACGGACATTCAACACTTCGTTATATCCGAAAAGAACCCCGACAATTGCCAGCAGACTAAACAGTCTTACGATAAACTCTTTCATCCTACTGCGCCTCCGTCTCTTCTGCTCTCAAAGCCATTTCCAGTGCCCTTTTGCATCCGTCAACAATCGCATTCGAAGAACAGGTTGCTCTGGATACCGTATCGATTTCTTCCGGCATTCCTTTGGTAATGATCTGGGAAACGACACCTTTTTTGCTTGAAGTTCCATTTGCCGCTTTCTTGATATAGCTGTCATTCGCTGTATCTCCATCTCCTGATACGTCCGTAATGGATACAATTTTGTCATTTCGTATTGTCACCTTCATAGAAAGCTGATACTCTGTAAAATCTTCATCCTCATCCGGTTTACACGGTACACTCACCTTATAAGTTCCATCGATGTATTTTGTCTTCACTTCTTCCTCTTGATCTGACTTCTTTTTCTCGAGCTGTGCAACTGCAAGGTTCAGATTCTCCACAGCTTTATCAACAGCCTGCTGTTCCACAGTTTCATTTGCAGCTGTTTCCAACAGTTCTTTTGCATCATTCAGGCGAATGCTCAGAACTGCCCAGCTGCTCTGCGTATACTCTTCCATCACAAGTGCTTCTGCTGACTGGATAGCATTTTCCAGTTCTGTTGTATCTGCTTTCTCTTCAATGGATTCTCCATTCGTTGCTTTCTCTGCCTGTTTCAAAGCATTCCTTATTGCTCCGAGAAGTCCCTTCGAACTGTAAGTTGCACCAGATACAGTATCTACATCTGTATTCTGATTTTTAAGCACATTCTTCACTACATCCATTGCGCGGTTGAAAAATGCTTCATCATCTGATGTCTCTGTGACTAAAATTGCTTTGATCGTATGTTCCTGTATCACCACAGCTACCGATACGTCTCCGCTGTATCCTTCCGCTGTTCCATAATAGATTCCTTCTTTGTATGGAACTGTTCCTGTTGTGGATGTACTCTGATCCTGACCGGAAGAACTGTTCGATCCATTTGTTTCAGAAGAATCCGAAGCCGCTCCATTTCCACTCACTGCTGCCTGACTTAATGCATCTCTCACTGCCTGGATGATTCCAACCGAACTGTACGTTGCTCCAGACACGGTATCCACATTTGTGCTCTGACTGCTGATGATCGCATTGATCAGAGAAGAGGCCTTAGAAATGTATTCGCTTCCGTCCTGATTCTCCATAATCTGGATGTCTGTGATCTTTCCGCCACTGATCTCAACCTTTACTTTCAGTGTTCCGCCAAATCCAGTTCCTGTTCCATAATAAGTTCCGTCCTTATATGCTGCCGGGTCTTCCACTGCTGCGACAGAAGTAGAACTTCCTGCCGCCGCGCCGCCACCAGACTGAGACTGGCCTGTTGTTCCGCTGTCTTTCTCTCCGGTCAGTGCATTCTTCACCGCACTGATGATTCCCCTGGAACTGTAGGTTGCCCCTGATACAGTATCAACTTCCAATGTCTGTCCCTCGATGATCTTGTCGATCACCGCCTGCGCGCGCTTAAAAAATGCCGCATCATCCGATGAACTCAGAATATCGATTGCAACGATCTGTTTGTCTTTAATCTGAACCGCAACCGTGATCTCTCCTGCATAACCTGTTCCGGTTCCCTTATAAACACCATCTGTCAGATCAAAAGATCCTTTCGCCACCTGTGCCTGCTGTTCCTCTGCTTTTTCCGTTTCATCCTTCACGGTTTCTGACTGCTCCTGCGCTGCATAAACCGGAGGCTGATATCCACTCAGGGAGCCTGCTACACAGGATGCCACAACTGCTACCGAAAGTACCGGTGCAAATGGTTTCAACTTCTTTCCTGTCTCTTTTAAATCCATTTTTTCCTCCCATCTCTGCTTGTTGTCTTATACTTTCTATCGGATGATTTCAACTGTTCTCTCCGTTGAAAAATCATTTTCCAACCCTTCTGTTACATATAGCGTTCCGTCATCACTCATAAGGATTGCATCAAACTCATCCTTATGTTCTCTCCAGAAATCTGCCGCTTTCTCTTCTCCCATAATAAAAAGTGAAGTAGAAAGTCCATCTGCCAGCGTTCCGTCTGAACTTACAATTGTTACTGAAACAAGTCCACTCTCTGCCGGATAGCCGGTCTTCGGGTTAATGATGTGATGATACGTCACACCATCCTGCTCAAAATATCGCTCGTATCCCCCTGAAGTGATAACTGCCTTGTCCTGAACGCTCAGAATTCCCAGATAATCTTCTGTATCATCCGGGCTCTGCACTGCAATCTTCCATTTCGTTCCATCTGTCTTTGTTCCGAGTGCCTGCACATTTCCGCCAAGATTAACCAACCCACTTGCGATTCCATTTTCTTTGTAAATATCCATAATTCTGGACGAGGTATATCCTTTTGCAATTCCTCCGAGATCGATTTTCATCCCTTCCACGCCGAAAGATATCTTTCTCGTTTCTTTGTCATAAGAAATGTTTCCTGCATCTGTAAGTGGAAGAAGCTGATTCAATGTCTCCTGTGACGGAACCTGAAAGTTCTGTGTTGGGAATCCCCATGCTTCCATCACCGGATAAATCGCAATATCAAACGCACCATCTGTCTCCTGATAAAGTTCCAATGCGCGTTCTGTCAAATAACCTGCATCTTCGGAAAGCTCTGCACTTCCATCTGCGTTCAGTTTTGCAATCTCGCTGTCTGCGTCTCCTGTCGATAAAAGTGCGTCCAGACGCTCAATCTCTGCTTGTGCTGCATCAACGGCTGCTTCTGCATTTTCTCCATATGCAGTCACTGTCATATAGGTATCCATTGCAAAAACATCTCTGGATGCTTCTTGTATATCATCCGACTGATTCTGTGCACTTTCTGACGATGTCTCAGATTTATCTGCTGTCTTACTGTCTGTCTTCTGTCCGCATCCGACCAACAGGGCCGATGCGCAAAGACAGACTGCAAGTAAACATTTTCTATTTTTTAATTTCATGTGATTGCTCCTAGTTATGTATTTCTAACTTATGTTAGTTCAACTAACTTCGTAAGTATACAGGATGTCTATTATCCAGTCAATTGGATTTTTATTATTTGAGAACTTTTCTCATTTATCCATTTTAAACTTATATATTTTTCTCATTAAATTGTAAATACAGATTCTTCTGCAGGCACAAATCTATCCCCGCCATATCCTAAGCGAAGAAAAAAGAGAGACGAAAATTTCATCTCTCTTTTCCTTCGCTTTATATTTCTTTTGCTTTTTTCAAAACTTTTGTCTGCAGCGGCTGAAGTATTTCACCTTGCGCTCCATATAGTACTTCATATCCATTTGGAGTTGCTACTGCCTGTGCCTCACGTGCATAATTCTGGATAAACACATATTCTGCAGTTTCATTTTCACGAACTGTTACAGATACACCTTCCGGCACGGATTCTAAGACTGATTTCACTCCTACTTCTTTTGTTATTCTTGTATAGAAATCACGATAGAAGTCTGATTCCATATCTGCACATACATAGTATACATGCCCTTTTCCATAAGCGTGATGTGTCAGCACCGGATATCCCTGATAGAAATCTTCTCCGTAGCGCATCAGAACTTCTGCATCAGATACTCTCACAAGCTCACACAGATTCTTACACTTATAACTGTTTCTGATTCCAAGATGATTGTCCGGATCCGGGATTGCAAAATTCTCTTCCCAGTCATAAAGTGCATCAATCTCTTCTGTCCGGATTCCACATACGTCCATCAAAGCATGTGGTGTACCACCTAAGAAGCATCTGTCTGTTTCATCCACCATATCAGACCAGTATGTCATCACAAGCGTGCCACCTGCTTCTACATATTTTCTCAATCTGTCTTCATATCCGTCTTTCATTAAATATGCCATCGGAGCTGCAAGTACTTTGTAGTCATCTAATTCATGCTCCATTGCAATAACATCGACATTCAGTCCGAGTTCCCGCAGAGACTGATACTGTTTCTGTACACAGTCCTTATAATGCATATCTTCATTTCTTGGTCCCTGGATATCTTTGATCACCCAGTCATTTTCCCGGTCGTAGAGTACTGCTGTCTGTGCATGCATTACACTTCCCACAGTCTCCTGGATCTGCTCCAATGCTTCTCCTACTTCTGTCACTTCACGGAAGACTCTTGTATCACATCCGCCATAATGATCGATCACTGCTCCATGGAATTTTTCCGAAGCTCCACGGCTCTGTCGCATCTGAAAATACAGGACACTGTCTGCTCCATGCGCAACTGCCTGCAAAGAACTTGCCAGCAACATTCCTGGTTTTTTCAATTTATTAATCGGTTTCCAGTTCGTTGCCGACGGACAGGATTCCATCAGAAGAAATGGTGCTTTCTTAATGCTTCTCATCAGATCATGTTGCATCCCTACATCCACAGCTGTTATCTTCTCTTCCTTTTTATGCCAGCTCGGATAATTGTCCCAGGATACAATATCCAGTACATCTTTCATTTTTTTATAATCGAGACCTTCATAGTCATACATCAGATTCACAGTGATCGGAAGTTCTGATCCACCTTCGCGGATCGCCTTTTCCTCTGTGCGGATAAAATCAATCGTCCTGTCTGTCACAAATCGTTTCCAGTCCAAAGTTAACGCATGCAACGCATTTTCTCCACGCGGAGACGGACTCTCGATTTCAGAAAAACTTCCATACTTATGGCTCCAGAATGTCGTGCACCAGCGGTCATTCAGATTCTCGATCGTCTCATATTTTGCTTCCAGCCATTCACGAAATTTTTCCTGACAGAGCGGGCAATGACATTCTCCTCCGAATTCATTGGAAATATGCCACAAGATCACTCCCGGATGCTTTCCAAGACGCGCAGATAAAATTTGATCCAGTTTTGTTATCTTCTCTCTGTATATCGGTGACGTATAACAATGATTATGTCTGCCGCCGAACAGGTTTCTCTCTCTGTTTTCATTGACACGCAGCACTTCCGGATATTTGTCTGCAAGCCACTTTGGCCGCGCTCCGGACGGTGTTGCAAGAATCGTAGAGATTCCTTCTTTATATAACTTCTGAACGATCTCTTCCAGCCATTCGAAATGATATTCTCCTTCTTTCGGCTCCAGTACTGCCCAGGAAAAAATCCCAAGAGACACTGTATTGATGTGTGCTTTCTTGAAATACTCAATGTCCTTCTTTAAGATTTCCGGATTGTCAAGCCACTGTTCCGGGTTGTAGTCTCCTCCATGCAGAAACCTTCCATACTTAATTTGTTTTCCCATCTTTGTTCTCCTTTTTGTTCCTGTTCAAAGTAGCTCAATAACTGTGAACAGGAACACATCTCGCCATTTTAAATCCCTTTAAACAGGAATGAAAATTCCATCTTACCATCTGCATTCAACAAATATTCCGGATGTGTATAGGAACCCCAGCTGTCATCTCCTCCGACTCCCATCTGTCCTTTCGCTGCACGCACAACTGTATAATGGATTTCCGGAAGTTCAAACGGATGCATTGCATTTTCAATCTCATGCGGTGTATATGGAAGCGCTGAGAACATCATCGGTCCATTTTCCTTCGCCATCTCAAAAAGCATTCCTCTGCCTTTACGGTCAACTACTTTTGCCCAACGGACTTCTTCTTTTGCTCCACATTCCTGCGGAACCATATAGTGTGCCATATTATCAGCCACTTTGTTCTGATAGATTCCAAGCTTTGCACCATGCTTTCTGTCTGCATAAGTCTCTGCTTCTCCAAGTCCATACCATTCTACTCTATCATAGTCCGCGTTTAATTTAAAGAGAACCCCAAATTCAGGCATATCTCCAAGTCCCTCTACCGGATCATAAGATAACGTTGTTTTTACTCTTCCGTCCGAGAATACTTCATAGGAAAGTCTGCATTCACTTGCCGGAGTTGTCGGCATGAAGTAAGTGTAAGAAATCTTTACTGAATTTTCTCCCTCTTCTACCTCCGGGAAATTCATTGGACCAAATGCACCTTTCCGGTACTCTTTATGTCCCAGATACATACTTGCAATCTTCCACTGTGCATAACGCATCGGCATCTGGTTTCCGCAGTCATTGTCTGTCGGTGCCCGCCAGAAGTTCGGCTTCGGAATTGCCTCGATCATCTCTCTGCCTGCATATTTATAAGATACAAGTCCTCCATTCAAAGTAGAAAACATCACTTCAAAATGTTCTCCGCGCACTCCAATGTTGTGAACACTATGAATTACCTGCATCTGCTCTGACGCTCCGGCAATTGCCTGATGCTTCTCTGCATCAGCACTCTCCAGATTATCAACTGTATAAACATACTGACCAAATGCAACTTCATGACCTGCTTTCGCCCAGACTGTATCTTCTTTCAAATGGAAGGAAACCGTCACTGTATACTCACCTGAACGGCTTTCTTTTTTCAGCGGAAGCTCATAGGACTTCTCGCTTAATGGTTCTACTGCTGTGTCCATTTCAGCAGTTCTTATCACTTTCCCGTCTCTTGCAACGGTCACTTTACAATCATAACAATCTGTATTTATGAACAAATTCTTATTTTTGACCAACACAGATTCTTCCTGTACTTCTGCTGTGATATTTTGATAGTTGAATTTTACTTCCTGCATCTTCGGAGAAGCATCGCGGTTTCCACCGTAAACGATACCGTTTCCACTGAAATTATAATCTGTCGGACGATCACCAAAATCACCACCATATGCCTGGAATTCTCTTCCATAACGGTCTTTTTTATAAATTGACTGGTCAATGTAATCCCAGATAAATCCACCCTGATATTTCGGCTCTGTATCTGTCAGATCTGTATACTTATGCATTGCTCCACAGGAATTTCCCATCGCATGTGTATATTCACAGCAGATGAATGGCTTACGGTCATCTTTCGCAAGAAATGCTTTGATTCCTTCCACACTTGTATACATCTGGCTTTCCATATCACTTGTGTCACTATAGCTGCGGTCACTGTTCACACCTTCATAATGAACCAGACGGGTCGGGTCTTCTCTGCGGAAGAATTCTGACATTTCAAATATGTCCTTTCCTCCAAAGGATTCATTTCCACAAGACCAGATCAGAATCGCTGCATGGTTTTTATCTCTCTGATACATAGAGTTCGCACGATCCAGTATCATTCCCAGCCACTCCGGTTTATTGTGTGGAACGATATCCGTCTCATCCTTTGTCATTAAAACAGTATCCCATGTACCATGAGATTCCAGATTCGTCTCGTCGATCATGTAAATACCGTATTCATCACAAAGCTGATAGATCAGAGATGTATTCGGATAATGACAGGTACGGATCGCATTGATATTATTCTGTTTCATCATCTGAAGGTCTTTTCTAAGTTCTTCCTCCGATACGTGTCTTCCTGTAACAGAACTGAACTCATGACGGTTCACACCTTTGAACACAATTCGCTTTCCATTTAAAGTCATGATTCCGTCTTTCATCTCAAATCTGCGGAATCCGACTTTCTGCGGAATGATTTCCTGGAGCTCACCATTCTTATTGTATATTTCGATCAACAGATCATATAACTGCGGTTCTTCCGCACTCCAGAGCTCCGGCTGATTTACTTTCCACTCAAAATGATTTTTATCTGAAGGTGTTTCTTCTATATTAATAAGTTCTTTTCTGTCTTCGAAAATCACTTCGCCCTCTCTTGAAAGTACAATCCGGGCTGTTCCATTTCCCCATACCTGCGCATCCATTTCAAGCGTTGCGCGCTCCAGTGTCTCATCCGGAAGTGCGCGTATCTTCAGATCATGCACATGAACTTCCGGAATTGTGAAGAGATACACATCTCTGTAAATACCGGAGAACCGGAAGAAGTCCTGATCCTCGCACCAGCTGCTCGCTGTCCATTTGAATACCTGGACCGCCAGTTTATTCTCTCCTTCTTTCACATATTCTGTCAGTTCGAATTCTGACGGTGTAAAAGAATCTTCACTATATCCTACAAACGCTCCGTTCAGCCACAATGCCATTCCACTTTCCGCTCCCTGGAAAGAAATGAAAAGACGTTTTCCCCTCATTGTTTCCGGTACGGTAAAGTAATTCACATAACTGGCAACCGGATTGAACTTTTCCGGAATCTCGCCCGGATGGATTTCTTCATGGCCTTCCCACGGATACTGGATATTTGCATACTGTGGTATATCGTACCCTTCCATCTGAATATGCGCCGGAACATAAATATCCTCCCAGTCCCTGCAAGAATATTCCACGGACTCGAATCCTTTCACACTGTTTTTATAATTTTTTGCATAATGAAACTTCCACAGTCCATTCAGGCTATATCGATAGGATGTTTCTTTCTCCTGTAATTCATTTTCATCCCGATAATAAATATGATCTGAATGTGCATCCATTCTTCCATCCCTGAAATAGAGCGGATCCTTTACTAAAGCATAATCAAATTCTCTCATGGACAATCTCCTTCTCTCTTCCAAAAAATGTCCTTCAAAGCTGAAGGACATTTCAAATATGTTATTTTACAGCACCGGTAATACCTTCTGTAAACTGTTTCTGTAATACGAAAAATACAATCATTGTAGGAATAGAACAGAACAATACACCACACATTAACATACCGTAATCTGTTACATATCCTGTGATCAGGTTTGCAATCAACATCGGCATTGTCATTGCTCTGTTATCAGACATGATTACCTTTGGCCATAAGTATGCATTCCATGCATTCATAAATGTAATAACTGCTGCTGCCGCATAAGTTGATTTCATTGTCGGAATAAACATTCTGAAGAAAATCATTACTTCACTTAATCCATCAATTCGTGCCGCTTCAATAATATCAATCGGGAACGCTCTCGCATTCTGTCTGAACATCATGATCATAAACGGTGTTGAGATCATCGGAAGCATGAATCCGATTGCTGTATTCAACAATTTTGCCTTTGTGAACATCTGGAACAAAGGTACCATTGTTGCTACCTGTGGAACCATCATTGCCAGAAGCAGAATTGAGAACAGTCTGTCTTTTCCTTTGTCATGATAAACTTCAAATCCATATCCTGCGATTGAACAGATCAACAGACAGATCACAGTTGTCAGGATGGCATAAAGGAAAGAATTTCCAAGTGAACGCCACAAAGGCTGCTGTGATACAAGGTTGTTGAAGTTCTCCATAAAATGTGTTCCCGGAAGTAATTTTCCTCTCGACACTTCTGTTGATGTATTCGTTGCTGCGGAAATCATCCAGTACAGCGGGAATACAGAAATAAATGATACGATCGTCAGGAAAATGTATGTCGGGATCAGTCTTCTCTGAATCATTGATTTACTTTTCTTCTCAGTCACGTGTATCACCTACTTTCAAATTGATGAATGCTAATATTGCTACCATAATGAATATGATAAATGACATTGCTGCTGCATATCCAAAGTTCGGCACATTGATAAAGCATGTGTTATAAATGTAATGTGACATTGTAATGGTTGTATTGGCCGGACCACCCTTTGTCAGGTTTACAGACTCATCAAACAACTGTAATGTACCATTGATCGACATGATAAATGTCATGATAATTGTTGGTTTCAGAAGCGGAACTGTGATCTTCCAGAATGTTTTCCATCCATTCGCTCCGTCGATCTTCGCTGCTTCATATACGGAATATTCAATATTCTGAAGTCCTGACAGATAGAACACCATGTTATATCCTGTCCATCTCCAGATCAGTGCAAGAATAATAACTGCTTTCGCACTGGCTGAATGCCCCAGGAAGTTATATCCGGAACTTAAAATCCCTAACTTGACAAGGATACTGTTGATCAATCCATCTGTTGCAAACATAGAACGGAAAATCAAAGAATAAGATACCAGTGATGTTGCACACGGAAGGAATACACAAGTACGGAAAAGTCCTCTTAATTTCAAATCCCTGTTATTCAGCATCTGTGCCAGCAAAATAGCAAGAACCAACATGATCGGCACCTGAATGATCAGATACAGAAATGTATTTCCGATTGACTGCTGGAATACTTTATCCGCAAGAATACGCTTATAGTTACTAAAGCCTGTAAAGCGCATATTTGCACCTGCTCCGGTTTCTAAAGAAATGATAAATGCCCGGACCATCGGATAAAAACTCATGACTGCAATCAGGATTGTAGCAGGAGTTAAAAAAGCCCAGCCTGCCGCTTTTTGCTTCGCAATAAGCGACATTCCTTTTTTCTTGGATTTCACAATATATTCTCCTTTCATACCATTACGCCCCCGGATAAAGAATTGACTCTTCCTGTTTTCTCTCTATCCTGAGATACAAAGTGGGGGCACTTCTGGACGTCCCCCACCGTGAATTGCTTCTTAATTCTATCTATTACTTTTTTAATTACTCTGCCATCTTAAACTCAAGTGTTTCCTGAGCTTCTTTGAGAGCCTCATCTTTGCTTGTTCCGTTTACAATGTTTACAACT
The DNA here is from genome assembly GCA_934309345.1 of uncultured Mediterraneibacter sp. Classification (GTDB taxonomy): domain Bacteria; phylum Bacillota; class Clostridia; order Lachnospirales; family Lachnospiraceae; genus Mediterraneibacter. The sequence goes on along the minus strand of CAKRDD010000003.1, from coordinate 113,988 downwards.
GCTGTATTAATACACTCTCTTGCCTCATAGTGATAAGGTGTCTTTGTGAACTCCGGAATATGTGAAGAGTACTCAACAATTGTAGAGAAGATCGGCTGATTGTTGAAGAACTCGCTTGGTTCATTGTAAACTTCTGATTCTCCGGCTGGCAGGTAGCAGGAAATTGCTCCTGTCTCAGGAAGGATCGCATCATAGAACTCTGTGCTTGATCCAAATGTGCTTGCAAGGAAATCTTCTGCAAGGTCAACATTCTTACAATTTGCTGTAATGTACCAGGAAGATCCACCGTTGTTTGCGTAATGTGTAGCAGAATCAACACCATCTAAGCTTGGCATTGTTGTGATCTCCCAGAGACCTTTCTGATCCTCTGTTGTCATCAGTGTTGCTGTAATCCAGTTACCGTTAACAACTCCTGCTGCCTCACCACTTGTGATTGTTGAAATGTATTCATCCCAGTTATTTACAAGCTTTACAACGTCATTCTTCACAAGCTCTGTGTAAATATCTACGCATTTCTCTGCGATATCATTTCCAACGATATAAGCTTCCCCATCTTCATTTACATAGTTTGCTCCACAGGACTGGATGATGAACATCATTACATCTCCGCCTGTTCCTTCACTTGTAAGAAGATACTTACCTGTTTTATCATGTACATCTTTTCCGATTGTCTCGAACTCGCTCCATGTGATGTCTGTCAGGTCATCTACTGTGTATCCTGCTTCTGCAAGAATATCTGTACGGTATGCTGCAATTACTGCACCATTGTCGAACGGAACTCCGTAATGCTTGTCATCAACCATTGAGTAAGACTGTTTTAATTTTCCGAAATCATCCCAGTTGATATCGATGTCTGATAACTCTGTAAATGCATCCGGATAACTCTTGAGATATTTCTGATAGCTGTTGTCCTGCATCAGAACGATATCCGGTAATGTGCTGTAATCTCCTGCATTAGCTGCTGTTGTCAGTTTTGTCTGGCAATCATCAGAAGATGTCTCGATCACTTCCAGTTCAAAGTCCGGATGATCCTTTTTATACTGCTCTCCGGCAATCTGCATAGACTTGATATTAAAATTCTGATCCCATGCCCAGACTGTCAGTTTGTTGCTGTTACCTGAATCTGAACTTTTCTCTGAATCATTACTTCCACCGCATGCAGTCAGTGACATTACCATTGCACCTGCGAGTAACACTGTGATTAATCTTTTTCTCATAATAGATCCTCCCTGTTTTTTCAAAAAGCATTTTTACTTTTTGTCTGTTTTGTTTATGAGCGTATTATATCATCCACTTTTTTTAACTAGTTTGCATAACCATTCATATAGTGTGCATTTTCGATCATTTTATCTATATTGCCTAATAATCTTAATTTTAACAATTTCTTTTTGTTATTATTTTATCATTGATAGATTGAAAGCAAAAAAAATCCACTTTTCTCAACATTTTCATTCAAAACGTTGAGAAAAAAGTGGATTTCTCTGTTCTTTTTCTTTGATTTATAGCCTGTCTGTGGTTTATTTTGCTCTGTTTCATTAAATTTGTGTAAAGTTTTTTTTATTTTCTTCCTATATTATGCAAAAAAGACTTTTTCCGGATATTGGCTCTTTAACGCCTGCAAAAATTCATCATTCAAATCTAACAACAACTTGATCTTTTGACGTTCTTCCATAATGATCACTGTATAATATGGCGTATCCTCCTCATATGACGTATAATCATATTTTTTCAGTTTCACACTTCCTCCGTTTTTTCGGTATTTTGCAACCGCATCATGCCAGTTCGGTGCAATTACTTCAAGGTCTTGTAGATTCAGAATATGAGCTGTCTTACGGTATCGGTTACCATAAATCACGTCGATCGTCAGTGTATGGTCTTCCATAATGTATTCGTATTCTTTCTGACTGAAAATGTCATACACAAAATATAACAATACAAGAAGGAATCCTGCCAGCATAAAGGCCTGTGAGATCACAATTCCCATCAGTACAAAAAGTACTCCGAACCCAAGCATCAGTGCTTTCAATACCCCTGACATTTTTTTCTTTTTTCGTGTAACCTGTTCTACGATTCTATAATTATACATTTTACCAGCCTTCCTCTGAATGGATTTCAAAATTCAGTAATTGATGTTCATAATTTTCCGGTCGTTTTCTCCATTCAATCGGAGACATCCCCATGATCTGTTTAAAATTCCTGTTAAATGTTGAGTTCGTTGTGAATCCACATTGATGTACGATATCAGAAACAGGTTTATCCGTTGTCTTCAAAAGCTCACACGCTGTCTGAATCCGGATCGTATTGATATACTCCAGCGGACTCATCTTCATATAAGCTGAGAATACGCGTCTGAAATGAGTTTCACTGATATGCGTATACCTCGCCAGATCTTCTACTTTGATATCATTCATGTAATTATCTGCAACATAATCCAGCGAACGGGAAATCAGCATCGTGATCTTCCCATTATCCTGATGTGGTTCTGGTTCTTCTTCATCTTCCTGTCGATTAAGCCTTGCCACTTCTACGAGCAATGCCGCAAGGATACCCTTAACTTCTTCCAGGTAGAACTCTTCCATTTTCCGCATAATATCGACAATTTTTAATATGATCCTTGCAATCTCCGGACATTCTTCTTCCTTCATGAACAGAGCTTTTGCATTGATTCTGCGGCTAAGCTTCTCCATTCTTCTCGGATTATCCGAATAAATATTCTGCAGCAATCCGTCTACATCTATGAATAAATATTCCCAGCTGCTCATATTTCCAGGATCACTGTTCGTCGTATGTGCAAAATTCTTAGGAATCACAGTAAACTCTCTGCCCGAAAAACGGACTTCTTCCTCACCGAGTATCATAGAACCTTCGCCATAATAGCAGAATCCGACTTCCAGATAATTGTGAAAATGCAGATAATCAATCCCTGCACCGTAATTCTGTACCCATTTATTCCCTAACAGAGCAAGGATCGGACTTCCCGGCGGCATCTGATAATACCGGAATTCTATTTTCGGTTTTCTTCTTTTTGCCATCGTCCACCTTCCTTACTTTCTTGAAATAATATGTTTCACAAATACATAGATCACGATCACCATCGCCATCAGGTATCCGAACGCTCCAAGTGCCGGAATCCCCATAAACTTCGGTGTCATATCCGTTGTACAGATAATGCTTGAACTGATCAGAAGTGCCATGACCCATAAGCCCATAACAATATTTCTTACCAGTCTTCTTAAAAGAAATGCCAGATCCTTTGACACACGCAGATCAAGGTTCACTTTTGACTGGCCTTTCATGAACTCATCCATCAGATCCGTTGTCATAGATGGAAGATCAACCATCTTACGCATGGATTTTAAAAGGCTTCTTCCGGTGCTCTTCAATTCCTTCTTAAAATTGAAATTGTGCAGGAAATCCGCAGCGATCCTTGCTTTGGCAATCTCCACCATATTGATCTCCGGTGCGATATCGGCAAGTACGCCTTCCATATGTGTAAGACCTCTGGCGAGCATGGTCAGACCATGTGGCATCATAATCTTATTCTCTTTCATGACTTCTATCAGATCTGTCATGACTTCTGCCACATTGATCTTGCCCATATCGGTACTTCCGTATTTCAAAAGCAATCCTTCAATGTCTTCGTAAAGTTTTCTCTGCTCCGGCCGTTCTTTGAATTCACCCAAACCTAGGACTGCCTTCAGGATCAGACCGACATCATTCAGCGCAACACCTTCGATCGCAAGTGTGATCATCTCACGGTCATGCTCTGTCAGTCGTCCCATCATGCCCATGTCGATCCAGACAATCTTTCCACCGCGGATCTTGACATTTCCGGAATGTGGATCAGCATGGAAGAAACCATCATCCATTACCTGTTTGATATAGTTGTCTACCAGCTTGCTTCCGATTTCTTTCAGGTCATATCCTTCTTCGAGCAACTTGTCCTTCTCATCAATTCCACAGCCGTCAATGTATTCCATCACAAGCACATGAACTGTTGTATACTGCTGGTAAAGGACCGGTGTCTGAACGAAATTGACCTCCTTATTTCTTCTGGCAAATTCTTCGATATTCGATGCCTCGGTCAGGAAATTCATCTCATCTCTTGTCACAGACCAGAGTTCATCAAGCACAAGATCAAAATCAGCCATTCCTTTCAGACTTATCGGTGGCATCAGCTTGATTGCCTTACGGATAAACTCAATATCCCGCGCCATCATTTCATAAATGCCTTTTCTCTGGATCTTAACAACGACTTCTTCGCCTGACTTTAAGACTGCTCTATGTACCTGTGCGATCGATGCGGAACCGATCGGTGTCTCTTCGATCGATGCAAAGACCTTCTTCCAGGAACGCCCGTAAGACTCATCGATCACAGACACTGCCTCTTCAAAAGGCATCGGCCTTGCGTCCGTACATAATTCCATCAATTCATCACAATATGCCTTCGGAAGAATGTCCGAATGAAGTGCCATGATCTGACCGATCTTCACAAAAGTCGGACCAAGATCCTCCATGATCAGTCGAAGTTTCTTCGGACTAAGTCCATGTGTGATATTATGTTTTCGAAGTACAGAAATAATCTCTCTAAATCTTGAATTATTTGTTCCCTTTTCTTTCTCACTCATATCTGTATTCTCCTGCTGTCTCGGTGACGCATTCCTCTTCTTTCCAGTATGCCTTGCTGATATCCCAAAAGTAATAGTCACTTTTTTTCTTAAGAAAGCAGAGAAGCCGCTTTTCGGCAGCTTCTCTGATATTTTTACTCTTCTTTTGTCTCTTCCTCAACAACCTCTGCATCATCTACATTTTCAACATCTTCCGCTGTATCTTCTGCATCTACCTCTTCTGCTTCCGAATCTACGGTTGACTCTTTCGCCTTGATCTGAGCCTTCAGTGCTTCTAACTGTTCCGGTGTCATCTTGTCGAGAAGTTCGCTTAATTCTTCCGGTGTAGTAACTTTGACTTTCACATTCACATTGTTCTTTACAGTCTGCTTCAGATTATGCTTGAGTTCCTCATTCAGAACCTTGCCCTGCTCCACTGTAAGTTCACCTTTTTTTACCATATCATCAAGAACGTCCTTTGACTTCTCTGCAGTTGTTGCAACCGCTCCGATTCCAGCCAGTATTACCTTCTTTAAGTTGTCTGTTAATTTTTCCATAATGCCTATTCTCCTTCCGTAATTGTTCTGTCTCCCATCACCTGTAGAGATAAGAGACATCACACATATGATATTTAGATTCTACAACTTTCTCGTCATTTCGTCTAGTATTCCAGCCCATTTTCTGTACTTGTTTCACAATAATTTTATAGACTCTTTATGAATTTCAAGACTTTTTCACAAAGAAATGCTTAAAATGTTACATTTTTAACTATTTGTAACTTTTCTTTTCTGTTTCTGATTGTTAAAATAAAGACATAAAGAATCAGGAATGAATTTAAGTGAACAGTGACATTTAATTCTTCCCAAAAATCTGTTTTTAAAAAGGAGATTGAAAATCATGGCAAACAGAATTATGTTAAACGAAACATCTTATCACGGCGCAGGCGCAATCAAAGAGATCGCTACAGAAGCAAAGGCAAGAGCATTCAAGAAAGCTTTTGTATGTTCTGACCCGGACCTGATCAAATTCGGAGTTACAAAGAAAGTAACAGATATTCTTGATGAAAATGGACTTGCTTACGAGATTTATTCTGACATCAAAGCAAACCCGACAATCGAAAATGTACAGCACGGAGTAGAAGCGTTCAAGAAAGCTGAAGCTGATTACATCGTTGCAATCGGTGGTGGTTCTTCCATGGATACTTCCAAAGCAATCGGTATCATCATCGCAAACCCGGAGTTTGAAGATGTAAGAAGTCTTGAAGGTGTTGCACCGACAACAAAACCTTGCGTACCGATCATCGCAGTTCCTACAACAGCCGGAACAGCTGCTGAGGTTACAATCAACTACGTTATCACAGACGTTGAGAGAAAGAGAAAATTCGTTTGCGTTGATCCACACGACATGCCGGTTATCGCAGTTGTTGACCCGGATATGATGTCCTCTATGCCAAAAGGACTTACAGCTTCCACAGGTATGGATGCACTGACTCATGCAATTGAAGGATATACAACAAAAGCTGCATGGGAAATGACAGATATGTTCCACATCAAAGCAATTGAGATCATTGGAAAATCTTTAAGAAGCGCTGTTGCAAATGAAAAAGAAGGCCGTGAAGGAATGGCTCTTGGACAGTACATCGCAGGAATGGGATTCTCTAACGTAGGTCTTGGAATTGCTCACTCTATGGCTCATACACTTGGTGCTGTATATGATACTCCACATGGTGTTGCATGTGCTATGATGCTTCCAATCGTTATGGAATACAACGCTGACTGCACAGGTGAGAAATACCGTGAAATTGCAAGAGCAATGGGTGTTAAGGGTGTTGACGACATGTCTGTAGAAGAATACAGAAAAGCTGCTGTTGACGCTGTTCAGAAACTTTCTGTTGATGTTGGAATCCCGACAAAACTGGAAGCTCTGAAAGAAGAAGACCTGCAGTTCCTCGCTGAGTCTGCTCACGCTGATGCCTGTGCACCGGGTAACCCGAAAGATGCAAGCGTAGAGGATCTGAAGGCGCTCTTTAGAAAACTTATGTAAATTGATTTCTGTAAATTTATTTCTGCTACACGGACGAAATTTCTGAAATGTGATAAGGTGTAACCCCTTCGAAGGATAACGCATCGAATCTGGCTCAGGGTTACGTGTACTGATAATTCTAGGAAAAACTTAAGATTACTAAATACAAAGAAAGGTTTGGAAAACTCGCTACCGCTCAGACAGTTTCCAAACCTTTCTTTAACGTAATCTTAAGTTTTTCAAGTATTATCAAGCACACTCCACATTCGCCATCTTCGATGCGTCATCCTTCTTCGGAGATTCACTTTATCCTCTCATTTCCGAATTTTCTGTGTATAGAAATAGATTTACGGAACGTGCAACGACTTGACAGAATTCGCACGGATTTTCTGTGGACAGAAATGAATCTACACCAAAAGGGCTGTCTACAATAATCCTCTTTCTTTAAACACCTGACATAGTTCTGCGGGCATGGATTCGGAGAGGGATTTGGCCAGGGTTTCGGGGGTGGCTTTGTGGTTTCCGAGAACCCATTGGACGGTCATGTAGATGGATCCCTGGCAGTACATTTCTAACTGGAAGCGTATCTTGTCGGACATCTTTTTTCCGGTGTTTCCTTCGATCCGATCCGTGTAGAATTGTGTGATCAGTTCGAAATCGTGATCACGCAGACAGTTCTGGTCGTCATTTTTGAATGCCGCACGAAAGAAAAGTGTTTCTTTCTGAATGTATTGGAACTTGTTTACGAGGCTTTCGTAAACGGTCTGTCCTTCGCCCATATGTTCAAAGGATTCGATCAGTATCTTGTCAAAATACCAGTTGATCAGATCGTATTTGTCCTGAAAATTCCGGTAGAAAGTCTGGCGGGTCACGCCGCATTCTTCTGTGATTTCTTTCACTGTGATCTTCTCAACCGGAGCTTTTTTCATGCATTCTTTCATTGCCTCTGCCAGCCTGTATTTTACTTTTTCTCCTGACTTGTATGTTTCTGCCATAACTTTTTCCTTTCCACTCCAAGCAGTTCAAGCAGTTCTTCATGTGGGTATTCTTCGTCTTCCTGGTAAACATCCACGTAATTCATAGCAGCGCCTCCATCTACGAATGCCGGAAACAGGAATCCACATTCCGGCTCGCCCGGTTCATATTCTCCACTTAATGGGCAGATCACGCACAAAATGTATTCATACATTCGCTCTGATTCTCCCTGTCGTATATGATCCAGTCCTTTCGCCGGGATATCGTATCTGTCATGAAATACATAGATTGCATAATCTTCATCTGCCTGGTAATGTTCCCCGATAATCTCATAAAATGTCTCCATCAGAGCATCATTTTTCAAGCCGCAGGCACGCATTCCCATCAGAAGTTTCCACATGCTGTCCGGATTTCTCCGATCATCTGAGAACTTATATTCCTTCAGATTTTTATTTGTTTTTGCAAACGGCACTTTCTTCGCAAGCGCCAGATTCTTCTCCTGTTCTGCCGGACTTAATTTCAGAAAACTTGTATTAAATGTTCCGTCAATAAATCCGTCTATGTCCATATAACTCCCGGCGATCCGGGTGATAGATGTCCGCTTTACTGTCATTCGTCTGGTCAGCGCCAGCATATCTTCTCGATTGATCATATATGTCCCCTCCGTACTGTTCACTTCGAATCTCTGCTTATGCAAACAATTTTCTTAAAAAGATTTCTGTCGGATCCGGTCTGTCAGCCCATGAAGTATTAACGGTTCTGCAACACTTGGCTTTTCTTCTTCCTCTTTTTCCTCTGCCTGCATGATCACATCACGCACCTTTTGCATTCTCTCATCAAGAGCAGCACTGATCTGTGCACAGTCCATCATCTCTTCTGCCAGATACTTGCTCTGCTCTTCCGGAATGTTCTTCTTATAACGAAGCTTGTGCTCCAGGCTTGCCCAGAAATCCATTGCGATCGTGCGAAGCTGAACTTCAACCGTGATCATCTTTTTCCCTTCTTTTAAGAAAATCGGAGTTTTCACGATCAGATGAAGACTTCTGTAACCGCTCGGCTTTGGATTTGCGATATAATCTTTTTTCTGAATCAGGATCACATCATCCTGATCAAGGAAACATTTCGCAAGCTTGTAAATATCATCCTGAAATGCACAGATTACGCGCACCCCGGCAATATCCTGGATATTTTCTTCAATTGCACCAATTTCCAGCGGAATATTCTTGCGGCGAATCTTCTTTAACAGGCTCTCCATTGATTTCACACGCGTCTTAATACTCTCAATCGGATTACGGTCATACTCCAGGGAATACTGTTCACTCAGCACATTGAATTTCGTTTCCACCTCCATGATCGCACATTGATAATACGCCATCATCGTATTAACCGGCTTTAAGTTCTCCTGTACAAAATCAATAAATTCATCTGAAAGAAGACTATTTCTCACGAAATCCTCTTTCTTTTTCTCAATTCGTTCTCCCAATTCTCGTCTACCCATTCGTTTCTTTCAACTCTCTTTTCTTTTTATAAGATTGATCTGATCAGATATTTCCATTCTGCCAGATATTCTCTAAGCATATTGTTTGGCAGATACAATGGATTCGACCCCGCAGCGATTGCTTTCGCTGATTTCAGTCCCTGTCCCTTCGTGATCTGCATTGCCCGGAACATATGGAAATCATTTGTGATAATTCCCACACTTGCTCCGTCTTTCATATATTTTTTACTATACTTTATATTCTGTTCTGTTGTCTTTGATTGATTTTCCAGAATCAGACGATTTTCTGCGATTCCGGCTGCTTCCAGATACTCTGCCATTGCCTGTGCTTCCGTACATGGTTCGTTATATCCCTGTCCGCCTGACACAATACAGATTGTCTCCGGGTTCTTCTCCAGATAATCGATTGCTGTATTCAGACGGTGCTTCAGTACTTTACTCGGTCCGTCTGACCTCACCTGCGCACCAAGGACTATGATGTAATCCAGATTCTCATCTGCCTTCGCATGCATCTGACTGATGATACACCCTTCGATCATCACAAAAGAAACCACAAACACAAGCAATATTCCCCTGATTATCCACAATATCCATACCGGTAGCCTTGTCCATCCATCCAAGTATGTAACTGCCGCACATCCTGCAAGTAATGCAGCCAGTGCAAACCAGATCAGAAAGAATCCTGTCCCGGAGCCATTTCCGCTCATCCAGAATCCATAGCCGGCAAATATCACTGCAAATAAAATACATATTATAGTTGCTGTCATTTTTCGCTTTGTTCTCACTTTCCGCTTTCTCCAAGAATCAGTTTAAGCAGTGTCTTATCAAGCATGATCGTCCGGTTCCATGGATTCAGAATGATACCTTCAATCTCATTTTCCTGCACAGCGGACTGAAATAATGGTTCGATTGCTGTCAAAAATGTAGACATCACACTGTCAGAACCTTTCAGTTCTTCTTCAAAACTTGTAAATGCACTCCACCACTTCTTTCCATCTGCAGTCTTAACTGCCTGTATCTTCAGCTGTTCTGCCACAGAAGGCTCTACCGCAAGGATCAATTCTCCCTCTTCTTTCATTCGTCTGCGGATCATTGTCAACGTATGTGCCAAAAGTTCCTGAGATGGTTCCTGCTGCAGTGCAGAAATTGCTTCCTCAATCTTCTCGTTTCCTTTCAGTCCTTCGTCCTTCATCTCATTATTCTGTATCTTCATTCTTGCTGCTCCTTGTGACTTATTAATAACATTTTTATATCCGATATTATGATGTGCGTGTCAAAAGTAAATTTTGCTACTCACTGATGTAACCGGATTGTTCCATTGCTATACAATTCCCGCAATCCTCGATCATCTAAGTATAACATAAAAAGAGAGAATAATGTGATATTTCGAATTCTTTCACATTCTTCTCTCTTTTTTAATATTTTACGATGCTAGAGTCAAAAGATCTGAATCTTTTACCTTCAACTAAGATACCAGCTCCTGCATCAGCTCATGCACACTCATCATCTGATTGATTCGTCCTACATTACTTCCGCAGAACACAAGTCCATTTTCCACGTCACCTTTGACCGCATCAATCAACGCTTTCGTGATACAGTACGGAACTTTTCCCGGATTACACTTTGCCAGGCAATTATAACATTTCTTAATAGGCTCTTTTTCTTTCTCGACACGCTCGATCAATGCATTGCGAAGGGCACGCCCCGGCATTCCTACCGGACTTTGGATAATCTGAACATCCTCTTCTTTCGCATTGATATATGCCTGCTTATACGCTTCTGACGCATCACATTCTTCTGTTGCCACGAATCTGCTCGCAATCTGGACGCCGTCTGCTCCAAGTTTCAATGCGTGATCAATGTCTGCTCTGTCGAAGATTCCTCCTGCTACGATCACCGGGATTTTCTTGTCGTAGCGCTTTTCATACTCTTCCTTACAGGCAATGATCTGACGGATCTCCTCGTCATAATTCATCGTATCAATCTCATCTAACTGTTCTCTTGAAAAACCAAGATGTCCTCCGGCTTTCGGACCTTCTACCACAAGAAAATCTGCTGTTCTGTCATACTTATGCGCCCACATTTTCAAGATCAGCTGCGCCGCTCTTTTAGAAGAAACGATCGGCGCGATCTTTGTTCTGCAAGTTTCACTGACCAGCTCCGGCAGATTCATCGGAAGTCCTGCACCGCTGATGATCACATCTGCACCTGCCGCCACGGCCTCTTTCACATGCTCCGCATAATGCTTCAGTGCAACCATAATATTTACACCGACAAGACCATTTCCCTGCGCGATTTCCTTTGCTCGCTTGATATGTTTGTGAATCGCTTTATTGTTACATCCAACCTGATCCTTCTCAAATCCTTCCTCATCATAACCTATCTGCGCTGTCGAAATAATTCCGACTCCGCCTTCTTTCGCCACTGCTCCTGCGAGAGAGCTTCTGCTGACTCCAACGCCCATACCGCCCTGGATGATCGGGAGCTTCGCAGTCAGATCACCTATTTTCAATTGATTGTTTATACTCATTTTCAATTCTCCTGTATTTTATTTTGAATTTCAAACTATTTTAAGTATAAACTATTTTAGTGAAATGTCAAGGAATATTGATTCTACGGATTAATCTGCGGATTAAAATCCCCCGTTTTGATAGGCTCTTGCGATAACATACGATGGTTCATAAAATGCACTGCAATTATAATTATCTATCGTATCGCAGATTTCATTATTATATACTCGGATAATTCCATCTACATAATCTTCTTCCGGAACCAATGTATCAGTAATAAGCCGCTGATATACTTTTCCCATTTCTAATGCTGTAGGTATTTTTTCTACCAATTCTTTATCAACCAATGTAATATCAAAATCACCTTCTACTAAACCATATTCCTCGATCCAATCATCCTCAACCTGCAAAGGATTCTCACAATGAAGCACATTTGCTACACTGATCAAATGCACTAGTGACTCCCTTCCAATTGTATTTACCACATATTTATTTCTCTGATGGATTCTTCGGGCAACCCGTTCAATCATATAACAGATGAAATATAAATCATTTGTCTGTATTTCTTCATCTGGGAAGTACTTATTTTTCATTATGCTACCACCTCATTTTCTGCGGAATTATCGGCTCCGTTTTCGATTTCAAAAATTCAATATATAAATTATAACAGAAATCTTACACCAAAGGGATTTTTTCCAAAAAGAAAAGCAGAGAATGTCAATCAGCAAATTAAAAATGTGTATAAAAATCCCCTACCAGCTTTCACCAGCAGGGTTGATTTGAATTTTTACTTCTAAAGATCTTCCAGCGTTATCAGCCGAACTTCACCTCGCTCTTGCGCCTGAAGAAGTCCATCTATTCATCAACATCTATTCCTCTTCACATTCGTTTAAATGTTAAATGCTAAATTGATGCCAGAATATTTTACTCATGATCTATCGAAATCTTGTTGTTACAGCCATCTATTAACAAATTTAATAATCAATATATCCATCAATCGGTCTTGTATACATGCTATCATCTGTCACAAGTTTGAATCTGTCATCTTCATACTTGTCACTCCACCCATTTGTAGCTTTATATATTTTATCTTTCTCTGTATCATAAATCCTCTCAAAACCAAGCGTTGCATCACTCTGTTTCTGACGAATAATATCATCACTTGTATTTCTTGTCTCCCAGGAAGACATAATCATATCAGATGTATCACTCAATGTCTGACTCAGCTGTCTGGAGTTCGCCACAGTCTCATTGCTCTGCGCAATCGCATTGCTGACAAAAGCATCTGTAAAGTCGATACTTGCAAGGCACTGACACAAAATACTTTCCCAGTCAATAAAACTATTTTCTTCAGCTGTGACTGCCATGATATTGTACGCCATATAATAACCACCATCAAATCCAAACATCCATGATGCATCCTGCAGATTTCCGGAAAAATCTACAACATCCGCCGTAAACATCCCTTCCCCTCTTCTTCCGCTTTCATCCGTGAAGCTTGCCCGCAGTAATGCAGGATTGATTGCAATAGATTTCATATTTGAATTACTCTCAAACGCCTCCATCACAGTAAAATCATGGAATCTTGGAAATGTATATCCATAATAAGATGGTTCATCTTTCTCCGCAAACGATGCATAGCTTGAGAAGATCTGATAGAAATTTTCTGTGGACGGATTCTCCAACGCCGGCGCATCTGCCATTATATAATAACTTCCGCCATACATTTGCTGGGATTGTTCATAATAACTTCTGCTATTTGCATCATGCATCAGTGGCATTGCTTTTAAAAGTACAAAGACTTGATTGACCGGATTCTGCGGATCGTATGCACAAAGACTAAAGGCCATCCCATCACCTCCGGAATTGACCACCCAGCCTGTTGGAAGTTTCATACGGAATTCTGAAGTCTGATAATCTTCCAATACAACCTGTTCTACCGCTGTAGGAATAATTTTAATTTCCTCTTGCTGTGATTCTTCTTTCTGCTGATAATCTTCCATCTGACCTTTCACCTCTCCTTGCGCATCCTCACTTGACGATATCTCTTTTGCAATTTTCCATAGTTCCTCATCGCCCTGAACAAAATAAGCATCACTTCCAATTACCAGATGATGCTGATTGAACGCAAATGTAAATGCCTGCGCTGTTCGCAAAGTAAAAATAAAAATATCATCATAATCAGATGCTCTCTCATCTGTCTTTTCCAGTACTTCCACTTTACAAAGTGCCTGAAATAGTTTGTCGATCTGCTTTTTGTCCTCCAGAATAAATTCTTCCGACACATCACGGTTCTTCTGATAGATCATCGTTACAATTTCTGATGCATCAAAGGACTCTGCAAAATTTTGGACTTCCAGATCATAACATGAAAATATCTCCTTTCCTGCTGATTTTGTTTTTCCACTTCCACAAGCACATACAGAAACTGCCATAATTGCTGCTAAACTCAATGCAATAAACTTTTTCATTTTGCTCGTCCTCCTTCTTTCATAATTTTTCCAACAACACATTTCTCACACAATCGTATCTCAACCTCTTTACCTTATAAGTATCCACAATTATTAATTAAATGTATATAAGGGAAGTCCGCCAATCTGTCAAACTTCGTCTGTCGGACTTCCGCCAAAATAAAAAAGATACAAATTTCTTTCCTTTGACAAAAAGTCGCCTTTTGTTTCCAAAAGACGACTCGATAAATCACTTTATAAAGTTTATTACAAACGTTTATTTGTTATAAAGGTTAAATAACCCAACGCGGGATTTTGTTCCTGTCTTTTTGTAAATTGCAGAGATATAGCGTTCCAGAGTTCGTCTGGATACATAAAGATTATCTGCAATCGTCTGAACATTATCCTCTGTATTGATCAGATAAGTAAATACCTCTCTCTCCCTTTCTGTAAACGAAAATGTTTCCGCAAATTTTTGAAGTCTCTCTTCTTCGCTGACTTCGTTTTCTTCATTCACAATAAGCTGTTCCATAAATGCATTCTTTTGAAATGTATACAGCACTGATATAATGCTGACCGCCACAAACACAAGCAATACAAGAATCACCATTACAAGCCCACTGCCATCTGACATCAGACCTAAAACAGAATTAGCAATCAGTGCAGCAATCATATTGTTCACTGCTCTTCCCATTCCTGCCCACAGCTCAGGTACTTTCATATAACGTGAAATCTCCATAAATCCTGTCGTGAAAAATACCGCGAAGAATCCGGCTGATAAATAAAATACAATCAACCCAACAAGAAACGGACCTGAAAATTCCATTACAGCAATACAGATTGTAGACAAAACCATCACACAGTACATGATAATTCCCATATATTTTCTATTCTTTATATCAAATATAAATCCGGCTGCCAATCCGCTCAATGCAAGAAGGATTCTCGGTGCCTGACCAATATTCGCGTTTCCGGCTGAATGCACAAGTGTCACCGCATTATCCAGTGTGCTGAAGATGCAAGTCATTAATGCAATAAGAATAATCAAAAGAATACCAACAGTATGTCCTTTTTTTATTTCTTCTGTCCCGAAATTTCTTTCTTCCTGTTGTTCTTTCTTACAGCACTCTGACTCATTTTCTATCACTCTCCATATCAACAGTATCAAAAAAACAGACAATATGATTACTTCCGCGCTCTTAGACCGAATCAGATTGTTATTGATAAACTGTAACAGGATACCAACTGCATATGCGATTCCCACTGTTCTTGCTAAACATCTATCTGTCTTTAATATGCGGATAGATATATAGAACACGCCACTTCCAATCAGACCAAAAATCAGAAACAATACTAAGCCTGATAGAAAAACAGCCGTAAATTCTGTTCTAATACAAATAAATGACATACACAGAGCAGCTATTCCACCGATTAAAAGATAGCTGATTGACTTCATTCTACCTTTACAGATTCGATTGAATATTGGATACAATAAAAATCCAACTGTACTTACTCCCAATGCATAATTCTGTGCAAGAACTGTTCTATTCTCCGAAACAATACCAGAAAGCACATCTACATATAAATACTCCGCCCCCAGAAAGAGAAACGTAAACAATCCCATCAGCACAACTGCATTTATATAATGAATTTCATTTGTCTTTTTATCTTTAATTCGCATTAAAATCCCCCTTTTAACAAGCTCGTTTGGTTCAAAATTCAATATATAAATTATAACAGAAATCTTACGCTAAAGGGGTTTTTTCCAAAAAAATGCAAAAACAGAAAGCAAGTCAACAAATGCAACCAAAACAGTTCTCTTGGAATTATAAAATCATAAAAATAGATCAATCTACAACAATCAGGCGTCCTTCAACTTCACGGCAAAGATGCGGTGTAACCATCATATATTCTTCTACAATATCTCGACTTGATGTGGCCAGTACACGAGGAAGTGCATTTTTTTTCGTTTCTTCCAGTGAAATATCCATAAAATCAGAGATATTCATAAAGTGATATTTTGAAAGAGCAATAGAATATAACTGATGCTCTTCAATAGGCTGGTCATTGAGACTAAGTTTCCGGAAAGTCTGTTCTTTACGCGACCATATAATCTGCATACCGTGGGAGAACTGATAGAATTCCGTATGTTCTCCAAGAAAGGCTTCTTCGCGCAGGATAAAACGTAGCATATGTTCTAATTGTGCTCCGGTTACTTTCAGCATATAGACAGCTTCATCATATGGCAGGCATTCTACCAGGCTGTGATAATGTACGACAGGTCCCAATTCATAACTTCTGACTTCACCGGAACCGAGAAGCATCAGATCAATTCCAAGGCTGTCTTTCAGAATATCTGCGATCAGGTTACCAAGAGCAGTTTCCTGATTGCGGAGTGGATGCGTCAGACATTTGGTGAATCTTGTTACAATACGATCATACTTCTTGTCAGTTTCCTGCTTATACTGTGTTATAAATTGTTCCATAGCTTCGTCTTTTGGCGCAGTATCGTTGTTGATCGGAATCAACTGCCAGGTAAATGTATCGATTGCATTAAGATCAGTATCTACCATAATATCAAAGCGTCCGATCTGATCTGTGCCTGTACCGGCTTGCACGATATAGATATTATTAACAAGTGCAGGTTCTTCCAGAAACGTGTGTGAATGCCCACCGATGATTACATCCACGCCCAAGGCTGGATCCAGTAAAGCTGCAAGCTTTTTATCTTCCTCGAATCCGATGTGTGTCAGAAGTACTGTGAAATCAATATCAATGGCATTGTAAGCATTGCATATATTGCCTACTTCCTGTGCTGCTTCGCTGATATCCACAAAGGAACCAATCAGTTCTTCTGCTTTTGTCTGTGCAAGTACATCCTCTGTTATTATTCCAATAAAAAGTATCTTCATACCATCTATTTCAGCAATATAGTGAGGCTGAAACAGTCGCTTATGATTAGAGCGGATATGAAAGTTGGCATTGATAATCGGGAAGTTTGCACATTTCTCCAGAAACAGCAAATGCGCCAGACCATAATCAACCTCGTGGTTACCAATCGTTGCTACATCAGGCCCAAGTAGATTCATAATACCGATGGTTGATACGCCCTTGTACTCGGAATCGATAACAGAACCACGGAACATATCACCGGCAATAGCATAAAGCACATTCTTTTCCTGATTACGCACCATGTTCACATATCCTGAGAGAAGAGATACACCACCTACCAGCTTTTCATCAATCTGTTCTGCCAAAAAATCTCCGTGCATGTCGTTTGAATGAAGAATTATTAATTCCTTCAAGTTTTTCATAAATACCACCTCACTTAAAACAGTTCGTTCTTCCTGATGGTAAATTCTTGTAAAGTGTGTCCCCACGCACCCTACAAATAATATTGTAGTATTTTATTGTATTTTAACATGCTTATGTGACAAAGGCAATGGATGGTGTAGCGGATTACAAATTTGTTGTCTTTTCTCAGGTAACAGTTCCCTATCTTTATTGACCTACATAGAATTATTGCCAACCAAGTCATCAAACATCACTAACTATCTTCCAAATACTCCCCTGAATAACACTTTCCCAATATAAAGTCAAAAAAATCTCCCCTCACACCGAATGAAATCTAATTGATTCCATCAGATATGAGGGGAGATTCTATTTTTCTAATTCACTTGTCAGTGTACTTCCAAAGAAGCTTCTATGTATAATCTACTAACAACTATAATTAAGCGTTCTTCTTGGCAATTGCTGCCTGTGCTGCTGCAAGACGAGCGATCGGTACACGGAATGGTGAGCAGGATACATAGTCAAGTCCGATGCTGTCGCAGAACTCTACAGAGCTTGGATCTCCACCGTGCTCTCCACAGATACCTACATGCAGGCTTGGGTTAACCGGTTTTCCAAGTTCGATAGCCATCTTCATAAGCTTGCCAACACCAACCTGATCCAGTTTTGCAAATGGATCGTTCTCGAAGATCTTAGCATCATAGTAAGCATCGAGGAACTTACCAGCGTCATCACGGGAGAATCCGTATGTCATCTGTGTAAGGTCGTTTGTTCCGAAGCAGAAGAAGTCAGCTTCTTTTGCGATATCGTCAGCTGTAAGAGCAGCTCTTGGGATCTCGATCATTGTACCAACCTCGTACTCAAGGTCACTTCCAGTTGCTGCGATCTCAGCGTCAGCTGTCTCTACAACGAATTTCTTAACGTATTTGAGCTCTTTGATATCTCCAACAAGTGGGATCATGATCTCAGGTTTTACGTTCCAATCTGGATGAGCTTTCTTCACATTGATTGCTGCACGGATAACAGCGCTTGTCTGCATCTTAGCAATCTCTGGGTATGTAACTGCAAGACGGCATCCACGGTGTCCCATCATTGGGTTGAACTCGTGCAGGCTGTCAATGATAGCTTTGATCTGGTCAACTGTTTTGCCCTGAGCGTCAGCCAGTTTCTTGATGTCCTCTTCCTCTGTAGGAACGAACTCATGAAGCGGTGGGTCAAGGAAACGGATTGTAACCGGGTTACCTTCAAGGGCTTCGTAAAGTTTCTCGAAGTCTCCCTGCTGCTCTGGAAGAATCTTAGCAAGTGCTGCTTCTCTTTCTTCCACTGTCTCTGCACAGATCATCTCACGGAATGCGTCGATTCTGTTGCCTTCGAAGAACATATGCTCTGTACGGCAAAGTCCGATACCTTCTGCACCAAGCTCACGAGCTTTCTTAGCGTCAGCCGGTGTATCAGCATTTGTACGAACTTTCATAGTTCTGTACTTGTCAGCCCATCCCATGATTCTTCCGAACTCACCAGCGATTGTAGCGTCTACAGTCGGGATGATTCCGTCATAGATAGCACCTGTGGATCCATCAAGTGAGATTGCATCTCCCTCGTGGAATTCTTTTCCACCAAGTGTAAATTTCTTATTAGCTTCGTCCATTGTGATGTCACCACAACCAGATACGCAGCATGTTCCCATTCCACGAGCAACTACAGCTGCGTGAGATGTCATACCACCACGAACTGTCAGGATACCCTGAGCAGACTTCATACCTGTGATATCTTCTGGTGATGTCTCAAGACGAACAAGGATAACTTTCTCTCCTCTTGCAGCCCACTCTACAGCGTCATCAGCTGTAAATACGACTTTACCACAAGCAGCTCCTGGAGATGCTCCAAGTGCTTTAGCCATTGGTGTAGCAGCTTTCAGTGCTGCAGCGTCGAACTGTGGGTGAAGCAGAGTATCAAGGTTACGAGGGTCGATCATTGCAACAGCCTCTTTCTCTGTTCTCATTCCTTCATCTACAAGATCACAAGCGATCTTAAGAGCAGCCTGAGCTGTTCTCTTACCATTACGTGTCTGAAGCATGTACAGTTTACCGTGCTCTACAGTGAACTCCATGTCCTGCATATCTCTGTAGTGTGTCTCCAGAGTGTTGCAAACTTCTTTGAACTGTTTAAATGCTTCTGGGAACTTCTGCTCCATCTCGGAAATGTGCATTGGTGTACGAACACCGGCAACAACGTCCTCACCCTGAGCGTTTGTCAGGAACTCTCCGAACAGACCGTTCTCTCCTGTAGCTGGGTCACGTGTGAAGGCAACACCTGTACCACAGTCATCTCCCATGTTACCGAATGCCATCATCTGTACGTTAACAGCTGTTCCCCATGAATAAGGGATGTCATTGTCACGGCGGTATACGTTAGCTCTCGGGTTATCCCATGAACGGAATACAGCCTTAACAGCTTCCATAAGCTGAACCTTAGGATCTGTAGGGAAGTCCTCACCGATCTTCTCTTTGTACTCAGCCTTGAACTGCTCTGCAAGTTTCTTAAGATCATCAGCGTCAAGCTCTACGTCAAGTTTAACACCCTTCTCTTCTTTCATCTTGTCGATCAGTTCTTCGAAGTATTTCTTACCAACTTCCATAACTACATCAGAGAACATCTGGATGAATCTTCTGTAGCAGTCCCAAGCCCAACGTGGGTTGCCTGAAGCATTTGCCAGTGTTTCAACAACCTCTTCGTTAAGTCCAAGGTTAAGAATTGTATCCATCATACCAGGCATAGAAGCTCTAGCTCCTGAACGTACGGAAACGAGAAGCGGATTCTCTTTATCTCCGAATTTCTTACCTGTAATTCCTTCCATCTTATCGATAGCTTCCATGATCTGAGCCATAATCTCATCGTTGATCTGTCTGCCATCCTCATAGTACTGTGTACAAGCCTCAGTTGTTACTGTGAATCCCTGTGGTACAGGAAGACCCAGATTTGTCATCTCTGCCAGGTTTGCGCCTTTTCCACCAAGAAGGTTTCTCATATCAGCGTTACCTTCAGTGAACATATAAACCCATTTTGCCATGTTCAATGACCTCCTAAAATAATTTTTACAAATAAAATAATTTTATTTCGCATATAATATTTTAATAGTTTTACACTTATGAGTCAAGTCTTTTGTTCGTAATTATATACAATTTTTACAAATACTTTTTGTATACTTTTCATATTGGTTAAACTATCTTTCATAAATTGTAAACACATTGTCCATTATGCTGTCATTTTGCATATTTGCATTTATCTTTATACAATATACAAAACGCACAAAAAAATAGCTGTCCATGCTCTATAAAAACTTGAAAGACAACTATTTTTTGTGATTAATATACAATTTTCACGTATCTCTGCCAGGACATTCCCGCCCCGACATCATGCATTTTCCCTCAAATTCGGCATATGAAATATCCTTATCTCATTTCTTCAACAAATGCCTTATATCCCTTATAAGCTTCATACACATCTGCCTTGCTTGTCACTTCCCACGGTGCATGCATGCTCAATACTGCGACACCGCTGTCGATGACTTCCATGCCATAATTTGCCATAATGTAAGCGATTGTTCCGCCACCGCCGGCATCTACCTTTCCAAGCTCTGCGAACTGGTAGGCAACGTTCTGCGCATCCATTGCATTTCTGATCTTCGCAAGATACTCTGCGTTCGCATCATTCGATCCGCTCTTTCCGCGGGCACCTGTAAATTTGTTGAATACAAGTCCTTTTCCGAAGAATGCAGAACTGCGTTTTTCGAATACTTCAGCATACATCGGATCGTAAGCTGCACTTACATCAGAAGAAAGCATTCTGGAATTCATCATTGCTCTTCTGACTTTCAGGTCAGACTCCCCTTCTGTCAAAGCTACAAGCTCTGCAACTGTATTTTCAAAGAAACGGGAATGCATTCCGGTCGCACCGACACTTCCAATCTCCTCTTTATCTACGAGGATACAGCACGCTGTGTGCTCTACTTCTTTCACATCAAGCATTGCAAAGAGAGAGGTAAATGCACACACACGGTCATCCTGTCCGTAAGCAAGCACCATGCTGCGGTCCAGACCACAGTCGCGGGCCTTTCCTGCCGGAACAATCTCAAGCTCTGCGGAGAGAAAATCTTCCTCTTCCATGTCATAATATTGTTTCAGAAGATTGATTACATTTGCTTTTACAGTCTCTTTTTCTTTCTCTTCAAGAGTCTCATCCTGCTCAATCGGGCGGCTTCCGATCAGAAGATCAAGCTTTTCCCCTTCTACAACCGTTGCAGCCTTTTTCTCCATCTGTTTCGACGCGAGATGGATCAGCAGATCCGTGATAACAAAGACCGGATCATCTTCTTTCTCACCAATACTTACCTGAACTGTTGTGCCATCTTTCTTTGCGATCACTCCATGAAGTGCAAGTGGAAGCGTCACCCACTGATATTTCTTGATTCCACCATAATAATGTGTATCGAGATAAGCAAACTCTTCATTCTCATACAATGGATTCTGTTTTACATCAATGCGCGGAGAATCAATATGAGCTCCAAGAATATTCATTCCATCTGTCAACGGTTTTGTACCCATATGGAACAGCGCAATCGTCTTGTTCATACATACTGCATACAGTTTATCTCCGGCTTTCACTTCTTCACCGTTTTTAATGACGTCTCTGATATCCTTATATCCCTCTGCTTTTGCCTTTTCAACTGCCAGTGTAACACACTCGCGCTCTGTCTTGCCGGCATCGAGGCAGCTCTTGTATTCTGTATTCACCTGTTCTAATCTGTCCAGCTCTTCTTTACTGTAAGTTGTCCATGCATTTTTTCTGTCCATGTCATTCTCCTCCTGTTCTATCGTTACTGTTCACACGATGTGCGACCAGCAACGCATCTCGCCATTTTAAATCGCCTTTGGCGATGGGGCGAGATGCATTCAAGTCAAAACACGCATCCTCCGTGTCAATCAGCGGAGTGATTGACACGGGAGTGAACAGTAACGTTCTATCTTCCATGCTATTTTAAAGTTATAAAGAAACAGCCCAAACTGAATCCACAAGCTTACCTGTGAACTACAGTCCGGGCTCTTCTCATTTATCTTACCACTCGAATTTCTTCTCGAAGTATGCTTTCAGATCTTCAATCTTAACTCTTTCCTGTTCCATTGTGTCACGGTCACGTACTGTAACAGCTCCGTCTTCCTCAGAATCGAAGTCATATGTTACACAGAATGGAGTACCGATCTCGTCCTGACGACGGTAACGTTTTCCGATATTTCCACGATCATCGAACTCACAGTTGTAGTACTTGGATAACTCTGCAAATACTTTCTCTGCGCCTTCGTTCAGTTTCTTGGAAAGTGGAAGCACACCAATCTTAACCGGAGCAAGTGCCGGATGGAAATGAAGTACAGTTCTCATATCCGGTTTCTCTTCTGTTCCGATATTCTCTTCGTCATATGCACTGCAAAGGAATGCAAGTACAACACGGTCAGCACCAAGTGATGGCTCGATAACGTATGGAATGTATTTCTCCTTTGTCTCATCATCAAAGTATGTCATATCCTGTCCGGATACATTCTGATGCTGAGTCAGGTCATAATCTGTACGGTCAGCGATTCCCCACAGCTCGCCCCATCCGAATGGGAAAAGGAACTCAACGTCTGTAGTAGCCTTACTGTAGAAGGAAAGCTCTTCCTGATCATGGTCACGGTAACGTACTTCCTCATCCTTCAGTCCAAGAGATGACAGCCAGTTCAGGCAGAAACTCTTCCAGTAATCAAACCACTCAAGGTCTGTGTCCGGTTTGCAGAAGAACTCAAGCTCCATCTGCTCGAACTCTCTTGTACGGAATGTAAAGTTACCCGGTGTGATCTCGTTACGGAATGATTTACCGATCTGTCCGATACCGAATGGAAGTTTCTTTCTGGATGTACGCTGTACATTCTTGAAGTTTACAAAAATACCCTGTGCTGTCTCAGGACGAAGGTATACTGTGTTCTTCGCATCCTCTGTAACACCCTGGAATGTCTTGAACATCAGGTTGAACTGACGGATATCTGTAAAATCATGCTTTCCACAAGTCGGACATGGAATGTTATTATCCTCGATAAATGCCGCCATCTGCTCCTGTGTCCATCCGTCTACAGAGCTCTCAAGCTCAATTCCATTCTCTGCTGCATAATCTTCAATAATCTTATCTGCACGGAAACGCTCATGGCACTGCTTACAGTCCATCAGTGGATCACTGAATCCTCCGAGATGTCCGGAAGCAACCCATGTCTGTGGGTTCATAAGGATTGCACAGTCAACTCCAACGTTGTATGGGTTCTCCTGAATGAACTTCTTCCACCATGCTCTCTTCACATTATTCTTAAGTTCAACACCAAGATTACCATAATCCCATGTGTTGGCAAGTCCACCGTAGATCTCAGAACCCGGATATACGAATCCTCTTGACTTTGCAAGTGCTACGATCTTGTCCATTGTCTTTTCAACCATTGTATGTTCCTCACATTCTTTTTTATCATTTACATTATTTACATAACTTATGCACTCCGGTCGGTCTTTTTTCAGAAGTTATCCACACCCTCCTTTAAAGATATTCCCCTTTGTACATCAATGTTTCCTATTATAACGACTAATGCCTTATTTTTCAAGCTGTTTTAAGTACTTCTCTTTATGTTTCCGCTTATATTCATACATAACTTCATCCGCTCTTTGCAGAATCTCATCTGTAGAAACAATATCATGTCCTCCGGGAAGTTCTATAATACCATAACTGAAGCTCTTCGGATAATCACCGGAACCTCCCTGACAGAACGCTTCATGCACCTTTTTGAACTTTTCCTGCATGGTCTCTTGAGAACAGTTCAAAAGCACAACACAGAACTCATCACCGCCAAGACGCACGAACAGGTCTCCCGGCCGGATATTTGCCTTCACCGTCTCAACGAAATGCAGCAGGTAACGATCCCCTTCCTGATGCCCGAAATGATCATTCACATATTTCAAATGATCAAGATCACAATAACAGAATACAATCCTCTCACCTGTGGCAAGCATCGTCTCCGCCTGTTCATGGAACAGATGACGATTCCCAATCCCTGTAAGCTTGTCTCTGTAAGCCTCTTCTTCGAGCTCTTCTTCACGTTCTTTCAACTGCTTTGTCATTGTATTAAATGCTTCTGAGAATTCTCCCAAATAGGAAACGCTCTGAGAATAATCCCCTTTCGCCACCTGCTTTGCCTGCCAGGTCAGATGGTTCAGATTCGCATGGATATTCTTCAGATTCTCACAGAGGAAATTATCCCGTCCTGGTGCCTCGATCGACAGATTGCCCTGTGAAAGTTCTGCCGAATAATGCTTCATTTCTTTCACCGCTTTATCCAGATATTGAAGTCCCATTCCAAGTTTCAAAAAAGGTTCATCCAGCTGCTCAATATCCAACTTTGCATTCTCGGAATCATATATAATATCCCTCAGATATTCAAATAATATCTCACAGTTTTTCTCTTCCATAAACTAGATGCCACCTTCTCTTACATCTGCCTGAAAACGGCAGACACGACCTCCTGTTGCCCAGCAGTCCGTTTCCACTGCTACATATTCCTTTCCTGAATATAAAGATAAAATTCCGGAAATAAATCCCTCATCATAATTGCAGACAGTCTCACCAAGCACCGGGAGCCCGGAACAGTCCGCATCTTCTGAAACCGTCAGAATAATCTGTCCGCTCTCCTCGTCTACTGATTCAATACGGAGTACTCCAATCTTCATCTCTGCCATCTTCTTCTGGAGTTCGCCCACAAATTGATCCAGCGGCTGATTCAGATCCAGCATCTTACGCGCAAAAAACTCCCCTGCTTTCCTTCCTGCATTACGGAAAATCTCAACCTGTTCCGTTCTTCCGTAACGTACCGCAAGCTCGTCCTTTATAGAATATTCCAATAACCGGTATACAATCACAGGGAGCTCTCCTCCAAGATTCCCCCTGCTGTTCTCATCATATTCAAGGTAGTCTTCGAAAGAAATTGGTTTCTTTTCCTTCATAAAAATGTTCTCTTCCATCATTTTCTTCCTTTTCTTCCTTCTGCTGCTATTATAATTGCTGTTCACAACAGGTGCGACCAGCAACGCATTACATTCTCACATCTCCGTTTCACACTGGCATGTGACAGGTGATATAACCGTAGTATAACATGATTTTTTTCATGATTCAACAATTGCCTAATGTCTTAAATGTTGTTGAGAATTTTTTAATAATACCCCAAATATCACAGCAGCGTCTGCAGTATCTCCAGCGACTTGAATTCCTTATCTACATACCTCTTCATCAGCCGTCCCATCACGCGTCCAAGCTTCTCCAATACTTCCGGCTTCACATTAAATGTATATAATTTCTCGATTGTGCTGGATTCAATATACTGCATCGTATACAGCGTAGAACTGTCGAGAAACATTCCGTCTCTTACTTCCCCGTCACATTCATTACACACAAGTCCGCCCTTCGCCGCGCTGAACACCGCCGGTCTTGTCCGGTCACCGCACTGTACACACTGGAACACCTGCGGTCCCTGTCCGTTGATCGTCAGCACTTTCAACTCGAAAATGTAACGGATCAGCTGATTCGGAAGATGAGGATTCGTCAGCGCACGCATTGTCTGATACAGCAGTTTTAAAAGTTCCCGCTCATCATTACGTTCCCTCGCATAATAATTCGCAACCTCAAGAAAATAGAAGCCATAATAAGCTCCTACTACATCTGCTCTCAATTCCGAAAAATAATTGGATACATTTACAGACTGGATTGTATAAGAAGAACGCCCTTCATACATCGTGAATTCACCAAAAGTAAATGGATTCACCGCTCCTACCAATGGACTGTTCGGTCTTCTTGATCCCTTTGCAAAGGCTGAGATCTTCCCCTGTTCTTTTGTAAGTATGACAACTCTGCGGTCGTACTCGCCCACTGGTGCGACAGAAAGCACCATTCCTGTCAAGACGATCTGATTCACGATGAAACTCACCTTCTTTCTGCTATATTTGTAAAGATGTTGGAGGTAAAAGCCTGCAACTATGATGCTTGCGGATGCTTCGCGCAATGCATTTCCAATATCTTCTAATATATCTGATTTCGCGTGTAAATACAAGGAGAGGTTCAAGGAGAGTTTTTCCAAAAATCCAGATTAAAGAAATCCCTCCGCGCTTTCACAGATTTCTGCTTCTACCACTTCAGCCGCTTCCTTATTCTCTGCACTGACCGAGATATACATCTTCAGCTTCGGTTCTGTCCCTGACGGGCGCACCACGATCGAGCAATGATCTTCCAACAAAAATTTCAGTACATCCGACTTCGGCAGACCATCCAGACCGGACGTATAATCCAGTACTTCAACAACCTTCTTTCCACCGAATTCTTTGATTTCTCCGCGGAATGTCTGCATGATATTCTGCATTTTTGCAAAACCTGCACTTCCGTCAAATTCGTAGCTGTGTAAAGTGTTCAGGCAATAACCATATATCTTGTACAACTCTTCCAGCTTATCAGGCAGACTGATTCCCTGCGCGGCATAATAACTAAACATCTCACAGATCATATAGGCACCATTCACTCCATCCTTATCTCTGACATAGGAGCCTGTCAGATAACCATAGCTTTCCTCAAATCCAAACACATAACTCTCTGCCTTGCCTGATTGTTCCAGCTTACCAATCTGCTCTCCGATAAACTTAAATCCTGTCAGAACATTGATTGTGCGCAGACCGTAGTGTGCTGCAATCCGCTCTGCCATATCCATCGTCACAATTGTCTTGACCATAACCGGATCATCCGGCATCTTCCCATGCTTCACACGCTGACTGCAAATATAATCCAAAAGAAGAAGTCCTGTCTGATTTCCTGTCAGCAATTCATACTCACCAACATTATTTTTCACGGCAATACCGACACGGTCACAATCCGGATCTGTTGCCAGAAGAAGGTCTGCATGATATTGTTTTGCATATTCCATTCCAAGTGCCATTGCTTCCCTGATTTCCGGATTTGGATACGGACAAGTCGGGAAGTTTCCATCCGGCTGTTCCTGCTCTTTCACTACAGTAATATTCGTATACCCCATCTCTTTCAAAGTCCGGGTAACCGGTTTCAGCCCAGTGCCATTCAAAGGACTATACACGATTGCAACATCCTTGCTGACTTCTTCACCGAATAAGACAGACTGGTGCTTTACTTCATTTATAAAAGCAGTATAAACCTCATCCCGGATATAATGGATGCTTCCTTTTTTAACGCCATCCTCTGAATCACCATTCTCTGAATTCTCTGAATTCTCTACATTCTCTGCATTCTTCAACTTCTCCTGCTTCCAGACTTTAAACTTCCCATACTTCACGTCTTCAAAAATATCCAGCTTGTCAATCTCCGTCAGAATCTCTGCCGCAGCTTCTGTTGTAATCTGGCATCCGTCAGCTCCATACACCTTATAACCATTGTATTTAGCCGGGTTATGTGAAGCCGTTATCATAACTCCCGCAGATGCGTGCAAATACCGCACTGCAAAGGATACAGCAGGAACCGGCATAAGTTCCGGCCAGATATGAACAACAATCCCATTTGCCGCGAATACACCTGCCGCAACTTTCGCAAACACGTCACTTTTAATCCGGCTGTCATAACCGATCGCCACAGAAGGAGATTCAAACTGCTTTTTCAGATAATCTGCAAGCCCCTGGGATGCTCTCGCAACTGTGTAAACATTCATACGATTTGTACCGGCACCGATAACACCACGAAGACCACCTGTTCCAAACGCAAGATCCCGATAAAATGCATCTTCTATTTTCGCATCATCAAATGTTTTCAATTCTGCCACTACATCCGCGTCTGCGGTTGCATTTTCCAGCCAACGATTATATTCTTCCCATTTCTTTTCCATCCATCTATCCTCTTACATCAAGAAACTGAGCCTGTCCACGGATCGTAAGCACTTCTGAATCTGCCGGAATGAAGATGCATTCTCCCTTGTAGAAATCTATACTTCCGTCCTTACAGGAAATTGTGCCACACCCATTCACACACAACAGCACACGAAATGCAATCTCATCTGCACGATAATGTACCTGCTGCCGCCGTTCCGTATTCACAATCATCCGATATACTTCAAAATATTTACAACGTGTGAGAAGTTCCGAAGCGACTCCCTGACGATATTTCAGCACCCTGCGCGGCTGTCCCGGTGTCCTGCTTCTCTTCAGATTCGCCACCTGCAGTGCCTGATCGATGTGAAGCTTACGCTTTTTCCCATCCTTTCCTGTCCGATCATAGTCATATAACCGATAGGTCAGATTGGAATTCTCCTGAATCTCTGCCACCAATGCACCTGCTCCGATTGCATGGATCATTCCGGCTTCAATAAAGAACAGGTCATCCTTCTTAACCGGAACCTGCTGCAGATAATCCATGACCGTACCGTCTGCGACTGCATTTCGAAGCTCGGTCTTAGAACTGTCCTGTTTCAGTCCATAGACAAGCTTCGCATCTTTTCCGGCATCCAACACATACCACATCTCCGTCTTTCCAAGCTGACCATTCTCATGTTCCCTGGCATACTGATCTGAAGGATGAACCTGAACAGAAAGATCCTTTTTCGCATCAATGAATTTGATCAGGATCGGCAGATCCTCCGCTCCTTTGTGACGCTCGCCAAGATACTCCGGATGCTCCTTCAGTACCTCTTTCAGCTTCATTCCATCGAATTCACCGCCAACCACATAGCTTGGACCATCCGGATGCGTTGAACATTCCCAGGTCTCTGCCAATGGAGACAGGTCCATCTCCTTCTCAAATTCATCATTCAATCTGCTTCCGCCCCAGAGATAATCCTTCCCGGACGGTCTAAGTAAAAATGGCATATTCGTATCCTTCATTGCAAGTCTCCCATTCCTAACACATCTAACATTCGTATATCTAACGTTCTATTCGTACATTTAACATTCCAGTTCAAATTTCTGTTTATCCTGAACATTAATTTCCTCGCCAAGCTGCACCTCGATCAATTTCAGTTCCGTATCAGCAATTACCGTATGTCGGCATCCGGCGAACATTGTGATCACATCCCCTGCCTTAACCAGCTGCTCCATTCCATCCACGATCGTCCTTCCGCTTCCTGAAGTGACAACCCAGACTTCATCTCGGTTCTTGTGGCTGTGGTAATTCATCCGATGTCCCGGATTCAATGTCACTTTTATTGTCATTGACGCATGATCTACATCAACCACTTTAAAACTGCCCCAGGACTTCTCTGCAAACATGATACGGTGATCGAGCTGATCCACAAATGGCTTGATATAAGAACTCTGCTCCTTATCTGAAACCAGAATTCCTCCCGGAGATGCCGAAACCACAACATCCTTCAGTCCCATACATAGGATCGGAACATCCAGTTCATTGACCACATGCACATTTTCACAGTTATCGTTTAATGTTGCCTCACCGACCGCCTGGCTTTCCATCGCTTCCGTCAGCGTATTCCATGTACCAAGATCCTTCCAGGTGCCCGCGAAGCGCATCACTTCAATCTTCTGTTCATGCTCAACAACCGCATAATCGAAACTGATTTTATTCAAAGTTTCATATTTATCAAACAGATCTTCATAATCTGCAAAATCAATCAACTCGTGTGCGCGGTTCAGCACATAGCCCAGCTTAAAAGCAAACGCACCACCATTCCACAGTGCGCCCTTTTCAATATAACCTTTAGCCACTTCCTTTGTCGGTTTCTCCTTGAACATAGAGACTTTACTGACATTTTCCTTGCCAAAAGGAATGATGTAACCATACTTCTCACTTGGATAAGTCGGCTCAATCCCCATCAGCACAAGATTGGCATCACTGACTGCTGCTCTCTCTCCCAGATCTTTCAGCGCTTCAAAATAATCATCCTCCACATACGGATCGACCGGGCAGACAACAACCGACTCTTCTTCGCTCACGCCCTGCACATCTTTCAGATAAGCGGCCGCAAGTGCGATTGCCGGAAATGTATCCCGCCGACACGGCTCTACGCTGATCCCGACTTCCTCTCCAAGCTGGTTGTGGATTGCTGAAATCTGCGATTTCGAAGTTGCAATCGTAACCGTCGCATCCGTATCAACCGCCCTGATCTGACGGTATACACGCTGCACCATAGACTCCAGAGTTCCATCCTCTTTGTGAAAAATCTTAATAAACTGCTTGGAACGGACGTCATTCGACAAAGGCCACAGACGCTGACCGGAACCACCGGATAATAAAACTAGATTCATAATAAAAACTCCTCCATAAATCGGCCAGACTGTCTTATCGTTCCGCGCGCATCGGATTATTCAGGAAATCCTCATAAGACAGGCGCAACCCATCTTCCAGTTCCGTCTTATAGGTCCATCCAAGATCCGCCGCCTTAGAGACATCCAGCAGCTTACGTGGTGTTCCGTTCGGTTTCGAAGTATCCCATTCAATCTCACCGGTATAACCAACTACCTTCGCAACCAGTTCTGTAAGCTCCTTGATCGTAAGCTCTTTTCCGGTACCTGCATTAACAGTTTCATTTCCAGAATAATGATTCATCAGAAATACACACAGATTCGCAAGATCATCTACATACAGGAACTCTCGCAGCGGCGAACCATCGCCCCAGCATGTTACACGCTCCACACCATTTACCTTTGCCTCATGAAAACGGCGGATCAATGCCGGAACCACATGGCTGTGTGTCGGATGGTAATTGTCATTCGGTCCATACAGATTTGTCGGCATCACAGAAATGTAATCCGTTCCATACTGACGGTTCAGGAACTCACAGTATTTCAACCCGGAAATCTTTGCCAGAGCATAGGCCTCATTTGTCTTCTCCAGTTCACTTGTCAGCAGACAGTCCTCTTTCATAGGCTGCGGTGCCATACGCGGATAGATACAGGAAGAACCAAGGAATTCCAGCTTTTTGCATCCATTCTTCCACGCGGAATGAATCACATTCATTTCTAAAGTCATATTTTCATACATAAAATCCGCTAATGCTTCCTGATTTGCCACGATACCGCCAACTTTGGCTGCGGCAAGAAACACATATTCCGGCTTCTCTTTTGCAAAGAACTCTTCGACTGCCTCCTGACGGGTCAGGTCAAGTTCCTTATGTGTACATGTAATAAGATTCGTATAGCCTTGACGCTGCAGCTCACGAACGATCGCAGAACCAACCATTCCACGATGACCTGCAACATAGATTTTCGCATTTTTCTCCATCATAATCATTTGCCTTCTTCCTTACATAACAGACTTCATGGCCTTCTCACGTTTTGCACGTTCACGGTCATGCTTCGCCATAATCTCAACCAGCTGCTCATATGTCGTTGACTGCGGATTCCAGCCAAGAACTGTCTTCGCCTTTGTCGGATCTCCCCACAGATTATCAACATCGGTTGGGCGGAACCACTGCGGATTCACACAGACAAGCATCTTACCTGTAGCTGCATCGTATCCTTTCTCATCAATTCCGGTTCCTTCCCAGCGGATCGTAATTCCATTCGCTGCGAAAGCCTTCTCTGTAAAATCACGAACCGTGTGCTGCACTCCGGTTGCAATAACAAAATCTTCCGGTTTCTCCTGCTGCATGATCAGCCACATACACTCCACATAATCCTTCGCATAACCCCAGTCACGCAGAGAATCCATATTGCCAAGCTCCAGATGATCCTGCAGACCTTCCGCGATCCTTCCGGCTGCCAGAGTGATTTTTCGAGTAACAAAATTCTCTCCGCGGCGCTCAGATTCATGATTAAACAGAATTCCATTCACAGCGAACATTCCATACGCATCTCGATACTCCTTCACCATCCAAAATCCATACTGCTTTGCTACTGCATAAGGAGAATACGGATGAAACGGAGTCGTCTCACGCTGCGGGACTTCCTCCACCTTACCGTAAAGCTCAGAAGTAGATGCCTGATAAACTCTGCAAGTCTTCGTCAGTCCGCAGACACGGACTGCTTCAAGAATACGCAGCACGCCAAGCGCATCCACATCTCCTGAATACTCCGGAGCATCAAAAGAAACCTGAACGTGACTCTGCGCCGCCAGATTATAAATCTCATCCGGCTGAATCTCATTGACAAGACGGATCAGCCCGGATGAATCTGACAGATCTCCGTCATGCAAAGTAATTGCATCCTCCTCAATCAAATGGTCAATACGAGCCGTGTTAGAAATAGACGCACGGCGGACAATCCCGTGAACTTCATATCCCTTCTCCAGAAGGAACTCTGCAAGATACGAACCATCCTGACCTGTAATACCTGTAATTAATGCTTTCTTCATTCTATAATCCCTTTCATTTCTTGACATCATTTACGAATCGACTCTAATAGTCTATCGTAACTACATAGAAGAAATGAACGGCATAAAAAGGCGAATTTTAGCACAATATTGGCTTTTCAGGGCAGAACAATATAGAAAAATATAGAAAAAGCAGTGGGTTTACCACTGCTTTCTATACTCACTCGGGCTGATGCCCTCTACTTTATGAAATGCCCTGCTAAAATAATTTGCACTATCCATTCCGACTTCTATACTGATCTCATCCATCGTCAGATCTGTAAAACGAAGGAGCTGCTTGGCTCTTGTAATTCTCTTTGAAATAAGATAATTGATGATCGTTGTCCCATAAGTTGCCTTGAAAATCTTCGTCATATAAAACTTGTTGATAAAAAACCGCTCAGCCAGATCATCCAATACAATCTTCTCTGCATAATGCTCATCCAGATAAGCTTTGATCGAAGAAAGCTCCAGCCGTTTTCCCCTCCCAGTCCCCTCCTCCGAATGCCCGGACTGCTCCATCAATACAGTAAGAAGAACTGCTAATTTCTCATTGATCCGCATATCCCGTATGTGATCTGATGAAGAGGCAAGATCATAAATCTCCGTAAACAGATCTGTAAACTGGATCACATTCTTTGGATGAAATACCGGCTTGCCGCCACGTTCTCTGTACTTTGCATACACCGCCGGAAGAGCTGCTCCGTAAAAATGACACCATTGGAGCGACCAAAGATCCGGATCATTCTTCTCATCATAAAGATAACCTGTACTGTGACTGTATGCCTTCCGGCAATCAATAAACACACAGTCACCTGCTGACAATTTATATACTTCCCCTTCGTACTTCAGTTCACCGGTTCCACTCAATACAACAAAGCATAAACAAGAGACAAGATCTGATCTTTTGGAGGTATGCGGATACACCGCCTGAAAAGAACCGGCCTCCTGCAGATGGAGCAAAGATGTCCTGGCAAATGTAGATGGTGTATATATAATTCTTGAAGACGACTCAGCAAATGCCTGCGGATCAAATAACTCTTGTTTCATCTTCTGCTCTCCTTGTTTTTCTTACCGTAAATAAACGTTCAAATATAGGATAGCATAATTTTATTTAGAAGGGAATTAAAATGTCATTGCACCAAAGCTGCACTCGAATGCTTCCCTTGAGATATTGCACTTCATTTTATACAACGGAACTATCTTCAACATCTGATCTAACAGCTCCATCGTCTTTCCTGCGCTCTGTGGAGCATCTGTAAAATAAACCTGACGCATAAGAAATGGAAGCGCAGAAAACGAATCTATTTTCTGAATCGAGTTCTTCTCGCCTCTTTCAAGAAAGCATATTCCTTTCAAAGCAACCTTTTTATTAACCTGCCACTGTTCTTTTCCAGCCCACGGAGTTCCATATACCCAGACCTCATCTTCCGTAACTTTAAGAAGCGGCTTGTCCCCATTGATAACTTCCGCCTGATCTCCAAGATATTTCTTCCACAATGCAAGATGTGTGGACTTCCCCGTCCCACTTGGAGCTGTAAAGAGATACCCCTGATTCTTCCAGGCAATCACTGCCCCATGCATCAGGAAACAATCTTTCTCCGGCATAAAGTCAGCAATCTTGCGAAGAGCCGCCAATGTCTCAAGATACTGTGGGGAATATTGTGGTATGTTCTGCTGTGAACCCAACGTTGGAACTGACTCCCCACTTTTTTCCGCAATCGTGCGTTCCTTCTCAATATCTTCCATTGTCAGGACAAGACGCTCCGACACCTCTTCCGCACTGTCTTCCACTATATAATCCCGGCAGTACTCTGCCAACATCTCATACTGACTGGACACACCCATCAGTACATCTGCAATCTTCATTCTAAATTCCATTACCGATAATCCTTTTGATTCCATTTTTCAGCTTTGCGGCTGCCCGCTTCAGGATACATCTCAGCGGATAGAGAAATACCCACACCCGGCAGTACAGCTTATATCCGGCTCCATCCATGTCGATCTTCTTCTCTCCTCTTTGTATCCCGCTAAGCACGCCGATTATCTGCTGATCCGTCACATCATATTCCTTCTGCAGACAGTTATCCCCACAGATCACATATCCGTCCTGAGTTATCTTCACGATTCGGTGAAGCACATAGTTGTTCCCTCTTTTATACAGCGGAACATCGTATTTCTTAAGCGGCTCCGTCACCGGCCGGATCAAAATCGTATCCCTGCGGTTTCTAAGCAGCGGAAACATACTGACACCAACCGTCGTGCTCATATAAAAGCCCTGACTCTTAAGAGCCTCTTCTATCGTAAGTTTCCGGCTCATCCTTCAATAACTCCGGCCTCATACATTTTCTGAACTAAACGGTGTGTATCTTCTTTCGCCGTTTCCAGATCCACTTCATAGATCTCCGTCAGACGCTTCGCGATCTCATCCTCGTTCAGCCCGTCTGCAACACCCTGCCAGATATCCTTTCCCGCACTGTTAAGATTGATCATTCCATGAAATGTCTTGCTTGCCTCACCTACTGCGATCACAACTGCCTTCCCTGCGATCTCTCTTAATACAAATCCCTCTTTAATCTTCATCGTATCTTCCTTTCTGCTTTCTCTATTGAAATGTTCTCCATGCCTTCCACTCTGCGATAAGTCTTCGCGGATGAAGGATCATCCCCTTGATCACGCGGTATACCGGTAAGAACACACGGAATGTTTTGTGACGATAAAAAAATGGATAAAATTCCTTCATCTTCGCTTCTGAGATCCACACACGTTCTTTCATATAAGACTGTCTCACATCTTCCCCTGCTTTTAGATTCTTCTTCGTCTCTTTCAAACGGTTCCGAATCATATTGCCTGTCGTTCCATATGTTCCGCACCCAAGCATATAGAAGATCATCTCCCAGTCTTCACACCGGAGTTCTCCTTTTTCCGAAAATGCATTCTGCGCTGTAGCTCTCAGTTTTTCCTCAAATGTATCCAATTCCAGCTTCTCAAGCTCTGTCTTCACATACTTCCAGTCCAGTTCTGTCTTCTTTGAGAGGATTGCATATTCATCCGCAAGTGTGCGGATTCCACATCCCGCATGAGCAAAATGCTTGTATGCATGTGTAATCAGATAAATGTATTCATCCTCGTCAGAGAAATAATAAAGTTGCTTATTCTTATCATTTTGTTTCGCATGTTTCCATGGATTCTGATAATACTCACCGGTAATACTGTCTGCTTCTGCCAGTCTGTGATGCATCTCGAAATTAAAGAAAGGCGCTTTCTGATAGACATCATGCGCTCCGCCAAGATGCTCTGCTTTGTATCCCAGCTCCTCCATGATCTTCTGCAGCTCCTGCTCCGCTCTCTTATTCCAGCTGTTCTTCTCCTGTTCCGTCTGCTCGCGGAAGCGATATCCTCCCTCCGGCTCTGTCTCAACATAACCATACAAAATATCATTGTCACACATCCAGCGCATTCCCGGAAATGGATAATAACCTGCCACATAGATTCCTTTCAACGGCAATACAGAAAGTCCTGCTTCCGCCATTTTCGCCAAAATCTGCTCCCGCTCCAGATCAAATCGAAGCTGACGATAAATCGTCTGATTCTGCGCTGCCTTCCACTCCTTCGCGATTCCCTCTGAAATCTCCTGCCCATATCTCTGAATTGCCGGACTGGCAGTACTCTCTACACTATTACTCTTCGCCAGACGAAACACCAGTTCCCAGGAACATTTCTCCGGCTTCTCCTTCGGTACCTCTCCGTGAAAAGAACAACGAATCAGATCAATCAAATATTGCCCTGCATTTTTCAATTCTTCCTGTCTTTGCTGTACCTGTATCTCCTTCGCTTTCTTTCCCTTCTCCATCGGTTAAAATCACCTTTCATACTACTTTCCATCACCGCGTATCAATGCTAAATGCAGATCAATTCCCTATTCTGCTCCTTACTTTCGTAAGTACCTGCTCCTCCGAGAAACAGATCTCTCTGTCACAAATATCCAGAACCGCTTTCCGGTGTGTCACAATCAGAATCGTCTTATCTGTCATCTCCTGCAGATTCTTAAGAATCGTCCGCTCCGTCTCTTCATCCAGCGCACTTGTTGATTCATCCAGCAGAAGGATTGGATTCCCTGCAAATATAGCCCTCGCAATCGCAATCCTCTGCATCTGTCCTTCCGAAAGTCCCATTCCATGCTCTCCAAGAACCGTGTCGATTCCATCTGGAAGTGCCCTGACAAAACCTTCCGCATCCGCAATTCTAAGTGCCTGCCAGATTCGTTCTTCCTCCTGCATCTCATTCCTCTCACGAAATGTAAGAATTTCCCGAATTGTTCCGCTCATCAGCTGATTTCCCTGCGGCACATAAGCAAATAATCTCCGCCACGAAGCTGTCAGCAGAACTGCATCTTCTACATCTTCCCCATTCTTCATCCGCAGAATCCGTTCTCCACTGTCCAATGGATACAAAGATAGCATCAGCTTCAAAAGCGTACTCTTTCCACATCCCGAAGGTCCGGTAAATGCGGTGCAGCTCTTCTTCGGTATCTCCAGATTCACATTACTTAGCACGACCGGAATTTCCTGCCCCGCGTCAGACATTCTTCTCTTATAAGTAAACAACACATTTTGAAAACAAAGACTCTGCATCTCTTTTTCATAAAATGTCTTTACTTCCTCCAGCGTCTTTGGCTGCTCCGTAAGATCCTCGCCAAATGTCTCAATCTCCATCAGACGTTCTGCACTCGCCGTCATTGCATAATACTGCGGAATATAACCTGTGATATTCGCAACCGGAGACTGGATCTGACCAAACAGCTGAATCATCGCCATCAAAGTTCCGTAGCTCATCGTCCCCTTCAGGATTCCATATCCACACACTCCGGCGATCAAAACATACGCTCCATTCATCACCGCCGCGAATCCGGTATTCGTAAAATTCGAAAAATGATTTCGCCTGATACGGATTTCCTTGTGCTGCTCCATCTTTTCACCGGCTTCTTCCACTGTCCGTTTCTCCTGAGCAAATGTATGGATCACAAGCAGACTGGAGATACATTCCTGAAGAAATACACGCAGTCCACCATCCGCTTCCTGTACTTCCTTGTGCAATCTTTTTAATTTCTTTCGAAAGATAGTAGTTGTCAAAAGTACAATCAATCCACCCGGAATGAAAACATATACAAATTTAGGGTAAAGCATCAGCAATAAAACCAATGCTCCGACCAGACGTATCAACATCCCGGATGCCCCAGGAAGAATCTGTGACACACTGTCTGCCACTACAACCGTATCTGATGTCAATCTGTTCATCCATTCTCCGGAATGCACTGCTGTCACACTCGCATAGTCACGATTCAAAATTGCCTGAAGCATCCGATCCTTCAGGCAATTTTCCGTTGTAGCCCTCGTATATTCACCCAGAAAACGATTCAACGCACCAAACACTAACTGAATTAAGATCATCAGAACAAACCGGATAATCCATTGAAAAAACAGTGCTTCCTCTCCTGCCACAGCAGCATCGATCAAGCCACGCAAAATGACAGCATACCCAACACTGATTGCACCGATTGCCAACTGCAGGAGCATTAATAATACAATATACAATTTTCTCCATCCCATCACCTGGCTGATCCAATGGATTGCCGGGCGGTCTGGCTTTTCATTGCTTATAATACTGTTGCGGTTACTCTTGTTACTATCTGTCATTTTGGTTTTCATTTCCTTTGTAATATCTAATCAGCCGGAACAAATGGAAGCTCCAGTTCCTTCTCTGTATCTGTTGTTTCAGAAGGATCTTTCTGCTCTGTATCAGGTTCCTTTTGGGAATCATCCTTCTTGGAGTCGTCTTTTTTGGAGTCTTCCTTTTTAGAATCATCTTTCTTGTTGTTCTGTGTCTGTTCCGTACTGCCGCTAGAAGAATTATTGTCTGGATTTGTTGTAATAATGAGATTTCCATCTGAATCTGCTGTCACTACGCTTGATGTACTCCCCGAATCTGCTGTTGTTTCTGCAGTTTTTGGCTTTGACTTCGCATTATTTGAATCTGTCTTTCCCTTGTCTGGCTGCTTTGTTTCCGCAGTTTCTGTCTCTGATTTTGTATTTTCTGAATCTACTTTGCTCTTATCTGGCTGCTTCTCCTCTTTCTTCTCTTTACCGGCAACTGTTGACTCTGTCTTCGACTTTACCTTGTCGTCTGCTGTCTGCTTACTCGAAGATGGAAGAAAAAGTAAAAGAAGTACAACAGCTAACAATACAATTGCTGTTACCAGAGTGATCGTAATAATCTTTTTGTTTTCCTTTGATCGATTTTTCATGGTTAGCTCCTGTTGTATAAGAAATATTAATGATTGAAGAAAGGGCGCCGTCGCTTTAACGAATAAAATCTCGTGAAGCGGCTGCCCCCTTTCTTTAACTTCTCTCGTTATATGATTTAAAAATCATACTTCCAAATTTCAGTTTATGCATTGACGAAATTTAACTTAATCCTCCTAGTATTTCTGTCTCATTATAATTGCTTGTACGAATCACATCTTCCTGTTCTACATTAATAACTTCCATCTCTGCTGTTTCATAAGCTTTCTTTTCCATTGTTTTCTTTCCTCTTTCTTTAAACTAATTTTCTCTGCTAAGTATCTTTTAACTATTTGTTGATTTCATATACTGGTCAGCATTGTACCAATACCAATATAATGATTTTGTCAGATTTATAAGTGATGGTTTATCACTACGGAGCACTGATGCTGCATAACAATAACTAAACGGACTATAGCTCATCTTGATTCCAGTGGATTCTGGTTGAGCTTTGGACTTAATTGTCACTACAATGCCTTCGTTCAGAAGGTATGACTTAATATCCGGAATCTCTACCAGGTAAAGTTCCTTATCACCCATTGTCTTCTGTACTGGAGTTACCTCACATGTTTTTCCATTTGTTGTATAGCTGAATGTATATTCATCTATTGTATGTCCCTCTTCAAGTTCAAAGTAATTCTTCACATTCGTATTGGTATTCAGATTCAGGCTGCTGCCGTAATACTTGATTCCTTTAACATTTTCATCTGGTGTCCATGTCGGTTTATAATCTGTAAAATCGCAGTATCCCAAAGATGCATTCTTATCTTCATCACTCAAATTTGCATTTGCAAGATTCTTTGTATTATATCCGAAATATGTCTGTGCATTTGCACCGTAATTCAACATTGCCTTTACAAGGTTTTTCGCTTCGTCTGAATATGAGTTTTTTGAATCATTCAAAATCTCTTCTGCATAGTCTCTTACTGTATAAGTGTAGACCTGACTCCTCTCCCCTTCTGAAACAAACTGAGCCTGAATCTCAGAGGTCATCTCTTTAGCTACCACTGGACAGGTAAATTTTTTACCATTTTCAGTCGCTTTTGCATCACTGACTTTTACTTTTGAAGTATTGCCGTTGACTGTAAATTCTATGTATGCATTTGGATCCTTCATTAGTTCAGAATCTGCTGGAATATCAACATATAAATTCATGTCAATGCTTCCATTCAAAGTTGCAGAAGTCCCTTTTATTTCCTCTCCAAAATCCCTGTTGTTGTTAGTGAAGGCTTTGATGCAGAAATTTCCCCAGTACCAAGACCATTGATAATTACTATTTCCATAAAAACTTTTTCCACTATTCAAACTAACTGGTGCATCCCAAACCTTAACACCATCCTTCTCCCAGTTTATCCCTTGTTCATAGTCTAAAGAATATTTATCTGTAGTAACCACAACAGCAAAGGATGAGCCTGGTGTTAATTGAACAGATTCTTTTAATGGAATCGTATACAAGCCCGCATAGGTTGTCGTTCCCTCTGTGGTCGCTGCTTCTTGTTTTGTACCACTATATGGATTGCTGTTTTTTAAATCTGTATATACTTCCACTTTATAATTCACATCTGCTACATGCGTAAAAGACAATGATACAGCTTCGAGATTTTCAGAAGCAATTCCTTCCTTATTTTGCACATTAAAAACATTTGAATATGTTTTGTATTGGCAAATAGTATTCGAAACATTATAGCTATCTATTCCACCATCTAATTGATAGTTATTATCATAGTTATCAGCTGTATTCATATCAAATACCCACGCTGCATCCAGTAAAGATTTATTCTCATAGGACATCCAAAAATAAGACTGCGTAAATCCCCAACTGTTTCGAATCAGCCACGCACCATTATTGGCAGGTTTATCTCCAACAAAGTTATCCGTAGAAAAGTCATCATCCCATCCAACAATCATTACATTATGTCCACCACCAGTTATGACCGGATCATAGTAAGTCCACACTTGTTTATTACTATTCCATAACAAGCAACTATCTGAATGATAATACTGTACTCCTACAGCACCTTTATCCATGATGGCTCTTTTAACATCGTCTGAGTTATTCTTCAAACTCATCACATATGCATTTTCAAGATGAGCTACATCTTTGCCATACGCATATTCGTCAGTTAAGCCATTATTTAAAACATTATTAATATTCTCAGTATTATAAGGGACATCGCTTTCATTGACTGCTCCAGACCATTGAGACAATCTTCTTACTGCATATTCATACATTCCACCACGATTTAGATATGAATATGATGTGGAGTCATTATAATACTTACTCTGATCCCCTTCTGTTCCCCCTAATGGATCAACGGCTGAATTATACACAAAATATGCTAACTGTAATTCACTTAAATCTATATTTTTATCCGCTAATCCTTTATTTATAAGATCAAATTCACTTAAACCAAGTGCTGCAAATGCCCAGCATGTTCCATAACTCCCCTGATTTCTGACATCCGGATATTTCTCTTTATCTAACTGATAAGATGCTGGTAATTCTGCATATGCTTCTACATCATTTTCATAAACTGGGACATTATTGGAGATATCACTAATAATTGCTCCGTAATTCTGCGGTTCGTTATTCTCCTCTCCGACTTCCGTCTGATCAACCGCTCCAGATTCTTCCGTCTTGCCCGTGCTGCTGCCCTCTTCTGTCTGAGCTGCATTCTCCTCCGCCATGACATCAATTACCGGAGTGAAAGCAAGTGCTGCACTAAGCAATACAGCTAAAAATCTTTGTTTTCTCATACCTTTCCCTCATGTTTTTCTTTACTCGTGTTGTTATTATCTATAACCTTCTTCCATAAACAATAACAGGTTTCCTTTGTTCCCTTATCAGGTGTGTAACCTTTCTTCTTTCAATAGTTACTAATGACTTAATAAGCATATCATAAAGATAGGCTTTTGTGGAATTTTTTTTGCTTTTTTGATAACTTTTTTTGTAGCTTTATTTTATGGGGCAGCCCCCGGTACTCAGACACATTTCTGTGATAAAAATTTTCTGTACAAAAAACTAGGACGCCGTCGTAACGTCGCCCCGTGCAAAAACTGTAATCAGTTTTTTGATGTTGCTCACATTATATGCAATTTTGTCTTGAAATTCAACCCCTATGCAAAGTTTCAAGAGAGTTTCAAGAGAGTTCTGGTTGTATTTAGATTATAATTCAAACTCTTTCAACAGCTTTTCCTGATATTCCTTGTCAACTGCCGCTTTCAATATATCTTCTGTACGTCCACGCTTTGACAATTCAATATTTAACTGGTTAATTCTGTTTTCTCCTTCTGTTCGTCCTTCTGTTCGTCCCTCTTCTCTTCCTTCTTCTATTCCAATCTTACGGCCAGCTTCAATTCCTCGTCTTTCTGCTGTTAACATCCCTATATTATAATCTCTGATTGCTCTTTGTCTTGTCTCGTATTCTAATCTCTTCTTTTCATCTGCGCTTAATTTATCCAATACGTCATATGCTTCTTCCAATTCAGAATTTTTCTTTGCCATTTCTTCAAAATCCTTTCTGGTTTTTCCTCCAAGAAAGCGCATCCACTGCAACAGGCTTGTCTCATTCTTCTCTTCCGGCGGGAGTTTCGACAATTCTAAGATATGCATCTCCATAAGATCTGTATACTCTTTTCCTGTCTTCGTATCACAAAATGCAATTCTTCGATAGCACTCCTTATCATCTCGGAAATGATTATATGCAAGAATACTTACATGGATACACTTCTTCAAGCAATCGTATCCCTCTCCTTCTTTGATCTCACCTGCATACATCTTACTCAGATAATAAACAGAACGGTTTGCCCAGCAATCAAATGCTTCTACCTGCATCTCAAAATCGATCTGTTCCCCATCCTTCAGTCTCACCCGGACATCTAAAATCCCATACTTATCATCTTTCGATTCTTTTCTGAGAATCGTAGGCATAAGTTCTGTGTTCTCCACCTCACTGGGCGGAACATTTAATAATGCTGCAATGATATTCTTACGGATGTTATCATTCTGCATTAATTCCTTGAAGCAGAAATCTACCGTTGGAAGCATGATAAAGTCTTCCAGCTTCTCTTTCGATATTTTACAATGTGATGATGCTCTCTTAGTTGATACACTTTTCTTGTTTTCTTTCATAGAATTCTCCTCTCTTCTGTGCAATGAATGATTGCCTGAAGAAGAGGATTCTAAAGTTATATTTATCTTAACACAAGATAGTTTTCTATGGAAGTGACTATCTCTTAAAATCAGACATTTGAGAAACAGTAACTCGAAACTTACTCCATCACATAATCTTCAAACAATATTCATCTTTTTGGTTTGTCATCGGATTATCTGCTCGAAAATCTGAGCTTATTGAATAATTACCGATTTGGTTCATAGAT
This sequence comes from uncultured Mediterraneibacter sp., assembly GCA_934309345.1. Taxonomy (GTDB): domain Bacteria; phylum Bacillota; class Clostridia; order Lachnospirales; family Lachnospiraceae; genus Mediterraneibacter. The sequence goes on along the minus strand of CAKRDD010000003.1, from coordinate 70,550 downwards.
CTTTTTGCAGTTCATCAGAATGATGACTGCGTGATATTAGATTAGCATGAGAATTCTATTATTGCAAGCTGAATTTTTTAATGCTCTGATATTCGCAGATGTTGTGTTGCTACTCTCATTACGTGTGGCCAGTAGCGTACCTTCCGCGTCAATCCGCAAGTAGAAGAAGTGCTAGAATATCTAAGGACTATTCCAACACTTCTTTACTGTACTTATATATGCTTTTTACTTATGCTTCCTTCAGTTTCTCAACCACTACTTTACATCTCTTTTTGTAAAAAGCGATGCCATAAAAGGTCATATTGTGGCGGCCATCATTTTTCAGATACTCCGAATATCTCCGATCTCTAATTTGTTTGATTGCTCTTTCACAGGCTTTATCTAATCCTGATGCTTCCTTTGAATACTTAAGTTCAAAAATAATGCCATCGTCCGGATTTTGCGGTTCAATGATAATATCTGCGAATCCCTCTCCTGCTTCCACATTTGATTTAACCACCCAATCTGTGTTTCCCGTCAACAGCCCTGCAAGAAAAGTATGATAGGAGTTTTCCTTTTCCGTTTCAGGTGCCTTCGTATCAAAAACACTGATTGTATTACTTAGCGTTCTGTTTAAATACTGTTCTATTGCCTCTGCATTTCCATCCTCAATTGTTTCCCAAAAAGAGACCATCTGTTCCGCATTATCCGCAATTTTTTGATTAAACCATTCTTTTATCTGTGAAATGTAAACAGTTCTAACTTCTTTATTTGGAATGACCAACTTATATGCCCCTTGTTCCGTCATTCCAATCTGTGTCAGATACCCAGTTGTAAACAAAACGCTCCATATGTTATCTATACTCTTATCAATTTCATCGTATGTCAAATCAAGTCGAACAGACTTTTCAATTGGTTCACCTGCAATCAAACGTTCAATTTCGTCCTGCGTCGTTCTATTTGCTATGGAAACGAACCGTTTAACCAAAGCATTTCCACTGCTATTTATCCAATAACATTTCGGTTCATCTTCTGGTTTATCACATAGATCATCTACCCGATTGATTACATCCCAAGGACAGTAAATATCGGCATCTCCAAAATGATATCCATCATACCATTCCTTCATTTCCGCCAAATGTGCCTCTTGCTGGTAATCTTTCAGCATCTTTTCAACTTCATCTTCTGTAAAACCGAACTGTTCGTCAAAACGTGCATCCGTTATAGAAAAAATCTTAAAATTGTTCAAACCTGTGAAAATGCTTTCTTTCGAGACACGCAAACAGCCTGTCAAAACCGCAAACTGCAAAAATTCATTTGTTTTCAGAGCCTCTCCAAACAACGAACGAATCATTGATACCATTTCTTTATAGTAACCATTTTCATACGCCTTATCCAGAGGAACATCATATTCATCAATAAGGATAATTACCTTCTGTCCATAGTGGCGATACAACAGCTCCGACAATGTCTGGAGTGCTGATTCCAGCGTATCTTCGTCCATTGCATATTTTCCGTCTTGCATTCGAACAAGCGCGGCATATCTTTGTTTTTCATTATCAGTTAACTTGTCGCTGTTTTTCAAAAAATCAAATTGATCTGCTTCAAGTGCAACAAGTTTTAGCAATTTATTTTTTGCTTTTTCAAAGGTCAGTCCATCCACACCTTTAAGTGTAAGAGACACAACCGGAAATCTCCCCATATATTCATCACAAAGATCTTTTCTTTGCAAAATGTGAAGTCCGTCAAACAATGTCTTGTCTGTTCCGATTTCAAAAAAGTATCGGAGCATACTCATATTTAAGGTCTTACCAAAACGGCGAGGCCTTGTAAAAAGATTCACCTTTCCCCAGCTGTCAAGAAGCTGTTCGATCAGTCTTGTCTTATCAATGTAGTAAAAACCCTGTCGGCGAATTTCTCTAAAATCTTCGATTCCAACTGGAAGTTTCAACGCCGTTGCCATTCTTCCACGCTCCTTTCCGAAGCTATACTACTGAAAATGAGGATACTCTTTCCTAGTGTGCTTTGATTTTACCATCCAAAAGGACAAATAGCAAGTTAACAAACTTATCTCTTTTCTGCTCGAACATCTGAGTCTATTAAATAATTACCGTTTGGTTCATAGATCTTTTTGCAGTTCATCAGAATGACGACTGCGTGGTATTAGATTAAAGCATTCTTTCCGACTCTTTTGTTAGAGTGCTCTCTTCCCTGTGTGTATGAAGAGCATCGTAATATTTAATAATATGCTTATCCAAAATTCTGGTTGTATTTAGATTATAACTCAAACTCTTTCAACAGCTTTTCCTGATATTCCTTGTCAACTGCCGCTTTCAATATATCTTCTGTACGCCCAAGCTTTGACAATTCAATATTTAACTGGTTAATTCTGCTTTCTCCTTCGGCTCGTCCTTCTGTTCTTCCCTCTTCTCGTCCTTCCGCTCTTCCTTCTTCTATTCCAATCTTACGACCAGCTTCAATTCCTCGTCTTTCTGCGGTTAACATTCCTATATTGTAATCCCTGATTGCCCTTTGTCTTGTCTCGTATTCTAACCTCTTCTTTTCATCTGCGCTTAATTTATCCAATACGTCATATGCTTCTTCCAATTCAGAATTTTTCTTTGCCATTTCTTCAAAATCCTTTCTGGTTTTTCCTCCAAGAAAGCGCATCCACTGCAACAGGCTTGTCTCATTCTTCTGTTCCGGCGGAAGTTTCGACAATTCTAAAATATGCATCTCCATAAGATCTGTATACAATTTTCCTGTCTTCGTGTTACAGAACATATCTTTGCTTTATGGGGTCTGACCACCGGTAACCTACTGTAAATCAAATTCTTCCAATAATTTTCTCTGATATTTCTTGTCCGCTGCCGCTTTTACGATATCTTCTATACGTCCAAGCTTTGACAATTCAATATTTAACTGGTTGATTCTGTTTTCTCCTTCTTCTCGTCCAGCTTCAATTCCTCGTCTTTCTGCTGTTAACATTCCTATATTGTAATCTCTGATTGCTCTTTGTCTTGTCTCGTATTCTAACCTCTTCTTTTCATCTGCGCTTAATTTATCCAACACATCATATGCTTCTTCCAATTCAGAATTTTTCTTTGCCATTTCTTCAAAATCCTTTCTGGTTTTTCCTCCAAGAAAGCGCATCCACTGCAACAGGCTTGTCTCATTCTTCTCTTCCGGCGGGAGTTTCGACAATTCTAAGATATGCATCTCCATAAGATCTGTATACTCTTTTCCTGTCTTCGTATCACAAAATGCAATTCTTCGATAGCACTCCTTATCATCTCGGAAATGATTATATGCAAGAATACTTACATGGATACACTTCTTCAAGCAATCGTATCCCTCTCCTTCTTTGATCTCACCTGCATACATCTTACTCAGATAATAAACAGAACGGTTTGCCCAGCAATCAAATGCTTCTACCTGCATCTCAAAATCGATCTGTTCCCCATCCTTCAGTCTCACCCGGACATCTAAAATCCCATACTTATCATCTTTCGATTCTTTTCTGAGAATCGTAGGCATAAGTTCTGTGTTCTCCACCTCACTGGGCGGAACATTTAATAATGCTGCAATGATATTCTTACGGATGTTATCATTCTGCATTAATTCCTTGAAGCAGAAATCTACCGTTGGAAGCATGATAAAGTCTTCCAGCTTCTCTTTCGATATTTTACAATGTGATGATGCTCTCTTAGTTGATACACTTTTCTTGTTTTCTTTCATAGAATTCTCCTCTCTTCTGTGCAATGAATGATTGCCTGAAGAAGAGGATTCTAAAGTTATATTTATCTTAACACAAGATAGTTTTCTATGGAAGTGACTATCTCTTAAAATCAGACATTTGAGAAACAGTAACTCGAAACTTACTCCATCACATAATCTTCAAACAATATTCATCTTTTTGGTTTGTCATCGGATTATCTGCTCGAAAATCTGAGCTTATTGAATAATTACCGATTTGGTTCATAGATCTTTTTGCAGTTCATCAGAATGATGACTGCGTGATATTAGATTAGCATGAGAATTCTATTATTGCAAGCTGAATTTTTTAATGCTCTGATATTCGCAGATGTTGTGTTGCTACTCTCATTACGTGTGGCCAGTAGCGTACCTTCCGCGTCAATCTGCAATTAAACCGAAGTGCCGGAATATCTAAATACTATTCCAGCACTTCATCTACTTCTTTATTATACTTACAATGCTTTCGCTTTATGGGAGCAGACCACCGGTAACCTACTGTAAACCAAACTCTTCCAATAATTTTCTCTGATATTTCTTATCCGCTGCTGCTTTTACGATATCTTCTGTACGTCCAAGCTTTGATAATTCGAGAATTAATTGGTTGATTCTGTTTTCTCCTTCTTCTATTCCAATCTTACGTCCATTCTCAATCCCCCGTCTTTCTGCTGTTAACATCCCTATATTATAATCTCTGATTGCTCTTTGTCTTGTCTCGTATTCTAACCTCTTCTTTTCATCTGCGCTTAATTTATCCAACACATCATATGCTTCTTCCAATTCAGAATTTTTCTTTGCCATTTCTTCAAAATCCTTTCTGGTTTTTCCTCCAAGAAAGCGCATCCACTGCAACAGGTTTGTCTCATTTTTCTCTTCCGGCGGAAGTTTTGACAATTCTAAGATATGCATCTCCATAAGATCTGTATACTCTTTTCCTGTCTTTGCATCACAGAATACAATTCTGCGATAACATTCTTTATCATCTTGAAAATGATTATATGCAAGAATACTCACATGGATACACTTCTTCAACTGGTCGTATCCCTCGCCTTCTTTTATTTCACTTGTATACATCTTACTCAGATAATAAACAGAACGATTTGCCCAACAATCAAATGCTTCTACCTGCATCTCAAAGTCAATCTGTTCTCCATCTTTCAGTTTCACCCGGACATCTAAAATCCCATACTTATCATCTTTCGATTCTTTTCTAAGAATCGTAGGCATAAGTTCTGTATTCTCCACCTCACTGGATGGAAGATTTAATAATGCTGCAATGATATTCTTGCGAATGTTATCATTCTGCATCAATTCCTTGAAACAGAAATCTACCGTTGGAAGCATGATAAAGTCTTCCTGCTTCTCTTTCAATGTTTTGCATTGTGATATTGCTCTCTTAGTTGATACACGTTTCTTGTTTTCTTTCATAGAATTCTCCTCTCTTCTGTGCAATGAATGATTGCCTGAAGTAGAGGATTCTAAAGTTATATTTATCTTAACACAAGATAGTTTTCTATGGAAGTAACTATCCCGTTAAAATCAGATATTTGAGAAACAGTAACGAGAAACTTACTCCATCACATAATCTTCAAACAATATTCATCTTTTTGGTTTGTCATCGGATTATCTGCTCGGAAAACTGAGCTTATTGAATAATTACCGATTTGGTTCATAGATCTTTTTGCAGTCCACTAGAACGTGGACTGCGTGATATTAGATTATCATGAGAATTCTATCGTTGCAAGCTGAATTTTTTAATGCTCTGGTATTCGCAGATGTTGTGTTACTGTTCTCACTACATGTGGCCAGTAGTGTATCTTCCGTACCAATCCGCAAGTAGAAGAAGTGCCGGAATATCTAAAGACTATTCCAACACTTCTTCCACTTCTTTACTGTACTTACAATGCCTATTGTTTCAAGGCTTTTTGATTCTTGCACAATATCACCTCTTCCTTATTTTGCTTTCTATTTTTCCAAACAAAACCACTAATTTTGTTGCGATAAAAGATAAAATTAACTACCAAAACAATAATCACCCAAATAGCAGATGTTTTAATAGCCAGAAAAACCCAAGAAATATATGTTACTGTATGAAGTGAAAGCATTCTCGTTGCAAAAAACCTATAGCCACGGTTAATGCGTCAACAAAAATTTATAAAATTTTCAAATGACCTCTTAATCAGATTCCGAGAATCGTATATAGCCATCCAAATTGTTTGATGTCCCATTGCTGCCAGCGTACCAATTGCAACACCAATCAAGCCCCACGCCTTTACAGTTACAACTGAAACCACTATATTAATAACACCCGCCACTATATAATTTCTTTGAGTTTTTTATAATGTCCCGCTGCAAGAATAATATTATTGCATAGCAGTCTCAGACAATGTCCGGCATAAATTATAGAATGGTACTTTTTATACGCTACCAAGATAGAAAGCCATGTTCTGTAGCAATATTTTCTTCCGGATAAACTTGCTTTTTTCTTGTTCGTCATCAAAAAGTCCTACATGTTCTGGGAATTCTGCATCCCTTGCGTCAAAAGCATATATATCATGAAAGTCTCTCAAAACAGAGTACTTTGCATCGTGAAGCTCATCTGTATTACGCACATTGGTTAAACGCTTTAAAAGTTCTTCGTCATATGAGATATATAGTGGATCCATTTTTTCAAGATACACCGACATATCAGCATGTCTCTTAAAAATTTTATGATATAACTTCATCGTAGAATCCCTACCTTTTCCTTCACATCTCAGCCAGTCATAAGACCGTTGCCTGCTACTCACCCATAGAGAGGTGTGTGAAGTTTGAGTAGCTACTGCGTGAGCAATCTCACACGGTCTTATTATCTAAATGCTTATTCGGCATAATTCTGCTTCGAGCGATTATTTCTGTTCTTGGATACTAACGGAATAAATTATTCCCCCCCCCGCATACATTTCGTTTTCAGCAGAAATTGCTTTATATTTTGTTTTATGCATTTCAATGGTAGATAGCGAAATATAACACTATTGAATTTGTTTCCGTTTTTCAGCTTCTCGAAAATATCTTTGTAAGCGGCTGGCTTTGTTGAAGGTTCTCGTAGCTGGTGATTAGCACTCACAGCTTTATCTATATCAACGCTATGTAAGCACAAATTCGATATTTCAAGAAGTTTTTTTCCTTTTTCAGTTTGACAAAGTACTAATGAAATTCCCTGCTGTTGTTCGTCTTTGGGTAATTCACTGTTCCATGAATCACCTAATGTTATGTCTGATACTCGTTCAAGTCTTGCGTATTTACATTCATAACAATTTTCTGTATAGATTAATGAGTTCAAGAATGCTAAGGAATATCGATCTGTTCCGCCTTTAACTACTACGCTCTTATAGCTATCACCAATTGCGAAATGCGCTTTATTCCTAAACTTCAAATCAGATGTGTTGTCTAATTCGTATCCATATTGTTTCAGAAAATTCTTTAATAATAAGAGTGAAGGAGTGCCATGGCATATTAAGTCAACTGTATATAATTCGTTTTCCAATGTCTGTCCCACATAATTACGTGCAGCAGCAACATGACATGGTAACCCAATAAGCAAGACTTTTGTCCCTTGTACCAAATATTTTCTTATACTCTTATATGCACCTTCTGGATTACTTTTCACATATTTTGAACCAGCGCATCCTTCTAGTGCTCTAATGCTATTAGATATTTGATAGTGAAAGTCCCCGTTCATAAGTTTGCAACTACAAACAACTCCCCCGTTATTAATAAATGCGATTGCCAACGCTGATGCAATTCCGCCTGATGACGCACCTTCTCTTACATGTTGGTCTTTTGTCCAGCCTTGATACCAAGTAATCGGATTATGAAAATCGGGTGGATTATTTTCTTGGCAAACCTTATGACAAAGATTACATTCTATGCATTTTCCTTCATCTATATTTGCTTCAAGGTACGTTAAATTATCGGAAAAAGAAATCGCCCCCCGTGGGCAAATATCTATACACGCCTTGCATCCTGAGCACTTTCCGTTTTTACATACTGTACTCATGATTTTTCCTTTCTTTTATTTATTCTTTTTGTCAGTCCACCGATATCTTTTTTTGTAATGATAAACGGCTCTAACCATTTAATGTGGTAATCTTTTATAAATTTAATATAAAATGTTCCTCCGCACAAAGTATACGATACAACAGATGCTACCGCAGCACCTTCTTTACCGAAAATTGGTATCAAGAGAATATTTAAAAACACATTTGCTATAACGCTAGCTAATAACGTCATACAAAAAAACATTTGTTTGCCGTTTGCCCAATATAAAGGATTTGTGATTTTAAACAAAACCATTGCTGGTATGCCTAGAAATAATATGCATGTAACGCCAAAGGCTGGCACAAAATCTCTTCCGTACAATATTCTAATTCCTAGTTTTCCAAATATCAGCATTCCCAAAATAAGACAAACCGTTATCACAGAGTTAATCTTTATGCACGTAACAATTTCATTTATTGAATCACTTTTTGCTGTTCTAGCAAACAGAACCTCCTTAAATGCATCTGGAATGAGCCAAACATATTCAGCCAACGTTACGCCAACACTATAAAGTCCAACTTCATAATCAGTTGCCATATTACCTAAGAATAAAATATCTACTCGATAGTTCAATTGAAGCAATAAGGTGCTAATCATTGCTGATAATCCAAATTTAACCAGCATAACCATAAAATCCTTAGATATATCAAACGTATTCGGTATATACTTGATTTTCCAGAGAAAAGCTATGACAAAACCACCATCTTTTATCATCAACGCTATCAAAGCCAACGCTACATTAGACGGAAAAAATAAAAGTAGTAATAAATTAACTCCAAAATTAACAAACAGCATTACTATCTGTACTTTTTGTTTGAACTTAATAAACTCAACAAGAGCCACCATAATAAGCTGATTCATTAAAACTTGTACAGGAACTAACATGAGTGCACAAGTTATTGCGGATTGCTTATACAAAAACGCCAATGCTATTGCTATCACCAAATATATTAAAAACTGTGCAAAAAACACATTCATATATTTATGAAGCTGATCTTCCATTTTATTTCGATGCTGATTTGGATAAGACTGATAAAAGCCCAAGCCAGCAACAATCACGGCTATATTAACAATATTTATCAAATAAGCGTATTGTCCTTTTAATTCTGGCCCCAAGTATCTGTTAACACAGACAGATGAAAATACACCAATAAAGACTGACAAAAACTTATTGACCAGAGAAAACACATAATCGTTAGACGTTACCGATTTCATTAAATTCTTATTCTTTTGCATTTTCTCACCTCCTAGTCATTTATTAAATCTGCGAGATTTACATATTTCGCAAATTGATCTGTATCATTACGAATGTCTTTACAGTTTTCATATCCAGGATAATATCTAGCGCACTGATACTTGGTTTCTTGTTCCTTATTTTTTACGAACATAATTTTCTTTTTTACCGGGATAGCATCGAATTCTTTTAAGCATTCCTCATTCGGTTCATTCATATAGCTATATTTTAATACGATGTTGTTAAGATTGACTCTTTTGCATCTTCTAGTCCACTTTTCTTTAGCTTCTTCAGGCGTTTTATAATGCAAGAAAATAATTTCAACATCATCCAAGATTCCAACTGGAATATTTTCTTGACCTTTTCGTTTTAAATCCTCATAATGTCTGCTATTTTTAGCGGATATAATTGTTATAGGCATCGTTATATACCTGTGTATCTCCTCGGCGAATTTTATAAAATCCTCTGAATAAAAATAGAGCCCTACTGTCGGAGATAAATATGGCAATCCAAAATATCTATATACAAATCCACCCCAACAATTATTACAAATAATAGAAAAATCTGTGTTATTCAGTTTTTTTCTTCTTTTGCCTGCAAAAAGTTTGTTTCCAATTTTTTCTTCCCATTTATGTAGTTTAGCTTTCAGCTTGTTTTTAACCATTTTTTCTCCGATTTTGTTTCAATATAGCTTAATCATGCAAAAGCTCAGTCTTTTATTTATAAGTGTAGCAATCGCCAACACCTTCACCTTGATATCTGGAAATACGATTAGATTTTTAAATCTTCTCCTGTATTGAAGCCTATCTAGCAACATACTATAAGATGCAAAATCGCTTTGCTGTGCGAAGGCATGTGCATAAGCAAAACACACTCTATCCGGTGTCAATGAAACTATATTTTTCAATTCAGGATGTTTATAAAGCATTTTAGAAAAGCCATCATCAAACACCTGAGATGCGATTACAACCTTATCTATACTCTGAGCTCTCATAATTGAATTTTCACGCTGTAGATATTTGTATGTTGCATCCTTAACATGAACAACTTTTTCTGTCATAGGAAACAATCGCCACATAAATTCATAGTCTTCTGCATATTTTAATTGTGGATTAAAAGCGAGATTATTCTTTATTAAAAAATCGCGTCGTATCAGCAATGCACATGCGTGTATTTTGAGATTTCTTTTCATATACTTAACTAGCAAATCGTCTCTTTCAAGTATCTCATAGTCACCACATTTGTCTTCTGATCCTAGCCTTCCCGTTTTAATGTATGTCAGTTCAAAATCTGAAAACGCCACATTTAACTTTGTTGCATCAAGTGCCCTTACTAAATTTACCAAATGATTGGGAGAAATGCAGTCATCTGAATCAATGTAACATATATATTCTCCTTCAGCATATGCAAACCCTTTATTTCTCGCAGCTGGCAGACCTGCATTTTCCTGTGCAACAATCTTATAATCTATTTTTTTCGTGTTTTTTAAGCATTCTTTGGCTATGTCTATAGAATTATCCTTCGTTCCATCATCGACTAGAATCAACTGTACTTTTTCTTGATTTTGTTCAATTATTGAGTTCAAACTTTCTTCGATATATTTTTCTACACCATATACCGGCATAACTATTGTAACTTTATATTTCATTATTTACACCTTTCTTTTATTGCTTGTTTTTTTGAGCCAATAAAAGCAAAATAATTATTGGAACGAAGTAACAATAGAATCCCAATCTTATTATTTCCCCAAAACCTGCTCGAACCATATTAATCATAATGTACATTAATGAAAAATACTTTGCACTTTCATAATCGGACAATTCTACTTTTCTAATGTCCATTAAGCGCTTCATAAGAAAGCCTAATGCCACCGCAACCACAAACGAAAACATTCCAAAATTTCCATATAAATCTGTTCCTAATGCACCGCCTAAAGGCTGCTTTACATAATTATTAATTGCTGTTTGAATTCCGGTAGCTTCCTTCCAATTAGCCAAGATACCGCCTATCGGTAATACCGCTACAATATTTACAATAAGCTGAGAACCCATTCTATACGGAAATAAGGCCGGAAAATACTGGTATGTATAAACATAGCACATTAATGTTATACCAAACTCCGCAAAATTATCCCAAATCACATCAAAAGATAGCATTCCATTAATTACTGCATCCAACAACGCCGCACCACTTGGAATTCCTGTCGTTTTTCTTGTTGAACTAATAATATTTAAAAAGACTAAAGCAACATATCCTATACACAATACTGGAATAATAACGGAAGCTTTCAGTTTAATCTTATAACTATGAAAATAGCACAAAAGGATGCACAGCAATGCGATTATTGCAAATCTTCTGTCACCTGTTCCTAGCATTGTTATAATAAAATATATTGATATAACGGCCACTAATATTTTCACGCCATTTTTACTAAGCTTTTTACTTTCAATCATGTAAAAAACGCCCACCAAAGAAACAACGCCAAAGCAATATATCATGCCGTTTACGCTTATTTGCGAGCTATCCAAATATCCGCTGGTCGCAGCGGCGGCAGCCATATACACCACATCGTAGTATATTTTTAGTGGAAAAAAAACGATGAACGTAATTAGACCCGTATTCCATAAAAGATTGCTACCATATTCTACGGGTTTTCTATTTAGCGTCGATGTCTTTTCTTTTCCGCTAAACATTCCCGTAACAAAGCCATGCTGAATTAACAATGCAATCATGCCGCCATTCATAACTGCTGCAATATTAGCTCTCAACAATAATTTCCAAAAAAGATATTCTTGTTTTCCAAAGAAACAAATCCAAATTTGCCCCATGATAAATATCATGTTTAGGACAATGAAGTATATTCTGAAATCATAGATTTTGAGTTTAAACTTCTTAATTAAGAAAATATACCAAGCTAACAATCCAATTGAAATGATGCTTAAAATTCTTGTTACCTCTTCCAAATCAGACCATGCTTTTTCTCCAGTGCTCAAAAATATCAAAAACAAGGACAATAATATTATGACGTTAATCGCTGTCGTTATTTTAATATTAATTCTTTTACCCATCTAGTATTGAACCCCTCACCGTCTCATTTTTCGAATAAGCAAATCGCACTATTAAGGAATTCCTTAGACTCCTCAATCCATCCTTTTAACTTCTTAGTTACCGTTTTATATTGTATTGGATTCTCAATTTGTTCTTTAAGTTCTGAACTATTTGATATCATCCGCTCTTCAAGATCAAGTTTTTTCAGTAAGCTCTCTATTCTCTCTGTCGCCACTTTAGACTTGAATACAACAAATTGACGTTCAAATAAGATTGAAAATGCACATCCATGGAAAGAATTTGCAATAAACAAATCGCAATTCATTATTAAATTTGCAAATTCGCTTGGTCCTGCACTTCTATAATATAAATCGCAAGAATATTTTAATCTGTACCCTCCCAAAAGGACGACCTTCTTGCCCAGTAACTTTCTTGCTTCTTGTATTGTTTGTTCTATCTCTTCATCATATGTCACGGCATATACAAGAATATAATTAGAAAATGGCGACTGAAATTTTACATCTCTATAATATTGCACTGAATGTAAAAAAACAGGATCTACAACATGTTTAATATTGTTGAACTGTAACTTGCTGAGTTGTTCATAAGTACATGATTCTCGAACTCCAATATACGAAAAGTCATTGATTAAAGAACATAAATTTGCAAGCTGTTTATCATCCAACACCTGACCCACACTTGCTGAATATGCAATCTTATTTCCGTTCACAAATTTCAAATAATAGGCTGGATCGTTTCCGCAATCATATGACGGATTCCACACCTGATCGCTTCCAATAATATAAAGATCTCCGTCATTAAATTTCCTTAAATCAGAATATCTTTCTACCTTTTCAGTTAATTTCGAATGTGAGTCGTAATATTCTCTATACCTTTTTTCTTGCAACATTGCATCTTTGAAATAGAGAACTTTTTTTACAAGCTGTCCAAATTTTCCCTTATTGTACGAATATTTAGGCCGATAGTTTATAATTGTGGTGTCTGAATTTATTTCAAATACATAATCATATAATGCACATGCCTGTAGTGTTGTTCCAAAATTGTTTCCAATATTGTGTACAGACAACAAATATATTTTCATATCATTTTTTCCTCGCAATAGATTTAATATAGCTTTCCCACTCGTATAGTATTTGACTTGCAGAAAATTTTTCATTTACAGATAATGCGGCTTTTCCACACTTATCTGCAAAATCCGGATTTTCGAAGTATACTTCCATAGCAGATGCCAATTCTCCGCTGTTTCCAGTTTTAACTAAAAGACCATTTACTCCATTTTCTATAAGCAGTCTGGCCCCACCTGGGCTACAGTCTGTAGAAACAACTGGCATTCCTATAGACATTGCTTCAAGTAATGAATTCGGTATTCCTTCAAAGTCCGACGAAAGTACATACATTTTGCTATCCGATATTTTTTCCAAAACATCTGTAACTTTCCCATGTAATGTAACGTCCTTTTCCAATTTCAACTCTCTAATAATATTCTCGACTCTTGCTCGATTTTCTGGAAGTCCATCTCCATAAATATCCAAGTGAACATCTCTTTTTTTTCTAATGATCGAGAACGATTCAAGTAAAATATCGAGTCGCTTTTGTCTTATATCCAATCTGGATACTGCCGCGATTGACATTTTTCTTTCCGAGAATTTTTTGTTGACCCTAAACTCGCTTTTCTCAATTGGATTAGCTATTACAACACTATTTTTAACCCATTTGTAATATTGTTGAGCACCTGTGGTTTGAAATACCGCACCTGATGCAAATCTATAAAGTTGTCGCATCATTTTAATTTTTGCATTTGATTCCAAAAAAGGATCGGATCTTTCGCATACAATGACTGGAATTTTTAATCCACTTGATGCAAGTATCGAAATGGTATTAGCATTTGTGATAAATGAAATAATTACATCCGGCCTGACGTTTTTTATTGTTTTTCTAGTCTGATTTATAGGATGCTCACCATTTCCTTTAAGGCAAACAACATTGGACGACAATCTATTGTCATCAATAATTCCAGAATAAACATAACAATACGTTTCAATTCCTTTATTTGCGAGCTCATTACAAACCATAGTTAGAACTTTGCTTGCACCATCATAGTTGTAGCACAGCTTTCTTAAAACAAATAAAACTCTCAATTACTGTCCCTCTCAAAATTTTCTCTTTTCTTCCTTGACTTTTACAGCTTCAGAATTTCTTCCGCATACTTCTGTACGCTTACATTTCTGGTCAGATTCTTTTCAAGATTTTCCCGGCTTCTAGCTCCCATTGCTTTCAGTTCTTCGCTGCCAGCATTGTCAATGAACCAGCGAATGTTTTCTTCCACCTTGTCATACTCACCCGGTTCGCAGCACAGACCGCCCTTTGTATCCTCGATAATGCAACGGATCTCAGAGCCAAATTCCAAGACCCCAATTACTGGCCTTGCCGCAGAAGCCAGACCGTAATATTTTGACGGACAACTCACGCCTTTAATGCCTTTAGCATTCACGCACCAGTGGACATCACCAGCGTTCAGACTATAAATCAGATCAGCCTTGTCCTGATACGGGATAAAGACCACATTCTCCATGTGATGCTCTGCCACATAATCTTCCAGTGTTTTCAGCACAGAGCCAGCACCAACAAAGGCAAAAACGACTTCTCGACCATCCGCCGTCTTGGTATCTGCTCCGAACTTCTCAACGACTTTGATCAGATTCTCTAGGTCGTAGTACAGGCCGATGTTGCCGGAGTACATGATGACAAACTTGCTATCCAGACCGTACTTCTTCTTGAAAGCAGCTACTCTCTCGTTATCCGATTCCAGAGGATAGATCTCGTTCTCATCGATCCAGTTGTTGATCATGACCGCCTTTGGAACTTTCTTGCCCTTGAACCGTCCTTCTACTGTTTCAACCAGATCTCGACCAACTGTGATAATCAGGTCACTTCTCTTGCAGCTGAACTTGTCAAACCACATCATGGCATCGGTAACAAATTTGCTTTTGGTATAGCCAACAGCCAGCACCTGTTCCGGGTTAAAGTCCTGAATGTTGTAAATGTACTTAGCGTGTTTCACCCATTTTCCCCAAACACCCAGCAGGCCACCAAGGATAGGTGGCTGGGAAATGGAAAACACATAGTCCTGCTTTCCGACCTTGAAGGTTGCCCCCATTGCTCTAAAGAAATAGGAAACAATATTCTTCACACGGCTCTTCTTGTTGGTCTTGCTGAATTCTGGAACTCGGATTCGCAAAACTTTTACGCCGTTAATTTCTTCTTCGTAATACTTCTGTGTCTTATATCTATCTTCAATAGTTCCAAGGTAGCTCGGAACTACGCAAATTACCGTAATATCAAACTTATCCAGCATTCCCTCCGCTAACTCACGGAGGATCTGACCCGTGGATGCAGTATCAGGTATGTAATAATGTGCGTAAATTAGCAACTTCTTCTTTGCCATTCCGCCTCTCCTCTCTGTATATTTCTCCATCCACGTTATTAATCACGCTGGAAAATATCTCTTGTATAAACCTTCTCTTTTACGTCATCAAGACACTTATCATATCGGTTTGCGATAATAGCCTGACTTTGCTTCTTAAACTCATCCAAATCATTCACAACAACAGAGCCAAAGAACTTCTCACCATTTTTCAATGTCGGCTCATAGATAATAACCGTTGCTCCCTTGGCCTTGATGCGCTTCATGACACCTTGAATGCTACTCTGACGGAAGTTGTCGCTGTTGCTCTTCATAGTTAGACGGTAAACACCAACCACAACTTCTTTTTCCTTGCTTTCATCCCAACTATCATTAGCTTCATAAGCTCCAGCAATTTCCAAAACACGATCTGCAATAAAGTCTTTTCTTGTTCTATTACTTTCAACAATAGCTTCAATCAAATTCTCCGGTACATCCGCATAATTCGCTAACAACTGCTTGGTATCCTTTGGAAGACAATAACCACCGTAACCAAAAGACGGATTATTGTAATGAGTTCCGATACGTGGATCGAGACAAACACCGTTGATAATCTGTTGTGTATTCAAGTCTTTCATCTCAGCATAAGTATCCAGTTCATTGAAATAACTAACACGCAGAGCCAGATAAGTATTGGCAAACAATTTGACCGCTTCTGCCTCAGTAAATCCCATAAACAACGTATCGATATTTTCTTTTATTGCACCTTCCTGAAGTAATTCTGCAAATATATGTGCTGCCTTTACCAAGCGTGCATTCTCCATATCTGTTCCAACAATTATTCGAGACGGATATAGATTGTCGTAAAGTGCCTTACTTTCACGCAGAAATTCCGGACTAAAAATAATGTTGTCACAATGAAACTTTTCTCTCACACTTGCGGTATAACCAACTGGTATTGTAGATTTTATAATCATAATCGCCTCTGGATTATACTCAATAACTAATTTGATAACCGCTTCAACAGCACTCGTATCAAAAAAGTTTTTCTTGCTATCATAATTTGTTGGAGCTGCGATAACAACAAAATCTGCATCAGAATATGCTGCCTTTGCATCTAATGTTGCTGTCAGATTCAATTCTTTCTCTGCTAAATATTTTTCAATATATTCGTCCTGAATCGGAGATTTCTTGTTATTAATAAGTTCAACCTTTTCTGGAATGATATCTACTGCTGTCACCTCGTGATGTTGGGAAAGTAAGGTGGCAATAGATAAACCAACATAACCAGTACCTGCAACAGCAATTTTTAAATTATTAAATTCTCTCATTTCTCTATTCCTCTAATTTGCTTATTTATAAAACTCTGCATACCACTCAGCAAACTTACGTAATCCCTCACGCAGACTTGTAGATGGCTTATATCCAAAGTCACGTTCCAGTGCACTTGTGTCCGCATACGTCACTGGAACATCCCCTGGTTGCATAGGAACAAGTTCCTTGTGAGCCTCAAAGTCATAATCTTCTGGTAGTACCTTTGCACGAACTAACTCCTCGCTTAAAATCTTTACAAAATCCAAAAGATTCTCTGGATCCTGATTTCCGATGTTATAAACTGCATACGGTGGAATTGGAAGTCCATCCTCACCATTCTTTTTATCAGGAGCTTTTTTCATCACGCGAAAAACACCTTCAACAATGTCATCAACATATGTAAAATCTCGTTTACAATTACCATAATTAAAGATTTTGATTGTCTCTCCCTTCACTAATTTGTTTGTAAATCCAAAATATGCCATATCCGGACGTCCTGCCGGACCATATACAGTGAAGAAACGTAGACCTGTTGAAGGGATGTTATACAGTTTAGAATATGAGTGCGCCATCAATTCATTTGATTTCTTAGTTGCTGCATAAAGAGAAATAGGATTATCTACTTTATCATCTGTACTATAGGGAACTTTCTTATTCATTCCATATACACTGGAAGAAGAAGCATATACTAAATGCTCTACTCCTTTCTGGCCATTGTCATATGAATGACGGCATTCCTCCAAAATATTAAAAAAACCAACTAAGTTTGATTCCACATAGGCATCCGGATTAGTGATGGAATAACGCACACCGGCCTGTGCTGCAAGATTTACAACCACAGAAGGTTTATATTTTTCAAATACTTCCATGATTAAAACTTTGTCAGCAATATTTCCTTTTACAAAAGTAAATGTGGGATACTTAGCTAGCTCATTTAAGCGAAAATCTTTCAGTGATACATCATAATAATCATTCATATTGTCAATACCTATTACGATTGCTGATGGATTTTCTTCACATATTCTTTTCACTAAATTAGATCCGATAAATCCAGCTGCTCCTGTTACAAGAATTGTTTTATTGTTCATATCCACTAAACTCATTATTTTTCCTCCTGTAGCTATACGTTCAATTCCTCAAAAAAAAGAAAAACCTCTCACCAAGCCCCCCAGTCTTCCCTCTCCGTTTTTTCTCCCTATAGCTATACATTCAATATCAATAACACCTGCAGCTTCCCCGCCCGGTTCCACTGCAGATCATCATTCTTATATCATTTTCCTTATCTCTTCCATCCAATCCATCACTTGGATCCGCTGCCCTTAAGCACGACTCCGACGGTCTTGAACAGAATCTTAATATCCATTCCGATATTCCAGTTCTTGACATATTCCATATCAAGCTTTACAACTTCCTCAAAGTCAGTGATATCGCTTCTTCCGCTTACCTGCCACATTCCGGTCAGTCCCGGTTTCACGGCAAGTCTTCCGCGGTGATACGGCTCATACTGTTTCCACTCATCTACTGTTGGTGGACGGGTTCCTACGAGGCTCATATCTCCTTTGAGTACATTCCAAAACTGCGGGAATTCATCCAGAGATGTCTTACGGATAAACCAGCCAAGTCCATGCTTGCTTCCATCCGCTCCGCTTCCGATGATTCTTGGGTCATTCTCCATCTTGAACATGAGACCCTTCATCTCGTTCTGTTTCATCAGTTCTTTCTTGCGTTCCTCTGCATCCATATACATGCTTCGGAATTTATAGATCTTAAATAATTTACCGTTTTTTCCTACTCTCATCTGAGAGAAGAAGATTGGCCCCGGTGAAGCAATATAGATTGCCGGAGCAAGGAATATTGTAATGATACCTGTCAGGATCATTCCAACGATTCCGCCACAGATGTCCAGCATTCTCTTCATCATGGCCTGCCGTGAGGAAATCACTCTGACGCTGGAAGTCAGGACTGTATATCCACCCATACGGTTAATAAACTGATTTCCTGCCCATCCTGCTCTGTTTTCCAGACATTCGTGAACTGTAATTCCCATATTCACACATGTGTCAAACAGATCTTCCGGTATCAATGTTTTCTTCTTAATTCCAACAAGAAGAGCATCAACCCATCTTGTCTGTATGTATTCAGTTAATGTATCAATCTTGCTTACGACCGGAATTCCTTCGATTGATTCATTTTCTTCCGGTTCACGGTCTGCAAGTACGATTCCGACAATATCGAATTCATTAAATACATTCTGTTCCACCTGTCTTAACATGGAATCTATTTCATAACTTGTTGAAACGAGAAGCATATTCATTTTTGCATAAAGCATATTGCCATGTTTCAGCAAATATTTCTTCCATACGATTCGCACCACATAAAGCAGAACAACTGCCATTGGAATGAATGAGCTGATCACAAGACGCGAGGTCATGCTTCCCTGTTTGCTCATAAAGAGATATACGATCACAAGCACGCTCACGATAAACACATGCTTCAATACATTCTTAAACTCTACAAAGTATCCTCTTCTCATGATTCCATGATATGGCTCTGTAAAGAAAGCTGTACAAATGTCTATCAGTATAATAATAATCCCGATATTCAGATATAATCCATTATGATACAGATCACTTGTTCCCATGCGCAATACATAACTGCTTATATAAGCCAGCTGTAATGCAACAAGATCTAGTATAATGAAATCCCAGTGCTTCAACCAGCCGTTACTGTTCTTCCTATACATTCGCGTACACCCTTTTCCCCTGATAATCTTCTGTCTGACTACATAACAAAACATCTGATTTTATCTATCTTAAATGTTTTATCTGTTTTTCTCTGTAAAATGGAATATGCAGCGGATATTCTCCACTGCATATCCGGCTATTCCTGTTTGCTTTTACCATAGTAGTATGAATTATATTTACTATAGTATTTTTCTTTCTTCATATCCACTTTGTTCAGTACTGCACCGAGAAGCTTACATCCACTCTTTGTAAGCTGTTCTTTTGCTTTCATTGCATCTCTTCTGCTTACTGCTTCGCTCTCGATTACAAGGATTGCTCCATCACACTGTTTTGCTGCAATTGCTGCATCACTCATACTGATGATCGGTGGTGTGTCGATCAAAATATAATCATAATTCTTTCTTGTCTCTTCGATCAATCTGCCGAAACGTCCCTGCTCCAGAAGCTCTGACGGGTTCGGAGCATACGGACCTGAAAAGATAATCTCAAGATTGCGGTAATTTGTAGAATAAATCACTTCCTCCAAAGCAATCTGTCCACTTAAATACTGTGACAGTCCATTGGTCTTCTGTTTGATCTGGTAACGTTTGATATAACTGGACTTACGAATATCTGCATCTATGATCAGAACTCTCTTTCCCATCTTTCCAATCTCTACTGCAAGCTGGAAAGCCACGTCACTTTTTCCTTCATTCGGATAACAGCTTGTGACAACAATACTCTTTGTCTCTACACCACTGAACTGCATATTGGTACGGAGGGTTTTAATAGCCTCTTCATAGAAGACATCTTCTTTTCTGGAATCTGTCAATATAACTCTCTGAATTGCCATTTATTTTTTCCTCCTTTTCTTCTTTTTCTTCGGTGTTGTCTTGCTTGAATTGCGAAGTCCTTTTCCCGTAATGTAGTCTTTTCTGTCCGGAATACTTGCCAGTGTTGTCAGACCGAGATAATTCTCAATATCATCCTCTGACTTGATCGTATCATCCATCAATGTGAGAAGGATAATAACACCTGCAGAAAGAACCAGACCAGCCAATGCTCCGATCATCACATTCTTCTTTGTACTCGGACTTGTCTGAACTGTTGGCACTTCACCTTCTTCAATGATCTTCGGCGGTGTCACTTCCATCTTATCTCCGATAAAGTCAGCTGATGTCTTTGCCAGTGTATCTGCAATCTTCTTTGCCATCTCCGGATCTTTATCTACTGCTGTAACGGAAAGAATACGTGTATCACTTGGATTCTCTACTGTGATGCACCCTTTCAATTCCTTGTATGTCATATCCAGATTCAGTTCATCTACTACGTCCTGCAATACCGTACGGCTTGTGATAAGGATGTTGTAGTCTTTCGTCAGCTGACTGCCAATCTGCAGATCTGCCAGCGAAGAAAGCGTTGTTTCTTTTGTGAGAACAAGCATTGTAGATGTTGCACTGTAAACAGGTGTGATAAAAAGCTTTGTTGCTGCTCCGGCAATCACTGCTCCCGCCAGTACGGCCGCAAGAATTACCAGAATGTGCTTTTTCAATGCGTAGAATAGTTCTCTGAGGTCAATCTCGACCTCGTCGTCATCATGCGTCTTTCCCATCTTTGCTCCCCTTTATTTTATTATTTTGTTTTCTGTAATGCGAAGTGCATTCTCTTTTGTTATCTGTCTGAGGTAAGTACTGTCTAAATGCTTCCTCATCCAACTCATTGCCTCTTTTGTATCAGGCATTCTGCTTCCAATATTGTGCATATCAGTTCCCATAAAATGGATATTCTTTTTTTTCAGATTATCCTTACACCAGCGTGCTGTCGAATCCTTCCAGTCACCGCTGACGGATCTGTAATTCATCTGGATCAATGCTTCCAGATCAATCAGTTCTTCTACACGCTTCCCTTTTCTAAGACAGCGATACCGCTCTGCATGAGCAACTACCGGAGCATACCCTGCTCTTGACAGATTCCTCACTGCTGTACATATCTCTGAATAAGGCACTGACGGCATAAACTCAACCAATACATAGTTGCTGTCTGCCAACGTAAGCAGTTTTCCCTCTTCAAGCAGTCGTATAACACTATTGGAATAAAAAATCTCCTGGCCTGTCCAGATTCGAATTGGCCGTCTTCGCTTTATCTTCCCATCCGGGCCTTTCACCGGACGGTTTGCGCGGCTCATCAGCTCATCCCGAACCCTTCTCAACTTCTCCGGATCTCTGTTTGGAAACGCTTTGGAATAATGTGAAGTTGCAAACACATCTGTGATTCCCTGTCTTCTCGCCATAGAAAGCATATGAAGACTTTCTTTCATCGAAGACGCTCCATCATCAACTCCAGGCAAGATATGGCTATGTATATCAATCATTTTTAATTAGTCCTTTTACATAATGAAAGAGACACCTTTGGGAAAAATATCTGTCCTGCCGTGCCTCCTTGTGTTGTCGTATCTTGTTGCTTCCATACCCAATTAAGGATATTTCATTTTTCTCTTACTGTCAAGTCCTTTTCATGTATATTTTGTCATACTTTGTAACATTGTTGTGATTTCTTGTTTATTTCTTCATTTTGGGTTCAAAAATCAATGAAGCCAGGTATCCAAAGATAAGTGCTGCACTGATTCCGGCGGCACTTGCCTTGAACCCTCCAAGGAAGATTCCGAGGAATCCGTTTTTATCAACAGCTTCCTTCACACCTTTCCACAGGACATTTCCGAATCCAAGAAGTGGAACGCTTGCTCCTGCTCCTGCAAATTTTACAAATGGTTCGTATACTCCGATAAATCCAAGCACTGCGCCTGTACAGACGAGTAATACCATAACCCGTCCCGGCATCAGCTTCGTTCTGTCCAGAAGAATCTGCACTGCAGCGCAGATGAGACCTCCGATTAAAAATGCTTTTATATAATCCATTTTTCTATTCCTTTTCTGTTTTTTAACACATACTTAGCGTCTTTTTTACTTCTTCCTATTTTAATAAGATTTTTTAACAGTGTTCGATCATAATCGCATGTGCAATCCCCGGCACACTTGCTCCTTCATTGAAGCTGACTGTTGACATCAATGCACCGGTCGGCACAAAAAGTATCTTTCTCCACTCTCCGCTCTCAAGCTTTGGCAGAATATAAGAAGCCAGTGTTGACGCTGCACATCCACAGCCGCTTCCACCGGCATGTGTGTCCTGCGTCTCCTGATCAAAAATGGTCATTCCACAATCCATATGCTTTTTTCTGATGTCATATCCTCTGCTTTTCATCAGGTCAAAAAGTATGGATTGACCAATATATCCAAGATCACCTGTTATGATCTGATCATAATCCTCCTGGGTTCGTCCAAGATCCTGGAAATTGCGGTAGATGCTATCGGTTGCAGCCGGAGCCATACATGCCCCCATATTCTGCGAATCTTTCAAGCCAAAGTCAACGATCTTCCCTATCGTGACGCCAGTGATCCGAATATGCCGGAACTGGGACTTTCTTTGACGTTGCTTATCGGAATGTATTTTATTCAGATGGCTTCCTACGAGGAAAGCCCCGCTGGCTGTCACGGTCCAGTGTGCGGAAAGCGGTCTCTGGTTCGCATATCCTAACGGAAATCGGAATTCTTTCTCTGCACTTCCGAAATGACTTGAAGTTACTGCCAGCATGTAATCTCCGTATCCTGCTGCCACACTCATTGCGGCTAATGCCAGCGCTTCTCCTGATGTGGAGCATGCACCGTACAGGCCGAATATGGGAATCTGCAGATCTTCCACTCCCATAGAAGTTGCGATCCCTTGTCTGAGAAGATCTCCTCCAAAGAGATAACGCACAGACTTCGGATCCACATGCGACTTCCCAAGCGCCAGTACACAGGCTTCCTTCTGCATATTGCTTTCGGCTTCCTCCCAGGTTTCTGCCCCAAACAGGTCATCCTCATTTGTCAGATCAAAGCATTTTCCAAGTGGCCCCTGCGCTTCTTTGCTTCCGGCAACAGATGCTGCGCTTAGAAGATAAGGTGCTTTTGTGAATACAATGCTCTGTGCTCCACGAAGCTGTGACAGATGAAAAGGACCACACTCTGATTCAACTGCCCGGTTCTTGTTTCCCGTATCATTCATATCGTTTCCTCATTTCTGATATTTCATTATTTATTTTTAAGGATATTATTTTCATTTTTGTGAAAAACTATGTGTAGAATTTGAAAACAAAAAAGAAGGGATTTCATTTATGGACAAAATAGAACAATTGAAGCAACAGAAGCAATACGAAGCCTATGTCAAAAAGAAAACACCACAGCACAATGTGTGGTTCAACATGTTGAAGGCATTCTTCCTTGGTGGAATGATCTGCCTGATCGGACAATGTATTTATCATTTCTGTGAACTGAAAAAGCTTTCCCCAAATGACTGCAGCAGCTGGACTTCTATTCTGCTCATTCTCCTGAGTATCCTTCTCACCGGTACCGGAATCTATCCACTGCTTGCCAAATGGGGCGGTGCCGGTGCGCTTGTTCCGATTACCGGTTTTGCCAACTCTGTTGCAGCACCTGCAATTGAATATAAGAAAGAAGGACAGGTTTTTGGTATTGGTTGTAAGATCTTTACGATTGCCGGACCGGTGATCCTGTATGGAATTGTGACAAGCTGGGCGCTTGGAGTTGTATATTGGGTATGGACGTTAATGTGAAACAAGAAATGTGTTAAATAAATGTATTAGGAAGCCGCTATTCACGGCTTCCTAATCTTTCTTTAAAATCTGTGTAATTAAATGAAGTTAGCTGCTGCATGGTTCTGTCAGCATGCCTGATCCAGATATCCGGTAATGACATCCCATTAAATGTGTTATTTTTACAAGTCGTATAAATCGCCATATCTCCAAACAGAAGGAGATCTCCGTATTCCGGTAGTTTGCTGAATTTATAGTCTCCGATCACATCCCCGGACAGACAGGTTGGACCTCCTAACCGGACTGTGATCCCGCTATCTGTTGTCTCATCTGATGCTCCTAGAAGCGGTGGACGATAAGGCATTTCCAGTACATCCGGCATATGGCAGGCTGCGCTGGCATCTACGATTGCGATCTGTGTGTCTCCATTTTTCAGAACATCCAGCACACTGGTCAGAAGAAATCCTGCATTTAATGCCCAGGCTTCTCCCGGTTCCAGATAAACCTCAACCTTCCATTCTTCCTGCGCCATTCGAATGCATCGCTCCAGTCGCTCAATATCATATCCTGGTCTTGTAATATGATGACCACCGCCAAAATTGATCCATTTTACTTTGGCAACCAAATCGCCGAACTGTTTCTTTACAGCAGCAAGCGTTGTCTCCAGATCATCCGAATCCTGCTCACAGAGTGTATGGAAATGAACCCCATCCAAAAGCTCTATCAACTCCGGATTCTTCCCAATTGCTGCATCCCACTGTACTCTTGTTGTACCCATGCGGCTCCCCGGTGCACAAGGGTCATAAATCTCATGTCCTTCCTGAGTAGAGCATTCCGGATTGATTCGAAGCCCCACGCTTTTTCCTGCCTCTTTCGCCATTCTTCCAAAGCGAAGAAGCTGGGACGGAGAATTAAATACAATATGATCGGCATACTGAAGAAGTTCCTCGAATTCATCCGCCCGGTAACCTGCACAGAATACATGAACCTCTTTTCCCGGCATTTCTTCTGCACCCAGTCTTGCCTCAAACAGTCCGCTGGCCTCTGTACCTGCTAGATACGGTTCAAAAAAAGGATAACAGTCATAATTACTGAATGCTTTCTGTGCCAGAAGCATCTTACATCCTGTCCGCTCTGCTACTTCACCGAGCAGTTTTGCATTTTCTGTAAGTGCTTTTTCATCCAGTATATAGCAAGGTGTTTTGATGTTCTGAAATTCCGGCGGAATACTTCCGCCGGTGACTGTAAATGGTGCTCTTTTATCTAATCTTTCCATCAGTCTACCAACTTCGGATCATGATTTTCACTGCGTGGCAGACCATAACGGTCAAGTGCATTCAGGAACGGATCCGGATCAAATTCCTCTACAGTATACACACCTGGTCTGATCCATTTTCCAGTCAGCATCATCAATGCTCCGCACATTGCCGGAACACCTGTTGTATAACTGATTGCCTGGCTTCCAACCTCATGGTAGCATTCCTGATGATCGCATACATTATAGATATAATAAGTTTTCTCTTTTCCATCTTTTACACCTGTAAAAATACAGCCGATATTTGTTTTTCCTTTTGTACGTGGACCAAGGCTTGCCGGATCCGGAAGAAGTTCTTTCAAGAACTGGATCGGAACGATTTCCTGTCCATTGTACTGGATCGGTGTTGTAGAAAGCATTCCCACATCTTCAAGACAGCGCATATGATCCAGATAGCTTTGTCCAAAAGTCATAAAGAAACGAATACGCTTTACGCCCGGGATTGTCTTTGCAAGAGACTCTATCTCCTCATGGTGAAGCAGATACATGTCCTTGTCTCCGACCTGATCAAAGTTGTATTCTCTCTTAATATCCATTGGCGGGATTTCTACCCAATGTCCGTTCTCCCAGTAGCTTCCCGGTGCACTTACTTCACGAAGATTGATTTCCGGATTAAAGTTTGTTGCAAATGCATATCCATGATCTCCGCCATTGCAGTCCAGAATGTCAATAGTATCGATCTGATCAAACTCATGCTTTAATGCATATGCACAGTATGCCTGTGTGACACCTGGGTCAAATCCGCATCCAAGCAGTGCTGTAAGACCTGCATCTTCGAATTTTTTGCGGTATGCCCACTGCCAGGAATAATCAAAATATGCTGAAAATCCTTCTTCTTTACAGCGTTTTTCGTAAATTGCACGCCAATTCGGATCATCGGTATCTTCCGGCTCGTAGTTTGCTGTATCCATATAGTTTACGCCACATGCCAGACATGCATCCATAATCGTCAGATCCTGGTATGGAAGCGCAATATTCATTACCAGATCCGGTTTGTAATCATTGATCAGTTCGATCAGCTGATCTACATCATCCGCATCAACCTTGGCTGTAGTGAGAACTGTTTTTGTCTTTCCTTTCAGCTTTTCTACAAGTGCATCACATTTTTCCTTTGTGCGGCTTGCAATACAAAGTTCCGTGAATACCTCATCTGCCTGACAACATTTCTGAATTGCTACACTGGCTACTCCTCCGCAGCCGATTACAAGTACTCTGCTCATAACTCTTCTCCTTTTCTTGACATGTAACTGTTTTCTTCCACAGTTGTATATTTATAATTGCTCTCTTCTAAGTTGCCGGTTTATTTTGCTATTGCCAGAAGCAGTTCGCGGAGAACCTTACATGCTGTTGCGGTTGAGACACCACTTGCATCCAGCATAGGAGCAAGTTCATTCACATCCGCTCCCACCACATTTGCCTGTGCAACTGTACGGATGGCTTCAAGAAGCTCTAAGAAAGTTACTCCCCCCGCCTCCGGAGTTCCTGTCCCCGGAAATGCCGCCGGATCCAGACAATCCAGATCAATTGTAAAATAAATTGGTACATTTTTCTCTTTCAGTTCTCTGACAGTCTCTTCCAGTCCGTCAAAAGAAAGTGGATGGAAATCTGTGTGCTGCGCGGCAAATCTGAATTCTTCTCTTTCTCCGCTTCGGATACAGAACTGATGGATGCGTCCGTCTCCTAATAGATCATGGCATCTTCGCAGAACGCAGGCATGACTTAATCTGGCTCCCAGATAATCATCTCTTAAATCTGCATGTGCATCAAAATGGATGATATGAAGATCCGGATATTTTGCAGCCACAGCACGTACTGCTGCCAGCGTCACCAGATGTTCTCCTCCCAGAAGCAATGGGAATTTATCTGCTTCCAATATTTCTTCTGCTCTCTTTTGAATATCTGCAAGCGCCATTTCGCTGCTTCCAAAGCAAAGCTCCAGATCCCCGCTGTCAAATACGCTGATATCCATAAGATCTCTGTCCTGATATGGACTGTAAGTCTCCAAGCCGAAGCTCTCATGACGCATGGCCGATGGACCAAACCTTGCGCCCGGACGAAAACTTGTCGTTGAATCAAATGGCGCGCCATAAAGGACAATCGATGCTTCCTCAAAGCTGCTTTCGCATCCGATAAATGTTTCTATATTCGGTAAAATCATGAATTATTCCTCCACTTCTTTCAGCATGTCTTCCAGAAATGCCGGAAGGTAAAATGCTCCTTTATGGAGTCTTGTTGTATAGTAACGTGTGCGTAGATTTAATGCATTCCATGCTTCCGCATCCAGATCATCTACCGGATGATATTTTTTGCTGGCAAATCCAAACAACCAGTAACCTGCGGCAAAGGTTGGGATATGCGCCTGATAAACACGGCTGATCTGAAATGTACTTGCAATTCTTTTATGACTTCGCTGCATTGCATGTGCATCTTCCGCGTAGAATGGACTTCCCTGCTGATTGACCATGATTCCATCCTCTTTCAATGCATTGTAACAATTTCCATAGAATTCGCGGGTAAACAGTCCTTCGGAAGGACCAAATGGATCCGAAGAATCTACGATAATAAGATCATATTTTGCCTCGCATCTTCGGATAAAGCGGAGTGCATTTTCGTAATGAAGATGTACTCTTCTGTCATCCAGTCTGCATGCATTTTCCGGAAGGTATGCACGACATGCCTCGACAACCATCGGATCCATTTCTACCAGATCAATGTGCCTGACCCTGTCGTATCTGGTCAGTTCACGGACAACGCCGCCATCTCCGGCACCAATTACCATAATCTCTTTTGCTTCTTTATGGATCGCCATCGGCACATGTGTGATCATCTCATCATAAATAAATTCATCACGTTCTGTCAGCATTACATTTCCGTCCAGAGTCAGGACACGGCCAAATTCCGGTGTCTCAAAAATATCAATTCTCTGATAATCACTCTGTCTGGAAAAAAGCTGACGGTTTACCCGGATACTGTGTTTCACATCCGGTGTATGGAATTCTGAAAACCACATTTCCATTGTTATTACCTCCCTGTCAGAACATTCAGTTTTAAAATATCCGGATCTTCCGGTCCGGTCATATTACAGCCCTTCGCTTTTGCATACTCGATATAATCCAGAATTTCTGCTGTAATACGTTCCCCCGGCGCAAGAATCGGAATTCCAGGTGGATAGCACATCACAAATTCACTACAGACCATACCTTCTGTCTCCCGAAGCGGCAGACTGCACTTATCTGCATAAAAAGCATCCTGTGGGCTGGCCACTACCTGTGGATCAATATATTCCTGACTCAAAAGTCCGGTTCCATCTGTCTGAAAACGTCTGCGGATCTCTGCAAGCGCACTCACAAGCCGTTCTACTTCCTGTGCACGGTCTCCGATCGAAAGATAGGCAAGAATATTTCCAATATCTCCAAATTCGATCTGGATGTCGTATTCGTCACGCAGAATATCATAAACTTCAATCCCTGCGAGTCCGATATCTAATGTATGTACACTTAATTTTGTAATATCAAAATCAAAAACAGAATTTCCATTTACCAGTTCTTTTCCAAATGCATAATAACCACCGATTGCATTGATTTCTTCTCTGGCATATTCTGCCATATCTGCTACCTGATGGAAAATCTGGCGGCCACGCTGTGCAAGATTCCTTCTCGAAATGTCAAGACTTGACATCAGAAGGTAACTTCCTGATGTTGTCTGCGTCAGATTGATGATCTGCCGCACATATCCTGCATGTACATCCGGACCTGTAAGGAGCAGACTCGACTGTGTAAGACTACCTCCGCTTTTGTGCATGGATACAGACGCCATATCTGCACCTGCTTCCATAGCTGAAACAGGAAGGCCTCCGCCGAAATAAAAATGTGTTCCATGCGCTTCGTCTACCAGACACATCATTCCTGCCTCATGTGCCATCTTGACAATTGCACGCAGATCACTGCATATCCCATAATAAGTCGGATTATTTACTAACACTGCAACTGCTTTTGGATGTTCTTTTATTGCTTTCGCTACCTGTTCTCTCTGCATTCCAAGGGAAATACCTAGCCGCTGGTCTACCTCCGGGTTTACATAAACAGGAATCGCACCGCATAGAACAAGTGCATTCAACACACTCCTGTGAACATTTCGTGGCAATATGATCTCATCTCCACGTTTGCAGGCAGTCAAAACCATTGTCTGAACAGAACTTGTCGTGCCCCCTACCATTAAAAATGCATGTGCTGCTCCAAAGGCATCTGCTGCCAGTTCTTCTGCTTCCCGTATTACAGATACCGGATGACAGAGATTGTCCAGTGGTTTCATACTGTTGACATCGACACCTACACATTTTTGTCCGAGAAATTCTGTCAGTTCCGGATTTCCTCTTCCGCGTTTATGGCCAGGGACATCAAATGGCACAACTCTCATTCGCCGGAAAGTCTCCAGAGCCTCATGGATCGGTGCATGATTCTGGTTTAATTTAAAACGACTCCCTTTCATATTTCCTCTCTTTCCAGGTTCCTTTGTCAAAACACTTTCTTAATACAGAAAAAACGCAGATAGGGGCGCTAAGCCACAAACCTGCGTTCGGTATGTATTCGTCTGTTTTATTCTCAGCTGTAACAGAAAAGGCAATATCTTCTCTTAGATTTTTAAATAAAACTTCTGGATCATGCGTGTCAGAGTCTATATAGCAATTATACTTTTACTACTCTTATTGACCGTTTCACAAGTCTGCGCATCTGGCGCATAAGGCTATCAAAGAAACCTACTTATAAAATTAGAGCTTTTAACTCAATCAATAAGGCAACCAAAGTTACCATAATCGGCAGTGGACCCGGCTGTCCGTATGGCCTTAACCTCGCTGGGTGGTCCGAAACAATTGCTTTGAAAAGACTCTGTCTGTTACTCTGCATCTTCGTCTCTCAAAATCGAATATAGCATAACATGTTAAAAAAACACTGTCAAGAATTTCTCCCCTCTATTCGTTACTTTCTTGTTGCTGGTCACACATCGTGTGAACGGTAACACTTTCTTGCAGCAATTCTTGCATTAAATTAAGGTTCGAATCTGAATGTTCCAGTTCTCTTGAATAACGATACACCGTATCTATGACATCTTTTATATCCAATACTTTTCCCTTCTTTATCCACTGTGCCATCAGAAGTTCATAGATCAAAAGTGTGCTGACAACAGCCATCTTCGCTTTCGCAAACGCTTCTCCGTCGTATACCGCACCGCAAAAATAGGTACTGATGAAATATACAAGGAGCTGTTCATGTTGT
This sequence comes from uncultured Mediterraneibacter sp., assembly GCA_934309345.1. Classification (GTDB taxonomy): domain Bacteria; phylum Bacillota; class Clostridia; order Lachnospirales; family Lachnospiraceae; genus Mediterraneibacter. The sequence goes on along the minus strand of CAKRDD010000003.1, from coordinate 39,759 downwards.
ATTTCATATTTCGGCATTTCTTTCGCCATCCAGACATGAAATTCTTGTATCATCTCAACATACCGTTTTTTGTCTATTTTTTCATTTATATTTCCATATAATAATTTCTCCATTTCTTGGAGATAGGACTTCCAATCCGCTCTCAAATGTTCCATCTGATACTGATTTTGAAACATCTTTCTACTATATGTATAATAATCCGCTTCTGCAAGACTGGTTTTGACTTCTTGAATTCCTTCTTCTGTCTGATAGTAATCGAATACATCATCCATAGAAAATATATCTTCTTCGTCAATACATTCCTGCAGATCACGCGCAATCGCCAGAATAAGAGCTGCCCGCAGATTCAGCTTTTTCTCTCTGTCCTGTAAAATATCGATCATCACATCTCTTGCATCTAACAGTTTCGAATATAAAAACGGATCAAAATCATCATAATCTTCTTCCTCGTCTGTTTCATATGAAAGAAAATGTACCGGTTCTTTTTTATTCATCAGAATTCGTGCCACTTCCGGACAGGATACAGAAAGTGTAACTTCCCGCACATCTTCAAATTCTTCGATATGTCTTGGATACAATTTACAGGTTCTGCACAGGCTCTCTTCTCCCAGTGCGGTATACATATCACAGAGGTTGGATTGGTTCAGGAAAGCACATCTTCTGTCTTTATCCTGCTTGAATGTTCCTTCTTTCCAGTTGACAGATTCTTCCAAGCGCTCTGCAAATGCACCTGTTTCATTTTTATATTTCTCTAATGCAGCTTCATCTGCGACGATCTGCCATCCGGCACAACAAGTGTCCTCACATTTTCCTGCAACACAGGTAAATTCATGGTAATAATCCGGGATTGTATATAACATTGATTTACTTTATCCATTCCTTTCGCTTTTCTGATCGTCTATAGAATTTCCGACCTGCTTTATTATAGCACGCACTTTTAAGGAATGGTTATAAAAAAACGTATCAAACCAACTTGGAATTCAACAGTGATGATTGAAATCTCGTCGATTTGATACGTTCTTTATTTTCTTAGAAATTTAATTATTTCTTTTTCTCATACAGGAACTCTTCTGGAAGTGTTACATTAAAGTCATGTGCCAGTTCACGGAAGTTCTCCGGTGTGATTGTCTGAATCTTTCTTGGTGTCATGGAGAGAATCTTCACAAGGATCTCTGCAGACTTCTCTACTGTATGCATAAGACCGAATGTAAGATCGAAGTCTTCTCCTGAGCAGAACATTCCATGATGTGCCCAGATAGCGACATCGTATTTTTCCATCAGTTCAGCTGTCTTCTCTGCGATTGCTCTTCCGCCCGGAACCATCCAGCCTACAACTCCAACTCCATCTGGGAATACAACCGGACACTCTGTTGCTGACTCCCAAAGTTCTCTTGTAAATACCTGGTCATCCAAAGGAAGAACGAATGTCAGTGCGATTGTATTTGTTGTATGTGCATGGTAGATTACACGATGCTTTCCGTTTGTGATTCTCTTCTTCACTTCATGGTTCATCAGATGAGTCGGAAGCTCACTTGTCGGTCTTCCTCCCTCTACCAATCCCCAACGGATTCTGTATTTTGTTCCTGTATAATCAATCTCGATAATTGCAAGACACACTTCAGGATCAACGATAATATTTCTGAAATACTTTCCACTACCTGTTACAAGGAAGAATTCTCCTGCAAGTCCCGGAACCTCTGTTCCGATCTCTGTCCATTCTCCTGATTCATTCAGACGTGGTCTGATCAGTTCAACTTCATCTGGTTTCAGACGATAACTCAAGTTACCACCATTTCTCTCATGCCATCCCTGAAGAAATCCGTCATTTGCCATTTTAATAAAGTCCTGTACAAACTTCGCATCTAAGATCTTCATATTATTCTGTTCCTCCTGTTTTTACTCATTCGCCACTTTGTTGTTTTATGTGGTTTATTTCTTTTATTTCATTGTTTTCTTGTGGTTTCTATTTGTATTATAGATAGTTTTATGTGGTTTGTAAACACTTTTTTCAAAAAAAATTGTACAATCCGAAAGACATTAACATAAATCAAGCCTATCATGCTATAATTCTGAACTATGTCAGGAGGTACTATAATAATTATGAAACGTAAAGCACTAAAGGCAGCCTTTCCTCGAACAATCCCAATTATGACCGGGTTTATTTTTCTTGGAATGGCTTATGGAATATATATGAATGCATCTGGTTTTTCTTTTATCTACCCATTCTTCATGAGTATGTTGATTTTCGGCGGATCATTGGAATTTGTCTGTGTTGAGATGCTGCTCAGTCCATTTGCACCTGTTCAGGTATTGATCATGGCTGTGATGATCCAGGCCAGACATCTTTTTTATGGACTTTCCATGTTAGATAAATTCAAAGGACTTGGATGGAAGAAATATTATCTGATTTTCGGAATGTGTGATGAGACCTTCTCTGTCAATTATACATCCGAAATTCCCGAAGATGTAGACCGCGGATGGTTCTATTTTTTCGTTACTTTATTGAACCAGTTCTATTGGGTTGCTTCCGCAACGATCGGTGGAATCATTGGTTCTCTTCTTAAATTCGACACATCAGGAATCAGTTTTGTTATGACAGCTATGTTCGTTGTAATCTTTCTGGATCAGTGGATGAAAGAAAAAAGCCATGTCTCTTCTATGATCGGACTTCTCGTTTCACTTATATGTCTGATTCTCTTTGGAGCGGATTCTTTTATGATTCCGACAATGATACTGATCGTATTTCTACTGACAGTACTTCGAAAATGGCTGGAACAATGCGACAAACTTAAGGAAAAGGAGAACCAGATCAAATGAGTAGCATGACTTTGGCACAACAGATAATTACAATCGGAATGTGCATACTTGGAACAATGGCAACGCGCTATCTTCCTTTCCTTATTTTTAAAGAAAATAAAAAGACACCGGAATATATCCAGTATCTTGGTAAATTTCTTCCTTCTGCTGTTTTCGGAATGTTAGTTATCTATTGTCTGAAAAATGTAGAAGTACTGCGTGGAACTCATGGAATCCCGGAAGGAATCTCCATTCTCGTTACCGCAGTACTTCATCTATGGAAGAAAAATATGTTTCTATCCATTGCAGGTGGAACTATCTGCTATATGTTGATATTGCACTTTCTATAATAATCCCAATAGCAAAAAGGGCGAGACCACATATACTTACATATTGGCGGTTGCTGTTCTCACTTCGTGCGACCAGCAACCATTTCTAATCTCATAACTCTTCTCATACCTCTTACGGCTTGCATCTGCCGCAAGGCTCATATCCTTTTTTAATCAGATCCGACCTGCTTCCTGTATACTCTTCTTTGTTCTCTGCTTTGATGTCCTTCACACCAGAACAAGTTGATTTGTGAAACTTTTTTGTGTTCTTATTTAATATATAAGTTTCTTTTTTTGTTGAATCTGATGTTTTCGATGAATTGGATACATTTTTATCAGTCACTTCAGTTTCTGTTCCTGGAGCCCACTCACCTTCCGGTGTTGCGAGTTCTTCCGTCTGATAACTCTCTCCTGTCTCATAATTGATCACAATATATGGCTGCACATTATATACGTATACGTTAAATGTCACCCCTGCACCATCATCTTCTACAGACTTCGCCTCCATCTGGACTCCGGAAGCCACCAGGTCATCACCACTATAGATTGGAGTGACACGATACATCACATGATTATCCGTTTCTTTAACATAGTCTGCCACCTCATCCTCGAATGGAAGCATACCATCTACATTCATATAGCGGGTCCCTGTAATCAGGTTGCGTTCATTTGCATTCTCACCTGTCAGCTGGAATCCTATCAGATGACAGCGGTTATACAGATACCCACCGTCAATTCCGTCATATTCCTTATTCACCCAGCCTGTTGGCTTCACACTGCTGATGCTTTCTCTCTTCTGTGTCGGCATCAGATCTTCGCCAACACAGGCTTCCGCTGTCTGGCATCTTCCCAGTTCATCTAACGGACTGTATTCTTCATAAGAATCTGTCGTCATCTCTTCTTCTGTGAATGACGGTTCATTATCATTGATCTCCACATATGGCTGTCCTGTATACTCAGGTACTTCTCCCAGCGTATCAACGGATTCTATCTGCCCTGTTGATGCGAATGTTGTTTCTGTAGTCGTTTGATTCCTGTGGTCCGAGTCCTGATTGCCTGTTCCTTGTGATATCTGCAGTGAACCGCAGGATGTCAAAAGAAGACAAAGGGTCGTTATGCATCCACATAATATGGTTTTAAATTTCTTTTTGCTCATATCGCACTCCCTTTTTTCGAACATATGTACTTGTTAAGTATACACTATTTTTTCTAATATAGGAAGTACTTTTTGGATTCACCAGTAACAAAAATGTTCCGAACGATTTTCTCGAACTCAGGAAAATCGTTCGGAACACTATAACCACTGTTTTATAGTCACATGAAGTAGTAATATAAAAAGCTTTCGGATCTTTTCATTTCTCCCGAAAGCTTTTTATTTCATCATCTTCTATTATATCTATCTTCCTGTCTAACCGGCACTCTGACCGGTACTGGTTCTGGCATCAGTCCCGGGATCAGACAATTCATAAAATCTTTGATCTTCTTCCCTGCTTTTGTATTGATCCATCTATAATACTGTTCCATTGTCATACTGTTCTACCTCCTGTTCAGGTCTCCTATCATCAGTAAATGATCTGCATTTCTGCTATATATACCCATGCCATATTATTCTTTTCTGACATGGCTGTATTTTATCAGATGATTTTCTTTTTGTCAGTGCATTTACCACTTATTTTAGAATTGTTTATACTTCTTTTATGAAGTTTTGAACACATTTTCCATATCCTCTCATATATCTTATGATGTCATGTAGTTGGTAACCAGCTTTTTATAGAAGAGTTTCAGGGGCAGATCAGACTCATACGAGTCAAATCTGCCCCTGCATAATAAGTTAACTTGGATTATGAAACTTACCAATTAAGATAACTTTAAATATTTCTTTCTACAACTATTATTTCTATATTATCCCCTGATCTGTCCGTTTCCGAAGATAATATACTTTGTTGTTGTCAGTGCTTCGAGTCCCATCGGGCCTCTTGCATGAAGCTTCTGTGTGCTGATTCCGATCTCTGCACCGAATCCGAATTCGAATCCATCTGTAAATCTTGTTGATGCATTTACATAAACTGCTGCCGCATCGATCTCATCCTGGAATCTCAAAGCGTTGTCGTAATCCTTTGTAATAATAGATTCGGAATGTCCTGTATTATATGTATTGATATGTGTGATTGCCTCATCGATGGAATCAACAATCTTTACAGAAATAATTGCATCCAGGTACTCTGTTCCCCAGTCTTCTTCTGTTACCGGGATGATCTCTGAACTGATTGCCTGTGCTCTCTCATCTCCACGTATCTCTACTCCATGTTCTTTCAGTCTTGTTACAATCTTCGGCAGAGCTGCCTCTGCAATCTTGGAATGAATCACAAGTGACTCACATGCATTGCACACACCAAGACGCTGTGTCTTCGCATTTTCGATAATGCTAGTTGCCATCTTAATGTCTGCCGTCTCATCAACATATACATGACAGTTTCCTGTTCCCGTCTCGATTACCGGAACCGTACTGTTCGCAACTACATTTGCGATGAGTCCCGCTCCACCTCTTGGAATCAGAACGTCGATCCAGCCATGCATCTTCATCATCTCATTTACAACTTCTCTGCTCGTATCTTCTACAAGGAGAATGAGATCCTGAGATAACTTCTCTTTGCGGAGTCCTTCCTTGATTGCACGGGTAATTGCCTGATTGGAATGGATTGCATCACTTCCACCGCGCAGGATCACCGCATTTCCTGTCTTGAAGCAAAGACCAAATGCATCTGCTGTCACATTCGGTCTGGACTCGTAGATGATTCCAACAACACCAAGCGGTACACGTTTCTTTCCGATACGAAGTCCGTTCGGTCTTGTCTTCATACCAAGCACTTCTCCAATCGGATCATCAAGTCCTGCAATCTGGCGCAGACCTTCTGCCATGTCCTCGATTCTCTTTTCTGTCAGTGCCAGTCGGTCAATCAATGACTGTTTCACGCCCTTCGCTTTCGCAGCTTCGATATCCTTTGCATTCTCCTGTAAAATCAGTTCACTCTCTTCTACAAGTTCATTTGCAACCGCAAGAAGCCCTCTGTTCTTCGCCTTCGTTCCAAGCTTTGCTGCCCCACGGGATGCGTTCTTTGCAAGTCTTCCAAGCATCTGCATGTATGTCTCCATTTTATTACTCCTTTCATCAGCCTGCTGTTAAATCTCTCTACCGGTTTCCACTCAGGAATGCCTCGGCATTTCTGCAATCCTGCCGGAAACTATGCCGAGAGTATACCACATACTTTTTCTTTTTTCTATACTATATCAGCATTTTGCTTTATCTTTTTCACGTATTAACGTGTTAGTGCATTTCTATGAAAATAAACATCAGATCTCTATTCCGATATTTGTTTTCTTATTCTATAATATTTTTCATCCAGATATCTCTTAAGAATCCGCCATATTTTTCCTTCGTAAGCATCTTCTGATACCCCTGTTTCATGACATTTGATCTGCTGAAAACATTTTCCGGATGCACTGTGCAGAGCAGGTACTGATATCCCATCTGCCTCAAATCCACTTCCGCATGCTGCATCATTTCATATTGTAAATGATGTCCTCGAAACTCTGGCAGTACAGCTGCCGTATCCATCATAGCACAAAGCTTCAGTTCCTCTTCCTTCATTCCAAGATCATATCCCAGATTATCCGGGTGAGTGCCCGGTAAAATTACGAAAAACATGGCTCCTGCCTTGCCCTCTTCATCAACAGCAAGATATAAAAGACCTCGTTCCTCCTTCATCCAGAAATCAAATTCTTCATATGGTTCCGCAACAAACCATTCCGGAACGTTCATTTTCTGGTCTACCTTATTTACAATTTCGTACGCTTCTCGCAAGCGCTCTCTTCCAACGCGAATTATCTTTATCATAGTTCCATCAATCCTGCAAAAAACAATTCATAAGGGTCATCCTCACCTGTAAGTACCGGCGAATTCTCTCCGCCACCATTCGTACTGCGCTTCATTGCGGCATAAAATTCATCTCCTGCCTGCACAATATCCATTGGATAAAGTTCATAACCCGCCTCACGACATACAGAGCAGAATGCACCAAGAGGATCTTCTGCATCCCTTGTCTTTATGAACTGTTCTCTTAGTTTATCATCATGTCTTGCTTTGCGCTGTAATTCATCTAAAGTTTCTACTGCATTCATAATATTTCTCTCCTTCTGCTCTGTGTTGCGTGGTATTTATTTCATCTTTGCTTTACATACTTTTTAACCAATGTACTATTGCATTTCTTTTATAATTTTTTCAATAACTTCCACACTTTCCTCTAACTCTTCCGCAATCTGATCCGATGTTTTTTTCTTCTGTAATTTTCTTTGAATTTGTTCCTTAAGCAATTCGTCTCTTCCTTGTCGAACTCCATCATCATACATTTCCTGTATTGCCTTACACATATCAACTGCCTCCTCCTTCTGCTCTGTTTCTCCTGGTATTTGTTTCATGTTCAAAAATGCTTTCATCGCCTGACTCGTTTCATAATCAACATTCTGAAAAAACTTTTTATTTTCATCAATATAGTGTTTCAATTCTTCCTTACTGTCCCTATATCTTAGCATAGTTAATATCACTTGTAAATCATCCGAAAATTTTTCAACATCTTCCAATCGTTCTGCATCTACAAGATTGATTTTATAATTGGGAAGATATTTCTCCAAAATTTCTTTCTCTTCTTCCGTTCCTTCCAACTGAAACATATCATACAGATCAACAGGTCCATCCCACGGCTCTGAGCCATAATAAAAGACTAATGAAATAATCGGTATCAATCGATCCTTTTTCCGAAATCGGGACAAATATTCTCCCGCGGTAAGATGCTCTAACGGCTGTCCTGCTTTTTTGTTCTGCTTTTCCCATAGACGCTTCCTCCTGGTTTCTTATTCTTTTGTTATTTTGTAACTCATCAAAATGGAATCTCCTGCTGATACAGCCTTGAATATGAGATAAAGTTATCCTTTCGATAACACATTCAGACAAATGAAATATAGAAAATATATGTCTGAGATTTTGATGTGGATTTACTATAACAAAATAATTTAGTAATGTCAACGTTAAAAAAGCTACCAACTACAATATTCAACTCCATTCGTTGTTATCGTAGTCGATAGCTTCCTCATTTCACTTCTATTCAATTTCTGTAGTTGTTTTCTGGATTCATCTCTGAATTTTGAACTTTCTAACAATGTACTATTGCATTTCTTTTATGATTTTTTCGATAAACTCCACACTTTCCTCTAACTCTTCCGCGATCTGATCCGGTGTTTTTTTCTTCTGTAACTTTCTTTGAATTTGTTCTTTAAGCAATTCTATTTTTCCTTGTTGAATTCCATCTTTCACTCCATCATCATACATTTCCTGTATTGCCTTACACATATCTACCATCTCCTCCTTCTGCTCTGTTTCTCCTGGTATTTGTTTCATGTTCAAAAATGCTTTCATCGCCTGACTCGTTTCATAATCAACGTTCTGAAAAAACTTTTTATTTTCATCAATATAGTGTTTCAGTTCTTCCTTACTGTCCCTATATCTTAGCATAGTTAATATCACTTGTAAATCATCCGAAAATTTTTCAACGTCTTCCAATCTTTCTGCATCTACAAGATTGATTTTATAGTTCGGAAGATATTTCTCCAAAACTTCTTTCTCTTCTTTTGTTCCTTCCAACCGAAACATATCATACAGATCAACCGGCCCATCCCACGGCTCTGAACCATAGTAAAAGACTAATGAAATAATCGGTATCAATCGATCCTTTTTCCGAAATCGGGACAAATATTCTCCTGCGGTAAGATGCTCTAACGGCTGTCCTGCTTTTTTGTTCTGCTTTCGTCGGTCATTAAAATTCTTCCAATTATTCCGAATCTGTGTTTCGTAATCCATTCCATCATAAAGCATCACCTTGTGCGGCATCGCATAATGAACCTTATCCTGTGATTCATTTGCAAGTAACACAAGTGTAGCCTGATTTCGCCATTTCATAATGATATCGCGGTATTTTTTCATGTTCTTTGTTTTCCCGGTTCGATTTTTCACACTGACAGATGAAACAGGATTCACTTCTTCCAAATCCTCTGGCAATATCACCTGCCTTCCACCATAAATCACACCATTAAATAAATTCGCAAATCTTTTCTTCTCACTTAGCCAGATATTCACATTAACATCTGCTTTTCCCATAGACGCTTCCTCCTGGTTTCTTATTCTTTTGTTATTTTGTAACTCATCAAAATGGAATCTCCTGCTGATACAGCCTTGAATATGAGATAAAGTTATCCTTTCGATAACACATTCAGACAAATGAAATATAGAAAATATATGTCTGAGATTTTGATGTGGATTAACTATAACAGAATAAAACATCAATGTCAACGTGAAAAAAGCCACCAACCACAATATTACAACTCCATTCGTTGTTATCGTAGTTGATAGCTTCCTCTTTTCACTTTTTTTCAATTTCTGTAGGTGTTTTCTTAATTTGAACAGCTCAACGAAATACTTTTCCTTCAAATAATCAGTCATCAAAGTACTTCATTCTTTCTCAAATCCAAATCTAACAATCACAAATTCCTCTATAAATCTTCTCCGCTGTCATCGGCAGTTCTCTAATAATCACGCCTGTTGCGTTCTGGATCGCATTACCGATTGCCGGTGATGGTGTATTGATGACGATTTCTCCGATAGACTTCGCTCCAAACGGTCCTGTCGGCTCGTAGCTACTCTCGAACTCTACGCGGATTGTTCCGACATCAAGACGAGTCGGGATCTTATACTGCATCAGGGAATTGCTGAAGTTCTTTCCCTTTTCGCTATATACGATGTCTTCATACAGTGCCATACCGATTCCCTGTGCGATTCCACCTTCTACCTGTACACGCGCAAGGTTCGGATTAATAACTGTTCCGCAGTCTACAACTGCTACGTAGTCGATCAGTTCGAGTACACCTGTCTCTTTATCGATCTCAACTTCTGCCATACCAACCATAAATGGCGGTGGAGATACCGGTGAGGAAAATGCTTCGCTTGCGGAAAGTGATGCGTTGCTGAAGCACATTACATTATTTCCAATCTGACTTCTTGAAATCTGCTTTCCTGTTGCCAGCTCTGTTACATATTCTCCATCGAAATCTACATCTTCCGGCTTACATCCGAGATATTCTGCTCCACGCTCGCAGATCTTCTTACGCAAGGATTCACAAGTCTTAACAACAGCCTGTCCTGTTACATAAGTTGTACTGGATGCGTATGAACCACAGTCGTATGGAGAAATGTCTGTATCTACTCCGAATACAACAACTTCTTCTGGTTTACATTCAAGACACTCTGCTGCCATCTGGGCAAGGATCGTATCACATCCTGTTCCCATATCAGTAGCTCCAATGATCAGACTGTAGAATCCGTCATCATTTACTTTGATTTCAACAGCACCTGTATCCACTGCTGAGATTCCTGATCCCTGCATGGACATTGCAACTCCGACACTGCGGACTTTTCCATTTCCCATATCACGGTAAGGATACTTTTCATCCCAGTTGATCATTTCTTTTGCTCTTGCAAGACATCTGTCGAGTGTACAGCTGTTTGCGATTTCTCCATAATATGCCGGCATCTTATTGCCCTGGCGTACCATGTTCTTCTCACGAAGCACTGTCGGGTCCATTCCAAGAACTCCTGCAAGTTCATTTACAGCTGACTCTACAGCAAACTGTCCCTGTGTCGCTCCATATCCACGGTAAGCTCCAGCTGACATTACATTTGTGTAAACAACGTCATATGTGAAGCGGAATGCTTCTGCCTTTCCATAAAGCGGAATGGACTTGTGACCGGAAAGACCTACGGTTGTCGGTCCGTGCTCACCAAATGCTCCTGTGTTGGAAAGTGTATAGAGATCGATTGCTTTGATATTTCCTTCTTTATCCGCTCCCAGACGTACATGAAGTTCCATCTCATGACGTGGTGAAGAAGCGATCAAAGACTCTTCTCTTGTGTAAATGATCTTCGCCGGTTTTCCTGTCTTCCATGTAACAAGCGCCGGATAAACTTCGGAAACTACTGTCTGCTTCGCACCGAATCCTCCACCGATTCTTGGCTTGATCACGCGTACTTTACTCTTCGGGATATCGAGCGCATGTGCAAGGATTCTTCTTGCATGGAACGGAACCTGTGTAGATGAAACGACATTTAATCTTCCGTATGCATCTAAATATGTATAAGTACGGAAAGTCTCCATCATCGCCTGCTGGTTCGCCTTTGTGTGATAAACGCGGTCGATCACGTGATCACATTTTGCAAGAACTGATTCTACGTCTCCATCTCCACATACCTCGTGCGCACAGAGATTTCTCTTGTTGTCTGCGCCAACCGGGCAGAGGCTTCTCCAGTTGTCTTCCGGATGAACAAGGATCGGATTGTCCTTTGCTGTACGGAAATCAAGTACCGGTTCAAGAACCTCATACTGGATCTTCACAAGCTTCATCGCTTTCTTAACTGCTTCCTCTGAAGTTCCTGCCACGATTGCAGCTGCATCTCCAACGAAACGTACTCTCTGGTCAAGGATCAGACGGTCATACGGACTTGGTTCCGGATATGTCTGACCAGCCATTGTAAATCTCTTATCCGGACAATCTTTATATGTAAGAACACATTCGATTCCAGGTACAGCCTCAGCACGTGCTGTGTTAATATCCTTGATCAATGCATGTGCATATGGACTTCTGATTACTTTAACGATCAGGCAGTCTGACGGTGCAAGGTCATTTGTATAAACGCCTTTTCCTGTTACCAGTGCAGCGGCATCTTTCTTTACAACAGGACGGTTTACAATCTTCAGGGATTCTATAGCTTCTCCTTTTTCCTGATTGCTGTGGACAAATTCCGGTTTCTCAGGAATCAGATTCTGAACTTTATCTATTCTTTCCATTCTTACTCCTCCCCGCCCATTTTCTTAACTGTAATATTAACTGCTGTATTTCTTACTTCCATGTATTTCTGGATCGCACGAAGCTGTCCCATGTATCCTGTGCAACGGCACAGATTTCCTGCCAGATATTCTTTGATTTCTTCTATAGAAGGGTTCTTCAATTCACGGAACATTGCGAGTACATTCATAATGAATCCCGGTGAACAGAATCCGCACTGCTCTGCACCTTCCTGTGCGAGGAAGGAACCGAATTCTGCTGCTTCTTTCTCCACACCCTCAAGTGTTGTCACTTCATGTCCGTCAATGCTTGCTGCGAGAACAGAACAGGACAGACGGGATTTTCCATCAATCCATACTGTACACAGACCACAGTTTGTTGTCTCGCATCCACATTTCACACTTTTGCATCCAAGATCACGCAGAAGATTCAACAGGACTGTATCTGCTGCGATCTCTGTGCTTACTTTCTTTCCATTCAGAGTAAACTGTACTTCCATCCTATTTCTCCTCCGCATTATATTCATCTAAAATTGAGCGCATCTCTCTGCGAAGCAGAACTTCTGCAAGGTGCTTTCTGTACTCCGCACTTCCGCGCATGTTGCTTCCATAAGTAAATTCTGCTGCCACACGTTTTGCGTACTCTGTAAGCTGCTCATCTGTAGCATCCTTCGGGATCTCCCACTGTTTCTCAAGCAATGCCGCTTTCATCGGTCTTGCTCCTACGGAAAAGAACCAGGACTCCTGACCTCTGTAAATTCCTGTCACCACAGAACATGTCAGTACCGGGAAATCTGTCTTTGTCTGACGGATGGATTCATAACGGAATTTTCTCTTACTCTTTCTGACAATTACAGATACTAAAATATCTTTATCTGCTTTTCTGTTTACAAACTCAGAAAGGCGGACAGTCCCTCCATTATATAGCTCAACAAATGTATCCAGTGCAAGTAATGCAGTCAGTACATCAGAAAAACCATATCTTCCATAGATACTGCCTCCAACTGTTGCCTGATTTCTAAACTGAACTCCGACAATATGACGAAGGCTTTCTGCGATTCCATCCCCATAGAAATTTCTCAGCCCTTCATGTTCTTCCAACTGGCGCAGTGTACACATTGCTCCAATACGGAAAACATGATCTGTCTCCTCGATCTCATTCAAACCAAGATCTGACATATCAATGATCGTCTTCACTCTCGCATTTCCTAATCTCATCCACATCATGCCGCCCATGATACGGCTGTTTCTCGCCTGATTCAGCTCGTAAGCCTCCTCCAGTGTCTTAACCTTCACGTAATTACCGATTGTTAACACAGTAAGGTCTCCTTCCTATTCACATGCCATTTCCGAAGGTCGCGGTTCTCACCCTCGTAATTCTCACTTGTTATCTCATGTTATTCTCTTTTGTCGTTTCTTGCGATTGTTTTTCAAAAAACAAACATGCAAGCATAAAAAAAGTGCAAATGAAACAGCTCTGTCATTCACACATCTAGCGGAATAATGATATCATATATATAAGAAAAAAGTCAAAATTTTGTTTATATATTATTATAATTAATTTTTATAAGCTGCGCTTATATTTAATATATTATAAATAAGAAAGAAATCCAGAAACCATGTTGACATCATTGTACCCTCGGTGTTATTATTTGCTTAAACACGGAAACGTAGATAGAGGTTGCATTTTTCATAAGTAAGGTGACGGATGTGTCAGGAACAGAAGAACTCATCGGAAAGGGAAAGATGCCGAAAGGGTAAGAATCCTGAGTTCTTGTTCTTGGGCATGACGTAAATAGCGGCATGACTGTCATCGCAAGATGGAGAGCTATCTGAATTATACATAATGTATATTTGGGGACGGCGCATCTTGCCGTTTCTTTTATGTTTATTTACAGTTTACGCATTCTTGCATAGATGTATATTAAACAGTTACTGCTCATGACTATTATGATTATCGTTCACAGGGAACTTATGAGCAATAACCTGCTATGACCAGTAATACTTTGTTTCACCATGTTGAAGGAGGATAAAAAGAATGGCAATTTTTAAAGGCGCAGGTGTAGCGATTGCTACTCCTATGAAAGAGAATCTTGAGGTCAATTATGACAAATTAGATGAGATGTTAGAGGAGCAGATCGCAGGCGGAACAGATGCGATCATCATCTGTGGAACAACAGGTGAGTCCGCTACTATGACAGAGGAAGAACACGCAGCAACGATCCGCTTTGCAATCGAGCGTGTGAACCACCGTATCCCGGTTATCGCCGGAACAGGTTCTAATTGTACACGAACAGCGATCCAGCTGTCCAAAGAAGCGCAGGAAGACGGCGCTGACGGACTTCTGCTCGTAACACCATATTATAATAAAGCAACACAGAACGGACTGATTGCTCATTACACAGCTATTTGTAATGAAGTAAATATTCCGGCGATTCTGTACAATGTACCAAGCCGTACAGGATGTGGACTTCAGCCACAGACAGTTGCAACACTTGTAAAAGATGTTGAGAATATCGTTGGTATTAAAGAAGCATCCGGAAATATCAGCACAGTTGCACAGATCATGCATCTTTGTGATGGTAACGTTGATCTTTACTCAGGAAATGATGATCAGGTTGTACCGCTTCTCGCACTTGGCGGAATCGGAGTTATCTCTGTTCTCTCCAACGTAGCTCCGACTTATGTACATGACATGTGCTATAAATTCTTCTCAGGAGATATCGCAGGTAGCCGCAAGATGCAATTAGATGCACTTCCGCTGATTGATGCACTCTTCTGTGAAGTAAACCCAATCCCGGTTAAGGCTGCTCTTAACATGATGGGGAAAGAAGTCGGAACTCTTAGAGCTCCTCTGACAGAGATGGAAGATGCACATAAGGAAGTTCTGAAAAAAGCAATGATGGATCTTGGAATCCTGTAAGAGGGTTTGAAACTATTCAGAGCCAGTTATAAAGTAAAAAAGGAAGAAGTGATGTTGAGGTCGCTTCTTCCTTTTTTATAGTTGTATACATATCTCTATTCACGCGTTCCGATCAGAACTTTCTTTCCTTCGAATGCTATACCATAATGCGCAATCTGATTTTTAGAAATTCCTTTTTCGATCAGTTCGGCATCATACTCTTTCTCTTCTATCTGCTCCAGTGCTGACTGTACTGTATCCTCCATACATTTTTCATTCTCTGGATCAAACACTTTAAATTCAAATATAATTGCCGGATCCGGCGTTTCTCTTGGTATTAACATCACATCATATCGCCCGTAACCGCTTTCTCTGTTGGACTTCACTTCGTAACGGTCTCTCAATTCTACCAAAAGTCCCAAAACGAATCCATGATAGAAACGCTCCGGCTGACTTTTTCCTGACGGATGCTTTCCTGTATCAAAGCTGCTGAATGTTGCCAATGCAACTTCATTCATATAGGCATTCATTTCTTTTACATTTCCACGAAGCATCGCTTTGATAAATGCGTTATAATTTGATTCAGAATTAGAAAACCAACCTTGAAACATTTCCGAATACATACTCAACGTCTCAAGATTTGTGATTCTCAAGTGGTACCACGGTGTTCTTAGCATTCCCCTGTATTCCGTTTCCTCAATTCGCAGATAACCTGCTGCAACCATAAGGCTCCAGATTGCATTTTCATTCTTGTCAAGTTGGTTAAAAACAATCTGCTCATCAAAATTAACAACAATCTCCTGCTCATTTAGAAGCTCTTCCATCTGTTCCTTGATACTTGGTGATGCTGACTGAATCAACCGGTTCACCAACCCGTTCGAACTGGTTGCTGCCCAGTATGCACTGACTTTCTTCTCTTTCAGATAATTAGTAATCGACCATGGATTATAGATATCACGGTGCTCACCAAAAACAAATCCATCATACCACTGTTTCACAAGTGTCTTTTGGTTTTCCAGCCCAAACTCAGCCAGTGCATCAAAGACCTCTCTTTCAGTAAAACCAAAACAAGTTGCATATGCCTCTGATGTAGTAGTCACAACATTTAAATTATTTAAATCTGAAAATATTGATTCTTTTGAAACCCTTGTGATTCCTGTCATCATTGCTCGTTCCAAATACGGATTCGTCTTAAATGTGGAATTAAAAAGACTTCTAATAAATGCTGTAAACTGTTCCCAATAACCATTTACATAAGCTTCCTGCATCGGTGTATCGAATTCATCTAACAAAATAAGCACTTTTCTTCCATAAAATTGCGTGAGATACTGAGATAATTCCTGCAGTGAGCTCTGTGCTGTCACATCATCCATCTCAAGGTTTACTGATTCGAACTGCTCTTTTTGCATTTTAGTCAGCTTATCACTTGTAGCAAGAAATATATTCTGCTGGAACACATTTGCAATAATTCTCTTGATCTTCGCAACAGCATCTGCATAATTTTCCTGCTTAACATCTGCAAAACTTAAGTAAATAACCGGATACTTTCCCTGTAAATCTCTATATTTTTCTTCTTTCCAGATTGCAAGCCCTTCAAACAGGTCGCCTCTACATTCATAACGGTTTGAGAAAAAACAATTCAGCATATCCATATTCAAAGTTTTTCCAAATCTGCGCGGACGGGTAATCAGTGTGATCTCATCCTGTGATTCCCACCACTCTCTAATAAATTGTGTTTTATCCACGTAAAAGCAATTATTTTTTCTCAATTCTTCAAAACTTTGTTTTCCAATTCCTATTGTTCTTTTCATCTTCTCACCTGATTTCCGATTGTTATTACTTGTTGATTGACTCTGAACCAATTACATTTATTTTAGTATACACAAAAAATGTTTGTTGCACAACTGCTGTGGAAATATCACTAGTAAAAGCTGAAGAAGTTTCTTGAATTTTCTTTATTTTTTTCTTGACATTCTTCACTCTATAAGGTATACTTAACAAGTCGCTTGAGTTAAGCGACAACTGAATAGGGGATTGGTCAAATGGTATGATAGGGGTCTCCAAAACCTTTGGTGGGAGTTCGATTCTCTCATCCCCTGTAAACCCAGTAATCGTTATGGTTACTGGGTTTTTTATTTTCCCCAGTAAATACAAGGGTTCTAGGATTCTAGCATATTAGAATGATTTTAGTAATTTAGAGAAAATATACGATATTAGAAATCTATGCAACACGAAATGCAACACGAAAATAAAAGAAAATGATACAATATTAATGCCCCAGAGCAATTGACTCTGGGGCATCTTTTTACTCAATCCATGCCTGGAACTTGTCAATGAATCTGTATTTATCTCCGGCATATCCGTCCATACCGCTTGCTTTCAGCGTATCGACCTGATCTGCGTAGAAGTTCTTGTTATTCCGGACAGAAACTCTGTAGTGAACCATCTGGTACTCATATCCTTCCGGTGTGATGTAGTACAGCTCTACTGCAAGAATCTCTGAACCATCTCCGAGGATTCCATTCTTCTTGTCGTTCAGATCATAGCTGTTGCCAAATGTCAGATATGGAAGCCATCCGTTAGCCTGTGTATAGACACGCGCCCTGATACTTCCCTTGCTTACCTTAATAGCAAGCCATCTGATTGCAATGTTGTCTCTCGCTCCCGCCCAGTCGATCTTATTGACTACTGGTGTCAGCCATCTATCTGTATATGCCTGGTAGGTTACATCCACCTGTCCGAGTTCTTTCTTACTGACCTGTTTGGATGGTGTTGCTGGCTGACTCCCTCCAAGCTCCATGTAGCAATAATTGACATCAACTCTTCCACTAACTCCATCTACCTGACCGCCAGAAGAATACTGCCAAATTGCATACTGACCGTTGTAGGTATCTTCCGGAAGATTCTTATATCTTGCCATCCATTCAACATACTTTCCACGAACACTTCCAAGGTAGTTATTGAACCAACTCAGTGATGCGTAGATTCCCGGAGTATATCCAGCTGCCTTAAGTCCTTCACAAACGATTTCACAACATTTAGGTGCATATCCCTGTGTTCCCGGCTCTTCGACATCAATGAAGATAGGTAACTGGAATGTATGACCTTTAATCAGCCTTAAGATGTGAGCAAGCTCACTCTGTGCCTGTCCGTCACAAGTAGCGTAACTGTAAAGATATACTCCCACTGGAATTCCAAGTCTTTCACATTCAGCAAGGTTTCTCACCCACTGCTTATCATCCTGTGATGCGATATCATCTCCATATCCACATCTAAGGATAGCTCCGGCACAACCTGACGCCTTGACTCTTTCCCAGTTGATGACTCCATTATGATAAGATACGTCAATAATCAGATTACTCATACCATCCACCTTCTTTCAATTCCGCTTTCTTCTGTTCGATCTCTGCTACGTGCTCCTCTGCGAACTTCTCCATAGTTTCCAGTGATGTGCCCTCGTTGTCTGAGATTTCCTTTGCTGAAAGTCCGTAGGCAAAACTCTTAATAATTTCTTTTACCGTCTGTTCTGTCATGATATTCTCCTTTCTTTTGCGCCGGCGCAATTATAATTCACCCTCTGAGTCATGAAATTTCTGTGCTGCTTCTTCCGGAAGTTCCTCAGTCATGTCATCCAAGAACTTCTGGATCCATATCTTAATCTTTGTCGGAACTGGCAGGCCACATAATGTCATATTTTTAAGGATACTTACCAGTTCATACAAGATGAATAATAATGAAAAGAACTCGCACACTCCTAATTTGCTAATCCCAAGAACCTGTATATACTGCTCCGGAATCATACACAATACATTTATATGCACGATCACATCCATTGCCATCAGCAAACATACAGAAAATAACATTGCTGCTTTCCTGATAGCTCCGTCAATTCCTACACAGCTATTAAATTTATGTTCCTTAATTGCCCGCAGCACTCCAAGAATCGTATCCAAAGCCACTGCAATCAGCAGAATCTTCACGAATAAGTTACTTGCTAATAATGTAATAATTTTCTCCATCATATTGATTTTCCTTTCTCTTCTTAAATTTAGGTACAAAAATAAGACCTTTCGGTCTTGCTCTGATTTCCATATGATTTTCTCCATAAAAATACCGCAGGTATTATCCTGCGGCAACATAAGCCTATAATTATTTCAACATGTAATACAATCGACTTCGTATTGTTTTTTTCAATTTAAAATCCGAAGCATTGTATCCCGTTCCTCTTCCATCATTCCTAACTGTAAAACTTCCTTCTACATAATCTGAACGTTGATATTCCATAATCGTGTTAGGAATTCCATCCGGAATACTGACTCTAAAATATTGGGGCTCATTTCTATTTATATTTTTAACTGATTTTATGAAATTTGTTTTTATAGCTTCATTTCCATCCCATTTTGCATCATAAAATTTTATCCAATTTAGATATTTTTCCGATTCTACTTTTATAATCTCATTTCCATTTATATTGATTACTTCTATATCATCTTCTTCATCTACCGCTTGAATATCTATTTTCTCATACAAATCTTTCTTTTCCACATTACTACTCCACCATCGTCCTATAAAATAGAATACAAACAAAATCAATGTAGCAATTGACGATGCATTTGCTATGTTATTCCAAATTTCTTTGCACATATATTTCACGCTCCCTTCATCGTCATTATACGACAAAAGGAGAAGTTTTCCAATATTAGTTACCGTAATGTGAAATAATCGCCCCCACTATGCATTCCCCTATTCTTGCATAACCTTCATTACTGCAATGTAACTGATCGCCATTATACGGGAATGGTGCTGATCCCGTATATTCTTCCAGAACTACTTTCCCATCTCGTATCTGGTAATAAGATTGACCTTGTGTATATTTAATATGTGTTGTATTTACCGGATTTCCAGTTGAATCTAATTTGTATGGACTATACTTTTCATTGACAGGATTTGCACTTGCCCCAAATACGTTCCATGTGTATCTGTTGCTTCCAGAATTGTGCCATAAATCGCACACTGGAATATTGTTATGATTTCCAACAGCTACGATTGTATTTGCTAATGTTTCCATTGTTCTTCCACTACCTACTGGATATTCTTCATAACCATCCGCATCTATGTATGGATATTTACCAGCGCAATGCGGTGTTGCATATAACACTTTACAAGTTAAATTATTGGCTTCTTTTAATGTTTCATAGATTCTGTTAATCGTATACTGAATTACTCCCGCAATCGTTGATTGACCGCTTCCATCTGTTTTATAGCAATCACCAATTTGTCCACTTTCTTTTCCACGATCATTATATGCCGGAAGAACAACAATCAAAGCTTTATCCTTTACATCATCAACCGATAAAGGCTTTAACACTCCGCTTGCAGATGTTTCATTATCGTAATCACCACCAAGTCCTTTATCACCATCGACCATTGATATTGTTCCAACACCGCCTTTTGCATGTGTTGTGACATTCATTCCTAACATTTCATTAAGTTTTTTCTGCCATTTTCGCGCCGCTGTGACACTATCTCCGATAACAAGTGCATTTTTGTCTTTCCAATTAGATTTTAACACATCTAAATTATCTGAATTGGCTTTAGACTCTTCTACCTTTTTATCTATTAACTTATTAATTTCAAATCCATTAAGCGTTTGATTGTTCAATACAAACTCAACATCTTTTTGGCTTATATTTTCGTAGTCTGTTACATCATAGACAAAAATCTTTAGCTCTTTTCGTTCAACGCTTGCCGTCATTCTCAATGCACACCTGTTTAAATTATCTGTGTCTTTTTCTGACGAACCAATACCATATACTGTATTGTCATTAATTTTATAGGTGTTAATAACCGTACCCCAAGTACCAGAAGTATTAATGAAACTAAACAATTTATTCGTATCTGCATTTGTCATATCTCCAATAGCTATAAAAAGGTACTTCTTATTTTTTTCCGCTTGCAATCCTATATCTCGAGTCCAACCTCTGACAACAACTGTATTTTCTAATTCTTTTTTTAACACATTGACCTTTTCTGCCTTTTCTGCCTTTTCTGCCTTTTCTGCCTTTTCTGCCTTTTCTGCCTTTTCTGCCTTTTCTGCAATCATAGTAAAATAAGAACCAAACTTTACATTCAATGTATCTACTAATGTACTTAATTGATTCATATCAACTCCGATATCTGTAATATCAACGCACACTATTGATTTATTTGTTATGGTATATTCTATATTTGTTCCAGTCATTGCTCCAATTAACAAACTACTTGCATCATATTGTTTTGCTTCTTTATATTTAACAATTAGCAAAGCCTGTATTCTATTGCCATTTCTAATATTTTTTCTATATAGAGTTTTTGTTTGTCCTAAAGCGGTTTTACCTTTATATGCATATATAGCAATATCGCAATTAAAAAATGTATTATCTTTAACTTCTACATCCGCTGAAACAAAAAATGTCTTTTCTTGACCTGTACTTTCAACCTGGTATTCAAAGTTATATCTTCCCCACGATTGTGTTGGAATTACGGTGATACTGCCATCTTCATTCTTTACAACTGTTGCTTCTTGTTCTTTTTCGTAAATCAAATTACTTAACCTAGCTATATTTCGTATGTTGCTGTCCCCGATATCTTCCTTTAGTGAACCAATACCTCCTTCAACCTGAGAAATTCTCTTCCCAGTCTCCGCCGCATCCGCTGCTACCCCTTCTTTTTCCAGTGTTGTATCTGTCTTGATTTTCTTTTCCAGATTCTCAATCACATCCATCGCCCTTAGTCCCGGGACATTGGTTGTGATCTTGCCTCTGAGATCTTCTGCATTGATGTCTGCTCCATCTGACCTTTTAATTAATAACCGCCTAGACTCTGCGTCTCCATCCGCTTTTGAACTCGTCTGACTGTCACTGTAATTTTCAAATGACATATATACCTTCGTCATCTGTCCGCTTTCTTCTGGCTGCATAGCATAATTAGCTATTGCGATTTTATACCCTGCCGGAGCAGTTATTTTTCCGTTCTTGTTCCAGTGGAATTCAACAGATCTGAGAACTTTGCTTGAAGTGATTTCTGTTCCTGTATTGTTAAGACTTCCCTGCTCAAGTAATGAAATGTCAACATATGGGCTCTGTAAATTGTCCATCATAGCCGGCACATCTTTTGTCTGAGATCTTACTGCATTTCCTGCGTTGGAATATGTAGCGCCTTCATTTCCTACTCTAATGTCCGCAAGTTCTGCGTCACCAGTGGTGCTGCCCTCCCCCATTTTTGTGAGTTGATCAATTCTTGCACGTTCGGTCGCGATTTCTTTCAGACGCTCAGATTTCTCTTTTGCATCGGCTTCAATGCGCTCCTCCCTTTCCTGTGCGTCCGCAGCTTTTCTTTCTCCTGACTCTTTTCCACTCTGTGCAATTATCTGTTCAATCAGCGACTGATCCACTTCCTCTTCCTCATCAGGAAATCCCATTGAATCAGAGCATTTCACTTTTTCTTTGAAGGAAATGAGCGATTTTTCCTCATTGATTACGCGGATCTGCAGCTCGTTCATTCCAACTTCAAAGAAATTCGCACTTGGCTGAAAACTGATAACATTTCCTGACACATCACACAGTGTTGAATTTGGCTTTTTCATTCCCATTCGATATGCGTAAGCTACCGCTGCGGCTGTGGCCGGAAGGTTGTAATCCCGAACTGTAAACTCGAAGGAAATAGCATCCGTCCCCTTTGTAACTTCGATTGGAATCTTGATTGTATTTCTAAGCACGTAGACATCTCTTTTGATCGTATTCATTTTTTTCATCCTTTTCTGTCTCTTCTATTTTTCTGATCTTTTTCGGCTTATCCCGGTATCCAGCGGACGATGCTGAGTCCTTGCACCGGTGCAGCTCCACCTCCCGGATACCGGAGCACGTATTGCCATGGAAAGTTATAATATCCATGCACATGGATTTCCTCGCCAGTCTGATCTCCCGTCTGGCCACCCGTGACTCCGCCGTTCTCGTTTTGTGATGCACCGACAAGCTGACTGTTGCCAATATACATTTCTGTATGGCTCCCCGGTTTGAGAAGTACATCCCCTTTAACTAATCCGGATCCATTGGAAAGATTTATTTGTGATGTCACATCTTCGAACCCTGCATCAATGAAAACATCATACATGGATCCGGTTGCTGGTGTGTATCCTGGTCTCGTATTGAGTCCTGCATTTGAATACGCCCAACAAATAAGGGACGAACAATCGTAATCCGGTCCGTCCCTGTGTGTCTGATCGTAGCCGTGGCTGTCATCGTTTGCAATATTGATTGCCCACTGGACTGCCTTTTCTATGACCTGGCTTCCTTCTATGCTTTTCTTTAAAAAATTGTACCACTTAGTTGCCGCAGCTCTTCGTTCTGCTTCCACTTCCACACCAGCTCGTTCAAAATTCTTTAAAAACGCACTAGCTAACCAATCTGGTGCTGCATTACTTGTCTTAAATCCCCAAAAAGTAATATTGTAATCGCTGGTCTCTATCCACTGCCCGGCCTCTACTGTTTCCATATCAATCCAATAGAGCTGCCCTTTCGGATCCGTAATAGAATAACCATTGGCTGCTGCCCAATTTGCATAGTTTGTGGCCGGTGTCCACTGAACCAGTCCGAAACCTCCACTGTAGTTTCCTTCCTTTAGGCTCTGCCACAGCCCTGGATTGATGTTAGACTCCTTTTCCATGTTTCCAAGAATTCCTGCAATGGCATTTAATGTCCATCCCTTTTCAGTAAAATAGTTATATACTTCGATTGCATTTCCTCTCATCTGAGACTCTGTCAGACAAAAGTTTCCTATTGTCCATCCCATTTAAAAACTTCCTTCTTCTGTTTTCCCACCGACAATATATCCATTTTTGACATCCACATAAGTTCCATTTGAGAAAACCAGTCTTCCTATCTTTGTCCCATTTATTTGTGGGATCTCTGTGCACTCAATTCCTCCATCTTTCGATAGTTTCATCAATTCATGAACGGTAGCAGCATCCCCTTCTGCCGTTTTTTTACTAGAATATCCAAAAACAAGCATATCTTCCGTGTCGCAATAAACTCCGATTCTTTGCTTTGCATTCAAATCATCCCCTATTGCTAAAGATCCTATACTGCCAACATAGTCCCCCTCTTTCTGCCAACTATAAATATTAATTCTATTATTTTTGATATCCACAGACTTCTTTCCATTATCTGTTAGCTGTTGAAATATTCCTGATAATAACATCTTTCCATTATCGAGATCCCAATAAGATTTGCCCAATCTATCTTGTATTTTTCCTGTTACAATCAAATCTGCAATAATTCCTGCTGCAGTAACGGCTGTCCTCCAAATCCATTCCCCGTCTTTTCTTTCCTTTGCCAACCTCAGTCCCTGTGTTCCGGCTTCCATTGCACCATAAAGTTCCGAATTCTGATCCAGGTCCTCGATCAAATATGCAACGGAATCTGTTCTCTTTGCCGCTGTTGATTGCGCATGCAGAAATGCATTCAGCGTATTGATTGCGCCGTAAACCTGCTCGGCAACAACAGTTCCATCCGAACGGATTGCCTGATCTACACGATCAACTGCTGAATAAGCCTCATTGAAGAAATTATACTCAGTATCACCGATTGTGACCGTACTTACTCTTTCCAAAATACAATCATAAGTAAGCTTTGTAGCTCTTGCATCAATCATAATTCCAAGGTCATAGTTAATGCAGTGAACAATATCCCCTAATGATACTTTCTCGAGATTTTTAAAATCTTTGTATTCATCTGCCTGTGATAGGTCTACCATGCTGCAAGTTATAGATATTGCTGGTTTATCAATTCCGTTTAAATACTGTTCTTCACATTTTTTCTTCAATTCCTCTCGCAGCTCCTGGAGTGTACTACATACAATTACATCATCCTCAGCATCCCCTTCCGCATCTTCTTGTAACCGGACATCATCAAATTTCATTTCCCTCGTATAGATTTTCGCATATTTATCAACCAATGGTGAATCAACCCACGGATGATCTGTATCCAATGTATATCCATTATAAGCAACCGGAACTATACGTGTTACTACGTTTGTATAGTCAATCTGCTGCTCAATCTCTTCCATATTTTTCCCATATCGAATTTCCACTCCACGATCTTGACCAATTCGATGATTGACTATAACTTTATAGTTATCATACAGGATCTCGCCACCCCACCGTTGAAGAAAGGTTGGACTAGAACTTCCATTAATAGCATCCATCAAATTCCTGCGAACAAAATAAGCGGTAGAAACAGATGTAATGTCTGACTCCCCACTATATTTTGAATCTTTCATCAAAATATCCAATGCTTCCTGCCCGCTCTTTTCTTCAGGTCTTTTATCGACAATAAAGCAATCATCTGCACTGTCAAAAAAAATCGGGTATGCTGTAACTTCTATTGTATCTAACGTTCTTTCTATCTCACAGATACGAAACAACTGTTTTTCTCCAATAAATGTAGACGCTGAGATGATACCTTCCTCTTCAATTCCCTTCCAACGTCCTTCATCATCTTTAGGGTGCTTCAAATTCAAAGTCCATGAGCCATTTAGTTCACACGTCAATTCACAGGATTCTGGATGGAGTACCGTTTCCGCATTTCTTTCAAAATTCTCATTGCCTTTCTTATATGCCTGTATCATAGGATCCTCCAATTAGGGAGAACCTTTATTTCAAAACCATCAGTAATTGAAATTGAATTTTCCCCACTCTTCAAATGTATTTTTTCATAATCTCCTGACACTGCTGTGTTGTTTATATTCTCACCAGAATAGGCAAGCGTAAGTTCTGTATCTATTGTCAGTTCCTTTGTTACATTAGCCCGCATCTTGCACCCATTAACTTCAAGAATACATGTCCCGTTTCCGCTTACCTTATATACTGGACAGCATTCACTATATGGGTTGAAAGCTATTTCTTGTAACTGATATTCATTAGATCCTTCTGCTATATATTCTCCTGGATCACACACGAAAGTCACATCAAAAGTTCCAAACCTCCCGTATGACTTACTCATTTTTTCAACAGTTACCTTCTTTACTTTATAAAACACACCCGGATTATCTGAAAATGATATTTTTTTCGTTGACTCCAGCCAAATCTTCGTTTCCAAATATGCCAGTTCAATCATCTCAAACTCGTTTTCTATATGTAAATGACAAAGAATGGTTGTATCACTATAAGTTCCTGTATGAACCGTTACCGTACCTTTTCTTCCAGGAATTGTCTTTAGTATCACCTCTTCGCACCCTCTGTCAATTTCCGGATAGGATAAGAATCTCAAATCTCTATCTAATGACGTCCCATTACCATTATCAAAATAATATCTGCTCACTTATCCTTTCACCTTCCTTTTTGATTTTGAATCTTTAGATACCCGTTTAATAACTTCTTTTGTTGTTTTCTTTACCAGTGGAGTTCCATCCACTTCAAATGTGTTATTAATCACAATTGGCACATCTTTCGGTGATTCGCCGCCTGAATCATCTGAATTGGTGTGTCCTAACGAAGTCTCTTCTAGGATTTTCTCCGATTTTCCAGCATCCACAGCAGCCACAACCTGATACACCACACGGTCAATACTTTGCCCCATGTCATTAATTGGAAGGTTTTGATCAAATCCTTCTCCCATACCTAATGCCATGTATTTACCGACCTGATCTCTAAATACTGTTGATGGGGAGTGAATACCAAGGAAATTCTTCGCTGCATTCAGTGCACTCTTTGCTGCAGATTTTGCAGCATTTGCAATTGCCCCGGCTGCTCCTGTAATACCCTTTGCAATTCCGCTTACAATATTTTTTCCTATGCTGCTCCAATCAGCTTTAAACGGATTCTTGATCTGAACGATCAAGTTTTTTATTGCCCCAGTTACACTTCCAAATGCCGATTTAATTCCACTGCCAAGACCTTTAATCAGATCCTTACCAACTGAAAATAATTGTAAATGCGTGATCACATTAAAAATAGCACTTACAATTTCTCCGGCATTTTCTATAATCACAGGAATACTGGTAATAATTCCTTCAGCCAGTGCTAGTATTATTTTCAAGCCTGTTAAAAGAATCTGTGGCAATAAGGTATCAATATTATCGCAGAATTCATTGATCAGTTTAGGAACTTGTTCAATCAGCATCGGAAGAGAATTTGCAATTCCTTGTGCAAGAGAAACCAGCATATTCAATCCAGCTTCAGCTATCGATGGAAGGTTTGAAACAATCCCCTGTGCGAACGCTAGCAATGCCTGTAAAGCAAGTGGAACCAGTTCCGGTAACTTTGAACTGATTCCATTCATCATGCTTATTAAAATTTGAGAACCAGATTCCCTTGCGGTCGATGCATTATCAACAATTCCTTGCAAGAGTCTGGTCAAGATTTCATAAGCAAGCGTTCCTAACATCGGCAACAATTCTGAAATTCCTTGCGCCAATGTCTTCACAATTTGAACTCCTGTGTTAGATATCTGCGACATATTATCTGAAAGGCTCTGGACAAGTGACTGGATAATTTGTACCGATATATCTAATACCTTAGGTGTTGCACCAGCTATACCGGTAAGTAGATTTGCAATAATCTGCCCGCCTGCTTCGATAAGTCCTTCTGTTCCTCCTGACTGAAATGCCTCTGTCAACTGGCTTATTGAGTCCGCTCCTACTTTGACGATGTCCTTTAGCGGAGTCTGAATAGACTCATATATTTCAATGCCAAGTCCTTCAGCTGCACTTCGAAGCAATGCAAGAGCCCCCTGCAAATTATCATTCATGGTTGCTGCCATATCTGCAGATGCACCATCGCAATTTGCTATGGAATTTGACAACTTATTAAAATCATCATCGGATGCATTGACGATGGCAAGTAGTCCAGACATTGCTTCCTGTCCACCGATCGAAGCTGCCATCTGTGCTTTTTGCTGTTCAGTAAGACCTGCAAATGCACCTCGCATATCCACCATAATCTCATTCAGAGATTTCATAGATCCATCGTTATTGGTAATCGACAGTCCCAGTGCAGACATTGCAGACGCTACCTCATCCGTAGGCTTAGCCATTCGTGTGAAGATGGAGCGAAGAGCTGTACCTGCCTGTGTTGCCTTGATTCCGGAGTTTGCCATCAAACCGATTGCTGTAGCACAATCTTCGGCTGAAAATCCAAGTGATCCTGCTACAGGAGCAACATATTTGAACGTCTCCCCCATCATAGAGACATTTGTGTTTGCATTAGATGATGCTTTCGCCAATATGTCAGCGAAATGAGTGGAATCTTTTGCCAAGAGTCCAAATGCAGTCAAAGCATCCGTAACAATATCTGACGTAGTCGCAAGGTCTTCACCTGACGCAGCTGCCAGGTTCATAATGCCTTCGATGCCGTCCAGCATATCTCCGGTCTTCCAGCCAGCCATAGCCATGTACTGGAATGCCTCGGCTGATTCTGTGGCTGAGAACTTTGTCTTAGCTCCCATCTCCTTGGCTTTTTCGGATAACGCCTGGAGCTCGCTTCCAGTTGCTCCGGATATTGCGGAAACCTTACTCATTCCCGCTTCGAAATCTGAGCCAACTTTAATTGCCGCCGCAGATCCCACTCCAATCGCAGATGCTACTCCAGCAATTGCTCCTCCAAGAATGGATAAACCACCCTTAGCGATCGAACCAAGTTTTCCTATTCCGGATTTAAAACCGGACTCATCAAGTTTTGTGTCAAAATTCAAGTGGCCATCTGCTGCCATACTATCACCCTTTCCTGGTAAATAGCACGGCTCACAGGCTCACTAATGCTTTATTATCACCTCAAATTCTTGTTTGCAAAATTTACATTTCATAAAGACTCCACTACACACTGCAGTATCGTCATAAATCAGAGCCGACTTTTGACAGTACGGACACTGATACCATTTCCGTTCCAGCGGAGGCTTTTTAATTTTATGTAAATGCATTTCCGATGTCTTCATCACTGACATATTCCTCCTCCGGTATCGTGATACTTCTACGGATTTTCAATATCTCCCTTCTTTCCTTCTTGTCCATCTTGCTCACGTCACAAGTCCGCCAATAAATACGCTTCTTGATCTGACTTTCTTCGCTCAGACCATCCAGAAGCATCCGGAATTCCCACCAGTGCATGTACGGCACTGATAGGAGATCAATCTGATACTCTCTCCGGAATGCAGATATGATATAAGGAGCATCCTGCTCATAATAGATAGCTTTCTTTGCTCTCTGCTCTTCATATTCCACTTCTTCTGACTCTTCTTCTGAATTCGCTTCATCTGAAGATATGTCCGGAAACTCAGTACCTGATAATGACAGGAAAGAGGTTATGGCATCCATTACCTCCTCTATCTCATCTTCCGTGTATAAGTCTGGAACTTTTTCCAGGAACATCTCCGAAAGGAATTCCAACTTAAATTCTGGAGGTATGTCCGATTTCAGCATATCGGAAAAGCGTATCCACTCTCGGAAATCCGTAATAACTGGATATTCTCTCCCATTAATCTCTAATGATTCTGGAAGTTCCTCATAAAATACATTCATTATTTTTTCGCTCTTCTCTGCGCACGATTTGGTTTGTATTTATTGATAATTCTCGCACGTTCCGCATTATTGGATTTTGCCTGCGTTGAACAGATTTCAAGGAATTCACCATAAACTCGATCTGTTGTCAGAGTATTAAATCTTCCCCCAAATAGTTTTTCTGAAACGCCTTCGCCAAGAATATTGTCAAACAGATGATTGAACATCTCACAATATCCCTTTGTGATCTCAGAATTTCTTCCAACTTTCTGCAGAGCTTTTTCTTCTTCTGCCATCTCATCAAAGGCTTTCTCATACTTGACCTGGAATTCGTAATCGGACATATCAATTTCGACTTCCACCTCTACATCATCAATTCCATGTAATACATACTGGCTCATAGGCTCACCTCTTTCTTATCTTTTTACGCCGGCACGGATCCATCTGTAAATGTAATAGTCTGCCACTCATCTGCAGTCGTTGCATAGCCTTCTGTGATCTCTGATACTGCTTTAAAGTTTCCGGAATAAATAAGGGCATCTGTTCCATCTCCAACGCCATCAGCCACTACGGAATAAGTTCTCTTTCTCGCTGGCGCATTTCCCTTGCCATCAACTGCGAACTTATCCACTGTAACAATATCTACATAAGCGTCTGTTCCGAGTAACTCATCATCTGTGATCTTAGCAATCTTTTCATGTACCGGAGTGTCCGTGTGCCTGTCAAATGAATATTCAACGGCAGGTGCGTAACCAACAACATCTGATGATTCCACATCCATATCCACATACTGCCGGCTGTATTCTTTCGGATTTTTGCTTCCCTTCAATGATGTAAATTTTGTCATTCTCACATAAGATGATCCTTCACCTGTTGCATCCATGAATGACAGTCGCTCACTTCTTTTCACGATTTTCTGTTTAGTAGCTCCCATTTCTATACCTCCTGTTCATATTCTAACTTACACTGTATTTCATACTGTCCAAGATCTGTGTCTAGGTCATACAGGTAGCCTTTCTGCATGACTGTTATGCTCACCGGCGCCTTGTCACCACTTAGTTCCGGCAGGATTCCTTTTATATCCTGCTGCTCAATCCAGTCCTCGAACCTTTCATAAAATCCGCTGTTCTCAATCGCTGTTCTGGCATCTCCGTCATAACAATCCTTACTTGTTAATGCAAACTGGAATTGCTTAATACTTCCACCATCTGCATATTTCTTTATCAGAGGATTGCATGGAAGAGCATTGATCGAATACTCCATATTAACCCCAAGATGATCTACATTCACCTTGTAGTCTTTCAGGAACTCACACGTCAGAATATAATCTCGTATGCTATCTATAATCGGTTTATATTTTTCAGCCAATGAACTTCGCTGCCCCCTTTCTGATAGAGTTCAGATGCCCCTTTTTCATAGTCTCAAACCACTTCTTTCGGGTCTTGTGCTCATAATATTGCCGACGGGCATATGGTGCCAGATACTCAACACTTCCACTGCCTACGACCGTCCCAAGAGTTCCTGACTTGATCAAAAATCCTGTACGGCGCGGTGCAAGCGGATTCATAAGTCTCAAACATTCAGAATCTACAAATGCCTGAGCCTTTGAAAAGCCTGCCGATTTTTCCTTGCCGAATCCCGACTTCCACTCAAGTTTGACAGTAACTTTTCCGTTCTTGCCAGTCACAGAATTCAATGTCCCTCTTGGGGTTTCAATGCTGAAATTTCTTTTTTGAGCCATTTCTACGCCCCTCCAATCTTCCAATGTGGCAGTCCACCGAATCGGTTATCTGACCAGGACAATACCTTGCAGTGTCTCAACCGCACATCCTTTAGGTCTGCCGGTCTTTCGATCTCTAGGTCATATTCCCCGATCACAATCTGATCTTCAATCTGGATGGTCCAGTGTTCTCCCAAATCTTTCAGCTTCGCATATTCCTCCGGCGGAAGATACTGATCCGCATTCTCCACTTCTGCTGGAATACGGATCTTATATATTTCTGCACTATTCAGCCCTGAGTCGCTAACAGATGCTTTGTGATCAACATATACATGCACATTTCTGATTACTGTCCGATGCCAGGTGTCAAAGCGTGTAAGTGGATCGTATTCCCGGTTATAGATTGTTATTGTTGCATTTGTCAGCACAACAACACCCCACATTTCTGGATAACCATCCTGTTGGAAGTAAGTATGCAGATGCTACTTCATAAGCTTTCTTTCTGATCAGTTCTTCCAGCGTTTGGCCGTCTTTCTGCTCAACTGCATAAGATACACTATACCCGTCATTATTTTCAGACTTAACCGTACCTGTTTCCTGCTTCTTTTTGCAGGAATAATACACATCAGTTACTGCACATACAGCATCTTTTACTGCAGTATTTTCAGCTGCAAAAATATCTCCTCGAATATATGTTAGCTTTCTGATATAAGCCTCTGCTCTGCGCTCAGCAGCAGGATACTCCTTTTCAGGAATATCACCGCCGTACTGATTCATGTAATAAGAATACTCTACATACATTTTTTACTCCTACTCTCCCGCTTTCAGGACTGCAAATGGACATCTCTTATTTTTGTCTTTTGCAAGGGCATTGATAGGATTCGGAATCTCCCATCCAAGACACATTACTGCACGAAGCGCAACCATATCGTTCTGCATCAAGTTGTAAGCAATCGATCCATCTGTATTCTGAACAACACCTTCTGTAAACAGCTTAAAGGTGATATCCTGTCTGATAGAATATACAAGCTGTGAGAAATCTCCGGAAATCATAAGTGCCTTCGACTTATCAAACGCACCATTGTTTGGGAAATTCATCGGTGATCCGTCCAGTGCATACTGTGTAGAACCCTGCAGATCCTGTTTGAACAGTGGATCTCCATTCGTATTCTTCAGACCTCTGAGTTTAGCTCTCATAGAGATATCTGCCATGTGACCATTTACAAAATATCCGCAATCTTCAACTTTTGCGATCACTCCATCCTCTGCCATGATTTTGTCATAGAGGCTGTCTGACGTTCCTAATGTCACAACTGCATTCGCTTTTGTAGCTGTCGCAACTACATCTTCTCTCCATGTAGAAGGTTTATTTTCACCAAACAGCACAGCTGCATCAATCACTTTTCCAAATGCCTCTGTTACTCTTGGCTTTACTTCTGCCCAAATGTCATATTCTGCATCGTCCAATACAGCTTCCGGAATCGGAACAATAACAGCAATTTCCTCAGCTGTAATAAACTTCTTGTCCCATGCCTGCTTTGTTGTCTTCTTCTGGCCGTTATCACCATTTACAAAGTAAGCAATCGGCAGCATATCAAGTACTGGCATCTTGTACTGCTTACTAGTCATATTCGCAAGCTTACGTCCTCTTGACAGCACTGCTGACTGTGCGATTGTTCCCTGGATAATCTCGCTTGCTTCCTGTGTAGGAATAAGTGACTCTGCTCCGCTACGATCAATAACGTTTACATCTGTTTCAAATATTCTTAAATTCATTCTTTTTCTATTCATTTCATGCCTCCATTATCTTCTTGCAGCAGCTCTGATTCTGTCATTGATGGATGCATTCATATTTCCACCAGAACCATCGGATGCATTTCCTACTGAAGAATCTGCGATGCGATAAGAGCCACCGCCTGCATATCTTGGATTCTCTTTCAAAAACTTCTCTGCTGCCTTTTCAAATGTTGTTTTATCATCTACCATTTTGGAGATTTTAAAAGTTACATAGTCCAGATTGTCCGCCTTTACTCCTTTGCCGGACAAGAATTTTTCATTTTCCATCTGCCGGACCTTGTTCTGAGATTCTGCTAACTGCTGTTGTAACTGTGCTACGTTCGGCTGGTTTTTAGCTCTCTCTGTTTTGAACTGGCTGATTGCCTGAGTTACCTCGTCTTCTGTCATTCCCTGACCTCTGAAGAAATTTGCAAGAGCTGCTCTTTCCGACTTTTTCGCTCGCGAACTTGCAATCTCTTCCAATTGTTCATAGGTATATGTTCCGGTTCCATGTGCTCCGGATGCGCCACCAGTGGATCCGTTTCCACCATCTCCATTCCCGGCATTTCCACCCTGTGTACCAGAGCCAGCTCCTGCGCCGTCTTCAAAGAGCTGTAACATCATTCTTTTTTTATACATTTCATACCTCCGTTTTGCCTCGACAGGCTCTGAGCTTTTTCCGTCTTCACGTTTTGGACATAATAAAAACACCCCGAAGGATGTTTTCTACATAAATGTTATACAGTTGTATTCCCTGTTGATATCTGTAATCCCAAGGATCCAAGAATCTATTAGAAGTTTTCCACCATCTGATAGATTTTCCCATTCAATTATTGTCATTCCACTTCCAGTATCCGCTCTTATCCGATCATTAGACAGATCTTTTAATGAATTAATCAAATTACATGTAAGCGCTGATACCGCAGCACACACGCGATCCACTCCATCCGTACCATTCATGCCGGCATGACCGCTCATATGAATTCTGTGATCTGTTATTTTAATGTTTATCATCAAATCCTCCTAAAAATGAGTACAAAAATACCACCGGCCGTATCGACTGGTGGTAACTACTATGGAATTAAATCTGTAATTCCTTTTGCTGTTTTATACATTTTCTGCATAATACTGTTTTCACTTAAGTATTCAAGTCCCTTTAATGTAATTCGAATATCTTCCGCATCAACGCTTGTATTTCCTGCTACATACTTTTGAATTGTCACCCCTTTAATGTAACCGGCATCTAAAAGCATCTCAATATATTTATTCCAACGCTCATTGGATATTTTCAGCGCTTCTGGACTGATGCTATCCATGTTGCATTCTTCCAAATCCATTGATTTTTCCAATGCAGAAAGTATCTTATAAATGATTTTAAAATTATCCATATTGCACCTCCTAGTTCGTTTGATAATATATGTCATCTCTTATAGACTCTAACATACATGTTTTCTGAGTAGCTTCGTAATCATTTCCCATCCAATATATGGACTCATCTTCAATATACTCCATGAAATCAATTTTTGTATCCACATCTACCTCAAATACCCTGTCATTTTCAGATGCTAATACTTTTTGTACCAAAGGATTATCTGCATATTCTTTTTTCAAAAAATCTATTTGCTCTTGACTCAGTTCAAATTTACGCATTGCTTAATCTCCTCACTAAATCCCTGTCTGTCGGATTACATTGAATTAACATTCCATTTTCCGGGTTTATCGAAACAGTTGCTTTCTTGCCAATATATTTCTGACTTATTTTTCCATTCCTGTCAGCTTGCGGATTTTTCAGATCAAGTGGGTTTCTCAGTGCATCTATAATTTCCTCTATCGTCACCCCTGATCGCGGTCGTTTCGTCTTTTGATCTTCCATTGTTCCAATCACACGCTCCAGAAAATGTTTGCTCTGTCCCGTAATTCTTATGTCATTTGACGTCTTGATACCGACCACTGTCAGCTCAATTTCCTTGTGAAGGTTAACATAATTATCAAAACCTGACATCATGGAAATCATTCCTTCTTTAACCGACTTCATATAGGTTTGAAGTAATCCCCATTTCTCACTATCATTATATTTTAACTGACCAAACTTTACAAGTGATCCGATAGAATCTCCAAGAATTTCCTTGTATTTCTTATACTGAGCAATATCACTTGATGCATTTTGAATCATCTCTGGCGGAAATATAGAGTTCTGTTGCTTCGAATTAGTTGCTATTCTTCCGCGCATATCAAGATATATTCTCTCACGTTCCTGTTCCAGTTTCATCTTTTTAGAAAATTTAGCGTATTCATTAAGCTGCCCTTGATATTTCGCTTTCATAAGCATTACTTCCTGCGGATCTGTGCCCCCATGCTGCAGCAGCTGTACTTTTTCGCGCTGTGCTCGCATTGCTGTTTCCATCTGACGCTGTCTCTGCTTTGCTTCATACAGAGTATATTTCTTGCCTGCAAATATCTTAGGTTCTGCCTCTTCCTCATTCTTTGCGTCCAACCAATCATCAGACCAATTACGCTCAGATATACCAGGAAAGAACGGATAATATGTATGATAACAGTTAGCACCCAAGAGACCCGTTACTGTTCCAAGACCACATACCGAATACAACTGTTCTTCCTTCCAAACTCTTCCCTGCCACACGGAATGAGTCGGACGCGCTCCGGCATGCCATTCAACTTCGAAATATTCTGTTCCAAGCTTTTTTGCATTGTACTCTGATATCCTTCCGGTAATCTGGCTGACTGCCGTCATGACAGCTCTCCTTGCAGCTACGTCAATCCGATTGGCTCTTCCGGAGGAATAATCAATCTGTCGAAGTCCGCTATTGGTGAGCTGAGTCACAACTCTACGCAGCACACTGTTGTAATCGAATGCTCCGGTTACAATATCAAAACATGCTGAATCAAGATAATTTGTATAAACCTGCGCCAGCGGTGTTATAACCTTTTTACCATCTCCATAATCTAAGTAAAAACCAAGCGAATTTGTTATATTTTCCAAATCTGCAAAACTTTGATCAATAATTGCATCTGTAATCTGCTTAAGTTGCTCGTTCTGGTCAAATGGTATGTGCTCTACGTTAATTTGTTCATATATGTCCTTATTCCTGACATATTCCCAATCAATTACCTTATCATACAACTCAAACATTTCTGGATAAGAAGCATCGAGCGTTTTCTTAATTTCCTTTTCAATGTCTTCTGAAGAATAACCCAAAATAAGTAATCTGTTAATCTGCCAGTCTGCTGTGCTTGTAATCTTTCCGGTTTTCTTGATTCGCCGGACAATATCCTTCATAATTCGGAGTTCTAAATCTTGATATCTTCCAGCAATCTTACTGGCCATCTGATTCTTGTAATCATCTCGCATATTATTCCATCACCTGATTCTGCTCTGGTAGATTTTGCCTTGCTTGCTCCACGGTCTCCCCATACCATTTTGCACGGTATTCTTCATGCCGCATCACTCCCATGCTGACATCCTGACGGTCCTGCTGCCGCTCTGCGCCTTTATCCTCGATAATAGAATCGTCAAAAGCGATCACAATATCTGTATTTATATCTAGTGCGTTCCCTGTCACAATCCCGAGTCGGATAATAATCTGAATTAATTGCTTCAGCACATCATCCAGGATGATTTCATGCTTCTTTAGCATCCGGTACATATCTGAGTTTTCGGATATTACCTCTGTTGCAGTTTTTACGCCAGTACCATCAAACCGATATCTTTCTGTTCCGAATCCACATTTCAGTGATAGATAATTCAGATCATCATTGATCGCTTTGCTGTGCTCTTCTACTCTGAGGCTCATATCCACCTCTTTGATCAATCCCGTCTGGCTCTTATCATAATCTTCCGGAAGTGAATAAAATACGCTGTCTTCTGGATCGAATGCCGGTGTCCCGTCTATGTTCGACAGCATTTCCGGAGCCACAAAAATCCTTTTTCTGCCAAGATCGAACTCATTGCAGTAAGAATCATATTCCATATCCAGTTTTTTCAGTACATCGATAGAATTTGCGAATATGGAAATCCCCATAGGATTGCTTTCATCCGCATTGTTCGTGATGTTCAGACGGTCAATAACAAACTGTGGATTCGTGGATCCTGTTTCCGTTCTTGCTGCCAAATTGGCAAAAGGCTTCAGCTGCCTCCATTCCTGTTCCGTCAGTTCCTGACCTTCTGCACTTCCTTTCGAGCACTCCAATACACTATTTTCGATGACATATATGCCATTTTCGTCCATTTTATGAAACTGAATCTGCACGTATTTCTTTTGTCTGATTGTATGGATAAATGTAAAAATGCACTCTGTTACGCTTCCGTTGTTCCAGCTGACTGGATAAATGTTCTTCGCATCTACATAATTAATTCCGATCTTTCCGTCTGATACTGTTCCATCTTCCTGCACGGTTGCGTTATAAAGATACGGAATATATGCCACTGTTCCGGTATAAGCTTTTCGTTCCTGATAGTCGTTTCCCGTCACAAGAAAATGATTATCGTTTAGAACTTTCTTCACGAATTTCTGAGTCGACTCATCTTCCAGCGTGATCATCACGCGCTCATTCAGAAGAAGATCTGCGATGTCCTCCGAAAGTTTCTTTGCCATCCCCATGCTTTTTCTGCGGCATCGCTTACTGGTCCCTCGACCAGAATATACTTTATAAGTACTAAACTGTCTTACATTCGAATTGTACCAACTGATCCATTCATCAATCTTTCGATAGAACGAAGCATCTACTGTATCAATACCATGCTTTCTAAAATAATTAAATATATTCATCGTTCTTTCTCACCTCCCTGCTGCCGAAATCTGCCATACTAACTTCATCTGTCTGATTCTCTAATGGCAACCAGTACTTGATTTTATTCCATGCTCCCATCACTACATAACGGATCGCATCCATACAGTGATCATTCTCTTTTACAGGAACTTCTTTCCCTTTTTCAATTGATTTCTTATCGTATTCATATACCCCAAACTCATTCACTGCATTTCCTTGCTTTGGAGCAATAGACATAATGTCAAATACCAAAACCTTTTGTACACGGCTGATGCCTAATGCTACATCATTCTCTGCATCACGAAGAAACACCTGATAGTCCACACTTTTCCTGGTTGCTCTCTTTATTTCTTCTGCCAATCCTTTTGCTGATGGATCCAGGAAAATATAAAAGAGTCGGTTATCATATTGCTCATGTAATTCATCCATGAATTCAACAAGATCCTGTGCATACTCAGACGGGCTTTTCTGCTTCCCTGTCTCTCGCCCACTATGATAATACTCTCCTAATCCCGGAAACTTTTTCCTGTAAGTATCAAGACCAAATGCCTGAAATGTTGTTGCATTCTGCTGACCATAATCACCGCCAATGTAGATTCTGTCATATCTTCTATCCGGATCCGGTTTCTGTCTGTGCCTTTCTCCGAACATGTAATAAATCAGTTCATCTACTCCTACTGATTCTCCAAGCCAAACCCATCTGTACATTTTCGGATCAGCAACCTCCATTGCCTTGGCAGAAGCAATCAGATCAGGTCCCAGCCAGGCAGCAGGTACATCTCTGTAATCTGTATGGATATGTACGCAGTCAGGACGTTTTTCCATCTTCTTACACCACTGGTTAATCGGTGCATTCGGATTCTTCGGCGGGTTATACAGATAAATCATTTGGAAACCACCTTTATTTCCACGAACGAAAGTAGCTTCGATATTACTTAACTCATCCTCACCCTCACCGTCATCAAAGAATTCTGTCAACTCATCCAGCACAACCAACTTGATTGGTTTATCCTCATCAATAATACCTTTCGTATCATCAATGCCATCTGATCCGGCAAAATACATCGTTGTTCCATACTTCTTATAAGTGATCTCCATTGGAGACTTTGTAATCCGGAACTTATTTTTCGGAATCTCCAAACGGTTGATTCCTCGGAGCATCTCCTTGTAAACTGTTTTCCGCAGCTTGTTATGATGCTTACGCAGCACAACCACAGAGCCATTGGCATCTGATACAAGTTGATAATCTGACCTGATAGCTGCATAACTGGATTTCGTCCCGGCACGACCAGATGTCAGGATGATATGCTTGATACTTCGATTATTAAATATCGGAAGATATTTCGGAATTACTATATCCGAGATTCTGATCTGTCTCTTTCGGTGCGTCATTTATGATTTCCACTCCTTCATCCTCGTTATCAGTGTTTCCGGAGCTTCTACGAATCTTCTCTGTATCAGCTTCCATCCGTTCTGTTCTCCGCTGCTGTTCCTTATCATCCGCAGCAGTCTGTGCGTTCTGTCCAGCATACTGGGCAACAAAATATGCAGCCTTTGTATTTCCCTGCATT
Source organism: uncultured Mediterraneibacter sp. (assembly GCA_934309345.1). Classification (GTDB taxonomy): domain Bacteria; phylum Bacillota; class Clostridia; order Lachnospirales; family Lachnospiraceae; genus Mediterraneibacter. Next base: position 403 of record CAKRDD010000003.1, on the reverse strand, counting down.
GCCTCCTTGATCTGAGCCATAAGCAAAGCCGATTCCAGAGTGCACTCAACACCAAGCGACTCTAAAACCGGCTTCCATTCTTCATTATCTATTTCCGCAGTAAGCAGCAGGTTCAACGTCTTCCGGAAGTCTGCCTTCCTACGTCTCGCCCGACCACTTGCTTTCCCTGCTGTTTTTGCTAATTCCCGGCGTTCCTCCGGAGTTCGATTGTCATTCGCATCTCTTATGTTTTCATAACCTGCCACTTCACCACCTTCCATTCCTGTTTATTGTTGATGGACCATGTAGGAATCGAACCTACGACATTTCGCTTATGAGAGCTCCAACCTATTGTCACTCTCTGTCAATCTGAGGTAAGGTAAACCCATATGGGACACTATATAAAACTGTTTCCGATTCAATT
>CAKRDD010000002.1 GCA_934309345.1 uncultured Mediterraneibacter sp. | reverse complement strand
TGACTGTATGTAGTTTTGAAGGTACATGGAATATAGACAGGAATGAGAAGCAGTGCGAAAGCGCTGTTTTTTTCTTTGCAAAATTAAGTAACCTACATATATTGAAAAAAATAAAAATATAGGTTACAATAATGATAGGTGATGAATTATGGAGATACAACAAACCTACAGAATATTAAAATATCAAGAAGCACTTTATAAAAAGGAGTTGGATATTAAGAAAAAAGAATTACAAGAAATTTCTACGGAAAAGCAAAGCATTACAATAAAGAAAATTCATGGCGAATTATATTATTATGCACAACAACGTAAAGACGGAAAAGTCAAAAGCAGCTATCTGTCTCCGGTTATTCCTGGAAAGATTGCAGATATAGAAAATATTCAGTTAAGAATTGAGCATTTGTCAAAAGAGATACAAGACTTAGAATGGGATATTATGACTGTAAGTAAGATGCTAGCGTGCTATGAGAAAAGGACTAAAAAAGAAAATGTCATGGATGAATTCACTTTTGAAGTATACTGGAAAGATGAAATTACGGCCAGAGTATATGTGAAAAAGAAAAATGTGATTGTATCACGATTTTCAGACAATCCAGGGCGACAACTATTTGCAGAGAAGAAGATGACTCGTTATCAGCTAGGAAAGATTCTAGAATTAAGATGTTTTGAAAAAGGCAGGCCTGATATTGATGAAATCTTAAATCATCTGGGGCTTAAGGAGTATAATCCATATGAAATAGTACGGAAGACACATGGTGTAAGTCATAATGATTTTATATGGTTTCGCTTTCCGGGAGAAAATATCACCAGTAAAGATGTATTGGTAAGGTGAAGATACGTCTGCATTATCCTGGTTAGAAACAGAACCTGATTCCATAGAACGAAATGTATTAAGATATCAGATTAATAGATACAACAATCAACTTGATCTATTTTAATATCACTTGACCATATTTAACGAATATAGATAAAAAACAGATTGCACTCTATTTCTGCTTGACAAATCATACTTCTACGAGCTAATATATGACACATAAAGTTTATTATTTTAATTTCTAGGAGGAGATTATTATGAAGATGTGGAAAAAAGCAGCAAGTGTTATGCTTGCATCAGCCATGGTAGTATCCCTGGCAGCTTGTGGAAGCTCAGGAAATAGTGGAAAGAGTGACAGCGGTTCTTCAGACGCTGACACATTTAAGATTGGTGGTATCGGACCTACAACAGGAGATGCAGCAATCTACGGAACAGCCGTAAAGAATGGTATCCAGCTTGCAGTAGATGAGATCAACGCAGCAGGCGGAATCAACGGAAAACAGATTGAATATAAGTTTGAAGATGATCAGGCAGATTCAGAGAAATCAGTGAATGCTTACAATACTCTGAAAGACTGGGGAATGCAGGCACTGATCGGAACAACAACTTCTACACCTTGTACAGCAGTTGTTGAGGAGACTCATTCAGATAACATGTTCCAGCTGACACCATCTGCTACAGCAGTAGACAGTATCCAGTATGACAATGCATTCCGTATGTGTTTCTCAGATCCTAACCAGGGTAGTGCATCAGCAGATTATATTGCAGAGAATAAGCTTGCAACAAAAGTAGCAATCATCTACAACAGCTCTGACACATATTCTTCAGGAATTTATCAGACATTTGCAACAGAAGCTAAGGCAAAAGGACTTGATGTTGTAGCAGCAGAAGCATTTACAGCAGATAACAAGACAGACTTCTCTGTACAGATCCAGAAAGCAAAAGATGCAGGTGCTGAACTTGTATTCCTTCCAATTTACTATCAGGAAGCTTCTCTGATCCTTGCTCAGGCAAACAAAGCAGGATTTACACCGAAGTGGTTCGGATGTGATGGTATGGACGGTATCCTCGATCTTGAAGGATTTGATGCAAACCTTGCAGAAGACTTAATGTTCCTTACACCATTTACAGCAAATGCTACAGATGAAGCAACACAGAAATTCGTTGCTGATTACAAAGAAGCATTTGGAGACACACCTATTCAGTTCGCAGCAGATGCTTATGACTGTGTATATGTAATCAAAGCAGCAGCTGAGAAAGAAAATGTTACACCAGACCAGAGTGTATCAGATATCTGTGACGCACTTAAGAAAGGTATGACAGAGATCACATATGATGGACTTACAGGAAAGAGCATCACATGGTCAGAAGACGGAGAGCCTACAAAAGAGCCTACAGTAGTAGTTGTTAAGAGTGGAGAGTATCAGGTACTTCAGACAGAAGATGCAGCTGAATAATTGATATATCGGATTCGTTTAGAAAAATAAATACAGAGAGCAGCAATGCTCTTTGTAGATACATTAAAAGAATAGAAGAAGTCCCCCGACAGACATCGTTTCTGCCGGGGGACTTCTTTTTAGAAATCTTAGAGAACGCAAATCTTACAGATATTCACGTTTTTTCAATACATTGATGATATTTCTACCTTCTTCAGTACCTTCAATAATTCTTCTTGCTCTTACGCTGTCACCGATGTTGACAATCTCAACAGAGTCATCATCTTCAAAAGCTTCTTTGATGTCTTTGAGTACCGGCTGTTCTGCGCGCATTCCGAGACATACGAATCCATAATCAAATGGAAGTTCTTTCAGTTCACCGTCTGCTTCTACAAGGAAGTTATCCTCGCGGACTTCTTTCAGAGCTGTATTTGTCATCTGATTTACATGGTGTTTCTCCATCAGAGTTCCCATATCAACTTTAGATACTGGATCGATTCCATTTCCGATGACTGACATCATTTCAACAATACTTACTTCTGCCCCGCGTGGTGCGAAGAATTCTACAACGTCAAGTCCTACAGCACCTCCGCCAATGACAACGACTTTTTTCCCTTTCAGATCTGTCGGATAATCATTTACATGGTCGATCATGTTCAGGATAGAAGCAACCTTTCCACCTTCTTTGTCGATGTTCTCATGCAGTCCCGGGATTGGTGGAAGAAGCGGAGAGGAACCTGTTGCATTTACGATGATGTTTGGCTTTAAATTTTTAATGAAGTCAACATTGGCATCAGTGTTAGTAAATGCGAAGAGATTCTTCAATTTATTTGTGCGGTGGATCATATAATTCGGGAAGTCAGCAAGACGCTTCTTATCCGGAATCCTGGAAATCTCAGCAGCAAGTCCGCCAAGGTAAGGTTTTTTCTCAAGAAGGAATGTAGTACATCCTACTTCAGCAGCTGTACAGGCAGCTTCCATACCTGCTGTTCCACCACCGATCACAACAACATTGCAAGGCTTTGTGATCTTATGTTTCTTATATTCTTCTCCATCCGGTACGTTCGGATTTACAGTACAGCGGATTGGACGGTTGATGCCGATACGGTTTCCGGCACATCCGATATTACAGGAAATACATTTGCGGATATCACAGACATCACCGAACTCAACTTTATTTACCCAGTCAGGATCGGCAATCAGTCCACGTCCTATACCGATCAGGTCAGCGTCGCCTCTTGCAAGGATATCTTCTGCTACATGAGGGTCACGGATATTTCCCATTGTTACACATGGCTTTCCAAAACGCTCTTTAACAGCTTTTGCCATGTAAGAACGCCATCCGTCCGGGAAGTGATTTGCATCGATCTGGTACTGGATTGAGCCGTTCAGACCGCAGGAAACGTCAAATACATCCACTTCTTTTTCAAGATATTTCAAGTATTCCAGACAATCTTCTAAAGTATTTCCACCTTCCATGAATTCGTCGGCACTGACACGAAGGAAGATTGGGAAGAAAGGTCCGACCTGGTTTCTGACCTCTTCAATTACAAGTCGTGTAAAGCGGGCACGGTTTTCAAGGGATCCTCCGAATTCATCTGTACGTTTATTTGTGATAGGAGAGAGGAACTGGCTTAACAGATAAGAATGTCCTCCGTGGATCTCTACTGTGTCAAATCCGGCGATCTGAGCGCGTTTTGCCGCTTCACCGTACTTTTTAACAATACGGTAGATTTCATCCTTAGAAAGCGGACGTGGAATCTCTCCGCCTGCTTTAGAAGGGATATCAGAAGCGGATACTGGCTGCATATTTGTTCTCTTAGACTGAGCGGATGCTCCTGCATGGTTGATCTGGATACCGATACAGGCTCCGTGCTGATGAACAGTTTCTGTCAGCTTGAACAGACGTGGAAGATAATTGTCCTGATCGATACGAAGCTGTGTTGTTCCGTTAGATCCTTCCGGTGAGTCTACGCTGGCATTCTCTACCATAATAAGGCCAACACCACCTTTTGCTCTCTGCTCATAGTAATTAATATGGAGGAAACTCATCTCTCCACTGGACTCTCCATAGTTTGTTCCCATAGGAGTCATCATGATACGGTTTTTCATTGTCATACGGCGAACAGTAAATGGTTCGAAAATATGCTTGTACTCTTTCTTCATTATTTTAATCTCCTGAAATTTTGTGAATGTGCAGCCACGAATCAATCAGTCCATGATTGACAAGTGATTAACAATCTCTGTTTACAATGCGTATTATATAAAAGAATAAAATATAAAACAAATACATATTTTTTGCGGATTCTATAGAAAAAAGCTATGAATTGTGATATTTTATAAAAAAGAGAAAATTGCGTTCAGAAAGGAGATCGAGATGAATTTAAACCAGCTGCACTATTTTTCAAAATTGGCGGAAGTAGAGCATTATACAAAAGCAGCAGAAGAATTAAAAATCTCCCAGCCAAGCTTAAGTCATGCAATCGGAAGTCTTGAGAAGGAGCTTGGAACAAGACTTTTTAAGAAACATGGACGGGGAGTGGTTCTGACGAAATATGGGAAATTATTCAAGGAATATGTGGATAACGCCCTTTATTCTCTTGATACAGGGGTAAAAAAGGTAAGAACAATGACTGGTCAGACAGAGGGAGTGATTGAGCTGGCGTACATTTATACCCTTGGAAGTGGATTCGTTCCACAGCTCGTGAGTGATTTTTTGAGAACACATGAGGAACTGAAAGTTCATTTCCATTTTACAGTAGGAAATACATCAGAGATCATCCAGGGATTGAAAGAGGAGCGGTTTGACATAGGTTTTTGTTCCATGACAGAAGGAGAAAATGATATCCAGTTTACCCCGGTTGGAAAAGAAAAGCTCGTTGTTGTCACACCGAAGGGGCATCCGCTCTCCTATGAAAGTGCAGTGGATCTGAGGCAGGTGGCTGAATATCCGCAGATCTTCTATACTCCGAACAGTGGACTCCGTCCGGTTGTGGATCGGATGTTTGAACAGGCGAAGCTGCAGCCGGAGATCGCGTATGAGATCGAGGAAGACGGCTCCATGGCGGGACTTGTTGCGCAGAATTTCGGAATCGCATTGATGCCACAGATACCAATCCTCAGACAATTGGATGTCGATGTGATACCGCTTCGCAATCAGAATCAGAAACGATATTTCTATATGGCACAGGACAGGACAAAGTATCAGCCACCGCTTGTGAAAAAATTTGCGGAATATGTAAAACACAATGTTGCCAGTCGTGCGTAGTGCGAAGAAAAATAACGACATAGAAGGAAACTCTCAGACAAGAATACCTTCTTTCTTTACAAAAGAAATAAAATTCTTTACACACGGTATCTGATAGTGTCCTTTCAAGTATGCCATATAAACAGTATGATGTAAAGAAATATCACTCAAATGTAATCGATGAAGCTGAAAATGATCCAGTGCATCTGTGTCGGCAACAAGAGCAATTCCGAAATCTTCCGCAACAAGTGATGCAATCGCATTTTCATCAGGAGATTCACAGAAAATATCCGGATTGATGCCGTATGAAATATAAGTCTGTTTCGTGAAGCGTGAAAGACCGGAGGCACGCTCATAGCCAATCACAGGATAGCGCTCCAGGTCATGTAACGTAATTTCTTTTTTGGAAGCAAGAGGATGTCCGAGAGGGGTGATCACGATCATTTCCTGAGCCATGATCGGAATAAATTGAATCTCTGGCTCACCTTCTACATAAGAACCAAAGATAACATCATAATGCTCATTTTTTAATCCGCGGATCATTTCACCAGTATGACTCTGATGAAAATTGAAGGTCACATTTTTATTTTTAGGTTTGTTAAGAAAACGCCGTACCGTGTGCGGAATATAGGAAGCTGCCAGTGGAAATACATAGGCAATATCAATATGACCGGCATCTCCGGAGAGCTTCTGCATCTGTTTCTGGGCAATGTGTACTTCTTCTAAGATCCGGTCAACGTGTTCTAAGAAGACCTTGCCGGATTTGGTAAGGTTTACATTCCGGCCATTACGTTCAAAGAGAATCACACCAAGTTCTTCTTCCAAAGTAGCTATGGAACGACTGAGACTTGGCTGTGACAGATTCAGTTCCGCTGCAGCAAGACGGAAATGTTCATACTTTGCAATTGTCTGAAAATAGATCAGTTGATTTAAAGTCATAAGTAAGCTCCTTTGTTATTATCTACTTTTAATGATAGCATAAAGCTATCAAAAAAGGAAGAAAGATGTATTAGAAGCATTGGATAAAAATAAGTATAATGTTACTGTTCACTCCTGTGTTAATCACATTAATGATTGACACAGCGGATACATGTTTTGAATTGGAAGAATCAGTAAGCGAACACGAACATACGTATTTAAGAAGGAGAACTAAATCATGGCAGAGAGAATTACAGGACACACAGAACTCATTGGACTTATGGCATATCCAATCAGACACTCCAGTTCACCGGCAATGCATAATGAAGCATTTGCTACATTGGGACTTGATTATGCTTATCTTGCCTTTGAGGTTGATAACAGTACACTGGAAGATGCAGTGAAAGGACTTCGTGCATTAAAGATGGTAGGATCTAACGTATCCATGCCGAACAAGACAGTTATCGGACAGTACTTAGATGAGCTTTCACCGGCAGCACAGATGTGTGGAGCAGTTAATACAGTTGTAAATGAAAATGGAAAGCTGATCGGACACATTACAGACGGAATTGGATTCATGCAGTCATTAAAAGATAATGATATTGATGTGATCGGTAAGAAGATGACAATCTGCGGAGCCGGAGGAGCGGCTACAGCCATTGAGATCCAGGCTGCACTTGACGGAGTAAAAGAAATCTCCATCTTCAATATTCATGATAAATTCTGGGATAATGCAGTAGAGACTGTAAAGAAGATCAACGAGAACACAGACTGCAAGGCGGCGTTATATGATCTTGATGACAAAGAGAAGCTGAAAGAAGAGATGGATTCTTCTTATCTGTTTGTAAATGGAACAGGTGTTGGCATGAAACCACTCGAAGATCTGTCGGTAGTTCCTGATAAATCTTTTTTCCGGCCGGAACTGATTGTTGTTGATGTACCGTATTCTCCACTTGAGACAAAGATGCGTAAGATGGCAAAAGAAGCCGGATGTAAGACAATGAACGGTCTTGGGATGATGCTCTTCCAGGGGGCAGCAGCATTTAAGCTTTGGACAGGCCAGGATATGCCGATCGAACATATGAAAGAAGTTCTTAATATCAGATATGATGACTGATAGTTAATCTATGAAACCAGCTGTCCGATCACTGGACAGCTCCATAATTACAGAATTCGGAGAAATTCTGTGAGAGTTTAAGAAAATTTAAGGAAGGTAAAAATCATGAATACAGTAAAAGTAAGAAATGTTGAAATTGGTGTTGGAATCCCGAAAATCTGTGTACCGATCGTTGGTGCGACAAGAGAAGAGATTCTTGCAGCAGCCGAGAATATCAAGTCTACAAAGGCTGATGTTGTTGAGTGGCGTGTCGACTGGTATGAGGACATTTTTGATTTCGCAAAGACAGAGGCGACAATGAAGGCACTTCGTGAGGCGCTTGGTGAGATGCCGATCCTTTTCACATTCCGTACATCTAAAGAAGGTGGAGAGAAAGCAATCGAGACAGAGATTTATGTTGAACTGAATCAGAATGCAGCAAAGACAGGACTTATTGATCTTGTAGACGTAGAGGCATTTACAGGAGATGAGGCTGTGAAGGCTGTTGTTGAGACAGCACATGCAAATGGTGTAAAAGTGATCGCTTCGAACCATGACTTCCACAAGACTCCGGCAAAAGAGGAAATCGTATCCCGTTTAAGAAAAATGCAGGAGCTTGGAGCAGACATTCCGAAGATTGCCGTGATGCCACAGAATAAGAAAGATGTTCTTACACTTCTTGCAGCGACAGAAGAGATGTCAAGTGAGTATGCAGACCGTCCGATCATTACAATGTCTATGTCAGGAACAGGTGTAATCAGCCGTCTCTGTGGAGAAGTATTTGGTTCTGCACTGACATTTGGAGCGGTTGGGAAAGTATCTGCACCGGGCCAGATGGGAATTGAAGATCTGACAACAGTACTTGGATTACTTCATAAAAGTCTGTAAATAAGAATCAGCGAAAGAAGAAAAGGACAGTATTTTTCGGTATAGATAGAAAAGCCGGAAAATGCTGTCTTTTTTCTTATAAAAAGTTAAAAAATAACACGGGAAAACAGAGCAGATTCTGTTTTTTGTATTGATACGAGAAAATAATTATGCTATAATCAATTCAATTTAAAAGGTTAAAGTAGTACCTTACAAAAATATAAAAAGGATGAGAGGGACGAATATGAGCTTTATTTCATATTTAGTAAATGGACTAAGTCTTGGCAGTGTCTATGCGTTGATCGCGCTTGGATACACAATGGTATATGGAATCGCCAAGATGTTGAACTTTGCACATGGTGATGTGATCATGATCGGTGCATATGTAGCTTTGATCACGATGAAGCAGGCAGGGCTTCCTACCTGGGTGGCAATCCTGATTTCAATCATTGCCTGTACAGTACTTGGTGTTCTGATGGAGCGTGTAGCGTATAAGCCGCTTCGTAATGCAGCATCTTCACTTGCCGTACTGATCACAGCAATCGGTGTCAGCTACCTGCTTCAGAATGTGGCACTTCTGATCTTCGGTGCGAATGCACAGACATTCCCATCAGTTATCAAGTGGAGCGGACTTTCACTTGCAGATGGCAAGCTGAATATTTCAGGAGAGACAATTGTTACGATCGTAGTTTGTGTGGTTATTATGATCGCATTGATCACATTTGTTCAGAAGACAAAACCGGGACAGGCGATGCGTGCAGTATCAGAGGATAGAGGAGCAGCGCAATTAATGGGTATCAATGTAAACGCAACAATTGCTCTTACATTTGCAATTGGTTCAGGACTTGCAGCGGTAGCCGGTGTGCTTCTGTGTTCTACCTATCCAAGCCTGACACCATATACCGGTGCAATGCCTGGTATCAAAGCATTCGTTGCAGCTGTATTTGGAGGAATCGGTTCTATTCCGGGTGCATTTATCGGAGGAATTCTTCTTGGAGTGATCGAGATCCTCAGCAAGGCATACATTTCTTCCCAGCTTGCAGATGCGATCGTGTTCGCAGTTCTGATTGTTGTGTTGCTTGTGAAGCCTACAGGACTTCTGGGCAAGAAGATTCAGGAGAAAGTGTAGGTGGATGGAATTATGTTGAAGAATATGAATAAAACAAAGAGAAGTAATCTCATCACTTACGCTATCGTTATCGTAGCTTTCGTAGTGATGCAGACTTTGAGCAGTACAGGAAGTATTTCCAGTCTTCTGACAGGACTTCTTGTTCCGCTTTGTACTTATATTATCCTGGCAGTTTCTCTGAACCTCGTAGTAGGTATTCTCGGAGAACTCAGCCTTGGACATGCCGGATTTATGTGTGTGGGAGCATTTTCCAGTGCATTTTTCTCAAAATGTATGAGAGATGTGATTGAGAATTCTATCGTAAGATTTCTGCTTGCTCTGCTGATCGGTGTTGTAGTGGCAGCAATCTTCGGTGTTATCATCGGAATCCCGGTACTTCGTCTGAAAGGCGATTACCTTGCAATCGTTACACTTGCATTCGGTGAGATCATTAAGAACCTTGTAAATGTCCTTTACATCGGAAAGGATTCCAAAGGATTCCATTTCGCAACAAAGGATGTTATGGCACTTGACATGGATCCGGACGGAACAGTTATCCTGAACGGTCCGCAGGGAATCACAGGAACTCCGAAGGATTCAACCTTCCTGATCGGATTTATCCTGATCATGGTGACATTATTTATCGTACTCAACCTGATCAATTCCAGAGACGGACGTGCGATCATGGCGATCCGTGACAATGTGATCGCAGCAGAGTCTATCGGAATCAATGTTACAAAATATAAGCTGATGGCATTTACAATTTCAGCAGCTATGGCCGGTGCAGCAGGTGTGCTGTATGCACATAACCTGTCAACACTGACAGCGAATACAAACAACTTTGGATACAATATGTCCATCACGATTCTTGTCTTTGTAGTACTTGGTGGAATCGGAAATATCCGTGGATCTATCATTGCAGCAGTTATCCTGACACTTCTTCCGGAGCTTCTCCGTGGACTGTCTGATTACCGTATGCTGATCTATGCGATCGTTCTGATCATCATGATGCTCTTTAACTGGGCACCAAAGGCAATCGAGTGGAGAGAGAAGTATCTTCATTTTGGAAAGAAAAAGGAGGCATAAGTAAGAATGAGTACATTATTAGATGTAAAAAATCTTGGAATTTCTTTCGGTGGTCTCCGTGCGGTAAATGATTTTGACCTCAAGATCCAGAAAGAAGAACTTTACGGATTGATCGGACCAAACGGTGCCGGTAAGACAACTGTATTCAACCTTCTGACTGGTGTATACAAACCGGATTCCGGAAAGGTTCTTCTGGACGGAAAGGATCTTACAGGAAAGAAAAATATTGAGATCAGTAAGGCCGGAATTGCAAGAACATTCCAGAATATCCGCCTCTTCAAAGAACTGACTGTTCTTGATAATGTTAAAGTAGGACTTCATAACCATCATCACTATTCAACGATTGAGGGAATCTTAAGACTTCCGAATTATCGTAAGGTAGAAAAAGAGATGGATGAAAAGGCGATGGAGCTTCTGAAGGTATTTGATCTTGAGAAGTTTGCATCCTATAAGGCTGCGAACCTTCCTTACGGACAGCAGAGAAAGCTGGAGATCGCCAGAGCACTTGCAACAGATCCAAAGCTTCTTCTTCTTGATGAGCCGGCAGCAGGAATGAACCCGAACGAGACAGGAGAACTGATGGATATGATCCGTTTCGTAAGAGATGAGTTCCATATGACGATCCTTCTGATCGAACATGATATGAAACTGGTAAGTGGTATCTGCGAGGAGCTGACAGTACTCAACTTCGGTGAAGTACTTGCACAGGGCAAGACAACAGATGTACTGAATGATCCTCAGGTAATCAAGGCATATCTGGGAGAATAGGGGGAAGATAACAATGGCAATGCTTGAAGTCAAAGACTTAGAAGTATATTATGGAATGATCCAGGCAATCAAAGGCATTTCCTTTGAAGTAAATCAGGGTGAAGTTATCGCACTGATCGGTGCAAACGGAGCCGGAAAGACAACAACACTTCATACGATCACAGGACTTCTTTCTCCAAAGAAAGGTTCTGTTATGTTTGAAGGAACTGATATCACAAAGATCCCGGCGCATAAGATCGTGTCTATGGGAATGGCTCACGTTCCGGAAGGACGAAGAGTTTTCGCTGAACTGAGTGTTTATGAAAACCTGAAAATGGGTGCCTATACAAGAAAAGATAAAAATGAGATCGAAGAGAGTCTTGCAAATGTCTACAAGAGATTCCCACGTCTGGAAGAGCGAAGAAACCAGATGGCAGGAACACTCAGTGGTGGAGAGCAGCAGATGCTTGCCATGGGACGTGCACTGATGTCTAAACCGAAGATCATTCTGATGGATGAGCCTTCTATGGGACTTTCTCCAATCTTTGTAAATGAGATTTTTGATATTATCCAGGCAGTAAGTGAGAGTGGAACAACCGTACTTCTGGTAGAGCAGAATGCGAAGAAGGCTCTTTCTATCGCAGATCGCGCCTATGTTCTTGAGACTGGTAAGATCACAATGTCAGGAAATGCAAAAGATCTGCTGGAAGATGAGGCAGTTAAGAAAGCATATTTAGGAGAATAGGAGGCGATTCGGGTGAGCAGCAATATTGTAATCACAATGGCAAGACAGTATGGAAGCGGTGGTAAGACAATCGGAGCTATGCTTGCAAAAGAGCTTGGAATCAACTGTTATAGCAGAGAAATCCTGCGTATGGCATCCGAGGAAAGCGGAATCAACGAGAGACTCTTCGGTATGAGTGATGAGAAGATGAAGGGAGCAGGATGGTTCAAGATCCTCAGCCGCCCATACGACGGAGAACTTCTTCCGCCGGAAGATAAAGACTTCGTTTCAGAAGAAAATATCTTCAATTATCAGGCAAAGATCATCAAAGATCTGGCTGAGAAAGAATCCTGTGTAATCATCGGAAGATGTGCAGACTATGTCCTGAAAGACAATCCGAATGTTGTCAGTGTGTTTGTTCATGCAGATGAGAAATTCTGTCTTGATCGCGCAATGGAGCGTAACAGCATGACAGAAAAAGAAATGAAGAAATACATCGAAAAGACGGATAAATTCCGCGGAGATTTCTATCGTTACCACACAGGACACGAGTGGGCAGATGCAAGAAATTACGACCTGTGCCTGGACAGTGGAAAGCTTGGATTCCAGAAATGCGTGGAAGAGATCAAAGCATATATCAAGATCAGATTTGATCTGTAAATGAAAGAGAAAGCAGACAAAAGAAACAAGTCTGCAAGGAGAAAGAGATACGGTTGCGTATCTCTTTCTTGCTATCTGAAAAGCGCTGTATGCAGGCGACATCGTTCTACAAAATGTGAACTGATATCATGCTATACTGTGACAGAAATAAAATAAGTTATTCAAATTACAGTTAGAAAAGAGGTAAAGTTGATGTCAGGAAAAAAAGAAAAGAAGCATTTTATAGTAGGAATTATAATGGTTGCAATTATTGTCGCAGCATCAGCAACAATGATCTATTGTTACATAAACCGTTTTGATCCGCAGAAATATGTACAGGCATTTTTAGATGTATCTTATAAGCAGAAAACAGAATCCTATATAAAACAGACCGGCATTTCCGAGAAAGAAGCAAAGCAGGTTTTCGAAGATAATCTTGATTATACAATGGAAAAATTTCCGGAGCATGTAATGACGGAAGAGATGACAGAAGAATATAGAGAACTGTTTGCAGATCTTGCAAAGAAGACATCTTATACCGTAGGAGAAGCAACCAGGGAAGAAAATGGAACTTATCAGGTTGTTCTTACAGTGAAACCAATCACATTGCTGAAGGATACTTATGCTGAATTTCAGGAGAAGGCACAGGAATACGCCACAAAAGTTTCAAATGATGTGATGAACGGACAGGCGATGCCAGAAGAAACACAGATGCAGACAGAAATCTATCAGATCTATTATGAGGTTCTAAGTCAGGCGGCAGAGAAAGGGCTGAAGTACGGAAAACCAAATAAAATTGTTCTTCATGTAGAAAAAGATAAAGCGGGAAAATATGGAATCAGAAAAGCAGATCTGCAAAATCTGGATCACCTGCTGATCGAATCTGTCGGAGAAGAACAGAGTGAAGAAAACGGTTAAACAATAGGAAAAAGAAAAAAGAGAAAAGATAGATAAGATAGAAAAGAGAGATAAGAGTGAAAGAATTGGAAAGAAAAACAGAAGAGAAAATAATTCAAAAGAAAGAATTAAGAAGAAAAATAAAAGAAAAACTTTCTTTTACAACGGAAAAATACAGAAAAGATGCAGACAGAAAGATTACAGAAAGAGTTTTGGAACTGAAAGAATACAAGAGTGCAGGCTGTGTGTTCTGTTATGTAAGTACGGAGAAAGAAATGGATACATTTTCTATATTGCAAGATATTCTCCAATCAGGAAAGCGTCTTGGAGTGCCAAAGTGTACGGGAAAAGGAATTATGAACGTATACGAGATCCACTCATTACAAGAGTTGTATCCGGGTGCATATGGAATCCTTGAGCCAAAAGAAGACACGGAAAGATTGATTCAGCCGGAAGAAATTGATTTTGCTTTAATTCCATGTATCAGCTGTGACAGAAGCGGAAGACGCCTTGGTCACGGAGGTGGATATTACGACAGATATCTGGAAAAGACGCATTGCGTGAAAGCAGCACTTTGTAGGGAGGAACTGCTTGTAGACGAAATTCCGGTGGAAGAACATGATCTGCGGATGGATTTTGTGATTTCTGAAAAAGGTTGTTATAAGAAGTAAGTAGGGTGTGCTGTTACCCGAAATTTTTCATCAGAAAAGAAAAATACGAATCTCCTGAAGAAGTTCAAGTATAAAAAATACTGATTTCTTCAGGAGATTCGTATTTTTTAAATTGGAAGCCTAAAAATTGATATTAACCAACAGCCTCTTTCATATCTGAAAATTATTTAATCGTCTTCATATCTGAAAATTATTTAATCGTCTTCATCTCTGTAATTGGCCAGTAACGAAAGACTGCTTTTCCAAGAATCTTATCTTTGGATACATATGGATTAATCCAGTAGCGGGAATCTTTCGAATCATTTCTATTATCTCCCATTACAAAATAGCATCCTTCCGGTACGGTATAAGGACCATAATTTCCGACCATGTATTCTTTCGTCTCTACATCTTCGAGCGGTTCAGAAGAGCCATCAATGTAGATATGACCGTCACGGATCTCCACGGTTTCACCAGGAAGTCCGATGATACGCTTGATAAAAAGCTGGCTTTCATCATCAGGATACTTAAAAATGATTACATCATAACGCTCAGGATCCTTGGTTAAATAAGAAAGCCGGTTACCAACCACACGATCTCCGGTCATGATAGTGTTTTCCATTGAACCGGAAGGGATCTGTGCATTGACGATTAGAAAATTATCAACAAATAAAGCAATAGCAACAGCCGCTAAAATGGCGATCAGCCATTGGAAAAGTTCTTTCGCAGTAGAGTCCTTCTCCTTTGCAGCAGGTTCTTTCGATGTAGATGACATGTAAACTCCCCATTTCTGATATTCTTGTTCTATTCTAAAAGATATCTTGTCTGCGTTAATCAGTATCATAACTGATGCAGAAACAAATCACAATAGAACAGTTACAATCATAACATATATGGGAGAATGTGGCAAATGTGTTCAAAACTTCATAAAAGAAGATTCCGCTTTAAATGGCACAAAAAATTAGAATAGATTTGTCAGGAAAAGATTGACAGCTGAAAGCATACAGTGAGAAAATAGTTATATCTATCAGGAAAAGCAAAGAGGAAATATGTATGGATGAATCATGGAATACCTATTCAACAAGCGGATTATACGATTCAGTAGCGAGAAGCGAAAGCCTTGAAGAATATAAGGCTATTTTAGAAAGTATTACGAATCAAAAGCAGAACTGGATTCGAACGATAAATAACATTATGAGAGAAAACGGCTTCACAGCCAAAACGATGGCTGAATTGTGTGGTGTCAGCAGACAATCTGTACAAAAATGGATGAAAGGCGCCATCCCTAAAAGCCGGGATACTTATATTAAAATCGGTTTTGCAGCAAAGTATGATTTAGAAGACATGAATTACTTTTTACAGAGATATGGGTGCTGCAACAAATTGTATCCAAAGTGTCTTGAAGACTCAGTGTACATATTTGCTTTAACATCTGATTGTATAGAACATAGCTATAAATCGTGCGAAACGATAATTAAGATGTTGAAAGAGGAAATTTCAGCAGGAGGTAAAGAACAGAATGTAGAAGATTACTCGACATCTTCACTTGTAATGGATATAAAGAATTTAATAAGACTGGTTGCATTGTTGGAGAATGTGATTGACAATAATAATATTCAGGAGATTCCCGATATAGTTGCCCAGATCAACAATAATGTGAAGAAAAGAAATGCAGTGTTATAAATGGTAGAAAGCTATGAACAGTAAGAAAAAAAGAAAGATATTCGTTGTGATTTCCAGTTGTATTTTGATCTTGGCAGTGATAAGTATTATTGCATATTGTCATTTCCGGCCATATGTGTATCTTAAACGCAACATGGATAATCTTTTAAATAAAGAATACGAATATCATATTGATTGCAAAGTCGAAGGCATGAACCTGAGATTGCTGGGAAATTCTTTTCAAGGCTCTATCGATGGTACAAAAGGAACAGATGTGTTGTATGGCAACATAAAATATAAAGACTCAACGTACCTGAAAATGTATGTAGATAAGAATAAAAAGATCATATTTGATATTAATCCTCTGATCGATGGAGCAGTAGATAAGATTTCAAAAAGCAGTGTTTTGGGAGAAATGCTATTTGGAAACATAACCAGTGACGTAAAAGTGTCTTACGACCAGATCGAATACATTTTGGACAGGAAGTTAGACACAATAGAAGATAATGGTGTATCAACGGATTTAATAAAAGACGTTTCAAAAGGAAAATACACGAATTATACACTGGTTTTATTGAAACAGGTTGATGAGAATGATAAGCTTATAGGAGATGACGCCTATTATTTTGAGCTTGATCTGACAGAAGATAATACACGGCTTATAATAGGTATTCCTACGGATAATAAAATCAGTGAAGTTTCCGCAAAGATATATACCGATGAGATTACATGGAGCTTTGTTGGAGATTATAGCTATAAAAATGTTGATGAAATTGAAATGCCTGAAAGTACAGTTTCGGATAAAACAATTGATATGATCAGATCAATCTATGAAAAGTACTTAAAATTGGCAGAGAGGGATACTCTTTGAAGTAGGAGTGAAATCATCCTATTGAAGAAAGATTATTCATCCTATGGCTTCCTGGAAAATCGTACAATTATCCAGATGTTCATAAATAAAAGTCTGTAAACAGAATTACCTGAAAAATTCATTGATACCGCCGGAGCGTTCTGGCGGTATTCTTTTGTCCGCCAATATTGCAGTGCAGAAAAGACAATCTTAAAAATCCT
Source organism: uncultured Mediterraneibacter sp. (assembly GCA_934309345.1). Taxonomy (GTDB): domain Bacteria; phylum Bacillota; class Clostridia; order Lachnospirales; family Lachnospiraceae; genus Mediterraneibacter. Next base: position 203,357 of record CAKRDD010000002.1, on the reverse strand, counting down.
GTAAATAAAATAAGAAGAAAATAAAAAACTTATAAAAATAACAATCAGTGTTGACAAACAGAAATCGAGGTGCTATCTTAGTATCTGTAAGGTGTTAGCACTCAAAAACAAAGAGTGCTAATAACAAACAAAGATCAACAGAAAGGGGAACACAGAGATGTCTGTAGAAGCTGAATTAAGTGAAAGAAAACTTACGATATTGAAAGCCATCATACAGAATTATCTGGAGACTGGCGAGCCGGTCGGATCACGAACCCTTTCAAAATACACAGATTTAAAATTAAGTTCCGCAACAATAAGGAACGAGATGGCAGATCTGGAAGACCTTGGTTACATCTTCCAACCGCATACATCGGCAGGAAGAATCCCATCAGATAAGGGATATCGCTTTTATGTAGATCTTCTGATGGAGAACAAGGAGCAGGAGATCAGCAGACGAGAGGATGCACTTCTTGAGAAGACAGATAAGGTCGAGAAAGTACTCCAGCAGGCGGCAAAGGTTCTTGCTTCGAACACCAATTATGCGACGATGGTTTCCGCACCGGTCAACAGCCGGAACACACTGAAGTTCATTCAGCTGTCACAGGTGGATGAAGAACAGATCGTAGCGGTTATTGTACTTGGTGGGAATGTGATCAAGAATAAGATTATCGAAGTTGGAGAAACCTTAAGTAATGAGAACCTGTTGAAGCTGAATATGCTTCTGAACACGACACTGAATGGATTATCCATTGATCAGATCACATTAGGTCTGATCGCCAGACTGAAAGAACAGGCTGGTATTCACAGTGAGGTGGTCGGTCATGTACTGGATGCGGTGGCAGAGATCATTCATGTTGATAACGACATGGAGATTTACACAAGCGGCGCAACGAATATTTTCAAATATCCGGAGCTTAGTGATAAGCAGAGCGCACAGGAGATCATCAGTGCATTTGAAGAGAAACAGCAGCTGGCAGATCTGGTGACAGAGACACTGGCAAGTGAGGAGAACAACGGCATACAGGTTTACATCGGAGATGAAACTCCGGTTAAGACCATGAAAGACTGCAGTGTTGTTACCGCCACATATGAGCTGGGAGAAGGCATGAAAGGAACGATCGGAATCATCGGTCCGAAGAGAATGGATTACGAACATGTCATGAAGACGCTGAAGACTCTGCAAAGCGAGTTGGATGCGATTTATAATAAAGAACCAAAAGAGTAATAATAGGAAGGTAGAAAGCTGGTGACAGAGAACATGAGCAAAGAAGATATGGTAAAAGAAGCTGTTGAAGAGGCGAAAGCAAAGGCTGCGAAAGAGCAGGCAGAAGCTGAAGAGACAGCAACAGAAGATGCCCAGGGAGCTGAGGATGAAGCGAAAGAAGCAGCAGAGGAAGCGACTGAGACTGAAGGAGATTCAGAAGCAGCATCAGAAGGTAAGAAAAAGTTCTTCGGAAAGAAAGAGAAGAAGGACAAGAAAGACGAGAAGATTGAGGAACTTACAGACCGCATCACTCGTCAGATGGCAGAGTTTGATAACTTCCGCAAGAGATCCGAGAAGGAGAAATCCCAGATGTACGAGATCGGAGCGAAAGATATCATAGAAAAGATTCTTCCGGTTGTAGACAACTTCGAGCGCGGACTTGATTCCGTACCGGAGGAAGAGAAGAATGCTCCGTTCGTAGAAGGTATGGAGAAGATCTACAAACAGCTTATGACTACACTGGAATCCGTCGGAGTAAAACCGATCGAGGCAGTTGGTCAGGAATTCAATCCGGATTTCCACAACGCAGTGATGCATGTGGAAGATGAGGAGTTAGGTGAGAACATCATCGCAGAAGAATTCCAGAAAGGTTACATGTACCGTGAAAGTGTTGTAAGACACAGCATGGTAAAAGTAGCAAACTAATTTGATTTTAACAAAATTCAGAGATTAGATAGAGGAGGAAATTTATCATGGGAAAAATTATTGGTATTGACCTTGGTACAACAAACAGCTGTGTAGCCGTTATGGAAGGTGGACAGCCAACAGTTATCGCGAATACAGAAGGCGCAAGAACAACACCGTCTGTTGTAGCATTTACAAAGACAGGAGAGCGTCTCGTAGGTGAGCCTGCAAAACGTCAGGCTGTAACAAACGCAGCAAGAACAATCTCATCAATCAAAAGAGAGATGGGAACAGATTATAAAGTAGATATTGATGACAAGAAATATTCTCCACAGGAGATTTCTGCAATGATCCTTCAGAAACTGAAAGCTGATGCAGAAGGATACCTTGGTGAGAAAGTAACAGAAGCTGTTATCACAGTTCCGGCTTACTTCAACGATGCTCAGCGTCAGGCTACAAAAGATGCAGGTAAGATCGCAGGACTTGATGTAAAACGTATCATCAACGAGCCTACAGCAGCTGCACTTGCTTATGGTCTTGACAACGAGAAAGAGCAGAAGATCATGGTTTACGACCTTGGTGGTGGTACATTCGATGTATCCGTTATCGAGATCGGTGATGGAGTTATCGAAGTACTTTCAACAGCTGGTAACAACAGACTTGGTGGAGATGACTTCGACCAGAAGATCACAGATTACATGCTTGCAGACTTCAAGGCAAAAGAAGGCGTAGATCTTTCTACAGATAAGATGGCTCTTCAGAGATTAAGAGAAGCTGCAGAGAAAGCTAAGAAAGAACTTTCAAGCGCAACAACAACAAACATCAACCTTCCGTTCATCACAGCAACAGCTGAAGGACCGAAGCATTTCGATATGAACCTTACAAGAGCTAAATTCGACGAGCTGACAAGAGATCTCGTAGAAAAGACTCAGGAACCGGTAAGACGTGCACTTTCTGACGCAGGAATCACAGCTTCCGAGCTTGGACAGGTACTTCTCGTTGGTGGATCAACACGTATCCCGGCTGTTCAGGAAGAAGTTAAGAGACTGACAGGCAAAGAGCCTAGCAAATCCCTTAACCCAGACGAGTGTGTAGCACTTGGTGCTTCCGTACAGGGTGGTAAACTTGCAGGAGATGCAGGCGCAGGAGACATCCTTCTTCTTGATGTAACTCCACTGTCACTGTCTATCGAGACAATGGGTGGTGTAGCTACAAGACTGATCGAGAGAAATACAACAATCCCGACAAAGAAGAGCCAGATCTTCTCAACAGCAGCAGATAACCAGACAGCTGTAGACATCAACGTTGTACAGGGTGAGAGACAGTTCGCAAGAGACAACAAGTCCCTCGGACAGTTCAGACTCGATGGAATCCCGCCGGCTCCACGTGGAATCCCGCAGATCGAAGTTACATTCGATATCGATGCAAATGGTATCGTAAATGTATCTGCTAAGGATCTTGGAACAGGTAAAGAGCAGCATATTACAATCACAGCAGGTTCTAATATGTCTGATGATGATATCGATAAAGCTGTAAAAGAAGCAGCTGAATTCGAGGCTCAGGATAAGAAACGTAAAGAAGCAATCGATACAAGAAATGAAGCAGACGCTATGGTATTCCAGACAGAGAAGGCAATCAAAGAGGTTGGCGACAAAGTCGATGCTACAGAGAAAGCAGCTGTAGAGGCTGACGTTCAGGCACTGAAAGATATCCTTGCTAAGTCTACTCCTGAGAATACAACAGAAGATCAGGTAGCAGAGATCAAAGCTGCTAAGGAAAAACTGATGGAGAGCGCACAGAAACTGTTCACAAAGATGTATGAGCAGGCAGGTGCGGCAGCAGGTGCAGGTGCACAGGCTGGTCCTACACCAGAAGCTGGTCCGGCTCCGGATGGTTTCCAGGGTGATGATGTTGTAGACGGAGACTACAAAGAAGTCTAAAATAAAGGTAAGATGCCGGTAAGACGGAAGAGAAACAGACAGCAGGGCATCAGATAAATGAAGCATGAAGAGAAATTCTACGGAGCTTTGTAGCTTCGTAGAATTTCTTGAGGTTAAGAAAGAGATACAGAAAGGTTAGTATTTGTGTTATGGCAGAGGCAAAGAGAGATTATTATGAGGTGCTCGGCGTAAGCAAAGACGCAGATGATGCTACAATCAAGAAAGCATACCGTCAGCTTGCGAAGAAGTACCATCCAGATATGAATCCAGGGGATAAAGAAGCAGAAATAAAATTCAAAGAGGCTTCCGAAGCCTATGCCGTTCTGAGTGACGCTGACAAACGTCGTCAGTACGATCAGTTCGGCCACGCTGCATTTGATGGCGGTGCCGGCGGCGGAGCAGGTGGATTCGGCGGCGGATTTAACTTCAATGGAGCAGATTTCAGTGACATTTTCGGAGATATCTTCGGAGATATGTTCGGCGGCTCCAGAAGAGGCGGCGCAAGCAACGGTCCTATGAAAGGGGCGAACATCAGAAAGAGCATTCGCATCACATTCGAGGAAGCTGTCTTCGGATGTGAGAAAGAACTGGATCTTGTGCTGAAAGATCCATGTGAAGACTGTCACGGCACAGGTGCCAAACCTGGAACATCACCGGAGACATGTCCAAAGTGCGGTGGTAAAGGTCAGGTCGTATATACATCCCAGTCCTTCTTTGGAACCGTACAGAATGTACAGACATGTCCGAACTGCGGTGGTTCCGGTAAGATTGTCAAAGAGAAATGTTCGAAATGCGCAGGTACAGGATACACATCCAGCAGAAAGAAGATCAAAGTCACAATTCCGGCAGGTATCGATAACGGACAGAGTGTACGCATCCGTGAAAAAGGAGAACCGGGAGTTAATGGCGGACCGAGAGGAGATCTCCTCGTTGAGGTTAACGTATCCAGACACCCGATCTTCCAGAGACAGGATATGCATATCTTCTCAACCGTTGCGATTTCCTTCGCAGTGGCTACACTCGGTGGCGATGTGAAGATTCCAACCGTAGACGGAGACGTTCTCTACACAGTAAAACCGGGAACAAAGACAGATACAAAAGTACGTCTGAAAGGAAAGGGAGTTCCATCCCTTAGAAATGCTCAGGTAAGAGGAGATCATTATGTGACATTAGTGATCCAGACACCGGAGAGATTAAGTGCAGAGGCGAAAGAGGCTCTGAGAAAATTCGATGAACTCAGTGGAAATACACTTCATCAGCATGATGACCTTGCTACAAAATCTGAGAAATCAGAGAAAAAAGGCAAGAAAAAAGGATTCATGGATAAGATGAAAGAAGCCTTTGAGGATAAAGAGTAAAAAAAGAATGATGGAAGCGGCAGGTGCTGACCGAGAGGTTGGCGGCTGCCGCTTCTTTGCGTTGCGTGGAAGTGGAAAGGGAAGAAAAAAGAAAGCGTATTTCGTGGAGTAGATTACTCTACGAAATACGCTTTTTCTTTAAATTGTTCCAAATCTTAATATAATTATCATATATACTCTACTCTTTTCGAACATTTCTGTCAATCTGAATACGTTCATTTCGTAAAATTATACAATCTCTTAGCAAAAAAAGTCGAAAAACAGACACTTTCGCCATTTTAATCTTTTTTTTGAATGGATTTTTATCTATTCGCCGTCAAATTTATGGTCAATTGTCAGATAATTTCCCCATATCCTATTAGAAAATCAAATATATTTTTTTCAATTTATCTATGTGGTTATGTATTTTATAAATCACATCTATTAAAAAACACTCTAAATCATTACTTTTTATCTCTTTTATTTACCGTCAAATTTTTGGTCAGACACCTGGAATCCCTTGATTTTCAAGGCTTTCCGTAAAAATTTCGTAGAGTAATCTACTCTACGAAATTTCTTGCAAAAAGGGTGAAAGCTTATGGGAAGAAGACCGGCAGATCTGTCAGGGAGAAAGTTTGGTATGTTGACAGCCAAGTATGCGACAGAGAAAAGAGATAAACGAGGCTCCGTTTATTGGCATTGTGTCTGCGATTGCGGAAATGAAGTTGACGTGACGGCAGCAGGTCTTGTGCATGGTAATTATCATAGCTGCGGCTGTTTACAGAAAAAGAACCGTCAGGAAATCGCGCAGAGACGACATCTTGTAGACGGAACCTGTGTTGAAGTACTGGAAAAAAGAAAAAGCAGAAAAGATAACATGAGTGGTTTCCGGGGCGTTTTCCAGTTGAAGAATTGTAATCGGTATCGTGTGGATATCGGATTCAAGGGAAAGCGCTATTATGTTGGTCTTTTCGACAATTATGACGAAGCGGTGCAGGCAAGACTTGCGGCGGAGAACCTGATCCACAATGGTTTCATTCAGAAATGGAAGGAATGGAATGAGAAGGAGAAGGAAGATCCGGAGTGGGGGAAGGAGCATCCGCTTGTGTTTGATGTCCAGAAAGAGGATGGGGAGATTCGGGTGAGTGTGTGATAGATACGATCGCTGTGCCGAGGAATGTCTACTCAACAAACCATATTGACGTAGCATCGTCGAAAAGAACCTGTTTTGCACACTATATGGGGTACTAAAATTGGTTATATTTCACATCTATATGAACCATAAATGCTGGATATTTATACAAAATGCTGAAATTTTAACCCATGCGACACAAAATTGGCACAATTTTTTCAGAAGTTATGAGGAAATGGCGGAAAACAGGAGAAAACAACAAAAATCCATGAGCTTATCATTAACGTCTGAAACTGCTGTTGAGTACACTATCTGACCCGCTAATGACACCTACATCATAACGGTTTGTTGAGTCATGAAAATTAAAGAAAAATAGATGATTTCTACTTCATAAAACAGCTGTTGAGTAGAGCATGGGTGACGATGATAAGTACATATCAGTGAGCGGTGTTGAGTGATGAAGAGGTATGTATTGTTCATGTTGAACAATGGGGCGCGAGAATGAATTGGATGATATATACAGTTTTAATAAAGCCCATACGCCAACAGGGTTCGATACAACAATACAGCACTTAGAAAAAACATCATAATGGGCTATACGAGGTTCGACTGTATAAAGCAACATTTCGCTTATTGCTGTTACCAGACGAGTGTACTCAACGGATGTTTTATGAAGTAGAAAACAGGAAAAATATGATTGTTGCGCCGAGAGGATACGACAGCATAAGAAAACACTTAGCCGACTGTAATTATCACACAGGGGCTTTATGAAAATGAAATACCATCCTGAAACTCAGGATGTATAGATAGATACAAAAGAAATTTTAGGGGGATTCCCAAATGCATAAGAGATATTTTTAGGGAGAAAAGAGAGGAGATAATGATGCAAAACTCAAAGTACACAGTTCTAATGTCGGTATATTATAAGGAAAAACCGGATTATTTATCTTTGAGCATTGAAAGTATGTTAAATCAGACTATTAAACCGGATGAATTCATTATCATAAAAGATGGACCTCTTACTCCTGAGCTCGATGAAGTAATTGACACTTTTGTGAAAATGCATCCGGATTTATTTAATATTATTACAAATGAAGTAAACCTTGGTTTAGGTCCGGCACTTGCGAAGGGAATAGAGGCTTCAAAAAATGAGTTGATTGCAAGAATGGACTCAGATGATTATGTAGTTGATACAAGATGCGAAAGACAGTTAGAAAAATTTCAAGAAGACCCCAAATTAGGGATAGTTGGTTCATATGAGGCTGAGTTCGTAGACGATGTGGAGAATGTTATATCAATTCATAGAGTACCTACTGAAAATAGCGAAATTGAACAATTTATGCACCGGAGGTGCTCTATATTACACCCGACAGTTATGTATAAAAAGAGTGCTGTTTTAAAGAGCGGAAACTATCAGTCAGTCTTATTGTATGAAGACTATGACTTGTTTGCAAGAATGGTGTTAGAGCATCATATCAAAAGTTACAATATCCCAGAGTCTTTATATTACATAAGAACAAGTGAAGACTTCTTTAAACGTCGTGGTGGTATGAAATATGCGAAAACTGTTTTGAGATTTAAATGGGGGCAATATAAAAAGGGGTATATGTCACCGATAGATTTTTGTATTAGCGGTTTGGGTCAAGCGTTTGTTTGTATTTTACCCAACTCATTAAGAAAAAGCTTTTATATGAATTTCTTGAGAAGATGATTAAAAAAGTAGGTATGAATATGACGAATCCAGTTAGAGTTTTGCAGGTTGTGGCATCATTAAATGCCGGAGGAATGGAAAATTACATAATGAATTTGTACCGAATGGTTGATAGATCTAAAGTACAATTTGATTTTGTAGTTCACCATGCGGCCATTGGCCTATATGAAGAAGAAATAAAAGAAATGGGTGGCAAGATATACCATTTCACTGTGTTGGATGATAAGAATATTTTTAAGTATATTTCTGAGCTGAATTCTTTTTTTGAAAAACATAAGGAATATAGAATAGTTCACGGACATTTAAGCAGTTTAGCTGTGTTTTATTTGGGCGCAGCAAAACGTCATGGAATCCCGTGGAGAATAGCACACAGCCATGGCGCAGGTTTTCTACACACGATAAAAGGAATAGCAAAGTATTTATTATTCCGAACAACAAAATGGAACGCTAATGTTCGGCTAGCATGCTCAACGGAGGCAGGAAAATATTTGTATGGAAAAGATCATTTTGAATTCGTTCCAAATGGAGTGGATATAAGTCGCTTTGCATTTGACGAAAAAAAGAGAATTGAAATGCGTCAGAAACTAGGTGTTAATTACGAGTATGTGATTGGTCATGTTGGCAGATTTAATTTACAAAAGAATCATGAGTATCTTTTACAAATATTTAAGAAAGTACAGGTGAGAGTTCCAGATGCTAAGCTGTTACTTTTAGGTGATGGGGAGTTACTTTCAAGCATTAAAAAATTAGCAGAAGAACTTGAAATCGCAGATAGTGTTATTTTTGCTGGTGTTCATAAAGATGTAGAAAATTATTATCAGGCAATGGATATTTTTGTTTTACCATCGTTATTTGAAGGACTTCCGGTAACTGGAATTGAGGCACAGTATTCAGGACTACCGTGTTTATTTTCTGATGAGATAACAAAAGAAGTTAAAATTAGCGATAGCGCACACTTTTTGAAAATCGGAAATGAAAATATTGACCTCTGGGTAGATTTTTTGGTGAAAAAAGAAGCCAATAAAAATAGAAGCGATATAGCAATTGCTACAAATAAATTTGATATGAGATTTGCGGCAAAATCTATGGAAGAAAGGTATCTTACCTTATGGGAAACCAAGTGATAGCTGAAAGGATTAGTAGTGTATGAGTAAAAAAGTCGGGATAATAACGCAGCATAGAGTTGTGAACTATGGGTCTGTTTTGCAGACATACGCATTGCAGGAAAAAATTAAGGAACTGGGGTATGTCTGTGAAGTTATAGATTATTACCCTGAACGTTTTACCCCTTTGGGAATGCTAAAAAGAATAAAAAATAAAGGAGATAAGTTTAAGAAAAGCTTTTTAATTAGAACGGCAGCCAGGGTGATAATTATTCCATCTTACGTTATTCGTTTTCATATGTTTTTTAAGTTCCTCAATAATCGCATTGATATGACTTCTAAAACATATAAAACTGAAAAGGAATTAGAAGAAGAAAACTTTGGCTATGACATATACTGCACAGGAAGCGATCAAGTATGGAATTATGGGTGGAATGAAAAAATTGAATACCCATATTATTTAGCATTTGTTCCTGATTCTGCAAGAAAAATATCTTATGCAGCTAGTTTTGGAAAGAGTGAATTAGAGCATGAGGAAATGGGTGAAACAAGAAAATTACTAAAAAGATATGATAAGATTTCATTAAGAGAATTGTCCGGCGTGAAAATTGTTGATGAATTAGGAATTGAAGGTAGTGTAAATGTTTTAGATCCGACATTATTGCTTACGGGAGAAGAGTGGAGAAAGATTTCTTCAGGTAAATATACGGATGATAAATATATTCTGATTTATAACTTAAATAGAAATCCAAGGATTGATTCCTATGCGAAAGAACTTTCAGCTAAAACGGGTTTAGAGGTCAGATATCTAAGTTACCAATTACATGAGTTTTATAAAAACGGAAAAATGTTCTGCAATCCACAAGTTGAAGATTTTCTTGCACTGATTGATGGGGCACAGTATGTTGTAACAGATTCTTTTCATGCAACAGCGTTTTCTTTGAATTTTAATAAAGAATTCGTAATTGTTTATCCAGGAAAATACAGTACAAGGTTACAAAGCATTTTGGAGATTTTAAATCTGACAAATCGTGTTGCTAAAGATGAGAAAGATATGAGCATTGTGGAGTCTAGGATTGACTATAATCGTGTAAATGCTTTACTTGATGCTGAAAGGATTAGATCGTTAACATGGTTGAGAGCGGCGCTAAGTGGTGTGGAAAAATGAAAACAGTATGTGGATTAAATAAGTGTAATGGGTGTATGGCGTGTTTGGAAAAATGTCGCCAAGATGCAATCACGGTAGAGGATAATTTAGAATATTATAATGCAATAATTAATACAGAGAAGTGTGTGAATTGTGGGTTGTGCACAAAAGTGTGTCCCAATGTAACTGATAATGCGACTAATAAGCCGAAGTGGTGGTATCAAGGATGGGCAAAACCAGAGTTAAGAGATCGCTCGTCATCAGGTGGAGCGGCATCTGCAATTATTCGTACTTTTATTGAACAAGGTGGATATGTGGCATCCTGTCTGTTTCATGATGGAAAGTTTGAATTTCAAGTGACGAATAAAATGGATGTTGCCCGGAAGTTTGCAGGCTCAAAATATGTTAAGAGTAACCCGGCAGGAATTTATAGAAAAATACAATCTTTGCTGGATGATGATAAGAAGGTGCTTTTTATTGGATTGCCATGCCAAGTGGCAGCCGTAAAGCGGTTTGTAAAAAATGATAGCAATTTAATTACTGCGGATTTGATATGTCATGGAACTCCTTCGCCACGTTTATTGGAGAAGTGTCTCAAAGAATATGGCTATGATATAAAGAATCTTACAGATATCAGTTTCCGGATTAAAAGTTTATATGAAATGAAAAAAGATGGAAAACCAATCGCTGCATTGCATACAATGGATAATTATCTTATTGCTTTCCTTCACTCATATGATTATACAGAAAATTGTTATTCTTGTAGGTTTGCAACCTTAGATAGAGTTTCAGATATCACTTTAGGAGATTCTTGGGGGACAGAATTAAAGGGAGAGGTAAAGAATGGGGTTTCGCTTATTCTTTGTCAAAGTCAAAAAGGTCAAAGACTTGTTGAAAGTGCGGGATTAAAGCTTCTAGATGTTGATGTTGAAAATGCGATTTTACATAATGAGCAATTAAATAGACCATCGAAGAATAGTAAATTACGTAAGAAATTTTTTGACAATTTTAGAAAATATAACAATTTCGGTAGAGCGTTAGTAAAAACAGCTCCGGTGATTGTTATTAAAGAAAAGTCAAAATCTGTTATTAAATTTATTATTCGGGGGGGGGCAACGCAGGCATTCATGATCACAGTAAAGAGGAAAGATAAGATATGAATGCTGACAAGGTGAATGAGGAGGATTATGTTATGAGTAAACCGAAATTGTTGATATATTATGCAGAAAGTATGCTTAAACCTGTGGGAGGGCCGTCTGGTTATTTGTATAATTTAAAACAGGGACTAGATACATTGGAAAAAAGTGAAGAACTTCCGGTAGATATTTCCTTTTATGAAGCTGCGCCTAAAAGTTTAAGAGATACCGTGAAAAATAAAGATAAGATTCCAAAACGGTTACGGGAGTTCAGAAGAGTAATAGATGACATTTTTTATGAGAGAAAGGCGTATCCTTTAGATGAATCCCTATATCAATATGATATGATTCATTTTCATTCAATCGATGCGATGTATTTGTGTCGGAAAACATTAGAAAACTATAAAGGAAAGGTGATTCTTACTTCGCATTCTCCATGTGCAAAATATAAGGAAAAATTGGCGTGGCTAAATCCAACTGATTATAAAATATTCAAAAAATGGGTTGAAAGAATTCAAGAGATGGACGCCTATTCATTTAGTCGAGCAGATTACATCGTATTCCCTTGCAAAGAGGCAGAAGAGCCTTATTATCATACATGGGAGCGATATGAGCAGCTACGAGATGAACGAAAATATCGTTATATGCCGACGGGAATAATTGGCTGTACAGCAAAGATTTCAAGAGAAGAATATAGAAAAAAATACGGCATCCCGGAAGATGCATTTGTGATTTCATATGCAGGACGACATAATGAAATTAAAGGATATGCAGATTTAAAGAAGCTAGGGGAAGAGATTCTGAAAGATAAGAATGTATATTTTCTGATTGCTGGCAAGGAAGAGCCTATGACTGGATTAAAAAATGATCATTGGATTGAAATTGGATGGACAAAGGATCCTCATTCTCTTATCGCTGCATCTGATGTTTTTGTTTTGCCGAATCATGAGACTTATTTTGATTTGATATTGCTGGAGGTTCTGTCTCTTGGAATTCCGGTTGTAATGAGCCGCACAGGAGGCAATAAGTATTTTGAACAATTTAAACAACCTGGATTAAAATTTTATGATACTTTAGATGAAGCAAAAAATAAGATACTTGAAATAAAAGAGATGCCTAGTTCGGATTTGAATGATGCAAAGAATAAAATTCTTGAGATGTTTAAGAAAGAATTTACTGTAGAACAGTTCGCAAGAAACTATGTGAATATTATCTTGGAAATTGCAACAAATAATAATTAATACAGAGGAATTTTATAAATGAATAATGTATTTTCAAAAATAAAAAGAAAAATTGAATATACATATAATAAAAAAGCTACTTATGATTATGAACCTGAACGGGGCGGATGGAAAAAATGTAAATTTCCAGTATTCGGTGATGAAACAACAGCATCTGTTTTTGACCCGTACGTAATGCAGATTAAAAATGGATATCGACTTTTTGTATCAGAACGAAAAAATAGTGGAATAATTTGTGCTGATTCTTGCGATGGCTTAAGTTGGAAAAAGTGGGAAGTATCGTTGGAACATGGAGCCATTGGAAGTTGGGAAGAGCGGGTTAATCGTGCAACCGTCTGCCAAAAGGATGGAAAGTGGCTGATGTGGTATACAGGGCAAAGCAGGGAAAATAGTGCGATTGGTTTTGCAATAAGTGAGGATGGTATTCATTTTAAGAAAATGAATGACAGACCTGTTTTAAAACCAGAAAAACCTTATGAAAAAGGCGCTGTTATGAATCCATGCGTTCTCTGGGATGAAGAAAAGAATCGGTTTAGAATGTGGTATGCTGCAGGTGAACAATTTGAACCAGATGTTCTCTGCTATGCGGAGAGTACAGACGGAATCAAATGGAAAAGATACACAGATAATCCAATATTTACAAAATCAGATGAAAAATATGATCAATGTAAAGTTGGTGGTTGTGATGTAGTGAAAGAAAATGGAAAATATTATATGTTTTATATTGGATATCAAAATGTAGATACTGCTAGAATATGCATTGCTGAATCAATGGATGGTGTAAGTAATTGGATCAGAAGTAAAGACAATCCGATTATTTCGCCCGAAAGAAAATCTTGGGATGCTGATGCAGTTTATAAGCCAACAATTATATTTAATAAGCAAGAAAATAAGATAATGATGTGGTTTAACGGCAGAAAAAAGGAATGTGAACGAATTGGTTATGCAGAGTATAATTTGCAGCAGTAAATGTTAAGGGGAAAGTTAATGAGCGTAAGTGTGATTATTCCTGTATTTAATACATTGTATGAGGACTTGATAAGGTGTTTGGATAGTATAATTGCTCAAACGATTCCAAATTTTGAAATTATAATTGTCGATGATGGAAGTGAACCTGCTTATGGGAAAATATTAGACACATTAGAGGCAAAAGACTCGAGAATAAAGGTTTTTCATAAAAATAATGAAGGTGTTTCTGTAGCGCGAAATTTCGGTGTGGAAAAATCAACAGGGGAGTACATTCTATTTGTGGATGGAGATGATTTATTAACTCCATGGCTACTGGAAAGTGCGCTTACAACCATGGAAAAAGAAAAATGTGATGTGGTAGTGGGAAAAATAAAGACTACCAATGAAAGACCGAACAAATTTCCAAGTAGAACGGAATATGTGAAGTTCGAACTTTTAGATAGTAGCTCAAAAAGAGAGGAATTGGAATGTCACATTTTTGCGAAAAATTGTGATAGATGGAAAATTGATCAAGAAGGATGGGAATTTAATGGTGAGGGGTGTTGGGCTCATTTTTTAAAAAGAGAAGTTGCAGTAGAGAATAAATTTATTCCAGGAATTGCAGTTGGTGAAGATACAATTTGGGCACTGAGAATGCTAAGTGGGTCAAAAAAATATCGAATAGGGATGCTATACGAGAAGTGGTACTATTATATTCAAAATGATTACAGTGTCTTAAATAAATATAATCCTAGAATTGTTGAGCAATTAACCATGCCAGTTGAGATATTGGATAGAGAATACGGGTTCAGGACAGGAAAGGTATATGATTCATATACAGACTGGATTTTAATGAAACTTAAACAAATATGCTATCGTGCGTATTTAGCGGAAGAGAATACAGATTCTTTTAGAAAAAAAACAAAAGACTTATCAATGGTAATTCACAAAACTCCGTGGAATATAATCTTAAGTAGAGTAGAAGAAAAGCCTTTTAAGAAAAAGATTAAGTTTTTGTTATACAAAAATAATATAATGTTATATGCATATGTTATTGTAAAAAAATATAGAGAGATACAAAGGAAAAAGCAAAGCAGGAGTGAAAAATGAAAATAAAAATTAATCATACAATTTTCATGATCAGTGGGTTAATATTGCTTTTAATCGCAGCAAATTACTGGGGAATCGCTCAGTATGTTATGCCATTTAGCTTGAGAAAAGCACTCTTAATTTTATCTGGTGCATTGCCATTAGTATTACCATTCAGATATAAAAAAAGTCGAATTATTTTACCGTGGTTATTCTGTTTCATGATTGTTGTTTTAAACAGGAATCAAGAATTTGCTAGAGGAGAATATTATAGTTCTTTAAGACTAATCGCAGCGTATTTGTTTATTTTTGCGAGTATAAAGAGTTGTGAGTGGATAAAAGAAGCACCTAAAATTATTTCCATAGTAGGTGGAGTTAATGTTATAGCGACAATATTGTTCTTTTTTAATAATAGGTTATATCGAATATTTATTGAAGCGACCTATAAACAATATCAAAACGGAACTAAAAATGGAACATATGGATATCGAGCAGCGCTTGCCGATCATTATTCTCAGAATGGTACATATATCACTATTGTGTTGCTAACGGTTTGGGCGGCTTTTTTCGCTCTTCAAACGGTAAATAATAAGCAGAAGATTTCTATTAGGATTAAAAGGAAACATAATGGATTAAAGAACAAAAAAATAAATAGAGATTTTTTGCTATATGGGGGAATTATAACAGGCATAGCACTTTTGCTTACTTCAAAAAGAGCACATTTACTTTTTGGCATTGTGACATTAGTAGTTGTTTATTACGTTATCAATCCTGAAAAAAGATTCCAAAAATCTTTTAAATTAATGATAGCAGTAGCTGTTGCTTTAGTGGGACTGAATTTTTTGATGGATTTTATTCCTGAAATTGCCCAAGTCTTTGAAAGATTTCAAACTGCTGGATCGGATAATGCAAGTTTATTACGTATTCTTATGTGGGAAAGAGCTCAAAAAATATTTAAACAAAATCCTATTATAGGAATTGGATGGTACGGTTTTAGATATAAATCTGGTCTAAGTGAGGCAACAGGGGCAACCGCAGGCTGCCACAATATATATCTGGAATTGTTATGTGAGAATGGATTTTTTGGATTCCTTGTATTTATGTTTACGATGATAACGAGTATTATAGGAACTTGGAAAAATATAAACCTAGTTTGTGATAAAAAAAGTACAGAATTAAATGATGTAAAAGCTGCACTTGCTGTTTCATTTGCGATTCAGTTTTTTGTGCTTTTATATGGAATGACAGGAAATCCAATTTATGACAGTACATTCTGTTTTTATGCAGTAGCAGTAGCAATTAATATTTCTTTTAGTATGAATATGAGAGGTAAAATTTAATGTATGATTATTTAGTGGTAGGAACAGGGTTATATGGTGCGATCTTTGCACATGAAGCAAAAGCACATGGAAAATCAGTCTTGGCTGTAGATAAGCGTCCAAATATTGGCGGAAATATCTATACTGAGAAAATTGAAGGTATTAATGTTCATAAATATGGAGCACATATTTTTCACACAAATAATAAAAAAGTATGGAACTACATTAATCAATTTGCCGAGTTTAATCGTTTTACAAACAGCCCGGTAGCTAATTATAAAGGAGAACTTTATTCGTTACCATTTAATATGTATACATTTAATAAAATGTGGGGAGTTGTGACGCCAGAGGAAGCAGAAGAGAAGATAGAACAACAGCGGAAAGAAATTGAGGGTGAACCAAGAAATCTCGAAGAACAGGCAATTTCCCTGGTAGGGCGTGACATTTATGAAAAACTTATTAAGGGATATACTGAAAAACAATGGGGGCGTGATTGTAAGGAGTTACCAGCGTTTATTATTAAACGTTTGCCTGTACGTTTGACTTTTGATAACAACTATTTTAATGCATTATTTCAGGGAATTCCCATCGGTGGTTACACAAAGTTGATTGCTAATTTGCTAGATGGTATAGAGGTTCAACTTAATACAGATTACCTTGAACATAAAGATGAACTCGATGCAGTTGCAAATAAAATTGTTTATACAGGTCCTGTAGATGCTTATTTTGAATACAAATTAGGTACGTTGGAGTATAGATCAGTTCGGTTTGAAAACGAATTATTAGACAAAGTTAGTTTTCAGGGAAATGCAGCTGTCAACTATACAGATAGAGAGACGCCATGGACACGGATTATTGAACATAAGTGGTTTGAGTTTGGTAAAGATGAACAGGGAAACGACTTACCTAAAACTTTTATTAGCCGAGAATATAGTAGTGAATGGAAACCAGGAGATGAGCCGTACTATCCTGTTAATGATGAGAAGAATGGAAAGCTGTATTTAGAATATAAGAAATTGGCAGATGCAGAGCAAAAAGTGATTTTTGGTGGCCGTTTAGGAGAATATAAATACTATGATATGGATCAGGTAATTGCGGCAGCTCTTTATAAGTGTGAAGAAGAATTAAATTAGGAATAAGGGTTTAAATTAGGTTGGGAGAAAATAATGAAGGATATTGGAATACTAACGTTTCATAAATCAAATAATTACGGTTCGGTGCTTCAGGCATATGCACTCCAGCAAGCGATTGAGGATATAGGATATTCGGCTGAGATAATTGACTATGAACCCCATAATTATGATTATTTATATGCATTATTTAGAAGAATACGTACCGTTGACGATGTACGGTACAATATTGGGAATTTACAGTATTTTAGAGTTATTCGACGTTTACAGAAGGAATTTTCACTATTTCGAGTAAACTTTATGAAATTGACGAGAGAGTCATATAAATATGGGATGAACCTTGAAAAAATAAATAACCAGTTTGAAAATTTAGTTTGCGGAAGTGATCAGATTTGGAATCCGAAATCAAAAGATAGTGATGATAATTATTTCTTTCCATTTCAGCATAAGGCAAAAAAAATTTCATACGCGGTAAGTTTGAATGACGGTTCATTACAAGAGAAAAAAAATGCAGAAAAATATAAAAGATATTTATTAGATTTTGATGCGATTTCTGTTAGAGAAAAAGATGCACAGATTGAGTTAGAAAAATTTTTAAATAAAAAAGTACATGTTTGCTTAGACCCTACATTGCTTCATTTCTCTAAAAAATATGATCAAATATGTAGTGAAAAATTTATAAGCGAACACTATATCTTTTTTTACTCTATTGGATATAGTTATGCAGCTGTTGAAGCTGTCGAAAAACTTATTGAACGGACAGGATTGAAAGCATATGTGCTTTACACAGGGCGCGGTGTTAAAAGAGTATTGAGAAAATACAAAAATATTAAATTAGTTGAAAAAAATGTGTCACCGTGTGATTTTTTAAGCCTTATCAAGTATGCGGACTATGTGGTTACGGATTCGTTTCATGGAACTGCATTTTCTATCATTTATCATAAGAAGTTCTTTTCAATTGGAAAGACAGATGAAAATAATAGGATTGTACGAGATTCGCGAGTCTGCAATATTTTAGAGCAACTTCAGCTTGAAGAACGATTTATATCTGCAAAAGAATCTGAAACAATAGATTTAGCTACAGAAATTGATTATACAGAAGTGGATAGAAAACGTCGCGGTTTACGAGAAGATTCCATTCAATATTTGATATCGGCATTGGAATAGAATAACGAGGGAGATAAAGAAATGAAAATTACAGTGATTACGCCGTTTGATTCATCAAATTTTGGCGCATTTCTTCAAGCATATTGTTTAAAAATGCAGTTAGAAAATATGGGATATACAGTAAATCATTTATTGACGAGAGAGCCAGATTATATTACGAATTTGTACTATAAAAGCAGACCAACATCCAAAAAAGAATTTGTTTTTTGGTGGAAATTTGAAAAGAAAAAAAAATATGGTATGCGTAAATTGGAATTATTTCGAAAAGATCAGGAAATTTTTTCAGTAGTAGATCGATCAGAAAAAGCAGATGTTTATGTTTTAGGAAGTGATGAAATTTGGAATATTAATCAGCCAGTTTTCCAACGAGAGATCTTTTGGGGAAGCGGATTAAATCCGGTAATTTCTTATGCTGCGAGTATTGGGGGAGCTGATATTAAAAAATTAATGCAGGATACGAAATATACGCAGGCGATTGAAAAAATGAAGGCAGTGCTTGTTCGAGATGTACAAACAAAAAAATTTGTTGAGTCTATTGGGAAAGAGACAGAAATTGTATGTGATCCAACAATGCTCATTGCTATTGATAAATATGGCGAAGAACTTCAGGATGAATATATTTCAAAAAATGAATGTCTTCTTGTGTATGCATACTATGTAAGCAAAAGTGAAAAAAAAATTCTGAAGAATTATGCCAAAGCACATGGATTGAAAATAGTATCTTGTTGTTTTTGGCATGATTGGTGTGATTATCAGTGTGAATGTGGGCCGCTAAAATTTTCAAGTTTAATAAGACAATGCAGAGCAGTATTTACAACTACATTTCATGGATCAATTTTTAGTATTTTGAATCATGCTAATTTTGTTAGTGTACCAACGAGTCCAAAAACCAGTCAATTACTGGAACAATTTGGATTAAAAAATAGATTACTTCCGGAAAAGGAATTTTCAGAAAGCAATCTAACAGGCATTTTAAATGGAGAGCCTATAAATTATAATTATGTAGAGAAAAAGATTGAACTAATACGTGAAACATCGAAGAAAAAATTGGCAGATGCCATTGGAAGTGCTCATGGAGGATGAAATGACATTTGATTATCAGATATGTGATAGCGACAAATGCACAGGATGCTTTGCATGTATGAATAAGTGTCCCAAAAGTGCAATTACTTGCGGAGTAGATAAAATAGGGAGAACCTTACCTGTAATTGATAAAGAAAGATGTGTTCGATGTGGCATTTGCTTACGGACATGTCCTGTAAATAATCCGTATGAATTGCAGGAGCCTCGAAGTTGCTATGCGGCCCAAAGAAAAAATAAAGAAGATAGAGAGCAGTCATCATCTGGCGGTATTGCAGCGGTGCTTTCTGAATATGTGATCTCGACAGGAGGCAGTGTTTTCGGCGCAGCTGTTGATGAGAAAGGAAAAGTTTGTCATATATGTGCGAAAACAAAAGAACAAATTGACAGACTTAGAGGGTCGAAATATGTACAGAGTGATATTGGATTTTGTTTTAGAGATGTGGAGCGAGAATTAAAAGAGGGCAGGAAGGTGCTATTTGTTGGGACACCTTGTCAAGTTTCAGGCTTAAAACATTATATTGGAAAAGATAACGAAAATCTATATTGTGTTGATTTGATTTGCCATGGGGTTCCACCTATGCAATATTTAAAAGAACACTATGCTACAGTAGCCGGAGAAAAAGAGATCGATAGAGTTTCCTTTAGAAATCCGAGTATTGGATTTTGTCTTTCGATTCAGGAAAAAGGACAAACAATATATACTGCAGATAGATTTCATGATACATATTTTCATTCGTTTTTTCACGCCTTAACATACCGGGAAAATTGTTATCAATGTTCATATGCGGAGAGAAAGCGATGTTCCGATATGACAATAGGAGATTTTTGGGGAATTGATAGAAAAAGTCTTAAAAATATAAAATCTGGTTATATTTCAGTGGCGCTGATAAATAGCCAAAAGGGTCAGGAATTATTTGAAAAAATTAAAGCACAGCTTAATTTTGAAGAAAGAGCTATCTCTGAAGCAGTGGCAGGAAATAAACAATTACAAGTGCCATCTATAAAACATAAATTACGTGATCAATTTTTAAATTCGTACGAGAATACAAAGAATTTTGATGAAGCTATCGAACATGTAGGCATAGTCAGAGAAATGCGGATAGAAAGTATAAAGGGAAAAATTGAGTGGCTAAAGAATAAAGTAATGTGGAAATTAAATTCAGTACTGAGGTGAGAGTGTGTTAAAAAAAATACTAAAAAAATATAATGATATACCAATTGCTGCAAAAGCAACCATTTGGTTTATGATTTGTAGTATTATTCAAAAATGTATTTCGCTTGTAACCACTCCTATTTTTACTCGTTTAATGAGCACAACGCAGTATGGACAGTTTAGCGTATACAATTCTTGGCTTCAAATTTTTACAATTATTACAACACTGAGATTAAATTATGCAGTGTTTAATAAAGGAATGAGTAAATATAAAGAAGATCGAGATGGATATACTTCAACAATGCAGTCGCTTACATTTGGTATTACCGTTATTGTCTTCTGCGTATATATGATTTTTCGTAAGCAGATCAATGAATTAACAGGATTACCGACATTTATTATGCTAGCAATGTTCGCGGAACTGCTGGTAACACCGGCAATCGATTTCTGGACAATTCGAAAAAGATATGAGTACATTTACAAACCAGTTGTAATAAGAACTTTACTAATGGTTTTATTAAATTCTGGATTAGGTGTAATAGCGGTTCTTCTGGCTGAAGAAAAGGGATATGCAAGAATACTTTCTTGTGTATTGGTAAATGTATGCTTTGGAAGTTCATTATTTGTGTACAATTTAAAAAAAGGGAAAAAAATTTTTGTGCCCAAGTACGCAAAATTTGCTATTGCATTTAATTTGCCATTATTATTGCACTATTTTTCTCAGTATATTTTGGATCAGTTTGACCGAATTATGATTCAGAAAATGGTGAGTGTGGCTGCTGCTGGTTTATATGGAGTTGCATATAATGCCGGTTTGATAATGAAAATTGTGACTACAAATGTAAATAATGCACTTGTACCTTGGCAGTATGATAAGCTTGAAAAGAAGAAGTTAAAAGAGTTAGATGATGTAATGTTTCTTGTCTTGATTTTTGTGGCGGTTTGCTCAGTGGCTTTTTCAGCAGTTGCGCCTGAAATGATGAAAATATTAGCGGATGAGAAATATTATGAGGCGGTATATGTAATTCCACCAGTTGCGTTAGGAATGTTTTTTAATTTTATGTATGTTTTGTTTGCAAATGTTGAATTCTTTTATGATCAGAACAAATTTACAATGTTTATTTCAATGGCTGGGGCGTTGTTGAACATAGGGTTCAATTATGTAGGAATTAAATTGTTTGGTTATATAGCTGCGGCTTATACAACCTTATTTTGCTATGTGATTTTTGCATTGGGTCATTATATCTACATGACGATTAGCGTGAAAAAAGCGATTGGAGTATCTACTGTATTTAGAAGTGGTAGGTTACTAATCTTATCGATAAGTGTATTAGTTACGGGAATAGTAGTTATTTTCTTATACGACAAAGTTGTGGTACGATATGCTATTATACTTATGATTGGTATATTTGCACTCATAAAAAAAGAGAATATTAAAAAAGTCTTTAAAACAATTAAGAAAAAATAATTGGATAAAATAGTGTGTTGAGTGGAATGAAATAAGTATAATCATATGAGGAGATGTAAAAATGAGTTTGAAACAGCCTATGGTCTATGCAGTACAGCATAAGGATGAAAAGGTTAGAGCTGAGTCAAGATCTGGCGGTGTTTTTACAGCGATATCAGATCAGGTGCTTGCAAATAATGGTGTAGTTTATGGATGCATCTTAACAGAAGATTTTCAGGCCGTTCATGTTCGCGCTGAAAATACGGAAGAACGAAATAAAATGCGTGGATCAAAATATGTTCAGAGTAAGATGGGAGATACATTCAAAAACATAAAAGAAGACTTAGATAAGGAACGATTGGTATTATTTTCGGGAACAGGTTGTCAAGTTGCTGGATTAAAAAATTATCTAGGAAAAAAATATAGTAATTTAATTTGTGTAGATATTGTATGCCATGGAGTACCAAGTAAAAAAGTATGGAAAGAATATTTGAAATGGCAGGAAAAGAAGAAAAAGTCAAAGGTGATGAGTGTTGATTTTAGGAACAAAAAGGATTTTGGCTGGACAGCACACGTAGAAACTATTTTAATGGAGAATGGTACTAGGATAAGTAGTGAAATTTTTAATAACTTATTTTATGGACATACAATTTTACGCCCATCCTGTTATGAATGTAAGTACAAATCAATACATCGAAATGGAGATATTTCCATAGCTGATTATTGGAGAATTGAGCGTGCAGCTTCAGAATTTGATGATGATAAGGGAACGTCGTTAGTTCTGGTAAATACTGAAGCAGGAGAGCAATTGTTTGAAGAGATTAAAAATAAAATTAGATGGAAACGGACGCGGATCGAAGATTCCATGCAACAGCCATTAAAGGCGCCATTTCCAAAACCGGAAAATAGAGAACAGTTTTGGAACGATTTTAGAACAAGAACATTTTCTTATGTGGCAAAAAAATATGGAGGATATGGAATAAGGAATAAAAGAATTTTTAGAAGAATTAAAAGAAAATTAAATGGGATTTTAAAGAGATAACAGTGTATCAGAAAAATTATGGGTATTCGTATGCGGATAAAACAAAAAAGAAAGAGGGAGAATGATGAAAAAAAAATTTCCTGTATTGTATAAAAGAAAGGAAGAATGCTGCGGATGCACAGCATGCTATGCGATTTGTTCTCGAGGGGCAATTGCTATGGTGGAAGATGAGGAGGAATTTGAATATCCACAAGTTGATGAAAAAAAATGTATTTGTTGTTATCAGTGTATTAAAGTATGTCCAATAAAAAAGTAGGAGCTCCTGTATACTTTAACATGAATCAGTTTTCAAAGAATAAAATTGTTGGAAATTGGATTCAGTTGCTGGAAGATATTATAGAGTAGCAAAAAAGAGGAAAGAAAATTATGAACACAACATTACTTATCATGGCAGCCGGAATAGGCAGCCGATTTGGAACAGGAATAAAACAGTTGGAGCCGGTCGATGATGCAAACCATATCATCATGGACTACTCAATCCACGATGCGATTGAAGCTGGTTTCAACCATGTGGTATTTATTATCCGTAAGGATATCGAGAAAGAGTTCAAAGAAGTCATTGGCGATCGTATTGCTTCTATCTGTAACTCTCATAATGTAACTGTGGATTATGCATTCCAGGATATCAACGATATTCCGGGAGAACTTCCAGCAGGCCGTACAAAGCCGTGGGGAACTGGACAGGCTGTGCTTGCAGCGAAGGACGTAATTAAAACTCCGTTCATTGTGATCAATGCAGATGATTACTATGGCAAGGAAGGATTCAAGGCTGTCCATGAGTATCTAGTGAATGGTGGAAAATCCTGCATGGCAGGTTTCGTGCTGAAGAACACATTGTCTGATAATGGTGGTGTGACTCGCGGCATCTGCAAGATGGATGTGGAGAATAATCTATCAGAAGTTGTGGAGACCAAGAACATCGTTAAGACGATGGATGGAGCAGAAGCTGACGGTGTGGATATCGATGTGAACTCTTTGGTCTCTATGAATATGTGGGGGTTGACTCCGGAGTTTCTGGATGTGCTGGAGGACGGTTTTAAAGAGTTCTTCGAGAAAGAAGTGCCGGGGAATCCTTTGAAAGCGGAGTATTTGATTCCTATTTTTATTGGAGAATTACTGGAGCAGGGCAAGCTCTCCGTGAAGGTTCTGAAAACCAATGACACTTGGTATGGCATGACCTACCATGAAGATGTTGCAGATGTAAAGGACAGCTTCATGAAAATGTTAGATAAAGGCGTATACAAGGCTGATTTATTTGCAGATTTGTGATATACTTTGCGTAAAGCGCGAAGCTCATAGTGTGAGAAAAAATAAAGACAAAAAACAAAGGAGACCTGACGATGATTCATAGAGTGACTTGTAAAGAATGTGGTTCTATTTTGGAGTATAATGATAAATCTGTATGGGAAGGAAACCGCTATCCTGAAGATATAGAGTGCCCTGAGTGTGGAAATATCGTCGGTAGCGTATTTACAGATCTTACTCCGGAAGTCAGACTTATCAAGAAAGGCGAAAAATTAAAGTAAAGCAACTCCACGAGAGAAAATATAATGCCGTGTGCGAAATACATGTGCCGCCAAAGATTAAAATATGTGCTTTCGCAACTGTGAAGAAAAGTCTGAAATGGAATAGACAAATTTTCCTAGTAAACTAATGACAATATACAAGTTATTTCAGAGACAAGCAGATGTATCATTATAATGTCGATTTGACGTGTTAATAATGTGTTATATTGTATAGATACAAGTTATTAAATTCGGAGGTTAGTCTATGCATCACAAATTAGATATTCATCCAATACCAGAAAAAGTACTTTACGTCAATGAACTAAATCTTGTAACATCGAGCCAATACGAGATGCAGGATGATTATGAAAAAGCGCTTACAGGAAAGAGGATTTCTGAAGGTGGGATTTTACCGGAAGATAATGTGAGGATTTATATCCCGATGGATTTAAGTGCTGAAAATATTATGAGACAACTGTATATACTTTATAGACATCTTGGAAGTCCGACAGAAAGCAATGAATATCAGTATTACTCAGAAGTAAGAAAGTTGATCAGTTGGTTGGAAATCTATGATCAGGTATGGGTGGCAAGAGATTCCGCTCATGCTGTTCAGAAAACAGATGGAGGTTCATTACATAGCCAGCAGGGAATAAAATTGGCAAAGCAAATGATAGATCTTTTATCTGAAGACGAAGGATGCGCAGAGTGTTTTCCGTTTGATATTATCAAAGAATTGAAAGTACAATTTTGGCTGTGATGATTCTGGAGTATATCGTGGAAAATCCAGAGAAAAATAAGCGACGTGAAAAACATTGAGCTTTAAGAAAAAAGTGGTATAATTATTCTGTGGTGATAAAAAAGACAGAGTTTTTCTTGGGAACAGGAAGGCTTTGTCTTTTTGCATTTTTATAAGATGTAAAAAGACAATGTTGCAAATGATTCGAATACTAATCAAAGGGAGGAAAAGGGTATGTCAAAATACGTGTTAACTATTGTATTTGGAATATTAGGCTTGATATTAGGTCTGGCTAATAAAATTGTTAAAAATGAAGATAAAAAAGAAAAGAACATACGTGTAATTTTATCGGTGATAAGTTTTATAATTGCAATAGGGAATCTTTTAGTACAAACAGATATACCTGAGCCAGAATTCTATATGACCAATGGTGATAATGATTCGGATAACAAAGGATATTTTCAAGTGGAATTTCCATTTTCTACATATTATACTTTAGAGCCATACGGAGATCCAAAGGAAACAGGAATAAAATATAAAAAACCTTTTAATGTGGAAAAGTCTTGTTCCGTAAGATATGCGGCAGGCATTAAGGGGATTGTCTGGGGAACAGTGAAGTCGGAAGATATTGTCTTAAAATCCAATGGACAATTAGATGTAATAACTACAGATGAACCGGGACGATCTATTGCAGAGATTACAGCATATTTAAAAGGAAATAACGTTTTACCAGGAGATAAATTAGAGAAAAAAGATTTTATTGTGAAGGGAAAAACAATTGCTGGAGATACCGTCACAATTGATGAGTTTAAAATTTCACCAACAAAGGTTGTTGAGGGTGAAAATAAAGTAGTTATAGATTATAAGGGACTTATAAGCCAGGTTGATATTTGGGCACATACTCCTCAGATTACATCAATAAAAGCAGAATATAAGGGAGAGGATATTGCAACAGGGACTAAAATTTCCAAAGACGATATAAAAGTTACGGCCACGTATGATGATGGTCATGTAGAAAAAATTAATGATTTTGAATTAGATCCTGTTGTTGTTACAGTAGATGGTGAAAACAATATAAAAGTATTATATGAAAAATTTTCTGATACTATAGTAGTTAATGTGTTGGATAAGAAGGCAATAGAAAAAAAGCCTCTTTTTAATAATTGTTACAAAAAAGATATTGATGTTGGAGCTATGGATCAAGTTGGACTTGGAAAATGGGAAAGTGAAAAAAAGGATGTCCAAGGAAATACTTATGAAGGAAATCAGCCGTATATAACGATGGGGAATTTGTTTAATCAGATACAAGATGCGGGAGACTGTTATATAGATGCAGCAGTTGTATATGTTGTGAATCCTGATTATGATCTTTCAGAGGGTGTGCATGTCAAGGGAAAATTTGTTGTTATTGATCAATATTTAGGAAGTGATGCATATACAGACATTAATATAAAAATCGATGGAAAAGAAGTATGGTCAACAGATGCAAGTATTTCAGGAAATACTGTTTCCCCAGTACCATTTGAATTTGAGTTAGGACAGGGTGATGAGTCAATGACGATGGAATTCCAGTGCAATGCACTCGGAGCAGGGCTTGGCTTGGGGATTATTTTTGAGGAAATAGAGTGAAAGACTATGTTAAAGTAGTAAAGAACAAAGGAGGAGCAGAAAAATGGCTATAAGAAAATGGCTACATATATCTGATTTACATTTAAATACTACAGAAGTGGAATCTGTACGCATGAGAGAGCAGTTGCCCGATTATTTACTACGTAATGGAATTAAATACGATTATATATTTTGTACAGGAGATATTCGCGACTCAAGCGGTGAGCATTATAAAGAACCTTTTCCATCTATAGATTTTTTGAAGCAATTATGCGAAATATGGAATCTTTCGACGGAAAAACTATTTATAGTGCCAGGAAATCATGACGTGAATCGGTCTGCTGCGGATCGAATAAATATAGTGCGTAAAATGCTCTGGGAAGATAAGAAGACATGGAGAAGAAATTATAAGCCAGAAATAGGGAATATTGATAAGGAAACATTATCAAATTTGTATGAAGGGCAGAGTGATTTTAGAAAATTCCTGCAGGGAATATATAATCCTGAGCGGTTAAAATATTATCAGAATTCACAGCGTCCTCATTTTAATATTGAAACAGAAGAATTTAATATTCTACATATAGATAGTACACTTGCATATTCAGAGGAACAACAGGATAATTTGATTGTTGGAACGGCTGCACTTTATCAAGCACTTAAAAATTTAAATGAACAGAAACCAACAATTCTTCTTTCGCATTATGCTATGAATATGCTTGACACAGAGGAAAGTAGACAGGTAGCGAATATGCTTAGGGATAAACATATTTCCTTATGGCTTGGCGGACATGAGCATTATCATGAATTAAAATCATATGGATATATTCATTCAGTACAAGCCGGAGAAATAAAAATTGAAGAGCGCTGTTCAGCCACAATACTTGTCGGAGAATATGATACACAGACGGGACATGGATTTATAAAAGCGTATACATGGTTTTCTCCATTAGGATGGGCAGAAAATCCTATTATATGGCGTGGATTTATGGATGATGAACAGATAGAAATGAATAAATATCCTTTTTATTTGACAACGTCGGTAAATCGAGGAAGGGCATATGATGTTATTGCAGCTGAAAAAGAAAACAAAATGTTTGAGGATCGTATTCCAGAAAATATTTTAAATGATTTTTTTGCAGATGTCGCATGTGAAGGGGAAATATATAAAGACAAGAATCCAATACTGGCTCTTTTAGAAAAAGGGGATAATTATGCACTTCTTGGAGATGGAGGGATGGGAAAAACAACTATGATGTTGAGTGCCTGTAGAGATTTGACCTCACAAGGAAGAACAGCTTTGTATATTCCTCTTGAGCAGATTGAAGCATATGGGACGAATATAGAAAATAGAATTGTCGAAATTCTTTATTCTGGAGATAGGGACAAATTTATAAATATGACAAAAAAGAAAAGTCATATTTCAGAATTAATTTTGTTTCTTGATGGGATGAATGAAATTATATCGGAACGAGAATTGACAACTGAAATAAAGAAATTTGCTAGAATGACCGGTATTCAAATTATAGTATCATCTCGTAGTAGTTTTACTGAAAAATATGGAATGAATAATTTTAAGGAAGCAGTACTGCAGCCACTTAGGGAAGAACAGTTGCAGATGGTGTTTGATGAAGAGGAATGGAAGAATATCGAAAAAAATTATACATTACGACAATTAATTAAGAATCCAATGCTGGCATCTATGTACAAACAAATTTATCCAATAATGAATCGGCATAGGGACTGTTCGTTTTTACAATGGATTGAACCGATTAAAAATGTGACTCAATTATTAAAAAATTATTATATTGCTCAAATGGCAATTCTTTTGGAGCGAAGTGAAATTGATGGAGAAAAAATCTTAAAATCATATACAGCACTGAATTGGATTTTGCCTAATATTGCGTTTGAATATGAAAAGAAAAATAGATTTCATGTATCAATAGATGAACTAGAAATGTATGTAGAAGCAGGGCTTAATAATATTTCAAAAGATTCAGTAACAAAAGAAATTCAGAGGGAATATAGAATTCGTAAGACACCTGATTTTAACGAATTTGATATGGAAGATTATTTGTTGACAGAGTCTCATTTGTTGAAAAGAATTGATGATAGAGTTTATTTTCATCATCAAATATACAGAGATTATCTTTCTGCAAAATACATAGAAGAAGAAACAACGATAGAGAATGTAGATGCAATATGGAATCAGCGGAAAATTCCATATGCTGTTAGTTGTTATATTGCTGAAATGTCGGAACATCATTGGAGTGCAACCGCACAAATTGTGGCAGTAGACGCGAGGGGGAAAAGAGAAAACGAAAAATATAATCAGATATTGAATCTTGTAACAATATTTGATTGCGATAATGCAGATTATACGGAACTTGATTTGAGTCGAGTTCGACTTTTGAGACAAAAAGATGGAAGAATAAAACTTCGGGGAGCAATATTATCTGATTATAGTATTGGATGTGAAAATGGGATGATGAAGCAATATCAGAGCTTTCAGTTTTCCGGAGATAATGAATGGCTGGTAGGAATGGCAGGAGCAGAGATGACATTGTGGAATGTTAATACTGGGGCTACAGAAGGAAGATGGAAATTAAAGGGTTTCCCTCAAAACATGAGTTTTGTGGGAAAATATTTGTTAGTTTATATAAAGTCAGAACGGATAAGCGGAATTGAAATTTTTGAATTTAGTAATGAAAAATGGAAAGAAAACGGTCTTATTAAAGGAAAGTTTAATGAAAGGCTAAGAAAAATTATTTTTGATGAAGATGAATTTATTCATATATATTATAACAATCGTGAATACAGATATCGAATTTTTGATGGGAAATGTATTTACAATGAGCGAAAAAAACGTGCTTATGAAGATATATGTAGTGGCTATGATTTGACATTTATACAAACGCGTATGAAAAAAGTTACAGGTAATGAAGAAATTTTTTCCCAGGCATCATCTTCAGATGGACAACTGCAAGTAAACTGCTATAAAGATGGAAGAGTAAATATATGTTATCCGGGAGGACAGGTAAAACATGTATTAGACGTGAAAAGAACAGCGTTATATGATGCAGCGATTTCAGACAATGGTATGCATGCCGTTACATTGAGCTATGATGTTTATGATGGAAAAAGAAAGATTCAGTTGTGGGATTTGGAGAAAAGACAAAAAATAGAAGAGCGTTTTTGCTCGGAGAACACAATAAGTATTCATCTTGTGGAAACGGGAGAATGGATTCTCGGTAAAGAAGAAAACAGAGTATGGTGCTGGAATTGGAATGATAAAAAGAGATTTTGTTATTTAATGGGAGAGTTGCTATCTAATCAGCAACAAAAAGTTACTTCTTATGGTAACAAAATTTTACGAAAAAATGATGTACAAAAGATAGAATTGTTTGATTTAGATACAGAAGAAAGTGAGATATTGAAGGATTCTCGGAAAGAAATAAAATATGCGGCAATTATGCAGAATGGAGAACTTGCTATTGTTGATGCAAGGGCAAATTATGTATATTTTAATAGTATACGCTCAGGCAAAGAGTTAAAGGTAAATAGCGAGCCGGGAAAAATACTAGGGATTTTTCAATTTAAGCAAGAGCCATTTATTGCGGTCGCAACAACAAATAGTGTTGTAAGTATGTATCACATAGGAACAGGACAAAGAACAAGGATTTTAAAACCAGAAGCAGGTTGTCGTATAATGACAGGATATACAAAAAAGATGGCTGTTGCCTGTGCAGGAAATAGGAATCAAATCACTGTGTTACGTTATTTCTCTTGGGATGAAGGAAGAAAAGGACGGTGGTATCCAGCAGCACCGAAATTTTCATTGACAGGAAAAGTTTTAGATCTTGCATTTAATGCAGAAAATGAAGAATTGGTTGCCATCACTACAACGGGACAGATTTATTATATGAGTGATTTATTTTGTGATTACAATAGTAGAACGCAAGTAATTAATGGGTTTAATGTAGAGGCATATGATTTCACAGGCGTTGTATGTAGTGATGAAGTGAAAGAACAGCTTAAGGGGAATGGTGCTATTGGACTATGAGTAATGGAATTGGAAAAAGAGTTGTTTGAATTCATAAAATCCAAGGTCAGGCAAGTGATTTTGTGAAATCAGTATTTAAAAGGAGACCATTTATGAAAAGAACACCCATTGACTGTGAAGAGGCGAATTGTCAGCGGAGGAAACTGCACGATAGAATCGGCAGTATTCCCTTCCTGACAGCGCAGCTTATCTGAAAAAAGCATTTTCTGAGCGGAAGAACGGCACAATCTCGTAGCTTTATCTTATGGGAGCGTACTGTTCTTATAAGATAAGACCATGAGCACGAAGTGGAACCACAGTGAGGGCAGACCTCATGAAAGATACAGAACAAAATATACAACGATATGTAAGGGTCAGACCGTGCGTCCAGCTAAGGGTATATAGTCCGATGGGTGGAAGCCCCATCAAATAAGCTGCTAACCACAGCATTTGAAGCGAGTCTTGAGTCTGCCGCGGTAACGTTGCAGATTAAGCGTAGACAGCAAGGTAACAGGGATAGCTATTGAGCGCCGAAATCCCAAAAGAACCAGAGGGTCGACATCGTGGTCTGGATGGAAGACAACATATGTACTTATCGTTACGGTGAGATTTTACATACCTCTGCGGCGTTGGCGGGAACTATTCATGTTACACAGGGAATATATATCAACTGGAGAGAACCTGCATTTTCTCCCTGAAGTGTGTAAACAGAAAGTATGTCTGACAACCAAAAGAAGGATGACAAAAGAAATGCAGGTAGTCGGAGGTCCGAATAGTACCAGTGAAGGCATGAACAAAATAAATGCCGGAGGGAAGTCGAGAGAGAGCTGTTCCTCCCGGCTCTGGCCTGCGAAACTATATCAAAGAGGAAACATTAGCTATACACAGAGATAGAGGTACTAATGGAAACGAAATTGGCGAGAATATCACAATTATCTAAAGAACATCCAGAAATGGTCTTTACATCCCTTGGGCATCTTATTAACAAAGAAATGCTTAGGGATTGCCATATCCAAATGGACGGGAACAAAGCAGTAGGAATTGATGGCGTTACCAAGGACGAATATGGAAAGAACCTTGAAGCGAACCTGGAGCTGCTGGTCGAGAGACTGAAAAAGAAATCATACAGGCCGAAACCGGCCAGACTGGTAGAAATACCTAAAGAAAATGGGAAAATGCGTCCTCTTAGTATTTACAGTTATGAGGACAAATTAGTCCAGGAAGCATTACGAAGAATACTGGAAGCAGTGTTTGAACCAATGTTCTATGATGAAATGATGGGCTTTCGCCCGAACAGAGGATGCCATAAAGCCATTAAGAAACTTAATGTAATGCTGGAAAGGAAGCCCACCAACTATGTGCTGGATGCTGATATAAAAGGATTCTTCCAGCATCTCGACCATGATTGGATCATACGTTTTGTAGAATCAAGAATAAAAGATCCGAATATTATCCGATTAATCAGAAGAATGCTAAAAGCAGGGATCCTGAATAATTATGAATTTGAAGCAACAGAGGAAGGCAGTGGACAGGGCTCAGTATGTTCACCAATAATTTCGTGTATATACATGCACTACGTATTAATCTGGTGGTTTAAGGAAGTAGTGACCCCGAAGCTAAGAGGATATGCGGGACTGGTGGTCTATGCCGACGATTTTGTTGTAACCTTTCAATATAAATCGGATGCGGAATGGTTCTATGAACATTTAAAGAATAGGATGGAACACTTTGGATTAAGCCTGGAAGAGAGCAAAAGCAGACTGATAGAGTTCGGACGTTTTGCGAAGGAAAGAAGTGCAAAACAGGGAACTAAGTTAGAAACATTCACATTCTTGGGTTTTACACACTACTGTTCGCAGAGCAGGAATGGTAGATTCAGAGTGAAGAGGAAAACCAGTAAGAAGAAGTTTGCAAAGAAATGCAAGGAAGTCCACCGTCTGATTGGCGAGATGCGAACGAAGAGGGCGAAGGAAATTGTAGCAAAACTGAATCAGATACTGACTGGTTATTTCCATTACTATGGCGTAACTGACAATACCGAAAGAATTACGGCGTTCCGATATCGGGTAATGAGAAGTTTATTCTATTGGCTAAACAGAAGAAGCCAGAAGAAAAGTTATAACTGGGTAAACTTTCTCAATATGCCAGATAATAGCTATCCGCTGGTAAGACCGAAAATATATGTCAGTATATATGACTGATAACTGTGAATAATTTGTTTCGTAAAGAGCCGGATGCGGGAAAGCCGCACGTCCGGATTCCGTGAGGGGCGCACGCCCGCAAGGAGTGCGTCTACTCGACCCGTGAAAGATATATAAACTCATCAGACTATATTGACTAAACATATCATAAATGATATAATAGCGAAAAGTTTAATGGGGTGAAGGAATATGGATAATACAGTAGAGATCTATGAAGCGGAGAAAGAATTAAGAGAAAAGCGTCTGGCAGCGTATGCAGAAGCAATTCAAGAAAAGGTGCAGAAAGATTCGGAGCAGGTGATCAAAGAACTGGTAGAAGAAAGATACCGTCAGAAGAAGACACAGCAGGAGATGGCGGACATCACCGGAGTAAGGGCATCGAATATCGCCAGATTTGAGAGGGCAGGCTGTACCCCAACATTGATTATGTTGGAGAAGTATGCGAATGCACTAGGAAAACATATAGAGATAAGAATATGTGAAGATAAATAGTAGCGAGAT
The DNA here is from genome assembly GCA_934309345.1 of uncultured Mediterraneibacter sp. GTDB lineage: Bacteria > Bacillota > Clostridia > Lachnospirales > Lachnospiraceae > Mediterraneibacter. The sequence continues at coordinate 169,769 of CAKRDD010000002.1, read as the reverse complement.
TATTACGCTACTATTTTCAAAACAATCATAAAAGATAGTATGATACAAGAAAACGTAATAAAAAGAACAGCGTTAATAAAGACAATATATGAACAAATGTGCAACTATATATAGTTGCACATTTTGAACAAAAGATGATATAATATTGATGAAAGAAAGGATAACATGGGACAGAAAGACAAATTAATAAAAAAACTGAAAGCAAATCCAAAGACTTTCTTATTTGATGAGGCCGAAGCGTTGCTAAACTATCTGGATTTCTCAAGAGTAAACAAGGGAAAAACAAGTGGATCAAGAGTTATGTTTGTAAATGAAGATCATGGAAATATTTTATTGCATAAGCCACATCCACAGAAAGAGTTAAAAGCCTATCAAGTGAAACAGTTAATAGAATTTTTAGAACAGGAGAAGTTGATATGAAAAATATCATGGAATATAAGGGATATCTTGGAAGTGTGGAATTTTCAGAAGAAGATGAAATGTTTTTTGGCAGAGTACTAGGAATTCGTTCTTTAATTTCCTATGAAGGTGATAATGCCAAAGATTTGATTTCTGATTTTCATAACTCTGTAGATGAATATTTGAAATGGTGTGAAGATGAGGGGAGAAAACCGGAAAAAGCATATAAAGGGAGTTTCAATATAAGGATTTCTCCAAAGCTGCATAAACAATTAGTTATCTGCGCAATGTCACATGATATGACGTTAAATGGATATATACAAGAAATTTTGGAAAAGGCAGTTATTTTATAATTCTTTTCTTCAAGCGAGGATTCAATCATACAGAAGTATGTCAATGTTCTTGGAAATCATATGGAGATAGGAATGTGTGATTAATCGTATCAAGTGAGAACTTGCTACGATTAATCATATAACACTCATAAAAGATAGTATAACAAAAAGAAGTATATTAAAAAGAAGTATAAAGATGGATTCTTATTTGTCTTAATAATGAGCTCAGATTCTTGAGTAAATAACCTGATAACATAAACATAACGGGGATTACACGTTGAATTAACTTTATACAGGAAGGAAGAGGGAAAGTGTGGCGAGAAGAAAGAGAAAATGGTTTCCAGGAGCGATATATCATATTATGCATCGAGGAGTAAGGAGAAAGGAGCTCTTCGAAGAAGAGATGGATTATCAGGTTTTTGTGGAAATCTTAAAATCAGGATTGGAAAAATATGAGTGTATTTTACATGCATACTGTTTAATGACAAATCATATTCATCTATTATTGGAAACAACAGATATTGAAGTGGGAAAATTTATGAAGTTCGTATCCGAGAGATATGCGATGTACATAAATCATAAATATCTTTATCGTGGACATGTATTTGAGAGCCGTTATAAATCGTGTTTGGTAATAGAGATTATAGACAGTGCGTCCGGCTAAGAGTATATAGTTTGATAAGTTTAATGGGGGGAAGGAATATGGATAATACAGTAGAGAGCTATGAATCAGAGAAATAATAAAGAGAAAAGTGTTTGGAATCATCTTGACAATATGTTGAATACAACATATCATAATTATGAAGAGAAAGGAACATACTAATGTACGAGATCATTTTATATGATACAGAAGATGGAAGATGTCCTGTGCAGGATTTATTAGATTCCCTGGAGCCTAAGTTACTGGCAAAAACATTGCGGACAATTGATTTACTGGAAGTGAACGGTTCATTGCTTCGTGAGCCGTATTCAAAACCATTGGAGAATGGAATATTTGAGCTTCGTATCAAGCAGGGGTCAGATATTGCAAGAGTATTGTATTTCTTTATTGTAGGAAAGAAGGCGGTACTGACCAATGGATTTATAAAAAAATCGCAGAAGACACCAAAGGCAGAAAAGGAACTGGCAAAGAAGTATAAAGCAGATTATGAACGGAGGCATGGCGATGAGTAGCTATAAAGATTATAAAAAAAGAGCATTGCAGAATCCGGAGGTAAAGGCAGAATATGATGCACTGCAACCGGAATATGATATTATCCAGGCGATGATTGATGCAAGAGTGCAGCAGAATATGACACAGAAAGATTTATCAGCTAAAACCGGAATTACGCAGGCAGATATAAGCCGGATCGAGAACGGAACAAGAAATCCCAGCCTGAGTATGGTGAAAAAACTTGCACAGGGATTAGGGATGCAATTAAAGTTGGAATTTGTTCCGATGCCAACAAAAAATAAAATGTAAAGAGTATGAGAAAAGAGCTTTCATAAAAATTTACCAATCCAGGTAGATTCACAGATGGACTTCTTCAGGCGCAAGAGTGAGGTGAAGTTCGGCTGATAACGTTGGAAGATCTTTACAAGTAAAAATTCAGATCAACCCTGTTGGTGAAAGCTAGCAGGGTGTTTTTATACACATTTAAAATTCGTGGGAGTTAAGATGTATCTTGATTTGAAACTATTCGAAGTTGTTTTAAAATGATACACTTGACAACAAAGTGTATCATTTTATATAATAAAGAAAAAACAAGGAAAGGAGAAAGTGCATGAATCCGATGGGCAAGATAATTGCTCAGAGACTTCATGAGGTAGTGCTTGATGGAGAGCTTGGTTTTGATTACACGTTCGATCAAGATCGTGATAAAAATCGACTATTACGCACAAGATATGTAGTAACTGATTCAAAAATGAAAGCAATCCTTTTGGAGATTAATGAATCACATTATATAAAAAGTGAAGAAAGCACAAATGAAGAACATTATGGTGATACAGTGCATGTTTTTAAAATCGATGAAGAGTTAATGCCGAGATACGATGAAGAAGCTGATTATGTGAAGGTGTGTATCTATGTTAAAATTACATGGCCAGATGGGCAAGAACCAATGTTCATAATTTCATTTCATGAAGATGAAGAGTGAAGAGTAATGTTTACGCAGTCTAATAAAACAGATAACAATATGATTGAATAAAGAGAATGTTATATTTGCTATGAAGTTGCTTTCGGCAACTTTCATAGTGGATATATTTTAAGATACATAAAAAAGAGCAAGGAATTAACAAGAAGAAAGATAAGGAAGAAGATAAGGAAGAAGAAAAGGAGATCAAACATGTATACGGAAAAGAGAGAACTTTTATGCAGTAAGTGCCGTAATAGAGTTTCGTATCATATTTTTAAACGACCAGCTAAACGAATAATTAAAGGAGTGGAGATTGAATACGAAGAGTATTATGGCATATGTGATGAATGCAAGAGTGAAATATATGTTCCAGGACTAGACGATAAAAATGAAGATAACGTTGAAAAATTATTTCGAGAAAAAAAGAATTTGATTACAATATCTGAGATAAAGGAAATATTGGAAAAATATAATATTGAAAAGCGTCCATTATCGAAGTTATTAGGACTGGGTGAACTGACAATTACAAGATATATTGATGGACAATTACCATCAAAAAAATATTCGGATTTATTATTTGAAGTTTTAAATGATGAAAATAAAATGAAAAAACTGGCCGAAGAGAATCGAAATTTGGTTTCAGCGGTTGCATTTGAAAAGATAATGCGTGCAATTGATGAATGTGAGAAGGAAAAAAAGACAGATACTTCAGCTGAGCGAATTGCTTTATATGTGATCAACTCTGGAAAAGAAATAACAAATTTGTTTCTACAAAAAATTCTATATTATATAAAGGTAATCAGTGAACTATGTTTGGGGAAAACTATGATTCCAGAACCATGTGAAGCATGGAAATATGGACCTGTATTTCCGAAAGTTTATAATAAATATAAGGAGTTTGGAAAACAGGAGATTACAATAAATTTATCGAATGATTATATTGAAAGTCTACTTTCAGAAGAAGAAAAGGAAATTACAGATCTTGTACTTCACACATTTGGGATATATAATGCATGGTTTTTGAAAGATTTGACACATTTAGAAGATCCATGGAGAATTGCTAGAAAAGGTATTGATGATAATGATGCAAGCCGGAATATTATGGATGATGTTGTTGTAATGAGTTATTTCTTAAAAATGGATCAGAAATATAATCTTAAAAGTCCGGAGGGAATTGAAAAATATATATGTTATATGAAAAAAAGAATGATGGAATAAGCGTAGGAAGCTTCTCAGCATTTTTTATTGCTTCTTCTCCTCACTATCTTGCGATGACTCCGACTCACAAGTATAATGGAATAAAAAGGCAAGAAGATGACATTTTTTCATGCCCCGGACGGATTGCTATTAGAGTTGCATGACTAAAGGATGAGAGAGATATGATCACAGAAGAATACATCAAAGAATTAACTAATACAACATTTTTTCAAAGGGGAAAAGCCATACAGAGATCAGACTGGAAGATTGAAGAGTTTTCAGTCAGTGAGGCAGAGGATAAAGATTATATCAGTGCACAGGTTGCCGGGAGCGGAGGCAATCATTACTATGTTACAGGAGAATATGATTATACAGATCAGGAAGTTTATGAGATGACATGTGAGTGCCCTGCGTATTACAGTTATAATGGGTTGTGCAAACACTGTATTGCGGTATTGCTGGAATATATGGAATATTGCGAAAGAAGAAAAGTTATCAAGGATTATCTGGGAAACAACAGCGGGAATAAAAGGAATGCGAAAATTCGCAGCAGAAGTACAACGCAGGAAATCAAACAGTTGTTGGATGTGCATATGAGGAGAAAGACCGCACCGGTGGTACAGAAGGGAGTACATGGACAGGTCGTTTTGGAACCACATCTGGAGCTGAATCAGGATGAAATCAATCTTACTTTTAAAATCGGAGTGAGCCAGATGTATATTTTAAAAGATATTTCAGGCTTTCTCGAAAATCTGGATGAGAGCAGAGAGTATTCATATGGGAAAAAACTGTCATTTATTCATACCGAAGATGCTTTTACGGAAGAATCAAGGAATCTGGTGAGATTTATAAGGGAATGGGTGAAGAATAATAAAGACGGACGACCATATTCTACATATCACTATGGTTATGGCTATTATTCAACCCAAGAGATACGAAAGACGATTTGGCTGACGGAAGAGGATTTGGATGATTTTTTTGATGCTATAGGGGAAATGCCGTTCTATTTGAAAGAGAACCAAAGAGTGGAAAAAATCTGGCATCTGGATGAGAAGAAAAACTATAGCCCTAAGCTGGAGATTCAGGGAAAAGATAATGGAATAGAAATAAAAATCAAGCCGATGGTTCATTATGAAAGCTCACGGAATGATATATATTTTTTGCAGGGAAGTGTATTCCGGGTTGCAAAGATAAAGCAGAACGATATTCAGCAGTTTATAAAATGCATAGAAGGCAGAATGGCCTTTATCCAGAAAGAAGATATTCCATTATTCTGTCGGGATTTTCTTCCTGAATTAAGAAAAAAATATGATTGCAGAGAGAAAGAATTTAAGGAAGAGGATTTTGTAATTGCAGAAGCAAAATATGAAATCTATCTCGATATGCCACAGAAAGATTTTATAACTTGCAGGTTAATGGCTGTTTATGGGGATAAAAAGTATAATGTACGGGACAAAAATACAGAGAAAAATGCGAGAGATCTGTATTTTGAGACAGAGATTGAAGAAAAGGTTGCTGTATGGTTTAATGCAGTAAATGAGAATGAAAAGTTATGGGTGCTGGCAGAGGATGAAGATGCAATGTATGATCTGCTGATGAATGGAATCGTGCAATTGCAGTCTATTGGAGAAGTTTACATATCCGACGCACTGAAAAAAATCACGATACGAAGCACTCCGAAGATAGAAGTTGGAATTTCAATTGAAGGAAATCTTTTGGATTTAAAGATGTCCGTAGAGGATATTCAAAAGAAAGATTTAATAGAGATCCTGTCGAGATATCAGAAAAAGAAGAAATATTATCGCCTGAAAAACGGAGATTTTGTAAATATTGATGATGATAAAATTGCCGTTATCTCAGAGATACAGAGAGGTTTGGGGATAAAGGACAGCGAGCTTCAGGAGGAGAATATCTATTTGCCGAAATATCGGGCATTATATCTGGATACGCAGTTGAAAGAGAATCAGTCAATTCCTGTTATCAAAAACAGAGAATTCAAATCATTGCTCCGTAATATGAAGACGATAGAGGATAATGATTTTGAAATCCCGGAGAAAATGGAGAATATTCTCAGAGAGTATCAAAAAAGAGGATTTCTGTGGATTAAGACTTTAAAAGAGAATGGTTTCGGAGGGATTCTGGCAGATGATATGGGTCTGGGAAAAACGCTGCAAGTGATCACATTTTTGTTATCAGAACAGATTGAAAATGAGAAGAAAGAGAACAACAGAACTTCCAACAGCCTGTGCAGAAGTTTAATCGTAGCTCCGGCTTCCTTAGTTCTGAACTGGAAGAGTGAGATAGATCATTTCGCACCGGAGCTTCCGGTTCAGATCATTATAGGAAATGCCGAGGAAAGAAAAAAGATGATTCAACAGGCGGGAGAAAATGAAATCCTGGTGACATCCTATGATCTGCTGAAAAGGGATATATCGGTTTATTCAGGATTGAGATTTGCAAACCAGATAATTGATGAGGCACAATTTATAAAAAATTATGGTACGCAGGCGGCAAAAACAGTTAGAAAGATACAGGCAGACTTCAAACTGGCACTGACAGGTACTCCGGTAGAAAACAGACTAAGTGAATTATGGAGTATCTTTGAATATATCATGCCTGGATTCCTGTATACCTATCAGAAATTCAGAAAAGAAATAGAGCAGCAGGTTGTAATTGAACCGGACGGAGAAGCAGCAAAACGTCTGAAAAAGATGGTGCATCCATTCATCCTGCGCCGCCTGAAAAAAGATGTATTAACGGACCTGCCGGACAAAATCGAGAAAAATACCTATATCAATCTCGAAGAAGAACAGCAGAGACTATATGATGCACATGTAAAAAGGCTGCAGCTCTTACTTGATAAACAAACGGAAGAAGAATTCAAAACATCGAAGATCGTGATACTCTCAGAGATAACAAAATTGCGTCAGATCTGTTGTTGTCCGGCACTTATATATGAAGATTATCCATATTTTTCTGCAAAAGAAAATCTATGTGTGGATCTGATCCATAAGGCAGCAGAAGCCGGTCATAAAATTTTGTTATTTTCCCAGTTTACTTCGATGCTTGACCGCCTGGATGAACGCTTTCAACAGGAAAAGATCTCTTTTTATAAATTAACAGGAAGCACTTCAAAAGAGAAAAGGTTACAGATGGTAGAACAATTCAACAAGGATGATACCACGGTTTTCTGTATTTCACTGAAAGCTGGAGGAACCGGACTGAATCTCACAGCAGCAGATATTGTAATACACTACGATCCATGGTGGAATCTTGCGGTGCAGAACCAGGCAACAGACCGTGCACACCGGATCGGCCAGGAGAATGTAGTAACCGTTTACAAATTAATTGCCAAGGGAACAATAGAAGAGAATATTGTGAAATTGCAGGAAAAGAAGATGGCTCTTGCTGACCAGATTATTGGCGGAGAAGAAATGGGAAGTGGAAGCTTCAGTAAGGAAGAGTTGTTGGAATTGTTGAAAGAGTTGTAGATTTAAACATGGAGATGCATATCTTAGAATTGTCAAAACTTGGGCGTATAGAAGATATATTGAAAGCGGCAGTTGAGAATCACAAGGGGCAAGAGAAAATCCTATTTTCTCTTGCCCCTTGCTATCCATGCAGGATACCATTTTTCAAACCATCCTGTGAAAAGTCCCATCAATACAGGAATCAGATTATTCATAAGGATAAGTACATTTCCAAACCCGACTTTCCTGAGTAGAAAGGTCCAGATTGCTGTCAGCACATATAACACACCCCATGCCGCGGCAAGAATATAATTTGTCTTCATAAAGAGAGGGTTCTGATGTGCACTTTCACCACCATAATTATATTTTACATATGTTGCGCATAAAGGTTCTTTAGTCAGACATGAAAGCAGCCAGAAGAGTCCAAATATAAGATATCCGATATTCGTTGGAAGAGCTCCGTTTCCGGTTATATTTGCTGCTGTAGAAAGTAGAGCAACAGCTGCCATAGAGAGCTGATCCCAGATCACAAAGTTATGTTTTCTCATAATAAACGGTATAGTTGCGATCACGAGAAGTGTTATCACAGCTCCGATTTCCGGATGAATAGAAACAGCGATCCAAAACGTAATCCACGGTATAAGCATTGTCATCATGGAAGGCTTTTTCTGTTCAATTGTATTTTGTGGCGCTTTCTCAGTTTGTTTGACCCCAGATGTGCTTCCGAAGAATTTATCCCAATCGATCATCAGGGAAAAGTCACCGGATACCGTATACATCTGTTTTCCTAATGCTTCTGCGCCACCGATTTCTCCACGGGAAATAGCGGACCATACAGTAAAAGGGGTATCTATGCGGGTAGTTGAGGAAAGGATTCCATCTGTAAATACTTCGCTTCCTGTCTTGCTAAGCCGAATCTGGTAGGTGTGATCCAAATCGGTAAAGTGTATCTCAAGCACGCGTTCTTTTCCATCATAGGCATCTTTCTTATAAAGAGCGGCCATTTGCCGGGTAAATACAAGATCATCCGGTTCTTTTTCTCCGGTCGTTTTACTTATGCCCCAGCTGGCATCCGCCATTTTTTCAAATACATCTCTGGGATATAAAAGCGTGTGGAGTATCGCATCTGTTTCTTCAGAGATTGTTCCGGTCATTGCATATTCTGAGCCAGCACATTTTACAGTGGCAAGATAATCATCTGTTCTGGCAGACAATTCTTTGACACGGAATAATTCTCCCTGACCACAAAAAATGGTCGTATAATTTCCTTTGCCGAGAAAATGATCAAACATCCGCAATACACTGTCATAATTTCCATCAGCGGAATAAAAACCACAGGTGGAGATCAGCACATGCCTTTTACCTTCCATATCATATCTGGAGTCATGACTGCCGCTTCCGTATCCGTCCTGCTTTGAACTCATAAAAGGAAGACTCATAGGAAGCTGACGATCGATCAAATTCTTTAAGATACCTGGAACATTAAAATAGTACAGTGGAAAAGACCATAAAATAAGATCGGCCTCAATCAGTTTTTTAATAACCGCTTGCATATCATCCTTGATACAGCATATACCAGGCGTTTTCTGCCAGCACGCAAAGCATCCTTTACACGCAGCTATTTCCATTGAAGCCACATGGAGTTCATCAATGGAGATGCTTTCTCTTTCTTCATTATCCGTATATTCATTTTTAAATCCTTCAATGAAACTGTATGCAAGCTTTAATGAATTACTTCGTTTACCTTTTGGACTCCCATTGATCAGAAGTATCTTCATGCTTTCATCCCTCCACATTCATACATAATAATAAAGTATAAGAGGTGCTTACAAAATCCGCAACCTGAATTTCGCAAAATTGTTGTAAAGTATTATGGAAAAGTGATATTATGAAACTAATATTGGAAAGGTTATGTGATGAGCATAGAAAGATGCAAAGTAGTAGTTGAGGAAAGCTTCTGATATGAATTATGATCTAATGAGAAAACTGCAGGAAGAACCGAGTGAGGAGCATTTATGGGATATGATCCTCAGTTATCAAAATAAAACGTTTAAAACATATTCCGGTTTGCTGTTCACCTATGAAGTGAGAAAAGGAAGAAATGGCGAATACACGAAAGAATTATGGATCGATCGCAGGGAAAAAAGTAAAAGCCTGGCCTGGAGTTCAGTGAGGCTGGCATTTCATAATATAAAGCAGACAGGAGAAATGGTTGAAAGGCCGAAGGCTCTTGGAGATATCAGGGGCGTTACCTACATTTATGGAATGTTTTATCGATTTGGACTGATTGATGTACCGGATAAAGTGAAAGAAAAAATGAAGGAAGTATGAAACAACAGAAATTATTAAGTCTGATCCGTCAGGCAATAGAAGATTACAACATGATAGAAGACGGTGACAGGATTGCGGTAGGTGTTTCCGGCGGCAAGGATTCCCTGACTTTGCTTTATGCGATGAAGCTGCTGCAGGGATTTTATCCGAAGAGATTCGAATTATCTGCGATTACCTGTAACGTGGGATTTGAAGGAATGGATTTTACGGGCGTAGCAGAGTTTTGTAAGCATCTGGAGATTCCTTATGAGCAGGTCGATACAGAGATCGCCCGGATTGTATTTCAGGAGAATAAGGATGCAAGGCCGTGTTCTTTGTGTGCAAAGCTTCGGAAGGGTGCGATGTATCAACGGCTGGGAGAGCTTGGAATCAATAAGATGGCATATGCACATAATAAGGATGATTTTATAGAGACAGCATTGATGTCATTGATCTATGAAGGCCGGTTCTATGCATTTCCGCCGGTGACAGAATTGCCGGAAGCGGGAGTGACGGTGATCCGTCCGATGATGTATGTTCCGGAGCGAGGTGTAGCGCACTTTGTGGCGGATCAGGGAATCCGTGTGGTTAAGAATACCTGCCCGGTAGATGGTTCAACAAAAAGAGCGTATGCAAAACAGTTGATGGAGCAGATCAACAGGGAGACGCCAGGGGCGAAGGACAGGATCATGCATGCAATCGTGAATGGGAGATTCCCTGACTGGCCGGCGTAGTGATGGAAAAGCATTGTGCGGCGCAACAGAAAATAAGAAACTGATTTTTTAGAATATATAGAAAGAGCATGAAAGAATGGATATAGCATTGAAATTGCCAATCGGTATCGAAGATTTTAGAGAAATCCGGAGACAGGGTTTTTATTATATCGATAAAACAAAATTAATCGAACAACTTCTTGATAATTGGGGGAAGGTGAATCTCTTTACCAGACCACGCCGATTCGGAAAAACATTGAATATGAGTATGCTCCGTTACTTTTTTGAAGTTGGTGCAGATAAGACATTGTTTGAAGGTCTTTATATTTCAAAGAATCGGCAATTTTGTGAAGCGTATATGGGAAAGTTCCCGGTTGTATTTCTTACGCTAAAAGGTGTTGAGGGAACAACATTTGAGGAGGCCAGGCTAAGTTTGGCTGAACTGATTACAGCTGAAGCCAGACGGTTTAAGTTTTTAATGGAAAGTGATAAGTTAGATAATGATGATAAAGAAATGTATCGTGAACTGCTTTCTTTAAACAAGGAACAAAGTCCGGTGAGTTCAGTAAAACTTAGATTTTCACTTAAAAATCTCTCAGAGTTATTGTATAAGCATTATGGACAGAAGACAATTGTGTTGATTGACGAATATGATGTGCCTCTGGACAAAGCTTTTCAGGCTGGTTACTATAAAGAAATGGTTACTTTGATCCGTGGGTTGCTGGAAGAGACACTTAAGACGAACGATTTTTTACAATTTGCTGTTTTAACAGGGTGTCTGCGGGTTTCTAAAGAGAGTATTTTTACTGGACTCAACAATTTTAAGATTCTTTCAATTACAGATATTCGGTTTGATGAACAATTCGGATTCACAGAGAGCGAAGTTAAAAGGTTGCTGGATGCATATCATTTAGAGTCGCATTTGCCTGAGATGAAAGAGTGGTATGATGGATATCACTTTGGAGATGCAGATATTTATTGTCCATGGGACGTAATCAACCATGTTGAGTTGCTTTGTAAAGATTCAAAAGCAGAGCCAAAATGCTACTGGATCAATAGCAGTGGAAATTCACTTGTGAAACGATTTATTACGAAAGCAAATAAGACAACGAGGGATGAGATTGAACGTTTGATTGCTGGAGAGCCGATAGAAAAGTCTGTTCGTCTTGAATTGACTTATGATGAAATCGACAATAGTATTGATAATATTTGGAGTGTGTTATTCACAACAGGATATTTGACGCAGGTTGGAACGACAGAACAAGGAGCATATAAATTAGTTATCCCCAATAAAGAAGTGCGAGAGGTGTATAAACTTCAGATACAGGAATGGTTTGGTGAAAAATTGCGTGATAATACGGAACAGCTGTCCGCTTTTTGGAAATCAATCGAAACAGGAAATACTGAGTCAGTGGAGAAGTATTTGAACAGGACCCTAAGTAATTCAATCAGTGTTTTTGACACAAAGGCACCAGAGAAAGAAAAGGAAAGTTCTTATCATACACTTTTAGTCGGTCTGTTAACAGGAAACACCGATTGGGTGGTCAGATCAAATATAGAAGCAGGAGAGGGGTTCGCGGATATTATTGTTGAACCGGAAGATCCAGATACAGGTATTATCTTTGAATTGAAGTATTCAAGGGAAGCCTCTGGATTGGACAAAGCCTGTGAAAAGGCACTCGGACAAATCAGTGACAGAAGGTATTCAGAGTATCTGAAAAATGATGGCCGCCATAATATGATATTTTATGGCATTGCCTTTTACAAAAAAAGATGCAAAGTAGTTTGTATTTCAGGGGAATAAAGATCAAATAAAGATACAAAATGCAATTTTCACTTCCCTATTTCTCCTATGTGTGTTAAACTAACGTATGAGTTTATTTAACTTTTTCGTAACAATTATGAAATGAAAAGACTCATTAAAAAGGGAAAACAACATGGAAATGCATATGACTATTTGTATAGAGAGGGATGCAGATAGTTAATAGGAGGAATTATTTATGTGTGGAATCGTAGGATTTACAGGAAACCATCAGGCAGCTCCAATTCTGTTGGACGGACTGTCTAAGCTGGAGTACAGAGGATATGATTCAGCAGGTCTTGCAGTACGTGACGGAGAGCATCTGGCACAGGTTGTTAAGGCAAAGGGACGTCTGAGTAATCTTTCAGAGAAGACAGACAGTGGTAAAGCACTCAAGGGAAGTTGCGGTATCGGTCATACACGCTGGGCAACTCATGGGGAGCCAAGTCAGATCAATGCACATCCGCATGTGTCCGGAAACTGTGAGAGAAGTGGATCCGGTACAGTTGAGTCTGAAGTTGTCGGAGTACATAACGGTATTATCGAGAACTATACAGAGTTGAAAGAGAAGCTGTTAAAGCATGGTTATACATTCTACAGTGATACAGATACAGAAGTAGTGATCAAGCTGGTTGATTACTATTATAAGAAATATAACTTAGGACCGATCGATGCGATTGCCAAGACTATGGTTCGTGTACGTGGTTCTTATGCACTTGAACTGATGTTCAAGGATTATCCGGGAGAGATCTGGGTTGCCAGAAAAGACAGCCCGATGATCATCGGTATTGCGGATGGTGAGACTTACGTGGCATCTGACGTACCGGCAATCCTGAAATATACAAGAAATGTATATTATATCGGAAACCTTGAGTTTGCAAAGCTTGTTCCGGGAGAAGCTCATTTCTATGATCTGAACGGTGATGAGATTGAGAAAGAGACAACAGAGATCAAATGGGATGCAGAGGCAGCAGAGAAGGCTGGTTTTGAGCATTTCATGATGAAAGAGATCTATGAGCAGCCGAAAGCAATCCGTGACACACTGAATTCTGTTGTGAAAGACGGAGTGATCGACTTTACGGATATTGATATTACAGAGGAAGAGATCAAGAAATACAGCCAGATTTACATTGTTGCGTGCGGTTCTGCATGGCATGTAGGAGTTGAGGCGCAGTATGTGATCGAGGAGCTGGCACAGATTCCGGTTCGTGTAGAGCTTGCATCTGAGTTCCGTTATCGTGAGATGCCTCTGGTGAAGGATGCTCTGGTGATCGTGATCAGCCAGTCTGGAGAGACAGCAGATACATTGGCAGCTATGCGTATGGCGAAAGACAAAGGACTTGCTACACTTGCGGTTGTAAATGTAATCGGAAGTAGTATTGCCCGTGAGGCAGACAAGGTGTTCTATACACTGGCCGGACCGGAGATTTCTGTTGCTACAACAAAGGGATATAGCGCACAGCTTGCAGCTCTTGATTGTATTGCAGTTCAGTTTGCGAAGGTGAAAGGTCTGATCACAGACGAGCAGTACGGCTATTATATTTCTGAACTCCAGACAATTCCGGAGAAGATCGAGAAGGTTCTTCAGGATAAGGAGAGAATCCAGTGGTTTGCAGCTAAATACGCGAATGCACATGACGTCTTCTTTGTAGGTCGTGGAGTTGACTATGCAGTATGTCTGGAAGGAAGTCTGAAACTGAAAGAGATTTCTTATATTCATTCTGAGGCTTATGCAGCAGGTGAGTTAAAGCATGGAACAATCAGTCTGATCGAGGACAATATTCTTGTAATCGGAGTTCTGACACAGAGCAAGCTGTATGAGAAGACGGTCAGCAATATGATGGAATGTAAGAGCCGTGGCGCATATCTGATGGGTGTGACAAACTATGGCAATTACGAAATGGAAGATAAGGTAGACTTTACAGTCTATGTTCCGAAGGTGGATGAACACTTTATGGGAAGCCTTGCAGTGATTCCGCTGCAGTTGCTCGGATATTATGTAAGTGTTGCAAAGGGACTTGATGTAGATAAGCCGAGAAACCTCGCAAAGAGTGTAACAGTAGAATAAAATGTAAGAACTAGCAAAATGGCTGTGGATCCTAGTAGAATCCGCAGCCATTTCTTCCGTTTTCTTTTACTTTGTACAAAGCCTTATCAGCATCCTCGAAAATGTTTTCCCCAGGATTCTCACGGTCGGAAAATGCTACTCCGGCACTCAGTGATACTTTTGGAAGTCCTTTTTCAGGTGAAGCGAGCTGTTGGTTAACAGAATTGATTTTATCTTTGATTGTGTATTGTAAATCTGTTGTCATCTCAACCATGAGAACCGCGAATTCATCTCCACCGATCCGACAGACGTAATCATTGTTCCGAAAAGCGGCTTTCAGATAGTCAGCAACTTTTTTCAAAATAACATCACCAATTGCATGTCCGTAAGTGTCATTCACTGATTTGAATACATCGATATCAATGAGGATCAGTGCGAATGGATGGTTTTCGGCATCGGTTTCATAAAGGCTTAGAAATTTCTTGAAGGATCTGCGATTGAAGCAGTCGGTAAGTGCATCATACTCAGCCTGGTGCCGGATCAACTGTTGTGTCTGCTGATTCTCCCGATACACCTGGTTATAAGTAATTGCAAGATTCTGTAGTTCTACAGCTCCAAGTACAGGAAAAATCTCGCCAAGACGAATGCTCTCATTATAGCTTATCAGAGGTTGTACAATGAGATGTCTGATCGTAAAGCAAAGGGCAAGCATAAGAAAGACCATGATAAAGGTACTTATCTTAAGATTACGGAAACTGTCGGAAAAAATAGCCTGTGCACGATTCTGTTTCTTCTGAGTATAATCCAAAAGGCTCTGTGTGCAGTTTGCCAGATTCGCTTTCGTCTGAACAAGTAAAGCCTGATAAGTATTGTCGCAAAGAATAGAACTGGCTTTTTTTAACTTTTCTTCCGAACTTAATAAAGCGTCTTCATCAGTTAGTTTGACAGCTGTGACTTCCTGCTGCAAAGAATCTTCGGAAAGTCCGTTGGCATCCGCAATGAGCCGCATAGAGTAATAGTCAATACTCATTAAGTCTCCGGAAGATTTTAATGCAGATTTTAAAGACGTAAAAGTCTGTGTACCATCAAAATATTCCTCAAGCTGTTTTAAAGCATGTTCTCTTCGTTTGGTCAAATGTGCTTCTCTGAAATAAAGATCCATATAATATTTATTGCCGGTCATTGCATAAAGTCTCGCCTGATCGACCAGATAATCACATCCTTCTTCTAACTGCTCAACAGAATCTTTGCAGAGGATATATTGTTGGGATGATTCTTGAAAAGAATGAAACTGTTTCTGATTAAAAATGCATATGAATATGAATATGACTGTAAAAATCAGCGTGACGGCAATACTCCAGTAGACGGTATTTTGTATCTTGATTTTTTTCTTCATAATATAATGTATTCTTCTTTCTATAATCGTAACTATATAAGTCCATTTTATCAGAATGCAGATTAGATGACAATGAAAAATAAGCAGTTTATTGTGAAAAAATAATAAAAAATGAAATAAAATCATAAAATAACTGGTAAAAATGCATCTTGATTAGAATTTTTGAATAGAAAGAGCCAGAATGGCCGCTGTATATGGCAACCGTTCTGGCTCTGATTTTAAATTTCAGAGAAATAAGTTCTGTTATCTAGGCATATCCCACTTTGTATGATCTGTATGAAGCAGCATATGTGATTTGTGTGACAATGGTTTCTCAAGGAAATCGTTGTACAGTTTCAGAACATCCTGGTTCTCATGGGAGAATCGGATCTTCGCGTTCTTGTCAAGGAAGTAGAGGTTTGCACCACGTGTATGCGCAAGTTCCTCACCGTCGTGAATCGGCTGTCCGCCTCCGCCGACGCATCCGCCAGGACAGGCCATAACTTCCACAAAGTCATAATGTACTTCGCCATGCTCGATTGCTTCAAGCAGTTTGCGTACATTTCCAAGACCACTGACAACAGCAGCACGGATCGTAGCATCACCAATCTGGACTTCAGCCTCTACAACACCCGTCTCAAAGGATGGGCTGCGGACAATCTTAAATGCATCCGGATCAGGATTGCGTCCTGTTACAAGATAGTGTGCGGAACGAAGCGCAGCTTCCATAACACCGCCGGTAGCACCGAAGATAACGCCGGCACCGGACCACTCTTTCATAAGCGGATCACATTCGCGGTCTTTCAGGCTCTTTGGATCAATATGTGCAGCACGGATCATTCTTGTCAGCTCTCTTGTTGTGAGAACTGTGTCAATGTCATGTCCGGCATACTCGCCATAGAAAAGTTCCATGTTGCGTTCGCCTTTTTTCGCTACGCAAGGCATGACAGATACGGTGTAAATGTCTTCCGGAGCAACACCAATGGACTGTGCGAAATAAGTCTTCATAATAGCACCGAACATCTGTTGTGGTGATTTGGCTGTGGACAGCTGTGGCACCAGGTGCGGGTACTGTGACTTGATGAAACGGATCCATCCAGGGCAGCAGGAAGTGAACATCGGACGCAGCTTTAATTCTCCTTTGGTGAAGCGCTGCAGGAATTCATTTCCTTCTTCCATGATTGTAAGGTCAGCAGAGAAAGAAGTGTCGAATACATAGTCTACGCCGATTTTTTTCAGGGCATCCATGATCTTTCCGATCGTTGCTTCTTCTCTGGAAAGGCCAAGAGCCTCTCCCCATGCGGCACGGACCGCCGGAGCAACCTGTGCGACAACGACTTTCTTCTTGTCGGCGATCGCACTCCATACATCTTCTGTGTCGTCACGCTCGCGAAGTGCGCCGACAGGACAATGTGTGATACACTGTCCGCAGAGAGAACAGGATACTTCATTGATCTTCTTATTTCCATTTACATTGATCGTTGTTCTTGAACCTGTACTTGTAACATCCCAGATGTTCAGTCCCTGGATCTTATCACAGATCTGGATACAACGCATACATTTGATACATTTGCGTGAATCACGGATAAGTGGGAAGGTCTTGTCCCAAGGTGTATCTTCAAAACGTTCTTTGAACGGAAGATCAATCAGGTTCAGGTCATTTGCAACCTGCTGAAGTGTACAGTTTCCGCTTCTGACACAGGTTGCACATTTGCAGTCATGCTGGGAAAGGATAAGCTGTACAGTCTGTCTTCTTGCAATGCGTACCTTCGGGCTGTTCGTGTAGATCACCATGCCTTCGGTTACAACGTTATTACAGGATGTGACCAGACGGTCTTTCCCTTCAATCTCAACAACGCAGACACGGCAGGCCGCAATCTCGTTGATATCTTTCAAATAACATAATTTCGGAATCGGAGTTCCAAGCTTTGCCGCAGCTTCCATGATAGTAGTTCCGGAAGGTACGGATATTTTCTGATTATCAATTGTAACATTTACCATTTTTCTTTCCGCCCTCCTTTGAAAATACCATAACCGAAATGATCGCAGCGCAGGCATCTGTGGGATTCCTGTTTTGCTTCGGCTTCTGTCATACAGTTTTCAACGCCTTCAAAGTCACAGACACGGCTGCAGGCTTCGCGTTCTGTAAGTTCAACTCTTCCGCAAGGTTCACGGTCGCTTAAACGAGGCTCCGGAATCTCAACATCGCAGCTGATGATATGGTGGAAACCAAGATATTCATCGATATTGGCAGCAACAACCTTTGCAGCAGCAATTGCCTTGATTACAGAAGCAGGTCCGGACGCACAGTCTCCACCGGCGAATACGCCAGGAATGTTGTCGAAACCGCCATAACGCTCTGTCATGATCTTACCACGGGAAACCGGAACGCCGGCTTCTGCGAAGTGTTCGGATTCGATATCCTGTCCGATTGCAACGATGAGTGTCTGGCAAGGGATAAGGAAATCTTCTTCACCTGTCGGACAGACACTTGCACGACCGTCTTTGATCTTGCTGATCATCTGTGGTGTGACATAGATACCGGATACATGTCCGTTCTCATCCGTCTCGATTCTGGATGGTGCTTTCAGTGTGAGTACTTCGATTCCCTCTGCAACTGCACCTTCGATCTCAGCCGGAAGAGCAGTCATATCTGCAGTACGGCGTCTGTAAACGATACTTACTTTTTTAGCACCGAGACGTTTCGCTGTGCGGACAGCATCCATGGATACATTACCGCCACCGATAACAGCAACTTCCTGTCCGGTCAGGTCAGGGCTCTTGTCTTCTCCAACATCACGAAGGAAGGATACCGCAGAGATCACGCCTTCTGCCTGTTCGCCTTCGATGCCAAGCTTCTTATCAGTACTTGCACCGATGGAAATAAGAACAGCATCGTATTCTTGGCGCAGACTCTGAATTGTGATATCTTTACCGATACGTTTTCCAAATTCTACCTGAACTCCTGTCTCAAGAATAGCCTGAATGTCTTCATCCAGACGATCTTTCGGAAGTCTGTAGTTCGGGATACCGTAGCGGAGCATTCCACCGAGTTTTGGAAGCATCTCAAATACGGTTGTCTGATGTCCCATCAACTGCAGGTAATAAGCGGCACTGAGTCCTCCCGGGCCACCGCCTACGACAGCGATACGCTTTCCGGTGGAAGGTGCGCATTCCGGTGGCGGAACCTTGCCGGCATAATCAGCAGCCATACGTTTCAGTCCACGGATGTTGATGGCATCATCTACGATATTTCTACGGCAGCGGGCCTCACAAGGATGCTCACAGATAAAACCGCAGGTTGTCGGGAATGGATTATCCTTGCGGATCAGGCGGATCGCGTCAGCGTAACGGCCCTCTCCGGTCAGTGCGATATATCCAGGGATATCAACATGTGCAGGACACAGAGAAACGCAAGGTACCGGCTGAGTATAATGGCAGGTACAGCGTCCCTGACGGACATGTTCTTCATAATCTTCGCGACAGTCTCTTAAGCTCTTATGTACCATGGCACCGGCTTCGTATCCGATCGGACAGTCAGATCCTTCGCGGATGGATTCAGACAATGTGTCGATCAGATCAAGTGTCTCCATTGTAGCAGTACCGTTCATAACATCTGTCAGAAGGTTCTTCAGCTGCCACAGCCCAACGCGGCATGGGGTACATTTTCCACAGGATTGTGTCTGACACATCTCAATAAATGCACGAGTCATGTCAACCGGACATAATCCCGGAGGGCTGGATTCAATTCTGCGTTCCAGATCTTTGTACAGCTCTTCAACGACGAGCTGACCTTTGTCTGGACCTGGGATTTCAAGTCTACTCATTTTAAACCTCTCCTTTTACCATAACGTTCGTTATTGCTCTATTTAGTAATATTGTACAAATGAAACTAAAAAATAGCAAGAAAAGTTTAAAAAATGACAAGCCTGTTATTTATTATACAAACAACAGACTTGTTGGAAAAAATGCAGATATATGCTATGAAATAATGTAAGTACGTCATTTTATGGGAGTTTGAGATGTTTGAGGATTGCGGGAATTGCATAGCAATGGAGCAATCCGGTTACATCAGTGAGTGTCAAAATTTATTTTTGACACTCACATTATAATTTGAGCTTAAACAACGGTAGCAATGAAAATAATAACAGAACGTTCACCTAAAAATATTTTAGATTTAACGTCAGGCATCAAATCTTTGTGAAAAAACTGACGTTTCGGATCACCGGTGTTGACAGCCACTTTCCATTCATATTTTTCCGGCAGTGTGAGTGTGACCGGATACCATCCGGCATTCACTGACAGATAAACAAGGTCCTCTTCCTGTGTTGCTTCATTATAGCCTGCAAATCGTACACAGACAACATGGCTGTCGCCAGAGAAATTTGTCTCATTCGGCGTGAGTCCGTGGATGCTCATTGCAGGGATGCCAAGGTAACTTGGCTCCAGATCCTTACGGATGACAGGATGATCTTTGCGGAACTGGATCATATATTGGAAGAAATCGAACAGCTCCTTATTTTTTTTGAGGAGACTCCAGTCCAGCCAGGAGATCAGGTTATCCTGGCAGTAAGGGTTGTTATTTCCATAACGTGTGTCTGCAAATTCATCACCGGAAAGGAACATTGGGGTTCCGCGGCTGCAAAGGAGAACAGCGCAGGCATTTTTCATCAGGCGCATGCGGAGTGCGAGGATGGCAGGATCGTCTGTCTCTCCTTCTACGCCACAGTTCCAGCTGTTATTGTCGTCAGCCCCGTCAGTATTTTCCCAGCCGTTTGCTTCATTATGCTTTTGGTTGTAGCTGTACAGATCAGAAAGTGTGAAGCCATCGTGGCAGGTAAGGAAGTTGACAGATGCATTTCCACCGCGGTAAGCTGGATCGTACAGATCAGGAGAACCTGTGATCCTTGCGGCGGCGGTCTGGGCAAGGAGATCGTCTCCTTTTAAAAAGCGGCGCATATCATCACGGTAGCGCCCATTCCATTCAGCCCAGCGCTTCCAGGAAGGGAAAGATCCAACCTGATAAAGTCCGCCGGCATCCCATGCTTCGGCAATCAGTTTTACATTTCCAAGGATGGAGTCGAATGCAAGGCTTCGCAGAAGTGGAGGCTGGCTGAGTGGTGTTCCGTCATCATTTCGTCCGAGAATGGAAGCAAGATCAAAACGAAATCCGTCTACACGGTATTCGATGACCCAGTAACGCAGACATTCAAGAATCATATCCCGCACGACAGGGTGATTGCAGTTTAATGTATTTCCACATCCGCTGAAGTTATAATAATGTCCGTCCGGAGTCAGCATATAGTAAATGTTGTTGTCAAAGCCTTTGAAAGAAAAGCACGGACCGAATTCATTTCCTTCGGCAGTGTGGTTGAAGACAACGTCGAGGATCACTTCGATACCATTGTCGTGGAGATCCTTGATCAGTGTCTTAAGTTCAAGTCCTTCGCGGTTATATTCCATGGAGGAACAGTAGCTTGTATTTGGCGCAAAGAAACTGACCGGATTATATCCCCAGAAGTCAATGAGTTCGTTTTCATCGATCAATCGGACGTCACGCATTTCGTCAAATTCGAAGATTGGCATCAGCTCTACTGCATTGATTCCAAGCTCTTTCAGATAAGGAATCTTTTCGCGTAGACCTTCGAAGGTACCGCGGTGCTCGACACCGGAACTTTCATCCATGGTAAATCCGCGGACGTGAAGTTCATAGATGATCAGGTCTTCCATAGGAATGGAATGGTGACGCTGGCCGCCCCAGTCAAAGTTTGAATGTACTACGCGGGCGCGGTAACCGTGCTGGGTGTTGTTCACATGTCCCCACTGGCTCTGTCCGGTGACGGCGCGTGCGTAAGGATCCAGGAGAATCTGATTTTTATCGAAGCGGAGCCCTTTCTTCTCATCATAAGGTCCGTCTAAACGATAAGCATATTCAAATTCTTCGATATCCAGATCAAAGACGATCATGGAATAGCAGAACCCGATCCTGTAACTTTCCGGAAATGGAATCACGGCGTAAGGTTCTTCCGCTTTGCGGTGAAACAGCAGAAGCTCACAGGATGTAGCACCGTGTGTATGAATCGTAAAGTTGACACCACCCGGGATGGCAACTGCACCGAATTCGCGGAAAAAGCCGGGACGGATCTGGAATCCATTGACGGTATCGATCGGTCTGAGTTGTTCGGATATTACTGGCATACAGGAAAACTCCTTTCTAATTGTATCCAAGTTTGAATGAATTAAGAATTAACGTAATAATTAACATAAGTATAACACTTAGAAAAATAAAAGCATAGGTTCAGCCTATCTTTCTGTGAGAAAATATGCTACAATGATAGCACTATTTATTTGTAGAAAAGAGGTATGATATTATGGCAGAAGAGCAGAATACATCAGGATGCTCAGAAGAATCCTGTGCCAGCTGTGCCAGCGCAGGAACATGCGCAAGTAAGAAAGTTGATATGCATGAACCGATGAACATGTATTCATCTATTAAGAAAGTGATCGGTGTTGTCAGTGGAAAGGGTGGTGTTGGTAAGTCACTCGTGACAGCATCCCTTGCAAGAATGATGAGAGCAAAAGGATATAATGTAGGTATCATGGATGCAGATATTACAGGTCCATCGATTCCGAAGATGTATGGTCTTCATGAGATGGCAGTAGGAACAGAGCAGGGAATTCTTCCATGTGAGGCAGCAGACGGAACAAAGATCATGTCTGTCAATCTTCTTCTGGAAGATGAGGAAGCACCGGTTATCTGGAGGGGACCAGTAATCGCAGGTGTTGTAAAGCAGTTCTGGACAGACGTTATGTGGGGAGATCTTGATTATCTCTTCGTTGATATGCCACCTGGAACAGGTGATGTTCCGCTGACTGTATTCCAGTCTCTTCCGGTTGATGGAGTTGTGATTGTTACATCTCCGCAGGATCTTGTACAGATGATCGTGAAGAAGGCATATGGAATGGCGAAGCAGATGAACATTCCGGTTCTCGGAATCGTTGAGAACTACAGCTATGTGAAATGTCCGGATTGTGGCAAAGAGATCAAAGTATTTGGCGAGAGCCACATTGATGAGATCGCAGCAGATCTGAATGTTCCGGTTCTCGGAAAGATGCCGCTTGACCCGGCAATCGCACAGATGGTTGAGGAAGAGAAGTTTTTCGAGGCAGAGAATCCATATCTGGAAGGATTTGAGCTGTAAAGCAAGTTGAGTGTATGTAATGGGAGTCATGGAAGACGAGGTTGGGGGATCTTGTCTTTCATGGCTTTTTTACGCGAGCAACGAGCAAAGTCCGTGCTCCCAAAAGAATAACAGAAAAGCACAAATTATAAATCAAACAGGAGGCTATTAACACATGATAGGCGAAAGAATAGAATTATGGCACAAAGAAGAATATCATTACCCGGCGGCGCATGGATTCATTCCAATCATGGTCAGCTATATTCACGAGGATGAGCTGATGCATCCGGCAATGCTGGTTGTTCCAGGTGGCGGTTACAGACTTGTATCTCCGTCGGAAGCACATCTGGTTGCTATGGAATTTTATCAGGCCGGTTATAATGTGTTCGTCCTTGAATATACAGTGAATCCACTGGATGAAGCACCATTAAAGCTTCAGCCATTGAATGATATTTCCAGGGCGATGCGAATGATCCGTTTTCGTGCAGAGCAGCTGCACATTTTGGCAGATCGGATCGTGGTGTGTGGATTTTCAGCCGGAGGACATCTGTGTGAGAGTCTGTGTGTGCATGGGAAGGATATCAAGGATCCGGATGAAAAATATCAGAAGTTTTCGAATCGTCCGGATGCGGCAGTGCTGTCTTATCCGGTAA
Organism: uncultured Mediterraneibacter sp.; assembly: GCA_934309345.1. Taxonomy (GTDB): domain Bacteria; phylum Bacillota; class Clostridia; order Lachnospirales; family Lachnospiraceae; genus Mediterraneibacter. Next base: position 146,177 of record CAKRDD010000002.1, on the reverse strand, counting down.
TTACTTCAGGAAAATATGCTCACAGAGATTCTTTTGTAGCTCTTTTAGGGAAGAATCCGACAAAGAAAGAGTTGGAATACATGTCATTAGAAAAACATGTGATAAAAGAAATACCGCCATGCTTTATCTGGCAGACAGCAACAGATGGAACTGTTCCGGTGCAGAATAGCTATCTTTTAGCTCAGAAATGTCTGGAAGAAGGAGTTCCATTCGCACACCATGTATTTTCAGAAGGCGTGCATGGAATGTCTGTTGCAACAGAGGACTGGCTGGAACGCAGAGGAAGACAGCCTTATACACAGGAGCAGCTTCGTATGCTTGCAGAAGCGATTCTTGCGGGAGAAACTTCATTTCCAAGGGAAAAGGGAGAAGAACTTCTTGTGAAAAACGGGATTGGAAGAACACAGCCACCGAAATGGACAGCAGAGCAGAAAGAAGAAATCCGAAAGACTCTGAAAGAAGTACAGATCTGGCCCAAACTGGCAGAGGAATGGCTGGGAAAAATAATTGATTACAAAGGAGAAGACGATGAGAATTCTATTGATCCGTCACGGAGATCCGGATTATGTAAATGACACATTAACAGAAAAAGGAAGGCGTGAAGCGGCACTGCTTGCGAAACGTGCAGTATCTATGAATATGGGGGAATGCTATAAGTCTCCACTTGGAAGAGCTCAGGATACGGCAGCTCCATGTCTTGAGGCAACTGGAAAAACAGCAGAAATATTGGATTGGCTGCAAGAGTTCCCGGCGCAGGTTGATCTGAATAAAAATCCGGAACTTGAAAAAGCATATCCTGATGTGAAAAAAGAAGGTGAGCATTTCCAACCTAGAATTGCATGGGATATGGTTCCGGGGTATTGGACAGAACATGAAGCTTATATGGATAAAAATGCATGGAGAGAAACAGAAGTGGCGAAAAATTCCGATCTTGTAGAAGTATACGATTATGTGATTGAAGAATTTGATCGCTTTCTCGCAGAGCATGGATATGTAAGAGAAGGGGCGCATTATCGTGTGGAGAAAGAAAGTGATGAGACAGTGACATTTTTCTGCCATTTCGGAATCAGCTGCGTGCTGTTGTCTCATTTATGGAATGTATCACCATTCGTGCTTTGGCATTGTCTTGCACTTGCACCAACTTCTGTGACAGAAGTAGTAACAGAAGAGAGAGAACAGGGAACGGCATATTTCCGAGGATTGAAAGTAGGGGATATCTCACATCTCTATGCAGGCGGAGAAGAACCATCCTTCGCGGCAAGATTCTGTGAGACATATAGCAACAAGGAGCAGAGACATTAAAATCAAATGTCTCTGCTCCTTGCGTTAGCCCATATTGGGGCGGATTCAAGGACATTAAACAACTTTTTGCCCCTGATATCATGAAACCACTTTCTGATAAGCAATTCTTTCTGTTCCATCTTCAACATATACGATTCCGCAATACTTGAATCCATTCTTATCTAACAGATGCTGCATTACGATATTGTCCCGGTGTGTATCAATACGGATGTTGCCGCATTGTTCCAGAGCCCAGTTCAGGCAGAAGGAAGCAGCACCTTTTACATTTCCGGTGGAAGTGATGCGGTGGACAACTCCGTAACGGGAGTCATTGATCCAGTCGCCATCGTAGATGCGCATATAGGTAGGATCAGCGCCTTCTTTATAATAGAAAGTGGCAATGATCTGATCCTGCTCTGTGCAGACATAACTGTTCCCCTCAGTAATGTCGTCCAGAATTAACTGTGGAGAAGGATATGTGTTTCCCCATTGAGAAGCATTTCCATGAGTTGCCATGAACGTCCGTGCATGCTCATACATCTTAAGAAGTACTTCAAGCTCTTCTGGTTTTGTCTTTCTGATTTCCATAATATTCCTCTTTCATAAACTAAATATAGATGCTCTAATGCACTATTATATCAAAAAACAGAACATAACTCCATTGACAAAAATATAGAGAAAAAAGAAAGTGAAAACGTTATCATAGAGGAAAAGTACCTAGAGTGAATTTTGAAAGAAAAAGAGGCTGTTTATCTGTCTGCGAATCCGACCGTACACATGGGGGAAATGTTCTTTTTACGGTACATTTTTACTGTACTAAAGTTCGTACAATTCCCCGTAAAATGGGCGTTTTTTCGTATATTTTGTACTAAATCGAATACAAAGCGATTTCCGATATTTATTCTCGATTTTACGCTTGTCATTTATTTAACACGGTGTTATACTATGCCCGTAAAACAATTACAAAACTATTTTAGGAAAGAATATAGGAGGATTTTTCAATGGCTAATTTTGAGCAGTGGGCTGGCTTCAAGGGAAGAAAATGGACACACTCTGTAGACGTGCGTGATTTCATCCAGGAGAACTACACACCATATGAAGGTGATGAGGCATTCCTTGAGGGACCAACAGAAGCAACAGACAAATTATGGGGAAGACTGCAGGAACTTCAGAAAGAAGAAAGAGCTAAGGGCGGAGTTCTCGACATGGAGACAGAAGTTGTTTCCGGTCTGACAGCATACGGCCCAGGATATATCGATGAGAGCATGAAAGACCTTGAGCAGGTTGTTGGTTTGCAGACAGACAAACCGCTGAAGAGAGCATTCATGCCTTACGGTGGAATCAAGATGGCAGAGCAGGCTTGTACAACATACGGATACCAGCCAAGCGAGAAACTGCATGAGATCTTCACAAAATATCATAAAACACATAACCAGGGTGTATTCGATGTTTATACACCAGAGATGAAAAAAGCTCGTCATAACAAGATCATCACAGGACTTCCGGATACATACGGACGTGGACGTATCGTAGGTGACTACCGTCGTGTTGCACTGTACGGTATCGACTTCCTGATCGAGAGAAAACAGTATGACTTCGAGCGTTACGCAAGACACGGCATGAAGGGTGAGGATTTCCGTCTTCGTGAAGAACTTGCAGATCAGATCAAAGCTCTGAAAGAGATGAAAGAGATGGCTGCAGTATACGGATTCGATATTTCTCAGCCGGCTAAGAATGCTCACGAAGCAGCTCAGTGGCTGTACTTCGGATACCTTGCAGCAATCAAGACACAGAATGGTGCAGCTATGTCCGTAGGACGTATCTCTACATTCCTTGATATCTATATTGACAGAGATCTTAAGGCTGGAACACTTACAGAGAAGGAAGCTCAGGAGATCATCGACCACATGGTAATGAAATTCCGTATGGTTAAGTTCGCAAGAATCCCATCTTACAACCAGCTGTTCTCAGGAGACCCGACATGGGCTACACTTGAGGTTGGTGGACTTGGACAGGACGGACGTTCTATGGTAACAAAGACTGACTACCGTTTCCTCCACACACTGAACAACATGGGACCTTCACCAGAGCCAAACCTGACAGTTCTTTATTCTTCAAGACTGCCAGAGAACTTCAAGAAGTTCGCATCCCTGATTTCTGTAACAACAAGCTCCATCCAGTACGAGAACGATGATGTTATGCGTCCGGTATGGGGAGATGACTACAGCATCTGCTGCTGTGTATCTGCTACAGAGACAGGTAAAGAGATGCAGTTCTTCGGAGCTCGTGCAAACCTTGCTAAGTGTCTTCTTTACGCAATCAACGGTGGTGTTGATGAGAAGACTAAGATGCAGGTAGGACCGGCTTACCAGCCGATTACTTCTGAGTACCTTGATTATGAAGAAGTACTTGCAAAATATGATGAGATGATGGAGTGGCTGTCCAAGCTGTACGTTGATACACTGAACATGATCCACTACATGCATGATAAATACTACTATGAAGCAGCACAGATGTCCCTGATCGACACAGACGTTAAACGTTCTTTCGCAACAGGTATCGCTGGATTCTCACACGTAGTAGACTCCTTAAGCGCTATCAAATACGCTAAGGTTAAAGTTGTTCGTGACGAAGATGGACTTGCTACAGACTTCGAGGTAGAAGGAGACTTCCCGAAATATGGTAACGATGATGACCGTGCAGATGAAATCGCTGTAGCACTGCTGAAGAAATTCATGCACAAACTGAACAAGTGCCACACATACAGACATTCTGTACCGACAACATCTATCCTTACAATTACATCTAACGTTGTATATGGTAAGGCTACAGGATCTCTTCCAGACGGAAGAAAAGCTGGAGAGCCACTTTCACCAGGAGCTAACCCGTCTTACGGCGCAGAGCAGAGCGGACTTCTTGCTTCTCTTAACTCTGTTGCTAAGCTTCCTTACGAGCTTGCACTTGACGGAATCTCTAATACACAGACAATCAACCCAGGTGCACTTGGACATTCTGATGAAGAGCGTAAAGAGAACCTCGCTCACGTACTTGACGGATACTTCGATCAGGGAGCACATCATCTGAACGTTAACGTATTTGGTGTTGACAAACTGAAAGATGCTATGGAGCACCCAGAGAAACCTGAGTACGCTAACTTCACAATCCGTGTATCAGGATACGCTGTTAAGTTTATCGACCTTACTCGTGAGCAGCAGCTTGACGTTATCGCAAGAACTTGCCATGACCACATGTAAATAATGTTGCGATTTGCGGATAAAAGATCATAAATAACAGATAATATATCAGGACGCAGTCATTTCACCATGCTGCGTCCTTTTTTAAACAAAATTTAGGAGGGAAAGACAATGTCAGAAGTAAAAGGATACATTCACTCAACAGAAAGCTTCGGTTCCGTTGACGGACCTGGCGTACGCTTTATCATTTTTGTAAGCGGATGTCCAATGCGCTGCCAGTTCTGCCACAATCCGGACACATGGAAGATGCAGGACGGCGAACTGAAGACAACAGACGAACTGCTTAAGACAGCACTTCGCTATAAAAGCTACTGGAAAGACAAAGGCGGTATCACAGTCAGCGGTGGAGAGCCACTGATGCAGATGGATTTCCTGATCGACCTGTTCAAGAAAGCAAAAGCACAGGGAGTTCATACGAACATTGATACAAGTGGTGCGGTATTTACAAAAGAGGAGCCATTCTTCGGTAAACTGCAGGAACTGCTGAAATACACAGATATGCTGATGCTTGATATTAAGCACATTGATGACGAGCAGCACAAGATTCTGACAGGACAGAGCAACAAGAATATTCTTGAATTTGCACGTTACCTGTCTGATATCAAGAAACCGATCTGGATCCGTCACGTACTTGTTCCAGAGCGTAGTGACAAGGATGAATATCTGGAGAGACTCCATGATTTCATCGAGACACTGGATAATGTAGAGCGTGTTGAAGTTCTTCCATATCATACACTTGGTGCATACAAGTGGAAAGAACTTGGATATGATTACAAGTTAGAGGGAATCGATCCTCCGACACAGGAGAGAATTGAGAATGCAAACCGTATTCTTGAGACAGCGAAATATTTGAAATAAATTTCAAGAATGCCTCGGCATTCTTCCTAGGAAATATCCTTAAAGTCTGTTATAATGAGAGACAAGCAGGTATTGTAAAGGGAGAAAAAAGAATGCAGAAAAAGAAGCTTCCTCTTGGAATTGAAAATTTTGAAAAATTAAGATCAGAAGATTTTTATTATATTGATAAAACAGACTGGATTATAGAACTGTTAAGAAACTGGGCGGAAGTGACTCTTTTTACTCGTCCAAGACGGTTTGGAAAAACTTTAAACATGAATATGTTGAAAAGTTTTTTCTCAATTCACAGTAAAAAAGCTCTTTTTGACGGAATGAAAATCATGGAAGAAAAAGAACTTTGCGAAAAGTACATGGGAAAATTTCCGGTTATTTTAATTTCTTTAAAAGGAATTGAAGCTATGAATTACGAGGATGCATTTCATACAGCAGTTCAATTACTTAACCGCACCGCTTCTGAGTTTGATTACCTTGAAAAAAGTGATATTTTATCAGAAGAGGATAAAGTCGCTTTCAAGCAGTTACTTGATACCAATATGAATACAGCTACATTGATGTCAAGTCTTCTTATGCTCTCAAGACTGTTGGCGAAGCATCATGGAGCAAAGACAATTATTTTAATTGATGAGTATGATGTGCCACTTGCGAAAGCATTTGACTATGGATATTATGACCAGATGGTAAGCCTGATCGGCGGATTTCTTGGAAATGCTTTGAAAACAAATGACAGTTTACAGTTTGCAGTACTGACCGGATGCATGCGTATCTCAAAAGAGAGCATTTTTACAGGTCTTAATAATTTTAAAATCTATTCGATTACAGACAAAAGATTTAATACAGCGTTTGGATTTACAGATGGTGAGGTAAGAGAATTACTTCACTATTATGATCAGGATAAATATTATGAGACTGTGAAAGAATGGTATGATGGTTATCAATTTAGTGGGGCAGAAGTATATTGTCCATGGGATGTGATTAATTTCTGCAGCGATCATCTGGAAGACGAAAAAATGCCACCGAAAAATTACTGGGCCAATACCAGTGGGAACAGTGTGATCAATCATTTTATAGACAGTGTTGATGAACCGCAGAAACTGACGAGAATGGAACTAGAGCGTTTGGTAAACGGTGGAATTGTTCAAAAAGAAATAAATCAGGAGCTTACTTATAATGAATTGTATGCTTCTATAGATAATCTGTGGAGTACACTTTTTATGACGGGGTATCTGACACAGCGCGGAGAAGCCGATGGAAACAGATATCGTCTGGTAGTTCCAAATCGGGAGATTCGAAATATCATTACAGATCATATTCTTAAGATGTTTAAGGAAAAAATCAGAAATGATGGAGAAATGCTGAATGCATTTTGTGATGCACTAAAGAATCAGGAACCGGAAAAGGTAGAAGAACTCTTTACAGAATATATGAAAAAGACAATCAGTATAAGAGATACCTTTGTGCAGAAACCAACAAAAGAGAATTTTTATCATGGAATTTTACTTGGGATTCTGGGCTTCAAAGAAGACTGGTCAGTATTGTCTAACAGAGAAGCAGGGAATGGATTCAGTGATATTTTGATTCAGATGGAAGATGAAGAAATCGGAATTCTGATAGAAGTAAAATATGCAGATGATGGAGATCTGGAGAAGGAATGTAAGAAAGCTTTACATCAGATTATGGATGTCAACTATGTAGAAGCATTAGAACAGGAAGATGTTCACACAATTTTGAAATATGGTATTGCATGTTATAAAAAGAAATGTAAAGTTATGCTGGAAATAGAAAATCGATAAAAAAAGAACTCTGTTATGAGATGTATGAATCCATACATTCGCAACAGAGTTCTTCTTTTATAAATACCTTGCTTAAAATTTTCTCAGAAAGAAAAAAGTCACGATACACACGATTGCTTCGGTAACAGGCAGACAGAGCCAGATACCTGTCATTCCAAAAAGTGCGGCAAGCAGGAAAGCAATCGGCAGGATCAGTACAAGGCCGCGCAGGATAGAGATGATGAATCCCGGTACCGGCTGGTCGGAAGCGCTTAAATAAGTGGCTGACACCATATTGATGCCTGAAAAGAACAGGCTTACAAAGTAAATGCGCATCCCTTCTGCTGCCATTGAAGTAAGCAGCGGATCCTTGTCCTTGTTGAACAAGTCAGCAATCGGAACTGCAAAGACAAAGACAACCGAATAAGCGATGAAAGCCATGAGTAATGCAGTGCTTAATGCATAGCGTCTTACCTGGTGGCGTACAGGAGCTCCATTTTCACCAGGGTGACTGCTGACAATCGGCTGGATGCCCTGCCCGATTCCGGTAAAGATCGCCACAAGTACGAGTGCGATATTAGCAAGGATACTGTATGCAGCAAGTCCGGTCGTTCCACTGAATTTCAGCGTCAGCATGTTGAAGACAAGAATTACGATGCCGGAAGATAATTCAGCTATAAGAGAAGAAACTCCAAGCCGGCAGATATCTATAGCAGTTTTTAAATGTATCCTTGTTTTTACCAGATGAAACTGATTCTTCTTTTTCCAGAAATGCATAGATAGAATACTCATTCCAACCAGTGGTGCAGTTGCGGTAGCCAGTGCAGCTCCGGTCATGCCAAGCTGCATAGGATAGATGAAAATGTAATCTAGCACAATATTTGTCAGGCTTCCAACGAGCATTGCAGTCATTGAAAGCCGCGGTTCACCATCATTTCTGACAAAACAGTTCAACAGATTGTTACATAAAAACAGCGGAGAAAACATAAGCAGGATGCTGATATATGGAATCGCATGCGGTAATGTGGTTCCATCTGCTCCGAGTAAGACGCAGAGCGGTCTTGCAAAAAACAGTCCGATACTGAAAAAGAACAGCATAGCAATAAATGCAAGCTGAAGAGCCTGGGTGAAGATTGTGCGGTGAATCTCACTGTCAGCTCTGCCGGAGGAAAGCGAATATCGCGCAGCGGCACCCATGCCGATCATAAGTCCTGTTCCGTTTAACAAGCTGAAAGCAGGGAGAACCAGATTAAGCGCGGCAATCGCATCCGAGCCGATTCCCCGGGCAACAAAAAATGTATCGGCAAGGATATAACAAGAATATCCGATCATGCCGAGTACATTTGCTGAAACATATTTAACAAAAAGTGGAAATACATGCTCCCGGGCAGTTGAAGTAACTGAGTTGGATGACATAATAACAAATTCCTTTCTGTGTTTTCAGAATGCGTATAATACCATAGAATCTTGAGAAAATCAAATCTTTCTTTCTTATGAAAATAGAGGTAAAATAAAAATGTTATGTCTACGGTATTTATAATCCGAAAAAGATGGTTCATTCATTATAGCATAGAAAGAACGAAGAAAGGAAACATATATGAACAAAAAAGAAGTACTTGAGATTCGTAAGCAGTTCTCACCGAAAAATTGTGCGATCACGAAAATCTGTGGCTGCTATGTGGATTATGAGAAGAATAAGAAGATGGAGTCAAAGGATGCTTTTCTTGCACTTCCGGAGGAAGAAGCATTTAAGTATTTTGATATTTTTAAGAAGACACTTTCCGGAAGTATCGGAAAAAATATGTTGAATATGGATTTTCCACTGGACGCAGAGATGCCGGGCGGAACACAGGAATTTCTGTTGAAGCTTCGTGACAGCCGCCTGGAAGATGATATGCTTCTGGAAGAATTCTATGACAAAGTGATTGCAACATATGAGTATGCGGAGAATTATTATATTATTTTGATCCATGCAGCATACGATGTTCCGGGAAGAACATCCGATGATCTCGAGATGGATGATGCTTCAGATGAAGTATATCAGCATATCCTGATGAGTATCTGTCCGGTCAGTCTGTCAAAGGCAGGACTTAGCTATAATGCAGAAGAGAACTGTATTCAGGACAGAATCCGTGATTGGATCGTTGACAAGCCGGACAAAGGATTCCTCTTCCCGGCATTTAACGATAGAAGTACAGACCTTCACAGTGTACTTTATTACACGAAGAAATCAGAAGACCTCCAGCCGGAGATGATCGATCAGCTTCTGGGTGCGAAGATGCCGATGTCTGCAGATACACAGAAAGAGACATTCCAGATGATCATTGAAGATACATTGGGAGAAGATGGTGATTATGAGACTGTCCGTAACATTCACGAGACATTGAATGATATGATCGAAGAACACAAAGAAGAACCGGATCCGTTGACATTGGATAAGACGGATGTGAAGAAGATTTTCGAGCAGAGCGGTGTGCCGAATGAGAAGATGGAAAACTTTGAGAAGAACTTCGAAGAAAATGCAGGTGAGAAAGCAACGCTTCTGGCAAGCAATATCGCAGAGACAAGAAAGTTCAATATCGAGACACCGGATGTTGTGATCAAAGTGAATCCAGACAGAATGGATCTTGTTGAGACAAGAATGATCGACGGAAGACAGTGCCTTGTGATTCCGGTGGATGACCATATTGAGGTCAATGGAATCAATGTCAGAACGATGAAGGTAAAGGGAACGACCGGAGTGAAGGCAGAAGATACTGCTGATACAGCTGGAAATGCAGAGGATGATGGAGTTCCGTTTGATGAAGATTAATTGGCGGATAATATAAAAGATTATAGCGAATAAAGAGGAAATGAAAACTCCCATTTAGAGATATTTCGTTACTGATCGCACATCGTGTGAGCAGCAATAAGAAGTCTCTAAACGGGAGTTTTTGATTTAATAGTATTTTAGATGATCGTATACTGCATCAGTTCATAGTGCAGCTTACAACCTTCCACAATCTCAGCCGGGAGCAGTGCTCTAGCAACAAGTTTTAACTCTTCATCCGGAAGATCAACTCTTCTTAAGTGCGCATAATCTCCGTCAATCTGTTCTACAATATAATCACATACTAGCATTTTGAATTCTCCTTTTTGTTGATAAAATCTTCTTTTAATATGATGGTGGTGGAAATGCAATTATTCTGCGCTTAACATTTCTTCAATCTTTGCCTGCATCTCTTCTACAGTGTGTTTTCTTGTGCGTGCACATTCCTGCGCCTGACATCCGCAGATGATACATTTGCGGTAGGAAGGGCGGGAAAGTTTCTGTCCGTCTGTGTCAATCACATCCATATCAAAGAGACGCCCAATAGGATGTGTTTCTTCAATCTCAGTTGTGAAATCTTTGATTTTTTCTGCCGGACAGTCAACTGCAAGCAATAATTCATCTCCGGTTTTTTCATGAATTTCAATTGAGTTTTTAATATCTGCCTGAGTTTGTTCCAGCTTTAGAAGCAGGGCATTCTTTCCACTGTCAAAAGCAGCGCGGATCTGTTCATTTGTCTTCACCGGTCCTGGAATGTTCATACAGAATGAAATGACCGGACAGTGGTATTGTTCAATGAATGTATCCTGGATCTGTGCGCGCCGTTCACGACATTGCAGCATATCTGTTAATACAACCTGTTCTCCTTGCATAAGGAAACCTCCTTGTTATTTTCTCGCGTTTCGCTTAAGGGTGAATTACACGGTTTCAGCGATTCTACGCAGTTTACATTTTACATAGTAGTCTAATCTTAATGATGTACAACATTTTCAGCAGCTTTGATTTTTGTGATCACAGGAGCTGCCTCTTTGCTCTGAAAATAGCGAAGCGTTGTTTCTGGTACAAGTGTCTTCAACAACTCTATATTATCATTTTTTAATGCAGTTCGTACAGTTGATGCGCTGATTACAGCTCCGTTAGCTTCTTTTCGCGGAACAATCGTACATGAAATCTCATTTTCAGGCAGTTTTTTAGCCATAATCTCATTGTAGATACCGGTTACCTGGCTGTTTGGCTCTTCACCTACATAGCGGCAGTTGATTCCAAGTGCCTGCGCGATTCTGACAAAGATCGTCAGGTCAAGGTTCGCATGACTTTCCATAACAGCATCGGCATCTTTCTGGAAATAGCTTGGGAAAGTTGCATTGCTGATGATATAAGGACCGCTCTCATGGTAAATGATGTTGTCAAGGTGAGCGGTTCCTTCCAGAACTAATTGTTTTCGTACAGAGAATGGAACAAGACTCTGATCTTCACTGACGATAAATAAATGAAGAATATCACTTTCAGCAGCCGCTTTTTCCACCAGATATTGATGGCCCAAAGTAAATGGATTCGCATTCATGACAAGTGCTGCAATGCGGAGATCCTTTTGTGTCTTAGAGGATGCTTCAGAAAGAATCTGTGTATTGTCAGAGGTGAACCTTTTCATAACTTCTGACTGTTCGCTTTCTTTCTTTAAACGTTCCAGATAAGCGGAGAATCCGGTTTTTCTGTTTTCCATAAATACAATCTGACCGTCAATCCGGGCAATCTCATAAAAACCGAGATCACCAAAAAACTTGGCGGAATTGCATTTTGTATAGAGGAAAAGATGTGTATTACCACGCTCAAATTGTACGCTGATCAAGTGAGTTACAATCTGATTCATCAGTCCTTCTCCCTGATGTGCGCTGCTGACTGCCATACAGCGGAGTGTGTTGCCAAAACAGCTTCCGGTAGCGATGATGTTCATCTCATCATCATACATACCGCAAGTGTAGTCAAGATTTGTATCCCGGCGGATACCTTCTGCAAGGAGCAGTTCATTTATCTGCTTGTTTGCCCGTGTGTCGGACGGGGAGATTTGTGAAATTATATAATCCGACATAAAATCCTCCTGATAAATATCATAGGTCTGTCATTTGGATTTGACAGAAAAAGTGTTTCAATTATAAAGACATTCTATCATGAATTGCAAAAAAGTAAAGAATAAGAATGATTCCAAATGATTAATAACAGAATCATTTATATGAGGGGTGGTGCTGATATAAAAAGGGAACTTTTTCCCTGAAAATATCAAGTAGCAGCTGGAGATGCTGATTTAAATAGTGATTTTTCCGGTAAACCAGACAAATCTGTCTTGTGTCCCGGTAGTTGTTAATTGGATAGTAACTGATATGATCAGCAAAACGTTCCTGCCATACAAAGACTTCCGGTGCAAAGCAGATACCCAACCCACGGGCAACCAGAGTCAGTGCTGTGTCTATATTGGAACAGGTAATAGACGTTAGTGGACGAAAATTGCTTGTTTCAAAGATTCTCTGACTGATCTGCCCGATGATCTGTTTTTCTGTCAGCAGAATGAAAGGCGCTTTTAAATCCGCAGTTAATCTAAGGCTGCCGTCCAAAGTCAGATTTTTCTGAAGCTGCTTGTCCATTGCTTTCGGTACTGCAAGCAGAATCTGTTCCCGGGCAACCAGTTCGCTTTGATAATTGATCGTGTCCGGATGGGGAACATCAATGATCAGATCCAGCAAGTTATCTTCAAGCATTTCTCTAAGAAGATAAGTCGGCTCTTCTACAATCTGCAGGTCACAGTTGTCAGCTGTTCTATAAAAATCTGTCAGAACATCAGGCAGAAGGATCAGGCTTCTATGAGGACTGATGCCAAGACGGATCTTATGTCTTGCATTGGATGAAATGTCTGAAAGCTGGTCGGATAGAATTTGCTTAGAACGTAGAGAATCTTCTGCCCAGTGACAGAAAAGCTCACCGGCATAAGTCAGTTCAAGGACACCTTTTTTTCGTTCAAAAATTTCTACACCAAGTTCTTCCTCCAGATTTTTCAGGCTCATTGAGAGAGAAGGCTGGGAAAGATAAAGCTTCTGAGCTGCCTTTGTTATATTTTTTTCCTGTGCAATCGTAAGCACATATTGAAGCTGATTCCAGTTCATAAAAATCCCCTTTATAAATTACATTACAGATATAAAAAACAACTATAGTTTACTAGCCATTTGTACTTATCATATCTGATACAATTCTTTAAATCAATACTATATAAGAAAAATCTATGAAAACTATAATAAAACATATATTTTACTTATGTTCGAAACGGAGATAAAATGTGCAATATAGATGAAAACAATAATTTGGAGGTTGGCTCTGAACAGTTACAATTTAGATTTGATATTGTGGAGGATGGAACATGAAAGATAGAGTGAAAAAAGGGTTGGAGCTCTTTGCTTTTTTCTTTAAAATCGGCTGCTTTACATTTGGTGGCGGTTGGAGCATTCTTGCCCAGATGGAGCAGGAGTTTGTGGATAAGAGAAAATGGCTTACAAAATCAGAACTTCTTGATATGGTTGCAGTTGGAAGATCAGTGCCTGGAATTATGATCACGAATATCAGTATGATCTTTGGATATTTTGTGGGAGGAGTTTTTGGTGGATTTTGTGCAGTACTTGGAATTACGACACTGGCAATACTGATCCTTTCGATCGTGACGATGTTTTACAGTAAATTAAAAGATAATGTCTGGTGTGCAAGTGCACTGCGCGGTATCAGAAGTGCAGTTGTTCCAATTATTGCCAGTGCTGCTTTTTCTCTTGGAAAAGAGGCATTCAAGACGAAAATTTCTGTGGCAGCCGGAGTCATTGCATTATTATTATGTGCTTTTACGAATATTGGGAATATCGAGCTGGTCGGGCTTGGCGTAGGCTCTGTAGTAATCTGGCAGCTGTTTTCCGTAGTGAATAAAAAAATGAAGAAAAAGGTGAAAGAGGTGGAAGAATGAGTACATTAATGGAATTATATCTTGCATTTGTGAAAATAGGTTTTACAAGTTTCGGTGGTATGTCTATGGTTCCGTTGATATTGGAAGAAATGCGTGCACATCATTGGATGACGACAGAGGATCTGACAAATGTGATCGCAATCGCAGAGATGACACCGGGACCGCTTGGAATCAACTGTGCAACATTTGCCGGAGAAAGGACTGCGGGTGTTCTGGGCGGAATTGTAGCAGTAATAGGTGTATTAATGCCTGCATTCACTCTGACTTTGTTGACAGCGATCTGTTTTGAACGATTTAAGAATAACGAGATATTTTCAAAAATCCTGCTTGTTTTAAAACCAATCTGTATCGTGTTGATTATAGTAACAATTGCAGAACTTTTGGGAGAAAATTATTTTTCTGATAGCAGACCGGATCTTCTGGCATGTGGAATCGGACTCTTGATGCTTTATCTGATCGGAAAGAAGAACTGGCAGGTTCCGAAGGTGATTGGTCTGTCAGCACTGTTAGGAATTGTCTGCTATGGGATTTTATAGAAGTGAAGATGAAAAAAGAAATTAATATCTGTTAATTTTTATTTGTACTTCTTATTCTTAACGAATATTAAGGTAACCGTTCTTCTTTCTGTAAGATTCCAAGACTATGATAAGTTCAAGAAACCAAAAGAAATGCCAGACCGACCAGGAAAAATCCGAAACCGGTCAACACTGCGGATACCGGCCGGATGTGCCAACCGGCTGGTCTGCGAAATCACAAGGTGGACAAATGAAGGAGGAATTGTGATGGAAATTTTAAATTATACTTCTTTTTTTGACAGATTTGCAATCTGTCTTTTTAGTGTATCTATTTTTATAAGTGTCTCTTAAAAAACAGTTCTGCTAAAAATTCTTCAACATTTTTTCTTGCGTATGATATCATTATTGAATGTTAACTAAATGACATTGGTTCATTCCCATGTTAACGGCAAAAAGGCAGAGCACGAATTACTTGCATTACTTACTGAAATTTCTATAGTTAATCGTTATGATTTATTTTTTAATTTAACACAGGAAACACAGTATTTTACAGTTATACATAAATAGATTACACCGACCACAACAATTGCGAACACTCCTGTATTGAAAAATAAATGCGTAATCATCGTCACAACTAACAATATTCCGATTAATTTTCCTGAGAATATGTAAGTACTGTAGGAACTTTGATAAACTGCTTCCTTTTCTGCCTCATCACAGCTTTCCAGCCATTGTTTATGAAAATCTTTGGAAGCAATATCACCCTTTTTCTCCGGATGTACTTTCTGAAGCAGTTTTACATAACGGGCCTGAGCCATGCCACAGTAAAAGAAACAGATTAAAAACAGGACACATGCTGTAAGGAATTTTACCAGCGAAGTTCTTCCATCATGAATATATCTCATAGAATATCCACTTCCCAACAAAGCAATGCAAAGCACCTGTGCCACTACATTGATACACTGCAGAATTGCTCCGTACCTTTCTTCCTCATAATCCAGTCGATGAAATTCCTCATCTTCTGCATTTTCAATCCGATCACAGACGTTTCTTAACTTTTTGAAGCAGATCTCATATGCTGCAATTGAAACGACAAGTACTGACAGGAGCCCTGGAACCATAAGCCTCCGTGTCACTTCCGTCAGAAGGTTCAGCGATCTTCCACTGAAATCTTCCCCAAAAACAATTTCATAAACTACAGTACTTACGCCTCCTATCACTCCGCCTATCAGCATTGCTGCTAACATCCTTACAATGGTTTTCTTTGTGTTTCTCGTCTTTGTATCACTCTTCATCGTTTTCATCCTCCTTATACTCAAAGATATCTTCTACTGTAACCTGACAGATCTTTGCAATTTTTAATGCCAGTGTCACAGACGGAGAATAGTCCCCACGCTCGATCAGACTGATCGTCTGGCGGGAAACTCCTGCCCGCTTTCCAAGCTCTGTCTGATTGATTCCCAGTTTTGATCTATATTCTTTTAATCGATTTAATAAAGGCAATTTTCAGTCCCCTTTCGTTTTGCTTTGACAACTTTTCTTGTCATTTATGATGATAACATTGACAACTTTATTTGTCAATTAATTTCATACATCTTATAGATAACTTTGAATTTTTTTAAGCAAAACGTACATCCGTATAGCTGAGCAGCAAAATAATCAGCTATGGTCTACACACTAACCTCAGGATTTCTTTTTCGAGAAATTGAAAACAAGACAAAAAAGCGCATGGACTTATAATATTCTTCTGCCCTGCAGGACAATAAAATATAAAAGTCTTATAGGTGCAAATCAAAATAAAATCCATACCTGGCTGTTTCTGGTTATTCTTTAAAAGAATAACTTTTCCAGTGTTACAAGTACTCCGTCTTCCTCGTTTGAAGGACACACATTTTTTGCGGCTTTCTTCACATTCTCCGGTGCATTTCCCATTGCGTAACTGTGTCCGCAATACTCAAGCATCTCGATGTCATTTTCACCGTCTCCGAATGCAGCACACTGTTCCTGTGAGATTCCCCAGCGTTCTACTAACCTTTTTAATCCGGACGCCTTATGACATTCTGGAACGATCAAATCAATAGACCCATGCCCACTTGTAGTCGGCACCAGTTTTCCTTCTAATTTTTCACAAAAAAGGTCATAATAGAAATAGGTCTTTTCTATAGGAACTGTCGGTGCAAATTTCAGAATCTGATCATTCACCTGTTTAAAATCATCCACCCATTTTAATCGGTGATAATAAATGTTTGTAAGTTCAAAAAAATCTTGTGACACAGTCCCGCGCTGACAATATGCGCTTTCTACTCCACATAAAACATTTAAAACTTCCGGATATTCTCTGCATACATCAATCACATAATTCACAGTTTCTCTCGGCATATTCGCTGTGAATACCTGTTCTTTATGGTCTTTCACAAAAGCTCCGTTCTCTGCCACAAAAGAAAGTTCATCATAATATCCCGGAAACAGATCTCTGAGCTGATAATACTGGTTTCCGCTTGCCACCACAAAATTACAGCCTGCTACATTCATCGCAGATAAAATTTTCTTAAATCTTGGGATATCATATGTATAATCCGAATGAACGAAGGTTCCGTCAATGTCTACTGCAACTAACTTGATATTGTTTTTCATTTCTATGCGCCTCCCTGTTGATCTTTGTACAAATAAATGCTTTTCATTATTTATCTTGTTTAAACAAGTTCCTTACTCACATTTATACACCACTTGTTCAAATATGTCAAGGAAGTTCTATTGATTGATTTGTTACTGTTTACAGGCTACCTGTGAACAATACCCCTTTTTTCTGCGCAAATCGGTAAGCTGCAAACAGACAGTTGTAGATTTATTCTTCGTGTATTATAATAATACATACCGACTAAACAGGTCTGAGAAAGGTTGGGGATTACAGACATCTGTGAATTAGGACCGAAAAATAGTATTGGAGGATTCTTTCTATGAAAAAGTCTAGTTTTTTCAAAAGTCTGCCATTTAAACTTCTGGTAGGCGTAGTGATCGGAATTCTTGCCGGACTTGCTCTTAATGCAAATGACGGGACAGGTTTGACAAATGCAATTCTGAACATTGTTGTAACTTTGAAATATGTTCTGGGACAGATTATTTCATTCTGTGTTCCGTTGATCATTATTGGATTTATTGCACCGTCTATCACAAAGATGGGAAATAATGCATCAAGATTGCTGCTTCTTGCAGTATGTATTGCATATATCTCTTCTGTTGGTGCGGCGTTATTCTCTACAGCAGCAGGATACGCGCTGATTCCGCATCTTTCTATTGTGACAGATGTAGATGGACTGAAAGAATTGCCGGAGATGGTATTTGAACTTTCTATTCCACAGATCATGCCGGTTATGAGTGCACTTGTATTTTCTATTATGATCGGACTTGCAGCGGTATGGAATAAGGCAAAATTGATCACAGGAATGTTGGAAGAATTTCAGAAGATCGTGCTTTCCATCGTATCAAGGATTTTGATTCCAATCCTTCCTTTATTTATTGGATTCACATTTTGTTCTCTGGCATATGAAGGATCCATTACAAAACAGCTTCCGGTATTCCTTAAGGTTATCATTATTGTTATGCTAGGACATTATATCTGGATGGCACTTCTATATACAATCGCCGGCGTTTATTCAGGAAAGAATCCGCTGGAGGTTGTAAAGCATTATGGACCGGCATATCTGACAGCCGTTGGAACAATGTCTTCAGCAGCAACACTCGGAGTTGCTCTGCAGTGTGCCGGAAAGGCAAAACCATTAAGAAAAGATATGGTACAGTTTGGTATTCCACTGTTTGCCAATATCCATCTGTGTGGATCTGTTCTCACGGAAGTATTCTTCTGTATGACCATCTCACAGATTCTGTATGGAAAGCTTCCGTCAGTTCCAACAATGTTTCTGTTCTGCGTACTTCTTGGAGTATTTGCAATCGGTGCACCGGGAGTTCCGGGTGGAACGGTTATGGCATCCCTTGGACTTATCACAGGAGTCCTTCTGTTTGATGATGCGGGAACAGCACTGATGCTTACGATTTTCGCACTTCAGGATAGTTTTGGAACAGCTTGTAATGTAACAGGTGACGGAGCACTTACGCTGATTCTTACAGGATATGCGGAAAGACATAAGATTCCGGAGAAGCCAGATGAGATGCTGAATATTGAATTTTAATAATTGATTTTAAGGGCAGCTATTATAGTTGTCCTTATTTCTATTAAACGGAAAATCAAAAAGAGATTGTAATTTCCAGAAATATATGTTAGTCTAAATTCACGCAGTTCTTATTCTTATGAACAGCAAAGATATCTATTAACCAATCGGTAATTATTTCCATAGTTCAGTATTCGAACAAATAATCCGATAACAAAACATAAGACGAATATTGTATGAATGATAACTGAAAGTTTATTAAAGGATCAGGTTTAAAACTTCTGCTTTTCTGAAAAAAAAACCTATGTTACAATAAATTTGGATAAAGAATTCTTTCCTTCATATAAGTGTTTGTCTTACAAAAACGAAAAGGAGAAATTTTATGAAGGAAAACCCAAGAAAAGTATCTAAAAGTGCAATTAAAAGCGAAAATGCATTAAATGAAAAAGAAGATTTCATTATGTTACCAACAGTTGATTTTTGCTTCAAAGAGTTGATGCAAAATGAAAATGTGAGAAAAGGAATTATTGCAGCTATATTAAACAGGCATCCAGATGAAATTGTGAATACTGAGCTTCTCCCCACAATCCTGAGAAAGGATTCGGAAGATGATAAGTATGGAATTCTAGATGTTCGGGTGCAGTTAGATAACGAAGTACAGATTGATTTTGAGATGCAGGTGGTTTATTATGATTATTGGGCGAATCGTACAATTTACTATTTGAGTAAGATGTATACGGAACAGATACGAGAAGGTGATAGTTATGATAGATTACAGAAATGTATTCAAGTAAGTATTCTTGCTCATGTATTATTTCAAGAAGATGAGGAGTGTTATCGACGTATTTCGTTTTGTGATGTAAAGACGGGGAAGGAATATACAGATCTGATGGAAATGCATATTTTGGAACTGCCCAAATTACCGCCGGAACAAAAGAGTGAAACAGATTTAATGCAGTGGATGCGCTTTTTGAATGGTAAACGCAGGGAGGATTTTGAGAAAATGGCTAAGAAGAATTCTTGTTTTGAAGAAGCGTATAAAGAATTGGACAAATTAAGTGCGGACGAGAAAAAACGTCTTGAATATGAAGCAAGACAGAAAGCGATCAGAGATCGTGATATATTGATCAAGACAGGAGAAAACCGTGGACGTAAAGAAATTATTTTATCAATGATTGAAGCGGGAATACCACTGGAACAGATTGCGGAAATCACGAAAGAAACGCTGGAAACGATACAAGAATTAAAGAAAAAGATGGGATGATGGTAAAAGGGCAGCTATTATAGTTGTCCTTTCTTTTTTGCAATTAGTGCAATTTTGTGGTACAATCGTTTGGTATAAAAAAAGCAATCGTCTTGTTGATATTCGCAAGGGGAATGTGAATATCAACAGCATTTTCAGATTGAGAGGTGAAAAAAATGGGATTTACACATTTTGATGAAAAAGGAAAAGCGATCATGGTGGATGTAACGGAGAAACAGGACACAGTCCGGGAAGCAACTGCCACAGGAAAGATCACAGTGAATGAAGAAGTATTCCGTGCTGTTAAGGAAGGAACAGCAGGCAAAGGGGATGTGCTTGGAGTTGCGACAACAGCAGGAATCATGGGCGCAAAGAGGACATCGGATCTGATTCCGATGTGTCACATTCTTCCGATCACAAAGTGCAAGGTGGAGTTCGAGATGGTTGAGAGTGAGCTCGCAATTTATTGTAATTGCACAGTACGTGTGACCGGGAAGACAGGCGTTGAGATGGAGGCTCTGACAGGAGCAAGTGTAGCACTTTTGACAGTTTACGATATGTGCAAAGCGATGGACAAAAAGATGGAGATTGGGGAAATCTATCTGGTGAGAAAGAGCGGCGGCAAGAGCGGACTGATCGACAATGGATATAAGAAGGAAAGAAAAGAAGGCGAAAAGTAAAGTGGAAAAGAAAGAACAAAGATGGAAAGCAGCGGTAGTGACGCTGAGCGATAAAGGATATGCAGGAGAGCGGGAGGATAAGAGTGGACCGTTTCTTTGCAGTATGTTAGAAGAAGCCGGATATGAAGTGGCAGAAGTAAGACTTCTTCCGGATGAGCAGAAGATGATCGAACAGTGTCTTTGTGAACTTGCAGATGAGAAAAAAGTGGATCTGATCGCGACGACAGGAGGAACAGGTTTTGCACCGCGTGACTGCACACCGGAAGCGACACTTGCCGTGGCAACGAAGAATGCACCTGGAATCGCAGAGGCAATGAGACTGGCATCACTTCAGGTGACACCAAGAGCAATGCTTAGCCGAGGTGCGTCTGTGATCCGCAATCAGACATTGATCATTAATCTTCCGGGAAGCCCGAAGGCTGTAAAGGAGAATTTAGAAGCAGTACTTCCATCTCTGGAACATGGACTTGCAATACTTACAGGAAATGCAAGTGAGTGTGGAAAACCTGTTTCAGAGGGAAAATAAAGCAGTGACGTAAAGAAGCAAGAAAGGTATGTAAGAGATGATCGATCAATATGGAAGAACAATAGAATATCTGCGCATCTCTGTGACGGACCGTTGTAATCTGCGCTGTGTCTACTGCATGCCGGAAGAGGGCATTGAGCAGCTTTTACATGAGCAGATCCTGACTTTTGATGAAATCGAGAGGATTTGTAGAATCAGTACAGAGTTGGGGATTTCCAAGATCAAACTGACCGGAGGGGAACCGTTGGTGAGAAAAGGATTGCCGGACTTATTGGGGAAAATTAAGAGAATTCCGGGGATCGAGCAGGTGACATTGACAACAAATGGAATCCTTCTGAAAAATCAGTTGGATGAGTTGATGCGTCAGGGGCTGGATGCAGTGAATATCAGTATTGATACATTGGATGAAACGTGTTACCATACAGTGACAAGATGTGGGGAATTAAATCAGGCACTGGATGGACTGCAGGCAGCACTCGAATATCCGAATCTGCGCGTGAAGTTAAACTGTGTGCCGATGAATCAGTCAGAAGAAGAGTATATTCAGATGGCAGAGTATGCAAAGGAACATCCGGTAGAAGTTCGTTTTATAGAAATGATGCCGATCGGGATAGGAAAATCCTGCCAGGGGAAATCAAGAGATGAGCTGTTAGAACTTTTAGAGAAAGCATTTGGAACAGCCGAACCGTATGAAAAACATTTGGGGAATGGTCCGGCAGAGTATGTGAGTTTTCCGGGATTCCAGGGCAGAATCGGATTCATCAGTGCAGTGAGTCACAAGTTCTGTGATTCCTGTAACCGGATCCGGCTCACATCGGAAGGATATCTGAAGCTCTGTCTGCAATATGAAAGCGGAACGGATTTAAGAGAACTTCTGAGAAGCGGTGCAACGGATGAAGAACTGAAAGAAGCAATGCGTCAGGCAATTTGGAAAAAACCGGCCTGCCATAATTTTTCTAACGAGCGAAGAGAAGAAGCAGGACAGAAGAAAGAACATCGGGCCATGTACGGGATCGGTGGTTAGAACAGAAAAAGTAATTTGAGAGGTATAGAAAAATGGGAAAAGTAATAGCAATTTGTACAAGTCCGGCAAAGGGAACACAGAAGACAAGAATCGAAGAAGGCACATTTATTGAAGATTTTGGTCTGGAAGGAGATGCACATGCAGGAAAATGGCATCGCCAGATCAGTCTTCTTTCTTATGATAAGATCGAGGCGTTCCGTGCGAGAGGTGCAGAAGTAGAAGATGGCGCATTTGGAGAAAATGTGATCGTTCAGGGGATTGATTTCCGTAATCTTCCGGTTGGAACAAGATTAAAATGTAATGATGTTCTGTTAGAGATGACACAGATTGGAAAAGAATGTCATCATGGCTGTCAGATCTTCCAGAAAATGGGAGAATGTATCATGCCGCGAGAAGGGGTATTTGCAAAAGTGCTTCATGGTGGTAAAATAAAAGCCGGAGATGAAATGATCGTGCTTGCAGCAGACGAGTAAGGAAGAGAAATTACCTGGAAAACATTTCTGCAACGGTACGGAACAGATGCGATTGGAAGGAAATAGATGAGAAAGAAGCAATGGATGGCGGCGGCTCTTGTGGGGCTTGCAGTTATTCTTGTCGGCGTGGGTTCCGGCAATGTGAAGACAAGACAGACGAAGAAAGACAAACAGGAAAACACGCAGATTGTCAGTGGAGTTCAGATTGTTACAGAAGACGGAAAGAAGTACTATGACTTCCAGGATGTGAAAGAGAATAATTACAGAGCAAGGCTTCTGGATCAAGTACCGAGAAATTCTTATGATTTCAGCAATCTGACATTAGATGAAGAGACAGGATATCTTTCGTATCAAGATACGAAGGGAAAGGTGTCAGCGAAAAAGGGAATTGATGTTTCAGAATTCCAGGGAGAGACAATCGACTGGCAGCAGGTGAAGGAAAGCGGAATCGAATTTGTGATCGTAAGACTTGGATACCGTGCATATGGAGAGAGTGGTGCGTTAGTTGAAGATGCCATGTTTGAACAGAATGTACAAGGGGCATTGGATGCCGGTCTGGAAGTCGGTGTCTATTTCTTTTCCCAGGCAATCTCAGCAACGGAGGCAGTCGAAGAGACTGACTTTGTTTTGGAACATATCCAGCCGTATCAGATTACAGGACCTGTTGTCTATGACACAGAAGAAATCAAAGATGATACAGCAAGAACAGATCAGAATACAAGGGAAGACTTTACGAATTTTTGTAAAGTCTTTTGTGACGGAGTGAAACAGGCTGGATATCAACCGATGATTTATGCTAATATGAAATGGATGGCATTTACCTTGAAGATGGAAGAGCTGACAGAATATGATTTCTGGTATGCGGATTATCATGAACTTCCGCAGTGTCCATATGATTATAAGATGTGGCAGTACAGTGAGGCCGGTACGGTTCCGGGAATTCGTGCAAGCGTAGATTTAGATTTGTGGTTTCAGGAGGAAAACTAGATGAAATGGAATAAATTCAGATTGAAGACAACAACAGAGGCAGAGGATATTGTAAGCAGTATGCTGGCAGATCTTGGGATTGAAGGTGTTGAGATCGAGGATAAAATCCCGCTGACAGAGTCTGATAAAGAGCAGATGTTTGTTGATATTTTACCGGAGATCGAGGCAGATGATGGTGTGGCTTACTTAAGTTTTTATCTGGAAGAGGATGAGGACAAAGAGAAAGTTCTGGCAAATGTGAAGAAAGAACTGGAGGAGATGTCTGCTTATGTAAATGTCGGAGTCTGCGAGATTGAAGAATCCCAGACAGAGGATGTAGACTGGGTAAATAACTGGAAGAAGTATTTTCATCAGTTCTATGTGGATGATATTCTGATTATTCCATCCTGGGAAGATGTGAAGCCTTCGGATGAAGATAAGATGGTGATCCATATTGATCCAGGTACAGCATTTGGTACAGGAATGCATGAGACAACACAACTTTGTATCCGTCAGATCAGAAAGTATACAACAGAGACGACAAAGATTCTTGATGTGGGATGCGGAAGCGGAATTCTTGGAATGCTTGCGCTGAAGTTCGGAGCAGAGTATTCTGTTGGAACAGATCTGGATCCGTGTGCAATCGATGCTACATATGAGAACATGGAGAACAACGGAATTTCCAGAGATAAATATGAAGTGATGATCGGAAATATTATCGATGACAAAGAAGTTCAGGATAAGGTTGGATATGAGTGCTACGATATTGTGGCAGCGAATATTCTTGCGCCGATTCTTGTAGAACTTACACCGGTAATTGTGAATCAGCTGAAACCGGGTGGAATCTACATTACAAGTGGGATTATCGATGATAAAGAAGAGATGGTAAAAGAAGCTGTTGCAAAAGCCGGGCTGGAACTTCTGGAGGTCACATATCAGGGTGAATGGGTATGTGTGACAGCGCGCAAGAACGCATAAGGAGAAATAAGATGCAACATTTTTTTGCAGATCCATCTTGCGTGGACGGAGAACAGATCTGTCTGGCAGGAAGTGATGTGAATCATATGAAGAATGTACTCCGAATGAAACCCGGAGAAGAAGTGTGGGTCAGTGATGGAGAAGGAATGGATTACTTCTGCAGTGTGGAAGGTTATGAGGAGAAGGAAGCAGTCCTTCGCGTTGTGAAAAAAGAAGTGTCTCAGACAGAACTGGCTTCCCGTCTGATCTTATTCCAGGGACTTCCGAAAGGGGACAAGATGGAATGGATCGTACAGAAGGCAGTAGAGCTTGGAGCTTATCGTATTGTTCCGTTTGCGGCAAAGCGTTCGGTTGTAAAGCTGGATCAGAAGAAAGCCGGAAAGAAGAGAGAACGCTGGCAGGCAATCGCCAAGGGGGCTGCGGAACAGTCGAAGAGAGGAATTGTGCCACAAGTGCAGGATGTGATGAGCTTTCAGGAAGCGATGAATTACGCGAAAGAGCTGGATGTAGTGCTTGTCCCTTATGAACTGCAGGAAGGGATGAAAGCAACAGAAGCTGTCATAAGTAAGATTGAACCGGGACAGTCTGTCGGTATCTTTATCGGACCGGAAGGCGGTTTTGATGAGAGCGAGATTGAGCAGGCGAAAGAGGCCGGAGCGATCCCGATCACACTAGGAAAACGTATTTTAAGAACAGAGACAGCAGGGCTTACAACATTGTCAATTCTGATGTATCATTTAGAATGCCGGGAACAGTTGGACGATAAAAACATAAGATAATAGAAAGACGTTGCCGGCTGCAGACGCCTGTGAACGGTAACAGAGTTAGAAAAGGGAAGATAAAATGGAAGCATATTTGGATAATTCAGCCACAACCAGAGCATATCCGGAAGTGGGAGATCTTGTATATAAAGTAATGTGTCAGGATTATGGCAATCCGTCCTCCATGCACCGAAAAGGTGTAGATGCGGAGCACTATGTAAAGGAAGCCAGGGAAACGATCGCAAAGGTTCTTAAGGTAAATGCGAAAGATATTTACTTTACATCAGGAGGAACAGAGAGTGATAATCTTGCACTGATCGGATGTGCAAGGGCGAACAGAAGAGCAGGAAATCATCTGATCACGACTTCGATCGAGCATCCTGCAATCTTAAATACAATGCGTTATCTGGAAGAAGAGGAAGGGTTCCGTGTGACATATCTTCCGGTAGATGCGAGTGGAAGAGTGAATCTGGAAGCATTGAAAGAAGCACTTTGTCCGGAGACGATTCTCGTATCAGTTATGTATGTGAACAATGAAGTTGGAACACTTCAACCGATTGATGAAGCGGTAAAGATTGTAAAAGAGTATAATTCTTCTATTCTTTTCCATTCGGATGCAGTGCAGGGATTTGGAAAATATCACATTTATCCAAAACGTCAGAAGATCGACCTGTTAAGTGCGAGTGGACATAAGATTCATGGACCGAAGGGAACCGGATTCCTTTATGTGGGTGAAAAGGTGAAGATTAAACCGATTCTTTTCGGAGGAGGACAACAGAAGGATCTCCGTTCGGGTACAGAAAATGTTCCGGGAATTGCAGGGCTTGGACTTGCAACAAAGATGATCTACAATGATCTGGATATGAAAGTAGCTCTGATGCGTGAACTGAAGGATTATTTTATTGAGCAGGCAGGAAAGATTGAGAATACAACAGTCCATGGCCTGAAAGATGAAGGAAGTGCACCACATATCATCAGTCTTGGAATTGCAGGAATCCGAAGTGAGGTTCTTCTTCATACACTGGAAGATAAGGGGATTTATGTCTCATCAGGATCTGCATGTGCATCGAATCATCCGGCAGTAAGCGGTGTTCTCAGAAGCATTGGGGCGGCACAGGAATATCTGGATGCGACGATTCGTTTCAGTATGTCAGAATTTACTACAAAAGAAGAAATTGACTACACGCTGGAAACACTATATAATTGTATACCGATGCTGAGAAAATATACGCGTCATTAATTGACGTCGATTCATAAAGGAGAAAAAGCATGAAATTTCATTCATTTCTGATAAAATACGGCGAGATCGGAATTAAGGGAAAGAACCGTTATATCTTTGAAGATGCACTGGTACGTCAGATCCGTTATGCTCTGCAGGGCGTAGACGGAGAATTCCTTGTACACAAATGTCACGGAAGAGTCTACGTGGATTGTGATGGAGATTATGATTTTGATGAGACAGTAGAAAGCCTTCAGAAGGTATTCGGTATTGTTGGAATCTGTCCGGTAGTCCGTGTACCGGTGGCTGAACTGGCACAGCTGAGAAAAGATGTTGTAGCTTATGTAGATGAAGCTTACGAAGAGAAGAACATGACATTTAAAGTTGATGCAAGAAGAGCAAAGAAGAGCTATCCTGCGAACTCTATGGAGATCAACTGTGAAGTCGGAGAAGCAATCCTGGAGGCATTTCCGGAAATGAAAGTAGATGTTCATAAGCCGGAACTTCGTATCAATGTGGAGATCCGTGAAGAAGTTTATATCTATTCCAGAATCATTCCGGGACCGGGAGGTATGCCGATCGGGACAAACGGAAGCGCAATGCTGCTTCTGTCAGGAGGAATTGACAGTCCGGTTGCCGGATATATGGTATCCAAGCGTGGTGTTGAGCTTGAGGCAACTTATTTCCATGCACCACCGTACACAAGTGAAAGAGCAAAAGAGAAAGTAGTTGATCTTGCAAGACTTGTTTCTGCTTATTCAGGACCGATCAAGCTTCATGTTGTCAACTTTACAGATATTCAGCTTTATATCTACGAGAAGTGTCCGCATGATGAACTGACGATCATTATGCGTCGTTACATGATGAAGATCGCAGAACATTTCGCAAAGAAAGACGGATGTCTTGGTCTGATCACAGGAGAGAGTATCGGTCAGGTGGCAAGCCAGACAATGCAGAGTCTTGCTGCGACGAATGCAGTATGTACACTTCCGGTTTATCGTCCGCTGATCGGATTTGATAAGAAGGATATTGTAGAAATTTCTGAGAAGATCAATACTTACGAGACTTCAATCCAGCCATTTGAGGATTGCTGTACAATTTTCGTTGCAAAACATCCGGTGACAAAACCGAATATTGAACGAATTGAGAAGTCTGAGCTGAACCTTGCAGAGAAGATTGACGAACTGATGCAGACAGCAATTGACACTGCTGAGATCATTGAAGTGAAGCAGGGAGAATAATAGGTAGAGAATATCCTGGAAAAAGAAAAGCTGCTCCGACGGAACAGCTTTTCTTTACTCCATGTTGAAGATGAAAAAATGCGGATGATTTATAAAAATCAGATCCGCATGAATCGTATTCAGATAGAACTATTTGATGATGTAAGCATCAAGTGCAGCAAGAATGTCATCAACATTGCTGTCAGCATGGATGTTCAGGTCGATCGGTTTGGAAAGATCAAGGCTGAAAATACCCATGATTGATTTGGCATCTATAACATATCTTCCGGATACTAAATCGAAATCATTATCATATTTTGTGATAGTGTTAACGAATGATTTGACTTTGTCGATTGAGTTTAATGAAATCTGTACTGTTTTCATTTGAAATCCCTCCTTGAATTATACAATAAAGTTGGCTTCTAAGCCTAGGTATATTCTACGGGATGCAGGTTCAAAAGTCAAGAAATTAACGAGATAAAAGGAAAAAAGAGGTAGAAATAAATGAAGAAAGCAGCACTGCATAATTTGGGATGCAAAGTAAATGCCTATGAGACAGAAGCCATGCAGGAAATGCTTGAAAAAGCAGGATATGAGATCGTTCCTTTCAAGGAAGGGGCAGACCTTTATGTGATTAATACATGTACTGTTACAAACATTGCGGATCGCAAGTCGAGACAGATGCTGCACCGGGCGAGAAAGATGAATCCGGATGCAGTTGTTGTCGCTGCAGGATGTTATGTCCAGGCAAAGGAAAAAGAGATTCAGGTGGATGATTGCATTGACATTGTGCTTGGTAATAATAAGAAGCAGAATCTGATCGAAGCATTGGAAGAGTATGAAAGAACACACAATGCAGATTGTAACGTAACAGAAAATGAAAAGAATGCAAAGAACCAGGAAAACGACAGAAAAGCAGAGATCAAGATGGAAGAGATCGGAAAAACAAAAGAGTACGAGAATCTTCACCTGACGAAGCCGGGAGATCATACAAGGGCTTATATTAAAGTTCAGGATGGATGTAATCAGTTCTGCACGTATTGCATTATTCCATATGCCCGTGGAAGAGTCCGCAGCCGTTCCATGGAAGATGTGCTGGATGAAGTACGTACACTGGCAGATAACGGATATAAGGAAGTTGTACTGACAGGGATTCATCTGAGCTCATACGGAATTGATTTTGATAAAGAATATCACCTTCTGGAATTGATCCGGGCAGTTCATGAGATTGACGGAATTGAAAGAATCCGTCTTGGCTCTTTGGAACCGGGGATCATCACAGAAGAATTTGCAGAAGGGATTGCAAAGCTTCCGAAGATGTGCCCACATTTCCACCTGTCTTTGCAGAGCGGATGTGATGCAACATTAAAGCGTATGAACCGTAG
Organism: uncultured Mediterraneibacter sp.; assembly: GCA_934309345.1. Classification (GTDB taxonomy): domain Bacteria; phylum Bacillota; class Clostridia; order Lachnospirales; family Lachnospiraceae; genus Mediterraneibacter. The sequence continues at coordinate 117,056 of CAKRDD010000002.1, read as the reverse complement.
ATATACAAGCAGCGAATATGCGGAAAAATGCGAACTTCTCAGAAAATACTTCCCGAATCCGGCATTGACAACCGATGTGATCGTGGGATTCCCGGGAGAGACAGAAGAAGAGTTCAAAGAGTCATATGATTTTGTAGACAGCATAGATTTTTATGAGACACATATTTTTAAATACTCCCGACGTGAGGGGACAAAAGCAGCTGTGATGCCGGATCAGGTAGACGAACAGATCAAGGCGAAGAGAAGTGCACAATTGATCGAACTTGGTGAGAAAAAGCGTGCAGCATATGAGCAGAGTTTCCAGGGAAAAGAAGTGGAAGTGCTTGTGGAAGAGGATATGGAACTGAATGGAAAAGAAGTACAGACAGGTCATACAAAAGAATATATGAAAATTGCACTAGAGACAAATGAAAATCTCAAGAATAGTATCGTAAAAGTTCAAATTGGGAAGGATTCGCAAATTATACATTGAATTTTGAATTCGGTTATATTAGAATTATAAGTAGGGTTTCTGGGTTTCCAGAGCGTTTTGCGCTGTTTGACAGAACAACAGCAAAGCCCTTCGGAAGAAGGAAATAGATACAAGAAAGAGAAGGAGGAAGAAAGATGAGTGATTTAAGTAGTACTCAGTTCTTTCAGGTAGAGCCGGGTCCGCAGATTTCTGCGAAGGATATTTTTGAGATCGTATACAAGGCTCTGAAAGAAAAAGGATACAATCCGGTGAATCAGATCGTTGGATATATCATGTCAGGAGATCCGACATACATTACAAGCTTTAACGGAGCAAGAAGCCTGATCATGAAGGTGGAACGTGATGAACTGGTAGAAGAACTGTTGAAAGCGTATATTGAGCATAATGCGTGGGAATAATCAGACAATGAGAGTAATGGGACTGGACTATGGGACGAAGACCGTAGGTGTTGCAATCAGCGACCCGCTCGGACTTACGGCCCAGGGAATTGAGACAATACAACGGAAAGAGGAGAACAAGCTGCGCCGTACCTGTGCGAGGATTGAAGAATTGATCAGAGAATATCAGGTAGAGAAGATCGTGCTTGGATTTCCAAAACATATGAATAATGATATCGGGGAGCGTGCACAGAAATCATTGGAATTTCGTGACATGCTGGTTCGTCGTACAGGACTGGAAGTGATCATGTGGGACGAGAGACTTACGACAGTAGCGGCAGAGCAGACACTGATCGAGAGTGGTGTGAGAAGAGAGAACAGAAAGCAATATGTCGATAAGATTGCTGCTGTGTTCATTCTCCAGGGATATTTAGATTCGATTTATATGCAGAAAACAGCAGAATAGAGGAAAATCATATGGAAAAGGCAAAGTTTACTTTCAGTGATGGAAGTGGAGCAGATGAGTTCTTTGTACTTGAAGAGACGAAGATTAATGGTTCAGCGTATATTCTTGTAGTTGATTCAGAAGAAGACGACGCAGAATGCCTGATTCTCAGAGAAGTTGAAGAATCAAAAGACGCAGAGAAGACGTATGAGATCGTGGAAGACGATACAGAACTGATGGCAGTTTCCAAAGTGTTTGAGGAATTGCTGGAAGACGTCGATATTGAGATGTAATTACATGAAAGAAATACGAATGTAAGAGAAACTGCAGACAGGAATACTTTTCTCACTTTTGCAGAAGTGTAAGAAAAAAGTCTGGAGTTCTTTTTACAATATAGATAGGAGGCAGACAGATGGAGGCAGATAAGACACAGAAGCTTCTGAAAGAGAAGTTAAAGGAAAAGGGGCTGAAGGTGACTCACCAGAGACTGCTTGTTCTGTCCGTACTTGAAGAGAACAGTGGGAGTCATATGACAGCGGAAGATATCTATGATCTGGTATCAGAGGATTATCCGGAGATTGGGCTTGCCACAGTATACAGAACATTACAGCTTTTGTGGGATATGCAGCTGGTAGACAGGATTAATTTTGGGGATGGATGTGTGCGCTATGAGATCGGACATTTACTGAATGGGGAGACAAAGCACAATCATCATCACCTGATTTGTAAGAGATGTAACAAGGTGATGCCGTTTGATGACGACCTTCTGGAGAGCCTGGAAGATCATATCGAGAAGGCAACCGGCTTCCATGTCCTGGACCACGAACTGAAATTCTACGGACTGTGTAAAGACTGTATGAAGAAACAGAGATAGTGGAGGTGTATATTTTTTGAAAAAACAGAATAATGGAAAATTGCGTATCATACCGCTTGGAGGTCTGGAACAGATTGGTATGAACATTACTGCTTTTGAGTATGAAGACAGTATTGTTGTTGTAGACTGTGGTCTTGCATTCCCGGAAGATGATATGCTTGGAATCGACCTTGTAATTCCGGATGTGACTTATCTGAAAGATAATATTTCCAAGGTGAAGGGATTTGTTATCACACATGGACACGAGGATCATATCGGTGCGTTGCCGTATGTGCTCAAAGAGATTAATATTCCGATTTATACAACCAAGCTTACAATGGGAATCATTGAGAATAAGCTGAAGGAGCATAACCTGCTTCGCGGAACAAAGAGAAAGGTTGTGCGTCATGGACAGTCGATCAATCTTGGAAAATTCCGGATTGAATTTATCAAGACAAACCACAGTATCCAGGATGCGTCTGCATTAGCAATCTATTCACCGGCGGGTGTTGTTGTCCATACAGGAGACTTCAAGGTTGACTACACACCGGTATTTGGAGATGCGATCGATCTGCAGCGCTTTGCTGAGATCGGTAAGAAAGGCGTGCTGGCGCTGATGTCTGACAGTACGAATGCAGAGCGAAAAGGATTTACGCAGTCAGAGCGTACAGTAGGTATCACATTTGATCACATTTTTGCAGAGCATCAGAATACAAGACTGATCATTGCAACATTTGCTTCAAATGTTGACCGTGTACAGCAGATCATCAACTCTGCTTATAAGTATGGCAGAAAGGTTGTTGTAGAAGGTCGTAGTATGGTAAATATCATTTCTACAGCATCTGAACTGGGATATCTGAATGTACCGGAGAACACACTGATTGAGATCGATCAGATGAAGAATTATCCACCGGAGAAGATGGTTCTGATCACAACAGGAAGCCAGGGAGAATCTATGGCTGCGCTGTCCAGAATGGCAGCTGACGTGCACCGCAAGGTTACAATTCAGCCGAATGATACGATCATTTTCAGTTCCAACCCGATTCCTGGAAATGAGAAATCGGTTTCACGTGTGATCAATGAACTCTCTGCAAAGGGAGCAGAAGTTATTTTCCAGGATGCCCATGTATCAGGACATGCCTGTCAGGAAGAATTGAAGTTGATCTATTCTCTCGTAAAACCGAAATATGCGATTCCTGTGCATGGTGAATACCGCCATCTGAAAGCAAACGCAGGTGTTGCGAAGAGCCTTGGAATTCCGAAGGAGAATGTATTTATTATGCAGTCCGGAGAAGTACTTGAACTGTGTGATGATTACGCTAAGGTTGTAGATAAAGTTCATACAGGAGCAATTCTGGTAGACGGACTTGGAGTTGGAGATGTTGGAAATATCGTTCTTCGGGACAGACAGCATCTTGCGGAAGATGGTATCATTATTGTGGTTCTTACATTAGAGAGAAGAACGAACCGTCTGCTTGCAGGACCGGATATTGTATCAAGAGGATTTGTCTATGTCAGAGAGTCAGAAGAGCTGATGGATGATGCGAGAAAGGCTGTTTCAGAAGCCCTTGAGAAATGTCTGAAAGGAAGACACACAGACTGGAATAAGATCAAGCTTGTGATTCGTGATGCAATGAATGACTATATCTGGAAGAAGACAAAGAGAAGACCAATGGTGATCCCGATCATCATGGATGTGGATGTGTAAGATATGATAGTAGATGAACGTATTATTACATTCATCAATTCTATGGATACAGAGAACAGTGAAATACTGGAGACGATTGAACAGGAAGCTCTGGCGTCGGATGTACCGATCATCCGGCGGGAGATGCAGAGCTTCCTGGAGGTTCTCCTTTTGATGAAAAAACCTATGCGCGTTCTGGAAGTCGGAACTGCCGTAGGTTTCTCTGCGTTATTGATGAGTGATTACCTGCCGGAGGGCGGACATATAACAACAATAGAGAATTATGAGAAGAGAATCCCGATTGCCAGAGAGAATTTCCGCAGAGCGGGAAAGGAAGATAAGATCACTCTGATCGAAGGAGATGCGACAGAAGTACTTGCAGAACTGGAAGGAACTTTTGATTTTATCTTTATGGATGCCGCGAAAGGGCAATATATTCATTATCTTCCGAATGTACTGCGGCTGCTTTCGGATGGAGGCTGCCTTGTATCAGACAATGTGATGCAGGATGGGGATATCATAGAATCCCGTTTTGCGGTAGAACGCAGAAATCGTACAATACATGCGAGAATGAGGGAATATCTGTATGAATTGAAACACAGAGAGGATCTGGTCACATCGATTATTCCGCTTGGAGATGGTGTGGCAGTGAGCATAAAACAAGGAGTAGAAAAATGAGTAGACCGATCGAACTATTGATCCCGGCGAGCAGCCTGGAAGTGTTAAAGACAGCTGTAATCTTCGGTGCTGATGCAGTATATATCGGAGGAGAAGCATTTGGACTGCGTGCGAAAGCGAAAAATTTCTCCATGGAAGAAATGAAAGAGGGAATAGAATTCGCACATGCACATAATGTAAAAGTATATGTTACAGCGAATATCCTTGCCCACAACGATGATCTCGAAGGGGTAAGAGAATATTTTGAAGAGTTGAGAGAGATTAAACCGGATGCACTGATCATTGCAGATCCGGGAGTGTTTGAGATCGCAAAAGAAGTATGTCCTGAGATTGAACGTCATATCAGCACACAGGCGAATAATACAAACTATGCAACTTATAACTTCTGGTATCGCCAGGGCGCAAGCCGTGTGGTTTCAGCAAGGGAATTGTCTCTGAAAGAGATTAAGGAGATCAGAGAAAGAATTCCGGAAGATCTTGAAATTGAGACATTTGTCCATGGAGCGATGTGTATCTCTTATTCCGGACGCTGTCTTCTGAGTAATTATTTTACAGGAAGGGATGCGAACCAGGGCGCATGCACACACCCGTGCCGTTGGAAGTATGCAGTAGTCGAGGAAAAGAGACCGGGAGAATATCTGCCGGTCTATGAGAATGAGCGTGGAACTTACATCTTTAATTCAAAAGATCTTTGTATGATCGAGCATATTCCGGAATTGATCGATGCAGGAATTGACAGTTTTAAGATCGAAGGACGAATGAAAACAGCACTTTACGTTGCAACAGTGGCGAGAACTTACCGGAAGGCAATTGACGATTATCAGAAAGATTCGGAGCTTTATAAGAAAAACATGCCATGGTATCTGGATCAGATTTCAAACTGTACTTACCGTCAGTTTACAACAGGTTTCTTCTTTGGAAAACCAGATCACGAGACACAGATCTATGACAATAACACATATATCCGTGAGTATACTTATCTTGGAATTGTCGGGGCAGTTGAGAACGGGTTTGCAAGAATTGAACAGCGCAATAAGTTCTCTGTAGGTGAGACGATTGAGATCATGAAGCCGGACGGAAGTAATGTTGAGGCAAAGGTTCTCCGGATCCTGAATGAGGATGGAGAGGAACAGGAGAGCGCACCACATTCCAAGCAGGTTCTTCATGTAGAACTGAGCGAGACACCGGCTCAGTATGATCTTCTCAGAAGACAGGAAGAGGATAAGGAAGTAAATTCTTAGAAGATTCCTGGAAAGATTAAAAATATTGTCGGAGTTTTCCGATTGCACTTTTTTCAATACGTGATACATAGGAGCGGGAGATGCCCAGTTGTGCGGCAATCTCCCGCTGTGTGTATTCTTCCCCCTGATAGAGTCCATATCGCATTTTCAGTACAAGTTTTTCTCTTGGAGAAAGTTCATTTTCCAGTTTTTCATAAAGTTTTTGAATATTGTCTTTTAAATGAATCCGTTCCGGAATATCTGCTTCCGCAGATTCGATGATATCGTAGAGGTTGACTTCATTTCCTTCCCGATCTGTGCCGATCGGCTCATAAAGAGAGATCTCATGACTGCATTTTTTCCTGGCACGCAGATACATCAGGACTTCATTTTCTACACAGCGAGAGGCATAAGCAGCCAGACGATTACCTTTTTCGGGGTCGAATGTGATCACAGCCTTAATAAGGCCGATCGTGCCAATGGAAATCAGATCTTCCGGATCCTCACTGGCATTATGGTATTTTCGTACAACATGGGCAACGAGACGGAGATTGCGTTCGATTAAAATATGCTTGGCTTCCAGATCGCCCTCAGTGTATCTCTGAATGTATTTTTTCTCTTCCGCCGGAGTGAGGGGATTAGGAAATGCTTTCAAGACGGCACCTCTGGATGCATTTAATATAGTTTATGAAAAAAAGTAGAAATTGTGCTTTTCCACATGTTCAAGTTCATGAAAACGGATTGACAAATCAGTATTCGGAAGTTATGATATCTATACATTCTCGGAATGTCAGTTCCGAAAATCAAATCCGGCTGATTCAGCCAGAATTTCAGCAGCTTACAATGGGGTGTAAGAAGAGCAGGTGCGCTTGTGACTGGGAAAAGGAAGGAGCGCATATGAGTTTTAGTACAGTAAAATCCGCGGCAATGGAAGGGCTTGCGGTAGAAATGGTCTATGTGGAGGCGGATGTCAGTAATGGACTTCCGGTTTTTCACATGGTGGGATATCTGTCGTCAGAGGTGAAGGAAGCAGCAGAACGCGTGCGGTCTGCAGTCCGGAATTCCGGACTTGAATTTCCGGCGAAACGTGTAGTGATCAATCTTTCACCGGCAACAATGAGGAAAAGAGGAGCGTCGTTTGATCTTCCGATCGCAGTGGCAATTTTGACGTCACTTGGTGTTTTACAACAGAATAGAAGAGTGAAAAACTGTATGATCATCGGAGAACTGGGATTGGATGGACAAGTCAGAAAAGTTCCCGGGATTCTTTCTATGGTATCAGAGGCAAAGGTACAAAAAGTTACAAGCTGTATTGTTCCGAGAGAAAATGAAAAGGAAGCAGAACTTGTAGAAGGGGTTCGGATCATTGCAGTTGGAAGTCTCAGGGAATGTATCAGTTATTTGGAACATGGAGACAGAACGGGTGGAGAACAGAGATATCTTGGTGAAAAAGAGGCAGATAAAATAGAAGACAGAGGAAAAGTGGGAGAAGAAGTACCTGATTTCGCAGACTTATATGGTCAGGAGAATGTCCGTCGGGCAGCGGAAATTGCTGTGGCGGGAGGGCATAATCTGCTTATGGTCGGACCGCCCGGAAGTGGGAAGACAATGACTGCAAAATGTATGGCAGGAATTCTTCCGCCGATGAATTACGAAGAAAGTATGGAGCTTACAAAGCTTTACAGTGTCATGGGAATGCTAGATGGAAAGGAACCATTGATTTCCAGAAGACCTTTTCGAGAGGTACATCATACTGCAACGAGAGCAGCGCTGATCGGTGGTGGGATTGTTCCAAGACCAGGAGAGATCAGTCTGGCCCATAGCGGTATTTTGTTTTTGGATGAACTTCCGGAATTTAAGAGAAGTGTTCTTGAAGTGCTCAGGCAGCCACTGGAACAACGCAGCATACAGATCACAAGAACCAGCGGAAATTATATCTTTCCGGCCGATTTTATGCTTGTGTCTGCTATGAATACGTGTCCGTGTGGGAAATTTCCATCGACAGCCTGTACTTGTACGCCGGCACAGATCCAGGCGTATTTAAGCAAGATCAGCCAACCGTTTCTTGACCGGATTGACCTTAGTGTTGAAGCTTCTAAAGTGGAGTATCGAGATCTGGTGAAAGAGTCGGTTTCCTGTCCGGAGTCTTCGGCGGTGATCAAAGCGCGTGTATGTGAAGCAAGAAAGAGACAGAAAACTCGCTACCAAAACACGAAGATCCAGTGCAACGCAATGCTCCACGGTGCGGAATTGAGTAAGTACTGCAGATTAAACAAAGAGGAAATGCGGCTGATGGGGCAGGCTTATGATGTACTGAATCTGACGGCGAGGTCTTATCACCGTATCTTAAAGGTTGCGAGAACGATTGCAGATTTAGATTACAGTGAGGAGATAAAACTGGAACATTTACAGGAGGCCATCGGTTATCGGACGTTGGACAAGAAATATTGGGGGAGGTATGTATGATGTGTGAAGAGATGATTTTTGAATACTGGTTTTCTACGATCCGAAAACTATCTGCAAGAAAAAAGTATCTGCTCCGAGAGCTCATAGGAACCGGAAAGAAGATATATTATATAGAAGAAACTGGAATCGCAGGAATTGAATTCCTTACAGAGGAAGAAAAAGAAATATTAAAAAAAGCCCGGAAAGAGAAAACGAAAGAGCAATTAAAAGAAGAGTTTTGCAAAATGCAGGAACATGGAATCGAATTTATTCCATTTTTCTCAAAAGAATATCCTCCGGGTCTGGCTGAGATACCAGATCCACCGTATGCTCTTTTTGTGAAAGGAACATGTCCGGGAGCCGGGAAGAGGGCAGCAATTGTCGGAGCAAGGGGATGTAGTGGATATGGAGAACATTATACAAGAGAATTTGCGGAAGTACTGGCGGCAGCAGGTGTTGATATCATCAGTGGCATGGCGAAAGGAATCGATGGAACAGGACAAAGAGCAGCGTTGAATGCAGGAGGAAAATCTTATGCTGTTTTAGGGAGCGGAGTGGATGTCTGTTATCCAAGAGATCATATTGGTTTATATATGGATATCATAGAACACGGAGGTGGAATCCTTTCGGAATTTCCACCGGGAACCCCTCCGCTTGCAATGAATTTTCCAATGAGGAACCGAATCATCAGCGGCCTGTCAGATGCGGTTCTGGTAATGGAGGCCCGGATAAGAAGCGGTTCTTTGATTACAGCAGATATGGCACTGGAGCAGGGAAAGGATGTTTATGCCCTTCCGGGACCTTTGGACAGTCCTCTGAGTGCCGGGTGTAATCACCTGATCCAACAGGGAGCCGGAATCCTCCTGACTCCTGAAAATCTGCTGGAAGAATGGGGGATTGAAACAAATGTTTTGTGCAGAAACACGGAGATAAAAAACAAGAAAAATAAAAAAGTGCTTGAAAGTACAGATGATTTGGTGTATAGTTGTGTCGGTTTGTATCCTAAGAATGTGGATCAGATTGCGCAGGAATCTCGGGTGGAGATCAGAAAATTGATGAGCATTCTTGTCACACTGGAACTGCAGGGATACATTCGTGAAATAACAAAGAATTATTATATCAGAATAAAATAGGAGTATAGTTTTTATGGCACATTATCTTGTAATCGTGGAGTCTCCTGCAAAGGTGAAGACGATTAAAAAGTTTCTAGGAAGCAATTATACAGTTGCAGCGTCACAGGGGCATGTCAGGGATCTGCCGAAAAGTCAGCTTGGAATTGACGTGGAGAATGACTACGAACCAAAATATATTACCATTCGTGGAAAAGGAGAGATTCTTGCAGCGCTTAGAAAAGAGGCGAAGAAATCAGATAAAGTTTATCTTGCAACCGACCCTGACCGTGAAGGAGAGGCTATTTCCTGGCATCTTGCTGCGGCCTTGAAGCTGGACGAGAAGAAAATGCGCCGTATTACATTTAATGAGATCACAAAGAATGCCGTGAAAGCATCTTTGAAAGCACCACGCGATATTGACATGGATCTTGTGGATGCACAGCAGGCAAGAAGAGAGCTTGACCGTATGGTTGGATATAAGATCAGTCCATTGCTCTGGGCAAAGGTAAAGCGTGGACTGAGTGCCGGACGTGTACAGTCAGTCGCACTTCGTATTGTCGCAGACAGAGAAGCGGAGATTGATGCATTTATTCCGGAAGAGTACTGGTCATTGGATGCACAGTTGAAAGTAAAAGGTGAGAAACGTCCTCTGACAGCGAAGTTCTACGGAACAGAGAAGAAAAAGATGACGATTCATTCGAAAGAAGAGATGGATGAGATCTTAAAGAAATTAGAGAATGAAGAGTTCCAGGTTACAGATATCAAGAACAGTGAGAGAACGCGTAAAGCTCCACTCCCATTTACGACAAGTACGCTGCAGCAGGAAGCTGCCAAGGCGTTGAACTTTGGTACACAGAAGACAATGCGTATTGCACAGCAGCTGTATGAAGGTGTTGACATCAAAGGAAACGGAACAGTCGGTGTGATCACTTACCTCCGTACAGATTCTACACGTATTTCGGAGGAAGCTGATGCGGCTGCAAGAAGCTATATCGCTGAGACTTACGGGGAAGCATATGTTGCAGAAGGAACGAAAGCGAAGTCTGCTGACAAGAAGATCCAGGATGCACATGAGGCCATCCGACCGACAGATATTACACGTACACCGGCCGCAATCAAGGATTCCTTAAGCAGAGATCAGTTCCGTCTGTATCAGCTGATCTGGAAACGCTTCACAGCAAGCCGTATGCAGCCGGCGAAGTATGAGACAACAGCAGTTAAGATCGGAGCAGGTGAGTACTGCTTTACTGTATCAACAGCAAGGGTTGCGTTTGATGGATTCCGCTCTGTGTATGTAGAGGCAGAGGAAGAGAAGGAGGAGAGCAATGTACTGGTCGGACATCTCAGTATGGATTCTGTTCTTACAAAAGAAGAATTTGATCCAAAGCAGCATTTTACACAGCCGCCGGCACATTATACAGAGGCGAGCCTTGTAAAGACAATGGAAGAGCTTGGGATCGGACGTCCAAGTACCTATGCTCCAACCATTTCTCTGATCCTTGGAAGGAGATATATTACAAAAGAAGGAAAGAATCTTTATCTGACAGAGATTGGTGAAGTTGTTAATAATATTATGAAGCAGTCTTTCCCAAGTATTGTAGATGTTCATTTTACAGCGAACATGGAAGGCCTTCTGGATATGGTTGAAGAAGGAAAAGTTCCGTGGAAGGAAGTAATCCGTAATTTCTATCCGGATCTTGAAGAAGCTGTTGAGATTGCAGAGAAAGAGCTTGAGGAAGTTAAGATTGAAGATGAAGTAACAGATGTGATCTGTGAAGAGTGCGGCCGCAACATGGTGATCAAGTACGGTCCGCATGGTAAATTCCTTGCATGCCCGGGATTCCCGGAATGCAGAAATACAAAACCATATCTGGAAAAGATTGGTGTTCCGTGTCCTGTTTGTGGAAAAGAAGTTGTTATCCGCAAGACGAAAAAGGGAAGAAAGTATTATGGATGTGAGGATAATCCGGAATGCGAATTTATGTCCTGGCAGAAACCATCCAGCAAAAAATGCCCGGAATGCGGTGGATACATGGTAGAAAAAGGCAATAAATTAGTCTGTGCGGATGAAAAGTGCGGATATGTGGAAACAATTAAGAAAGAAGATTAGATATTTAAAAAACAGAAAAACACAACGTTGCTATTTTCTGAATTGTATGATAATATAAGCTAGTAAGGAATTTGAAATTTGATTTGTGTATACAACTCGGGAAATAATAGTTACTGTTTGGAAGAAACGGTAACTGAGAGCAAATCATGTGGAGGAGACAATGAGCGTACAATTATTGGATAAGACCAGAAAGATTAATAAGCTGCTGCATAATAATAATTCCAGCAAAGTTGTGTTTAATGATATCTGTGCGGTACTGACAGAGATCCTGGACTCAAACGTGCTGGTAGTCAGCAAGAAGGGAAAGATTCTTGGAGTCAGCAAAAGCAATAAGGTGAGAGAAATCAGTGAACTGATCACAGAGTCAGTAGGTTCTCATATTGATAATATGCTTAATGAAAGATTGCTGAGTGTTCTGTCTACGAAAGAGAATGTGAATTTGGAAACACTCGGTTTTTCATCAGATGCCGTAGAAGGATGTCAGGCGATCATCACACCGATCGATATTGCGGGAGAGCGTCTTGGAACATTGTTTATCTACAAACAGGATGCAACATATTCTATTGATGATATTATCCTCAGTGAATATGGTACTGCTGTGGTAGGACTTGAGATGCTTCGTTCAGTGAATGAAGAAAGTGCGGAAGAGACAAGAAAAGAGCATGTCGTTCAGGCAGCGATCAGCACACTTTCTTTCTCAGAGCTGGAAGCGATCATTCATATTTTTAAAGAACTTGATGGTACAGAAGGAATCCTGGTTGCCAGCAAGGTGGCAGATCGTGTGGGAATTACAAGATCTGTTATCGTGAATGCACTCCGCAAGTTCGAAAGTGCAGGAGTAATTGAATCACGTTCTTCAGGAATGAAGGGAACTTATATTAAAGTTCTGAATGATTATGTATTTACAGAACTTGAGAGGATTGAGAAAGAGCGGATGTAAGCAGAAGGAGAAGACAAGATGTACGAGGGAAATCCAGTTGATCTGCAGATGGAAAAAGTGATTTCAGCAGATGCTATTTTTGATGATACAACAAGAGCCTGTAAGGTGGATCATTATGATACAGAAGAAGATTACATTTATCTTGAAGTGATGGAAGATCCTCTGACAACGATTCTGCTGGATGCAAAATACAGATGTTATATTTCGACGGGGACAGAGCTGTTGTGCTGTTCTGGTGTTGTGAAAGAAAGATACCAGTCGGAAGACAGGAATCTTCTGAAGTTTAAGATTGAGAACGGATTCTATGAGATGAACGAGAGAAGATCATAGAGAGTTTCAGATACGAAAGAAAAGCTGTGAGGCAGAGAAAGCCCCACGGCTTTTCTTTTATAAAAAATATGTAAACTGTGTTGACAAATGAAATGGGTAGTGCTATTTTATATTCATGGGTTAGCACTCAGGAGAAAAGAGTGCTAATAAAGTAAGGAGGAATTACAATGAAATTAGTACCATTAGGTGACAAGATCGTTTTAAAACAGTTAGAAGCAGAAGAGACAACAAAGTCCGGAATCGTATTACCGGGACAGGCAAAAGAGAAACCACAGGAAGCAGAAGTAATCGCAGTCGGACCTGGTGGAGTTGTAGATGGGAAAGAAGTTGTAATGCAGGTTAAAGTTGGAGATAAAGTAATTTATTCCAAATATGCCGGAACAGATGTAGAGCTTGAAGGAGAGAAATACATCATTGTAAAGCAGAATGATATTCTTGCAATTGTAGAGTAATAACCAGACGAATATAAAGGAGATGCAGTTAAAATGGCAAAGGAAATCAAATACGGATCAGAAGCAAGAGCAGCACTTGAAAGAGGTGTGAACCAGTTAGCTGATACAGTTAAAGTAACATTGGGACCAAAAGGAAGAAACGTAGTACTTGATAAATCATTCGGTGCTCCGCTTATCACAAATGACGGTGTGACAATCGCGAAAGAGATTGAACTGGAAGACGGATTTGAGAACATGGGTGCACAGCTGATCAGAGAAGTTGCAGCTAAGACAAATGATGTTGCCGGAGATGGTACAACAACAGCTACAGTTCTTGCACAGGCAATGGTTCACGAAGGAATGAAGAACCTTGAGGCAGGAGCGAACCCGATCGTTCTGAGAAAAGGAATGAAGAAAGCTACAGATAAAGCTGTAGAAGCAATCCGTGAGATGAGCAGCAAGGTCAACGGAAAAGAGCAGATCGCGAGAGTTGCTGCAGTTTCTTCAGGAGATGATGAAGTCGGACAGATGGTTGCAGATGCAATGGAAAAAGTATCCAACGACGGAGTTATCACAATCGAAGAGTCCAAGACAATGCAGACAGAGCTTGACCTTGTAGAAGGTATGCAGTTTGATCGTGGATATATTTCCGCATATATGGCAACTGATATGGAGAAGATGGAAGCTGTTCTTGATGATCCATATATCCTGATCACAGACAAGAAGATTTCCAATATCCAGGAGATCCTTCCGGTTCTTGAGCAGATCGTTCAGTCTGGTGCAAGACTTCTTATTATCGCTGAGGATATCGAAGGTGAGGCACTTACAACTCTGATCGTGAATAAACTGCGTGGAACATTCAACGTTGTAGCAGTAAAAGCACCGGGATATGGTGACAGAAGAAAAGAGATGCTTCAGGATATCGCAATTCTGACAGGTGGACAGGTGATTTCTGAAGAACTTGGATTCGATCTTAAAGAAACTACAATGGATCAGCTCGGACGTGCAAAATCTGTTAAGGTTCAGAAAGAGAATACAGTTATCGTTGACGGATGTGGAGACAAGAACGCAATCGCAGACCGTGTTGGACAGATCAAGAAAGCAATCGAAGAGACAACATCTGATTTCGACAGAGAGAAACTTCAGGAGAGACTTGCAAAACTTGCAGGCGGAGTTGCTGTTATCCGTGTAGGTGCAGCTACAGAGACTGAGATGAAAGAAGCTAAGCTTCGTATGGAAGATGCGCTGAATGCTACAAGAGCAGCAGTTGAAGAAGGAATCATCGGTGGTGGTGGATCCGCATACATCCATGTTTCTAAGAAGGTAAAAGAATTCGCAGAGACTCTTGAGGGAGACGAGAAGACAGGTGCCAAGATTATCCTGAAAGCACTCGAAGCTCCGCTGGCTCAGATCGCGAAGAATGCAGGACTTGAGGGAGCAGTTATTGTAAACAAAGTAAGAGAGTCTGAAGTAGGAACAGGATTCGATGCTTACAATGAGACATATGTAGATATGGTTGAGAAGGGAATCCTTGACCCGGCTAAGGTTACAAGAAGTGCTCTTCAGAACGCAACAAGTGTTGCTTCTACACTTCTTACAACAGAGTCTGTTGTATCTACAATTAAAGAAGATACACCGGCTATGCCAGCAGGCGGAGCAGGTGGAATGGGAATGATGTAATCTATCCAGTAGGAAGATTTGCAGAATTTCTATAAGAATAGAATAAAAGAGCTGTTACATAGAGATCTGTAGCAGGAACAGAGGGTTCTATCACATTCTCGTAATGTCAGATAGAACCTTTTGTTTGTTCTAAAAAAAGGCTTAGTTTGTCGCATAGATAATAAATAAAGGAGCATTTATAAGTAAAACTTAATAATAGAGGTTAAAATAAATCAACACAAATTATGAGCACATCAGGGAAAATACTCTTGACATCTTTCGGGAATTTCTGTAGTATATCAGTTAATCAATTACAAAAGATTTTTAGATACATTAACTGCTATTTCAAAGCAGTTTCATGGGTTCTTAAGAAAGAGAGGTATAGTACAATGGGTAAGATTATAGGGGAAGGTATTACATTTGATGATGTTCTTCTTGTACCGGCTTATTCAGAAGTAATTCCGAATCAGGTAGATCTGTCAACACATCTGACAAAGAAGATCGTATTGAATATTCCGATGATGAGTGCAGGAATGGATACTGTTACAGAACATAGAATGGCAATCGCTATGGCTCGTCAGGGTGGAATCGGAATCATCCATAAGAATATGTCTATTGAAGCACAGGCAGAGGAAGTTGATAAGGTGAAACGTTCAGAGAACGGTGTTATCACAGATCCTTTCTTCCTTTCACCGGAGCATACACTCGAAGATGCGAATGATCTGATGGCAAAATACCGTATTTCAGGTGTGCCGATCACAGAGGGACGTAAACTGGTCGGAATCATCACAAACCGTGACCTGAAGTTCGAGACAGATTTCTCTAAGAAGATCAAAGAATCCATGACTTCAGAAGGACTCGTTACAGCAAAAGAAGGAATCACATTAGAGGAAGCAAAAAAGATTCTTGCCAAAGCAAGAAAAGAGAAACTTCCGATCGTAGATGATGAGGGCAATCTGAAAGGACTTATCACTATCAAAGATATTGAGAAACAGATCAAATACCCACTGTCAGCTAAGGATGAGCAGGGAAGACTTCTCTGTGGAGCAGCTGTTGGTATCACAGCAAACTGTCTGGAGCGTGTAGAGGCACTTGTAAAATCTCACGTAGATGTTGTTGTTATGGACTCTGCACATGGTCATTCAGCGAACGTTATCCGCACAGTGAAGATGGTTAAGGATGCATTCCCGGATCTTCAGGTAATCGCAGGAAACGTAGCTACAGGCGAGGCTGCAAGAGCTCTGATCGAAGCTGGCGTAGATGCAGTTAAAGTTGGTATCGGACCTGGATCTATCTGTACAACACGTATCGTTGCAGGTATCGGTGTACCTCAGGTTTCAGCTGTTATGGACTGCTATGAAGTAGCAAAAGAGTATGGTATTCCGATTATCGCAGACGGTGGTATCAAGTACTCAGGAGATATGACGAAAGCAATCGCTGCCGGTGCAAATGTATGTATGATGGGAAGCATCTTTGCAGGATGTGATGAAAGCCCGGGAACATTCGAACTGTACCAGGGAAGAAAATATAAAGTATACCGTGGAATGGGATCCATCTCAGCGATGGAGAACGGAAGTAAAGACCGTTATTTCCAGGAGAATGCAAAGAAACTTGTTCCGGAAGGAGTCGAAGGACGTGTTGCATATAAGGGATCTGTAGAAGATACAGTATTCCAGCTCATGGGTGGACTTCGTTCAGGAATGGGATATTGTGGAACACACACAGTTGAAGAGCTCAAAGAGAACGGAAGATTTGTGAAGATCTCTGCAGCATCACTGAAAGAAAGTCATCCACATGACATTCATATTACAAAAGAAGCTCCGAACTACAGTGTAGACGAGTAATTGGGAAGTTTGCAGACTTTATGCAGACTGATAATTTGGAAGTACTGCGGATATTCCGCATTACCTGACGGGATGAAAAATCACATCCCTGATATAATAAAATAATATATAGGAACGCCTTGAGAAATTCCCGGAGGTTCAGTGAGAGCTGGATCTACCGGGAGTTTCTCTTTTATACGAATAAAAACAGTTAAGACAAAATTCATAAATGGTTAAGAAACGTGTGGTATAATAGCTGACATAGAAAGAAGATATTTATTTCAAACTACGAAAATGCGAGAATTAGAAATCAGGAGAAATATCGAATGAGTACGTCAAGACGAAAGCAGCTGGCAGGGCGGAAAACATTGCCGAAGAATACACGAAGGAAGAAAAAGCGAGGCAGGAAAATGCTGCGGATCATAATGATCCCATTATTGATCTTATTACTTTTTCTACTTTTTAAATCCTGTATACAAAAGAAAAATCAATATGCTGACGTGGATGCTACGCAGCCACAGATTGATGTACAGTTGTTAGATGTAAATCCATATTCCAGACCAGGGACAACAATTGACCATGTGAATGGGATTGTTGTTCATTACACAGCGAATCCGGGGAGCACAGCGCAGGATAACAGAGATTATTTTAACGGGCTCAAAGACAGCCATGAGACTTCGGCAAGCAGTAATTTTGTGATCGGATTGGAGGGAGAGATCATTCAGTGCATTCCGACCTGGGAGATGGCATATGCTTCGAATGACCGCAATGCGGATACAATTTCGATTGAATGTTGTCATCCGGATGAAAATGGAAAGTTCACAGATGCAACATACCGCTCACTTGTACAACTTACAGCATGGCTTTGTGCAAAATATGATCTGACAGCAGATCAGGTGATCCGTCATTATGATGTAACCGGAAAAATCTGTCCGAAATATTTTGTAGAGGATGAGGAAGCATGGGTAGAATTCAGGAAAAATGTGCAGGATGCGTTGGAAAAATAGTGGACATCATTTCACTGAATTGTTATAATGAAATCAATTCTTGGAATCAGAGAAGAACTGATTTCAAAGCTTACGGAGTTAGATGAAATAATGTTTGAAAAATTTTTTCCAGATGAATATTTGGGATCGACTTATAAGATCCCTTTTGAAAAACTATATGAGCAAGGATACCGGGGCGTAATCTTTGATATTGATAATACACTGGTTCCTCACGGTGCACCGGCAGATGAACGTGCAAAGAGACTGTTTCAGAGACTGAGAGAGATTGGCTTTGAAAGTTGTCTGTTGTCCAACAATCAGAAAAAACGTGTAGAGATGTTTAATCAGGAGATTCAGACACATTATATTTATAATGCGCTGAAGCCTGCAAGAAAGAATTATCTTCATGCGATGGAGATCATGGGAACAGATCAGACGAACACGCTGTTTGTCGGGGATCAGCTTTTTACAGATGTATGGGGCGCAAAGCGGGTCGGAATACACAATATTTTAGTGCATCCGATCAATCCAAAAGAAGAGATCCAGATCGTTTTAAAGCGGTATTTGGAGAAGATTGTGCTTCATTTCTATAAGAAGAGCAAAAAAAGATTGAAAAAAGTCGCAAATTAGTATAGAATGGTAGAAGCAAAAAGTCTGTAACGAACAGTTACATTGTCTGAACGAAATGCAATTAAGGAGGATTATACATGGTTTCAGCAGGAGATTTTAAGAATGGTTTAACAATTGAGATTGAGGGAAATATTTTCCAGATTCTGGAATTCCAGCACGTTAAACCTGGTAAAGGTGCAGCGTTCGTAAGAACAAAACTGAAAAACATCATCAGTGGTGGTGTAGTAGAGAAGACATTCCGTCCGACAGAGAAGTTCGAGAATGCACACATCGAGAGAAAGGAAATGCAGTATCTGTATCAGGATGGAGATCTGTATAACTTCATGGATGTAGAGACATATGATCAGATCGCTCTCAACGCTGATGTAGTTGGAGACGCTCTGAAATTTGTAAAAGAGAATGAGAACGTTAAGATCTGTTCCCATAAGGGCAACGTATTCTCAGTTGAGCCGCCGCTGTTCGTAGAACTGGCAATCACAGAGACAGAGCCTGGATTCAAGGGTGACACAGCTCAGGGAGCTACAAAGCCTGCAATCGTTGAGACAGGAGCTACTGTTATGGTACCGCTGTTTGTTGAGACAGGTGATGTTCTTAAGATCGATACACGTACAGGCGAGTATCTGTCAAGAGTTTAATTACGAATTTAGTACAGTTTAAGCTGTATTTCAAAAAGGAATCTGTATCATGCAGGTTCCTTTTTTCTTCGACAAAATCAGATGAAATTCTCTGTTTTTACTAAAAAAATCAATTTGGATTTATGCAAAATTCTGGCTTGCTTTTTAAGGGAGGCCTGTCTATAATAAAGAGCACATAATATTTGTTCTAAATTTTAAGAAATTCTATTTGGAGAGATTCTGAACTCTCCGGGAAATTCTAACTCAATTGAAATAGTACATTTCGTACTGGTTTCTCATTTTAATTTTATGAACCGCAATCAGGAAGGAGAAGAGTGAATTATACAGAATTTGTAAATGCGGTAAAGGAAAAACTGACTCAGGAATTAAAGGGAGGTGTCAGAGTAAACGTTTATACGACGAAAAAAAATAATGCGACAGAGCGTACAGGACTGATTCTGGAGACGCCGGGTGTTAATATATCGCCGACAATCTATCTGGAAGAATTCTTTGAACTATATGAAAAAGGGAAACAGATGGATTGGATCATTGAAGATCTGGTGGAACTATATGAAGAAATCCGACAGGAAAAATCATGGGATTACGAGAGGATGCTTTCTTTCGAAGGGGTAAAAGACAGAATCATCTTTCGACTGATCAACACAGAGAAAAATAAGGAGTTACTTCTTGATGTTCCACATAAAAAGTTTTTGGATCTGTCACTTGTGTTTGCAGTACTTGTAGAAGCGGACAATGATGGAACGGCAGTGATGCTGATTAAAGATCTGCATATGAGACAATGGAAAGTAACAAAAGAACAGCTCTGGGATGCGGCAAAAGAAAATACAAAACGTCTGCTTCCGGCAGAATGCTTTGGAATGAATTTTGCAGTGTATGAGTTACTCAGCAGATCAACTCCGGGAGAACATGAACGGGAGAATCTGTTAAGAAGAACCTGGCATATTCATGAAGAACTGGAACTTCCGGAGAAAGATAAAATGTATGTTTTATCAAATAAACTGAAAAATTATGGCGCAGCCTGTATTGCATACCCTTATATTCTGGATATGCTGGCAGGAGTCTTAAAGGAAAATTTCTATGTTCTTCCAAGCAGTGTCCATGAAGTGATCATTGTACCGGAATCTTCTCAGATCCGTCAGTCAGAATTAGAAAGAATGGTGCGGGAAATCAATGAAACGCAGGTTCCGGAGGAAGAAATCTTAAGCAACCATGCTTATTTCTATTATGCACAGGAAGGAAAACTTCAGCTGGGAAGAGAGATGTGTATCGACAGGGAGGAAAATGAATGAAAGGACGCGGAGAGATTATAGCAATCCTCTGCATGTCAGTCTTTTTGATCTGTATTCTCTATGCAATGACATACGGAGGCATTGTCAAGGCCGAAGAACTTGAAAAACAGCCTGAAAAGGCCGGAGAAAAAACGGAGGTTGATATTGAAGAAGAACTGCGCTGGGCAGAAGAAGTAAAAAAGATCCTGAAAGATATCGGGGTGGGATTTTGTGATGAACAGGAGGATAAACAGGAAGAAGCATTCGATCAGACAGATGAAAAGAAGATACAAAGTATAGGTGTATATGCATCGGCAAGGGAAGGAGATACCGTTTATACAAAGAAAATCGAAAGGGGAATCGGTGCGATTGATGTAGTTGACTATAATGACCCAAACTGGCCTGTGCTGCAGCACTGGAATGAAGGAAGACTTGGTACGCAATCAGGAGAAAGTCTGTATTGCACCAATCCAACATTAAAGTTTCAGGAGGGCAACAAAACAGCAGTAGATGCTTCAAAACGTTATAACAAACAGACCATTCAGATGATCGCGGCAATGTTCTATTACTACGATGAGAATAAATGCAATGGGGTGAGTTCAAATTACGATTATCTCTTAAAACAATGCGCAGTATGGTGGATTATGAATGAAGTACATCACTGGTATGGAGATATGATCCGGATAGAAACAGGAAATAGTGTGGCCTGTGGGAATGGTCATTGGATTTCAACACACAAATCTGAGTATTATCACAAAGGGATTGCATGGGCGAAAGAGAATTATAAATATTTCCCGGATGCATATGGGATTATTTATGAAGGAAATGGACAGCCGCTCAGTAAATGGGGCGGAACATACCAGCCAACCGGAACAGGGAGATTAAAGAAGGTGTCGGCGAATACTTCTGTGACAGAAAAGAACAGTTGCTATTCTTTGGAAGGAGCAGAGTACGGTATCTATAGTAGTCCCACTCTTTCTGGTGAATCAAAAGCAGGAACGTTCAGAACAGATTCAGCAGGAAATTCATCAACAGTTGTGTTGAATGAAGGAACTTATTACGTAAAGGAACTAAAAGCTCCCAAAGGATATGCGCTTGTAGATGAAGTGAAAACGGTTACAGTAAAATCAGGGCAGGAAGCGACAGTGACATTTTCAGACCCGCCGCAGATGAATCCTGTGGAGCTTTTGCTAAAGAAAACAGGCATGGAACAGGAGTATGTCGATCCGTCAGGGACAGCAGCGTATCAAGGAGCACAGTTTTTGGTGAAATTCTATGCAGAACTTCTTGATCCAGGAAAAAATCCGGAAAAGGAAGGAAAAGAGCCGGTCAGAAGCTGGGTTTTTCAAACAGATGCAAAAGCAGTTTGCCGTTATCAGGAGAAGTATAAGGTGAAAGGCGATGCATTGTATAAAATGACAGACGGAACAGAGGCGCTTCCGCTGGGAACCGTAACAATTCAGGAGATAAAACCGCCAAAAGGGTATTTCCTGAATGAGGAAGTCTTTGTTTTTCAGATAAAATCAGAAGGTACGGGAGAAAAAATAAATGTATATCAGAACCCTACGATACCGGACAGGGTTTTCCAGATTCATTTGGTGAAAAAAGCAACAGAGACAGGACATCCTCTTTTGGGAGCGCAATTTAAGCATATCAGACCGGATGGAAGTGAAAAGATCCTCACAACGGATGAAAAAGGAAATCTGAAAGTAATGCCATTATCTCAGGGAACGCACAAATTAAAAGAAGTAAAAGCACCGGATGGGTATCGGACAAATAATAATGAACTGATTTTCCAGGTTGATGAGAGCGGGAAAACAGAATTTTTATCTGAGGTAAATACAGAAGAAGGAGAGGTTATTATCGAATATACAGAGGATGGAATTGCGGTAGTGACGATAGAAGATAAGCCGGCCTGTTACAAGATTGAGCTGAAAAAGGAAAATGAAAAAGGTGTTGCACTTGCAGGCGCTGAGTTTACTTTATATGAGGATCAGGCATGCCAGAAGGAAATTGACCGGGTGCTGACGGATGGGAATGGAATTGCAATGTTCGAAAATCTGGAAGTAAAGAAAAAATACTATATGAAAGAAACAAAAGCACCGACAGGTTACAGAATTCCGAAAACATCAGAAGATGCAGATATTGTATATGAAATCTGTCTGGAAAGTAATCCGGAAGAAGGGAAGTGTCTGTTGGTTGTGAATGGAAAAGAATACAGAAGCAAAGATACTGCAGACAGCAAGATAAGTATTGAAGGTTCAATTAAGGAGTGGAATGTGAAAATGAAAATCATAAATCAGACAGGAAAGAAGCTTCCAGATACTGGATCGGCAGGAAAACCTGTGTTACTTACAGGAATTTTAGCAGCAGGGATCATGGCAATGATTTACAGAAAAAAAGAGCAAAGAAGATAGTAGTAAAACTGTGAAAAATAAGGAGATGACAAAATGAAAAAAAGAATGATGAAAATATGTTATATGATGACTTTGGCAGCGGTACTCTGTACTTCAGGAACAACAGGTGCGACCGGAATCAAATCTGTATATGCAGCGGAAAATGAAGTACAGGGAAGAGCAGCAACTACAAATGGAATTTTGAATCTTAATAATGGTCCTGCAAGTATTACGATCAAAGGAAATGACGGACAGAGTCTGAAAGGAAAAAGATTTTTGGTATATCAGTTGTTTCAGGCAGAAAATGCGAAAGGAATGGAATCCATTAATTACACGTTTAATCCGGAATACAAGAAATTTGTCTGTTATATTGTAGGGCAGCGGATTCATAAGGATGAGAGAAATGTAACAGAGTATGAGGTGATCGATTATATTCAGTCTCTGAATACGCATCAGACAGAAGGGGCGCAGACCGCTCAGGAAAAGGAAGGAGCATACAGTGAATATCGTGTTTTTGTAGAAGAATTAAGAACCCATCTACAGAGAAATGGAAAAACGGGCCAATCTGTCGAAGTGACAAGTACAAAAGCAGACAATTCATTTGAAATCAGGGGATTGCCGTATGGATATTATATTATCGATGAAGTGACAACAGTAAAAGGAACGAATTCAGCCGCCTCTTTGTGTATGGTAAGTACAGCTAATCCGGAAATGAACCTCAACATAAAATCAGACTATCCGGTTGTGACAAAAAAAATCCGGGAAGATGATGAGCAGGATAAAGTTGGAAATCAGGGATGGAATGATCTGGCTGATTTTGAAATCGGGCAGACTGTGCCATATCGGTATGAGTCAAATATGCCTGATGTTAACGGATACAACACTTATTATTACGCATGGCATGATGTGATGAGTGAAGCACTTACTTTCAAAAAGGATTCTGTTGCCATCCGGATTTATGAAAATTCAAATGCAGGAAATTATTATGAATTGAAAGAAGACGAATTTGAAGTAAAGGAAGCTCCGGGAGGAGGAGATACGTTTCAGGTTGTTGTTTCTGATATGAAAAAAATCATAGACAGAGAGTTTAATCGTAAAAATGAAGCAGGAGAAAATAAATATGGACAGAAAATAGTGCTTACCTATCAGGCAACATTGAATGAAAAGGCAGCGAAAAATACAGGACGTCCGGGATTTGAAAATGATGTTCGGCTGGAATTTTCAAATGATCCGGATTCAGCGGTGAGAGGAAGTACAGGATATACACCGTGGGATACAGTTGTTTGTTTCACTTATAAAATCAATGCATTGAAATCAAATAACCATGGACAAAGTCTGGAAAATGCAAGGTTCAGACTTTATTCTGACGCTGGATTAAAAAATGAAGTATATGTAAAACAGGGAGAAGGCGGGTATATCGTAATCAACAGGGACAGCCTTGGTGGAAATGACCATACAGGTGGAAAGCAGCTGGAAAATGCAGTGGAGATGAAATCCGGTCAGGATGGAACCTTTGTGATCTATGGATTAGATAGTGGAACCTATTACCTGAAGGAAACACAGGCACCGGCAGGATACCGTCTGCTGACAGAGCCGATTGTACTGAATATAAAAGCAAGTTTTCCGGCTGATAGAAATGCATATGTAAAAGGAGATGGAAAAACAGAGAATGGATTGAAAAAACTGGAGACATCTGCGCAGATCAAAGAATTTATTAATGGAAACTGGAAAGAATCCGAAGCCAGTCTGACAACAAATGAAGGAGAAGGCTCCGCTAATCTGACAGTAATTAATACGGTTGGGAAAAAACTGCCGGTAACAGGTTCTTCGGCAGCTGTTATCTGTATTACAACCGGAAGTGTTCTTGTTCTGGCAGGGGCAATGAGAAGAAACAGAAAAAATGCAAAGGAAAAACAATAGATTACAGTCAGATATTCTACTTTGGATAGGAGTTCTTTTGTGCAGTGTGCCTCTTTTGACTGGCTGGTATAGTCAGAAGAAAACACAAAATGTGTTAGCAACCTATGAGCAGGTTGTGGAACAGGCGGCCGGAGATGAAATTGAACAATTAAGGAATCAGGCTGAAAAATATAATAAAAAACTCTGGACGGAATCGAAAGGAGTCAGGGAACAAAGCGAGTCTGAACAGATGGAAGAGTACGAAGGTCTTTTAAATACCGAAAAAATGCAGACAGGAATGATGTGTGTACTGGAAATTCCGTCAATAGATCTCAGACTTCCGGTTTATCATGGAACCAGCGAGGCGGTACTTAAGGAAGGAGTAGGGCATTTAATGGACAGCAGTCTTCCAATCGGAGGAGAAAATACGCATTGTGTAATGACAGGGCATCGGGGTCTTGCAAGCGCAAGACTTTTTACCCGTCTGGATGAATTGAAGGAAGGCGATACGTTCTTTTTGGAAGTACTGGGAGAAAAACTTGCATATAAGGTAGAAGAAATAAATGTGATCTTACCGGAAGATGTAGAGAGTCTGGGAATCAGACCGGGAGAAGATCTGGTTTCGCTTGTCACATGTACCCCATATGGAATTAATACCCATCGGTTAGTGGTTACCGGAAAGCGGGTTGTGTATGAAGAGAAAAAAGAAGAGGAGATCAAAAAGAAACGTCCGTCTGTCAGAGAAAGGATCTTCACAATGATTCCAATTATCTTTTTGGCATATGTTGTGGTTGAAAGAATAAAAAGAAAGCGAGAAAAAAGAAATTGTGAGGGAAAGAGAAAAAGAAACAGAAATCAGAAACGGAAATGTAAGCATTACAGGAGAAAAAAACGCAAAAGAAAGAAAGGCAGGAGACAAAAAAGAAAGATGCAAAAGACGGCAAAAAGGGAAAAGCAGATGCGGAATGCTTCTTCTTTTGATGTGTTTTCTGGTGGCAGCAGTAAAACATCCGGTGTTTGCAGAAACAGAAACCGGAAATATAGAAATCTGTATTGAAGATACCGGAGAACGAGTTAAGAGAGAAGGCGTGACATTCCAGTATTCCAAAGTTGCATCCCTTGTTGATGGTTCCTATGAGATGGAGAAAAGATATGAAGACAAAGGTGTGGATCTCAATGAGGTAAGGTATGCCAGAGAACAGGAAGAGCTGGCGCGGACTTTGAGTAAATATCATTATAGTGATGGATTATGCAGGACAGATTGTGATGGAAAAGCAACACTTACGAATCTGAGGGCAGGAGTTTATCTGATCTATGTCGAAGAAGAATCAGAATATGAGGTCCAGCCGGTTCTTGTCCAGCTGCCAAAATGGGAAGAGGACAAAGGGACAATGAACTGGAATGTCCGTGTATGTCCAAAACAAACGATAAGGGAAGAGGCTGCAAAGACCGGAGATTCACAACAGGCAGGGGCATGGGCAATGCTTTGCCTTGGGGCAGGAATATTAATTCTTCTGTTTGCAGTGAAAAAAGAATAGCAGGCAGCAAATCAAAGGTTTATTTGCCACTTTACATTTATACAGAATTGTGCTAGGATAAAAAAGGTTGTTAGCTGTACGAAATTAAGTTTTCTCGCTAACAACCGAGATGCGTCTGTAGCTCAGTGGATAGAGCGATGCCCTCCGGAGGCATGTGCGGCGGTTCGACTCCGCTCAGACGCTATAGGATATATAGGGTAAAAAAGTCCTGTTATTTCAGCACATTCAGATGACTGAGAATAACAGGACTTTTTGTTATAGTTTTTTACTCGCAATCTGCAAGGATGTGGTCTTTCATTTCAGGATCAAACCGGTTGTTTCTTAACATTTCAATCTCATACTTATAAGGGGCATAAGATTTCTTTGCTTTTGTTACGGAAGGAATATAAGGAGTCTCAAGGATCTTCGGTACAGATTCAAAATCCGGGTGATGGACAATTGTGGAAATTGCATCAAACCCGATTTCTCCAAAGCCGATATTTTCATGCCGGTCTTTTGCGGCTCCCGGAATATTTTTGCTGTCATTGATATGGAAGACGGCAATCTGATCCTTTCCAAGCAGACGGTCAAAAGACTCCATAATATCATCAAAATGATGGATGATATCATATCCGCTGTCGCTTGTATGACAAGTGTCAAAGCAGACTCTCAATTTATCGTTATGGACGACTCCATCATAAATCCGGGCGAGTTCTTCAAAATTCCGTCCGATTTCTGATCCTTTCCCAGCCATTGTTTCAAGGGCGATGCAGCAGTCAGTGTCTGCTGAGAGAACTTCGTTGAGTCCTTTGATGATCTGTGCAGTTCCGATTTCGACACCGGCACCTACATGAGCACCCGGATGAAGGATCAGAGTGTGGCTTCTGCATGCAATCGTGCGGTCGATTTCTTTCGCCAGAAATTCTACGGCGAGAGAGAAAGTCTCTGGTTTTACGGAATTACCGAGATTGATGATATAAGGTGCATGAACGACAATTTCATCAATTCCGTGTTCTTTCATATATTCCCATGCCGGTTCGATATTCAATTCGCTGATTTCTTTCCGGCGGGTATTCTGTGGGGCTCCGGTATAAAACATAAATGTATTGGCACCGTAAGAAACAGCTTCTTTTGCAGAACCAAGAAGCATTTCTTTTCCACTCATGCCAACATGTGAACCTAATTTTAACATTGTTGGATATCCTTTCTGTCTGATGTTACATCATACAGGTAACAGTATGTGTAAAGTTTTGGTTACATTATAAGTATTCGATATTTTTATGTCAATCAGTTTTGCGACTGGTTTCATTATCTTTGCACTTAATCTCTGTTAATTTCTGTTTACAGTATGTTAATCTCCGTTTACAGTAACGCTTGCTGTTCCGCAGGATACATGATAGAATAAATAGTGGCTGTTTGTCCCCAGAAAAGCTGGGAGACAGACTTGTTTTAATAAAAATGCTATCAGGCAGAAAAGACAAATGAAAAGTAAAGAGGAGTGTGAAACTTTGAAGACATTACTGGAAATGATCACAATAGAAATGAAAGAAGCGTTCAAAGCAGCAGGATATGATGAAGAGCTGGCAAGAGTTACGCTTTCTAACCGCCCGGACCTCTGTGAATATCAGTGCAATGGTGCAATGGCAGGAGCAAAGAAATATAAGAAGGCTCCGATCATGATTGCGAATGCAGTTGTAGAAGAACTTGCAGACAGCAAGTATTTTGCATCAGCAGAATCAGTGAACCCAGGATTTATCAACCTGAAGCTGGCACCGGAAGTTGTTGCAGAGTATTTAAATGAGATGGCAGCAGATGAGAATCTTGGTGTTGAAAAAGAGAAGAATCCGAAAAAAGTTATTATTGATTACGGCGGACCGAACGTGGCAAAACCACTGCATGTCGGACATCTTCGTTCTGCGATCATCGGAGAGAGTATCAAACGTATTATCCGTTTTAAAGGAAATGACGTAACAGGAGATATCCATCTGGGAGACTGGGGATATCAGATGGGTCTGATCATCACAGAGTTGAAAAAACGTAAACCGGAGCTTCCATATTTTGATGAGAACTTTGAAGGAGAATATCCGGAAGAAGCACCGTTTACGATCAGTGAACTGGAAGAGATTTACCCTACAGCAAGTGCTTATGCAAAAGAGCATGATGATTACAGAGAGGAAGCACTTCATGCAACTTATCTGTTACAGAATGGATATAAAGGATACCGTGCAATCTGGAAACATATCATGAATGTATCTGTTACAGACCTGAAGAAGAACTATGAGCGACTGAGTGTAGACTTTGATCTCTGGAAAGGTGAGGCAGATGCCCAGGCTTATATTCCGGATATGGTTGAGATGCTCAAGGAGAAAGGATTTGCACATTATGACGAAGGAGCTCTTGTCGTAGATGTTGCAGAAGAGACAGACAAGAAAGAAGTTCCGCCTTGTATGATTCTGAAGTCCGACGGAGCTGCACTGTATGATACAACAGACCTTGCCACACTGGTAGAACGTGAGAAGCTGTATGATCCGGATCAGGTGATCTATGTTGTTGATAAGCGTCAGGAACTGCATTTTGTGCAGGTATTCCGTTGTGCGAAGAAGACAGGAATTGTAAAGCCGGAGACAGAACTTACTTTCCTTGGATTTGGTACAATGAACGGAAAAGACGGTAAGCCGTTTAAGACTAGAGAAGGCGGTGTTATGCGTCTTGAGAATCTGATCCGTGAGATTGATGATGAGATGTATAAGAAAATCATGGACAACCGTACAGTAGAGGAAGAAGATGCAAGACGTACAGCAGAAGAAGTTGGACTTGCAGCAATCAAGTACGGAGATCTTTCCAACCAGGCTTCTAAGGATTATATCTTTGATGTTGACAGATTTACTTCCTTTGAGGGAAATACAGGACCGTATATTCTTTATACGATTGTCAGAATTAAGTCTATTCTCAAGAAATATGTTGAAAATGGCGGAGTCCTTGATGGAATGATCAGACCGGCTGAGAATGATGCAGAGAAGTCTCTGATGCTTCAGGTAGTGAAATTCAATGAAGTAATCGAGAATGTATACAAAGAGACAGCTCCGCATAAGCTGTGTGCATATATCTATGATCTTGCGAACGACTTTAACAAGTTCTATCATGAGACAAAGATTCTTGCAGAAGAAGACGAAGAGAAGAAGAAAGGTTATCTTGCACTTCTTACACTTGCGAAAAAAGTGCTTGAGACATGTATTGATCTTCTTGGATTTACAGCTCCGGAAAGGATGTAATACAAATTATGACAGAAAATGGATTGATGGATGGTACAAGAACAGAAAAACTGTTTTACAATGACAGCCATCTTTCAAAATTTACTGCAAAGGTTCTGGAATGTGAGCCATATGGGAAAGAGGAAGGATGCTATGCGGTAGAACTTGACCGTACAGCGTTCTTTCCGGAAGGCGGCGGACAGTATGCAGATACAGGAAAACTGAATGATGCGAAGGTATCTGATGTTCGGGAAAAGAACGGAAGAATCCTGCATATTACAGATCAACCGTTTGAAGCAGGAAGGACTGTAGAAGGTGAGATTGACTGGGAGACCCGATTTATGAAGATGCAGCAGCACACCGGAGAACATATTGTTTCTGGAATCGTGCATGCAAGATACGGTTTCAATAATGTTGGATTTCATCTTGGAACAGAAGATTGTACGATGGATTTTGATGGAGAGATATCAAAAGAAGCACTGCAGGAGATTGAACTTGAAGCAAACCGCGCAGTGTGGAAGAATCTGACAATCGAAGTGTCATATCCGTCCAAAGAAGAACTGAAAGAACTGGATTACCGAAGCAAGATTGAGATTGAGGGACAGGTTCGTATCGTATCAGTTCCGGGATATGATGTCTGTGCATGCTGTGCGCCGCATGTTGAGCGCACAGGAGAGATCGGTATGATCAAGCTTGTCAATATGCAGCGATACAAGGGCGGCATTCGTGTGACAATGCTCTGTGGAAGCCGTGCACTTACAGATTATGATAAGAAGCAGGAGCAGAACAGGAAGATTTCAGCATTGCTCTGTGCAAAAGAATATGAGACAGCAGAGGCAGTGGGGCATTTGAAAGAAGAGATGGATTCTCTGAAACGGACGCTGGTGGAGAAAGAACGCCAGCTTGTACACGTATGGGCGCAGTCTGTTCCGGAAGAAGAAAAAACGGTCTGTATGTTTTCAGAGGATATCAGTGCGGATGCCATGCGTCAGTATGTGAATGAAGTGCTTGAAAAAGACCGGATTCTTTGCGCTGTATTCTATGGGAATGATGCAGCGGGATACCGCTATGTGATCGGAAGCAGAACACAGGATCTTCGTGCATTTTCCAAAATGTTAAATGCTGCGTTCGAAGGACGGGGAGGCGGAAAGCCAGAGATGGTTCAGGGAACTGTAAAGGGTGAAGCTGGAAAAATCAGAGAGTGGATTCAGAAGATAGCGGAGGAATTGTCTTATGAAAAATGATCCGAGACGTTCCTTCTGGAGAGCTGCCGGTCCTTTGCTGGGATTCTGGGGAATCCAGTTGCTGATGGAGTTTGTGATTGAATTTGTAATCATTCTTCCTTTTATGGGGGAAGCATCTTCCAAAATGACACAAAGTGGAGAAGTACTTAATTATCAGGAAATGATAAATAAGTACTACGAAGTGTTAAGTCCTGCGTTTGATAAAATCGTGGGAGGTCAGGTTGCGATCGCAGGGATTGCCACAGCAGCGACTTTATTTCTGACAGTTACGTTGTTTGTTATCGATCGGAAGAAAGAGCGGATCGCAGGGGTTCAGCGTATGGGGGCTGAAAAGCCACTGAAAAATTACTGGTCACTTCTTGCGATGGGAGTGATCGGAAGTATTGGAGCTACCTGTTTGTCCGTTATGGCACAGGCTGTTCTGGTCGATCCGGAGTATGTCCAGACAGCACAGAACATGTATTCGGCAGATTTTGTTGTCCAGATTATTGTATTTGGATTTGCAATTCCGATTGCGGAGGAGTTTATGTTCCGCGGAGTGCTTTATCAGAGGTACCGGGAGACCAGAGGATTCTATTATGCGGCAATCTGGTCAGCACTGTTTTTCTCGATTACACATACCAACACGGTACAGATGATCTACACTTTCCTTTTAGGAATTCTTTTGGGCTATGTTTATGAGAAATTTGGTTCCATGAAAGCTCCGATTACACTTCATGTTGTTTTGAATCTGGGATCTTTGATCTTTACAGATATCGGAGTATTTAACTGGCTTGCCAGAGAACCGTTTAAAATGGCAGTGGCAGTGATCATCAGCACATTTATCTGTGCAGCTTGTTTTGTATGGATTCAGAAAAGCGGGGATCCGGTGAGTACTCAGAAAACAGAAGAATTGTGAAGAAATACAAATAAAATAAATTGTATTGATAAAAATACAATCTTAAATTGTGCGCGATGAGGTGCGAAACCTTGTCGCGCTTTTTCTTTTTAATTTACTATTTTATCAAATAAAATCAAAGAAAAACAGGAATCTTGATAATTAATATTATTTTTATAAGAAAATAAGAAAAATCTGACTATTTAAAGAAAAACAATGAAAAATCAAATAATCAGACAATTCAAAGTATTTTACCTATTTACAGCCTGGGTAAAAGGGTGTATATTCTAGAAAAAGTTTTACACGACGTGAGAAAGAAATGATTGAATGCGCCGGACAAAGAAGATTTTAAAGTAAACTTTAGATTACAGGAAGAAAGGATAGCGACTATGAGGAAAGAAATGGACAGTCAGAATCGTGGTCTTTACCGCGAAAGCTTTGAACATGATAACTGTGGTATTGGTGCCATTGTCAACATTAAAGGCAAGAAGACACACAGTACAGTAGCAGGTGCTCTGAGTATCGTAGAGCAGCTTGAGCACAGAGCAGGAAAAGATGCAGAAGGAAAGACAGGAGATGGTGTAGGAATCCTGACACAGATTCCGCACGGATTTTTCAAAAAAGTCTGTCAGCCACTCGGAATTAAGCTGAAAGGTGAAAGAGACTACGGTGTTGGTATGTTCTTTCTTCCGCAGGACGAATTAAAACGGAATCAGGCAAAAAAGATTTTCGAAGTTATCGTAAAAAAAGAAGGATTGAAGCTTTTAGGCTGGAGAGAAGTCCCGATTCATCCGGACATTCTTGGAAAGACAGCGGTAGACTGCATGCCATGTATTATGCAGGCATTTATTGAACGTCCTGCAAAATACGAGAAAGGAATCGACTTTGACCGTCGACTGTATGTAGTCAGAAGAATCTTTGAACAGAGCAGTGATGACACTTATGTTGTTTCACTTTCCAGCAGAACGATCGTTTACAAAGGAATGTTCCTTGTAGGACAGCTCAGACTTTTCTTTGAAGATCTGCAGGATGAAGAATTTATTTCTGCAATTGCGATGGTACATTCAAGATTCAGTACGAATACGGCACCAAGCTGGCAGAGAGCACATCCGAACCGCTTTATGGTACACAACGGAGAAATCAATACAATCCGTGGTAATGCAGATAAGATGCGTGCCCGTGAAGAGACAATGGAGGCAGGATGCCTGAAAGGTGAACTTCATAAAGTACTTCCGGCGATCAATACATCCGGTTCTGACTCAGCAATGCTTGATAACGCATTAGAATTCATGGTGATGAGTGGAATGGATCTTCCGCTTGCAGTGATGATCTGCATTCCGGAACCATGGATTAACAATAAAGAGATGTCCCAGAACAAGAAAGATTTCTATCAGTATTATGCAACAATGATGGAACCATGGGATGGCCCGGCATCGATCCTGTTCTCAGATGGAGATGTTATGGGAGCTGTGCTTGACCGTAACGGACTTCGTCCTTCCAGATATTACATTACAGATGATGATAATCTGATTCTTTCCTCAGAGGTTGGTGTTCTGGATATCGATCCATCTAAGATCGTGATGAAAGAAAGACTTCATCCGGGTAAGATGCTTCTGGTTGATACTGTTGCAGGACGCGTGATCGATGATGATGAATTAAAGGAAAAATATGCAAACCAGTTTCCGTATGGAGAATGGCTCGACAGTAATCTGATCCAGCTGAAGGATCTGAAAATCCCGAACAAGGATGTGCCGAAATATACATCTGAAGAGTGTACACAGCTTCAGAAAGCGTTTGGCTATTCTTACGAAGATGTAAAAACTTCAATTCTTACAATGGCAAAGAATGGTGGAGAAGGAATCGCAGCCATGGGAATGGACGCACCGATTTCCGTACTTTCACAGAAACGCCAGCCACTGTTCGGATATTTTAAACAGCTGTTTGCACAGGTTACAAACCCGCCGATCGATGCAATCCGTGAGGAAGTTGTAACATCTACAACTATTTATGTCGGAACAGACGGTAACCTTCTGGAGCAGAAGGAAGAGAACTGTAAGATGCTCAGAGTCAATAACCCGATCCTGACAAATACAGATCTTCTGAAAATTAAAAATATGAAAGTGGATGGATTCAAGGTTGCAGAGATTCCGATCACTTATTATAAAAACACAAGCCTTGAGAAAGCAATTGAGTATCTCTTCATTGAAGTTGATCGTGTGATCCGTGAGGGCGCTAACATTTTGATCCTGACAGACCGTGAGGTGGATGAATATCATGTGGCAATCCCATCACTTCTGGCAGTATCCGGACTGCAGCAGCATCTGGTCCGTACAAAGAAGAGAACATCAGTAGCGATGATTCTGGAAAGTGGAGAACCGAGAGAAGTTCATCATTTTGCAACACTGCTTGGTTACGGAGCATGTGCGATCAATCCATATCTTGCACATGAGTCCATCCGTCAGCTGATTGAAGCAAATCTGCTTCACAAAGATTATTATGCAGCAGTAGATGATTACAACTCAGCAGTAATCCATGGAATTATTAAGATTGCATCAAAGATGGGAATTTCAACAATCCAGTCTTACCAGGGAGCAAAGATCTTTGAGGCGATTGGTCTGGAGAATGATTTCATTAATCGTTATTTCACAGATACAGTCAGCCGTGTCGGTGGAATCGGTATCGAGGAGATTGCAGAAGATTATACAGCATTCCATACAGAAGCATTCGATCCGCTTGGACTGCAGGTTGATATGACACTGGACAGTGTTGGAAAACATAAATATAAAAGTGGAGGAGAAGAACATCTTTATAATCCACAGACAATCCATATGCTTCAGCAGTCCACAAGACGTGGAGATTATGAAATGTTCAAGCAGTATACAGAGATGGTCGATGAGGAAGGCGAGAAAATCAATCTGAGAGGTCAGCTTGATTTCAATTTCCCGAAGAAGAGTGTACCGCTTGATGAAGTAGAAAGTGTAGACTCCATCGTGACAAGATTTAAGACAGGTGCGATGTCCTATGGTTCTATTTCAAAAGAAGCACATGAGACAATGGCGATCGCCATGAATATGCTTCACGGTAAATCAAACTCCGGTGAAGGTGGAGAAGATATTGAACGTCTTGATACAAACAGATGCTCTGCGATCAAGCAGGTTGCATCCGGCCGATTCGGAGTTACATCCAGATATCTGGTCAGTGCACAGGAAATCCAGATCAAG
The DNA here is from genome assembly GCA_934309345.1 of uncultured Mediterraneibacter sp. GTDB lineage: Bacteria > Bacillota > Clostridia > Lachnospirales > Lachnospiraceae > Mediterraneibacter. The sequence continues at coordinate 82,550 of CAKRDD010000002.1, read as the reverse complement.
ATGGCACAGGGAGCAAAACCAGGAGAAGGTGGACATCTTCCGGGTGGAAAGGTATATCCATGGATCGCAAAGACTCGTCATTCAACACCGGGTGTGAGCCTGATCTCACCACCGCCACATCATGATATCTATTCTATTGAAGACCTTGCTCAGTTGATCTATGACTGTAAAAATGCAAATAAAAATGCGAGAATTTCAGTAAAACTGGTATCAGAAGCAGGTGTTGGAACAGTTGCAGCAGGTGTTGCAAAAGCAGGTGCCGGAGTTATCCTGATCTCAGGATATGACGGAGGAACAGGTGCAGCGCCAAGAAGCTCCATCCAGAATGCAGGACTTCCGTGGGAGCTTGGACTTGCTGAGACGCATCAGACATTGATCCAGAATGGTCTGCGTGAGCGTGTCCGTATTGAGACGGATGGTAAGCTGATGAGCGGCCGTGACGTTGCAATCGCAGCAATTCTTGGAGCAGAGGAATTTGGATTCGCAACAGCTCCGCTCGTAACAATGGGATGTGTGATGATGCGTGTCTGCAACCTGGATACTTGTCCGGTTGGTGTTGCAACTCAGAATCCGGAGCTTAGAAAACGCTTTAGCGGAAAACCGGAATACGTTGTCAACTTTATGCGTTTCATCGCAGAAGAATTAAGAGAATACATGGCAAAACTTGGTGTCCGCACAGTAGATGAACTGGTAGGACGTACAGATCTTCTGAAAGTAAAAGACGTTCCGACATCAGAGCGTGCTGCAACACTGGATCTGTCACAGATTCTGTACAATCCATATGCGAAAGAGAAGAAAGGCGTTATCTTCAATCCAAAGAAAGTCTATGATTTTGAACTGAACAAGACATTGGATGAAAAAGTGCTTCTGAAACAGCTTCTCCCAGCCCTTGAAAGAGGAGAAAAGAGAGGACTTGAAGTAGATGTTACAAATACAGACCGTACGTTTGGAACAATTTTCGGATCTGAGATCACAAGAAGATATCCGGAAGGACTGGAAGAAGACAGCTATGTGATCCAGTGTAAGGGAGCTGGCGGTCAGAGCTTTGGAGCATTTATCCCGAAAGGACTGACACTGGAACTGACAGGAGACAGTAATGATTACTTCGGAAAAGGACTTTCCGGTGGAAAACTGGTTGTCTGCCAGCCAAAAGGTGTGAAATTCAAATCAGATGAGAATATTATCATCGGAAATGTTGCCCTTTACGGAGCTACAAGCGGTAAGGCATTTGTAGGAGGCGTTGCCGGAGAACGTTTTGCAGTAAGAAACTCCGGTGTACGTGCCGTTGTAGAAGGTGTCGGAGATCACGGATGCGAATATATGACAGGTGGATGTGTTGTTGTACTCGGACAGGTTGGAAAGAATTTTGCAGCCGGAATGAGCGGCGGTATTGCCTATGTGATCGATCTCGATAACAGCCTGTACCGTAAAGTAAATAAAGCAATGGTCAACATTGAACGTGTCACAGATAAATATGATGTGCAGGAATTAAAAGGAATGATTCAGGAGCATGTTGCTTATACAAACTCTGAAGTAGGTAAGAAGATTCTTGATAACTTCAAAGAATATCTTCCAAAATTCAAGAAGATCATTCCAGGAGACTACGAGAGAATGATGTCCACGATCATCCAGATGGAAGAAAAAGGACTGAGCAGAGAAAAGGCAAAAATTGAAGCATTTAACATGATCAAGAACGGAAGATAGGAGGCATAGAAATGGGAAAACCGACAGGATTTATGGATTACGAAAGACAGGATAAACCGGCAGAGAGCCCACTGGAACGAATCAAGCATTTCAATGAGTTCCATACGCCTCTTAGCAAAGAAGAACAGGAACTTCAGGGCGCACGCTGTATGGCGTGCGGAGTTCCGTTCTGTCAGTCAGGAAAGCCACTTGCAGGAATGGCAAGCGGATGTCCACTGCACAACCTTGTGCCGGAGTGGAATGACCTGATCTACAATGGAAACTGGAAAGAAGCTTATTTACGACTGAAAAAGACAAACAATTTTCCGGAGTTTACTTCCCGTGTATGTCCGGCACTGTGTGAGAATGCATGTACTTGCGGACTGAATCAGGAAGCAGTTGCATCAAAGAGCAATGAATATGCAATTATTGAAAATGCATACGAGATGGGATATGCAAAGGCAAATCCACCGAAGGTGCGCACCGGAAAGAAAGTTGCAGTGATCGGTTCCGGTCCGTCCGGACTTGCGGCGGCAGATCTCCTGAATAAGAGAGGACATCAGGTGACAGTTTTTGAACGTGAAGACAAACCGGGTGGACTGCTCCGCTATGGAATCCCGAATATGAAGCTTGAAAAACAGATCATCGACCGCAAGATTGCGATCATGGAAGAAGAAGGAATTGTATTCCAGACAGGATGTAATGTCGGAAAAGACGTGAAGGCAGCAGATATCCTGAAAGAATATGACCGCGTGATCCTTGCATGCGGAGCATCCAATCCAAGAGATATCAAAGCACCGGGAAGAGATGCACAGGGAATTTATTTCGCAGTAGATTTCCTGAAATCAACAACGAAAGCACTTTGGGCAAATGACATGAAACTTAAAGCAGGAAGCTATATTTCTGCAAAAGGGAAAAATGTAATTGTAATCGGAGGTGGAGATACAGGAAATGACTGTGTCGGAACATCTATCCGTCATGGGGCGAAGAGCGTTCTTCAGCTGGAGATGATGCCGAAAGCACCGGACGAGAGAACACCGATGAACCCATGGCCGGAGTGGCCGAGAGTCTGCAAGACAGATTATGGTCAGCAGGAAGCAATTGCTGTGTTTGGTTCTGATCCTCGTGTTTATACAACGACGGTGAAAGAATTCGTAAAAGACAAGAAAGGAAATCTCTGTAAAGCAGTTCTTATCAAACTTGAGAGTAAGACAGATGAGAAGACCGGACGGAAAATGATGGTTCCGGTAGAAGGAAGCGAGTATACAGTAGATGCAGATCTTGTTCTGATCGCAACAGGATTCCTTGGAAGCCAGGATTATGTAACAAAAGCATTTGGTGTAGAAGTGAATGAACGCACAAATGTAAAGACAGAGGCAGGAAAATATTCTACAAATGTGAAGGATGTATTCACAGCCGGGGATATGCACAGAGGACAGTCTCTTGTTGTATGGGCTATCCGTGAAGGCCGTGAAGTGGCGAGAGAAGTAGATGAAAGCCTGATGGGATATACAAACTTATATATTCAGTAGAAATAAAAGATCATACAGTGAAACAGGAATCTGGAAAGTTTATCTGAGAATAGGGATAACTTTCCAGATTTTTTTGTTACGAAAATGTTACGAAAAAATGAAAAAAGTAAGGAGAGCTATTGAAAATATTACATAGATACGCTATAATACTGAGCGTAGAATGTAAATAAAATACCCTCTTGTTACGAGAAATATGTTGAAAAAACACAATAGATGTTGTATTATAACATATGAGTATGTGGAATTATAATGTAACTATTTACAATGAGTTGTGATACGAAAAAATTATAATGCATCACATGGGGGACTAGATAAAAATAAGGATAGGTGGAAAGATGAAGTTAAAAAAAGTAAGCAGTATGATTCTTGCAGTAACACTTGCATGTACAATGACTGTTACACCGGTACTTGCTGACGAGGTCAGTGATCTGAAGCAGAAGAAGCAGGAGACACAGAACCAGGTGAGCGATCTTCAGACACAGCTGAATTCACTTATGACAAAGATCTCTGATCTTGAGAATGATCTGATCGAAACAGGTGAGGAAATCTCTCAGACAGAAGAAGACCTGAAGACAGCGCAGGAGGAACAGGAACAGCAGTATGCAGCTATGAAGCTTCGTATTAAGTACATGTACGAAGAAGGAACAGGAACTGCTACAGTGGAGAAGGTACTGACATCCGGAGATATTTCCAGTGTACTGACACAGGCAGAATATTCCCAGCAGGTACATTCTTATGACAGAGATAAGCTCGAAGAGTATGTTGCGACAGTTCAGAAAGTAGAAGATCTTAAGACAACACTTGAGACAAAGATGGCTGATCTGCAGGAGACACAGACAGAGTATGATGCGCAGAAGGATGAGCTGAATACAACAATCACAGAGAAGAGCAGTGAGATTGCAAATCTTGATGTTAAGATTGATGAAGCTGTAAAGAAAGCAGCGGAAGAAGAAGCTAAGAGAAAGGCAGCAGAAGAGGCAGCGAAGAAAGCTGCTGAGGAAGCAGCTAAGGAAGCGGCTAAGAAGAATAACTCAAGCAGTAGTTCTTCTAACAGAAATAACTCAGGCAATAGTTCTTCCAGTAGTTCAAACTCCAGTAGCTCAAGTTCAGGAAGTTCAAGTAACTCAAGCTCAAGTAGCTCAAGTAGTAGTTCTTCCAACAGTTCAAGCTCAAGCAGCAGTAGTTCTTCCAGCAGTTCAAGTTCTTCCTCATCAAGCCCAAGCTATAGTGCTGATAAAGGAAGTATTATTGTAAATGCAGCTTATTCGCAGATTGGAGTTCCATATGTATGGGGCGGAACTACACCGGGAGTTGGACTTGACTGTTCAGGACTTGTACAGTATTGCTACAGACAGGCAGGAATTTCAATTCCAAGAACAAGTGGAGATATTCTTGCAGCAGGAACAATTGTAAGTAATCCTCAACCGGGAGATATCTGCTGGACACCGGGACATGTAGCAATTTACATTGGCGGTGGACAGATGATCGAAGCACAGCAGACAGGAGTGCCGGTTAAGGTAAGTTCTGTACGTGTTACATATTATGTGAGATATTAAAAAGCTTTAAAACTTAAAAATAGAAATCACTAAAATCATTAGAAAATGTACATAATAAAAAGGAATCAGATTATGATTCCTTTTTATTTTACACTTTAAAATTAAAATAGTCGTTTCTTGCGTCTTCGTCCCTTACAATAAGGACAACTTTCACGATAAATAAAATACTCCATCCGGATCATACAATTCACCAGTTTCGGCAATCTCAATTCCATAGTGATCGTACACCTTCCCGTTCGTATCCATATCAATCCAGCGCTGATCCAGATCATCCTCGTCCATCATACAATGTCCTACACAGGCAGGATCATTAAAATAAAATACATATCCACTTTTTTGCTTTTGATAACCAACACAGATCACCCAGTGCCCCTCTGTTAAATACGTCTCTGAATCCTCTGAATCTGTAGTATTATATCCATCCTCTGATGAGGTCCATGCCTGTATACACATCAGCATCGGATGCCCCTGGTCCAGAACAAAAATCAGATCATTTATGGTTCTTTTCTCTTTTTCATGGATCTGTATCTTATTTTCTTTAAAATAGGTGACTATATTTTCAGGTGGTGTCCCGTCTTCTTCACTAGTTCCAAGTTCTTCTTCATATGTAGTCAAATTCAGATCGCTCTGATATGGAAACATCCAGTTCATCAACATCTGTACACAAGTTGTTCCACATGTATAGCCTCCGTATTGGCGTAAATTTGGGATATCAATAAAAACATCCGCTTCCTGAATTTCTCCGGCATAAAGATTCTGATCTGATATCTGGCTTGTTGTGTGAGTTTTGTCCACTGCTCTACATGATACTAAAAACATACTTGTGAGGATGCATATCACGACAGCAAGTCTCTTATAAATCGAATGTTCGTGTATTGTTTTCATGGATAATATATCCTCCTTCACATGGCATTGCTGTTTTCAATTCCATTTTTCATATCATAAGAATCTGATTCGCTGTAATTTAAAATATATAGTGTTATCTTTTTAAGAAAAGAATACAAATTTTTGAATCGTTTGTCTACCCTACAGTTTTATTTTTTTATCAAAACTTTTCTACATATGTCTCAAACTCAATAATATTCAGAACTTCTTGCTTCATTATGCCCACCAAAATTATTTCAATTCGTAGCCTCGCAAGGAGGATGACCTCTTAAAAGAAATCGGTGGTGCCAAAGCCACTAAAGAATTAGGGATTCCTGAAGGAACTAACCATGCTTAGAAAACGCGTGAAAGATCAAGATAAATGTATAGAGAAAGATAAAAGCAAATAATGTACATAAACCAAAAAGGAATTTTCATTTGATTACTTGAAAATTCCTTTTTGATTTATGCGAACAACGAGCTAAAGTCTGTGTTTATTTTACAATAAGAACGAACTACTGATTCCACCATCTACAACAAGGTCAATTCCACTAATAAATCGTGCTGCATCAGAGCAAAGGAAAGCAGCAGCCATTTCAAGGTCCTTCTCTTAAGTCCTTTGATACCGCTTTTACATGAAGTATATGCCTGAATATCATGCATTCCGAGAATGGAAGCAGGGGAAGAGATGAAAATGAATGAAAAAAACCAATAAAATGCAAAAATAGTAATAAAAAAGCAAAAAAATGAAAAAAAGTGAAAAAGAATGCAAGGACCCATTGACGAAATGTCAAAAATTATATACAATAACAAACAGCGTAAGAAAATAAAGAAAGTGGAGGATTCCTGCAATGACTGCATATAAAGATTTGAGCAAAGAAGAGTTATTGGAATTAAAGAGTAGCCTGGAGGCGCAGTTTGAAGAAGTGAAGGCAAAAGGTCTGAAACTGGATATGTCCAGAGGAAAACCGTCAGCAGACCAGCTGAATCTGTCAATGGGGATGATGGATACACTGACAAGTGGTGTTGATCTTACTTGTGAAGATGGTGTTGACTGCCGTAACTATGGCGGACTTGATGGAATTGATGAAGCAAAACAGCTTCTTGCAGATATGATGGAAGTTCCGAAAGATAACGTGATCATTTTCGGAAACTCAAGTCTGAATGTGATGTATGATACAGTAGCACGTGCAATGACACATGGTATCATGGGAAGTACTCCATGGTGCAAGCTTGATAAGGTGAAATTCTTATGTCCGGTTCCAGGATATGACAGACATTTCGCGATTACAGAGCATTTCGGAATTGAGATGATCAATGTACCGATGACATCAACAGGACCGGATATGGATATGGTTGAGAAGCTTGTAAGCAGTGATCCGGCAATCAAGGGAATCTGGTGTGTACCGAAGTACTCTAACCCACAGGGAATCACATATTCAGACGAGACAGTGTTCCGTTTCGCGAACCTGAAGCCGGCAGCAGAAGATTTCCGTATCTTCTGGGATAATGCTTACTGTGTACATCATTTATATGAAGATAAGCAGGATTATCTGATTGAGATCCTGATGGAGTGTAAGAAGGCAGGTAACCCGGATATGGTTTATAAGTTCTCTTCTACATCCAAGATCAGTTTCCCAGGATCAGGAATTGCAGCAGTAGCTGCATCTGATGCAAACTTGAATGACATCAGAAGTACAATGCGTGTTCAGACGATCGGACATGATAAGGTAAATCAGCTGCGTCATGTAAGATTTTTCAAAGATATTCACGGAATCGTAGAACATATGAAGAAACATGCAGACATCCTGCGCCCGAAGTTCGAGGCTGTTCTTGAGGTTCTTGAAAGAGAACTTGGTGGACTTGAGATCGGATCCTGGATTGCACCTCGTGGCGGATACTTTATTTCTTTTGATGCACTGGATGGATGTGCGAAAGCAATCGTTGCAAAGGCAAAAGAAGCAGGCGTTGTTATGACAGGAGCGGGAGCAACATTCCCTTATGGAAAAGATCCGCATGACAGCAATATCCGTATTGCACCGTCTTATCCGACACCGGAAGAACTTGCAGTTGCCGCAGAAGTATTTGTATTGAGTGTAAAACTGGCAAGTGTTGATAAGATCCTTGAGACAAAATAAATAACAGCATTTTATAAAGACCTTTTGTAAGTGGGTGAACTGCTGGCAAAAGGTCTTTTTCTGGTGGTTGACATGTGTTTCCAGGGAGACTATAATGTAGTGCATAGCAGAAAAGAGGAATGACATGATAAAAGGTGTAATATTTGACGTAGATGGTGTCCTTCTCAATTCCATGCCTGTCTGGGAGAATCTTGGAGAATTGTATCTGGATCATTTGGGAATTGAGGCTGAGAAGAACCTTGGGGAGACATTGTTTGAGATGAGTCTGGAAGAGGCAGCGGATTATCTGATCTCACATTATAATCTGGAGAAGACAGTGGAAGAGGTTGTACAGGGGTTGAATAAGGAAGTGGAAGATTATTATGCAAAGCGAGTTCCACTGAAAGAAGGGGTTCGTCAGTACCTGGAGGAATTCAGAGAGCGGAAGATTCCTATGGTGATCGCAACAACCGGTGACCGGAAGAATGCAGAAGCGGCTCTGAGCAGATTGAAGGTATTGCCTTATTTTCAGGGGGTTTTTACAGCATCTGAGATCGGAAGCGGTAAGGATCAGCCGGATATTTATTTTGCGGCACTTTTGCAGCTGGATACGGAGCCGGAACAGACATGGGTGTTTGAAGATACTTATCAGGCTCTGAGGACGGCAAAGCATGCGGGATTTAAGACAGTAGCAGTTTATGATAAGGCAAATGACAAGAACCTGGCACAGATCTGGAATACGGCGGATATCTATTTGCCAGAATTTGATGATTTTAATGTTTTTTGGAACAGGGTGTCAGAGGAAGAGAAGGAACAGCTGCTGATTGTAGAATAAGAGGAGAATAAAAAAGCAGATTCGGATTCAAAGGAGAGGTGCTCCGGTAGAATTCGAATCTGCTTTTTGTCATATAATCGGCTGGTCTGTTTTATGTTTAGAGAAGATGGATGCCGGCATCAGCAGCAGCTTCAACTACATTTTCAGGCCAGAGGGAAGACTGTACTTCACCGATATGAGCCTTTCTTAAGTAATACATGCAGATACGGGACTGTCCGATACCGCCGCCGACTGTATATGGAAGCTCGCCGTTCAGCAGTGCCTTCTGGAATGGAAGTTCTGCACGATCTTCGCATCCGGCTTCTTTGAGCTGTGCCTTTAATGAGTCTTCGTCAACACGGATTCCCATAGAAGAGAGCTCAAGACCGATGTCGAGAACCGGATAATAAACGATAATGTCACCGTTCAGCTCCCAGTCGTCGTAGTCCGGTGCACGACCGTCATGTCTTTCACCGGAAGCGAGTACGCCGCCGATCTTGGAGATAAACACAGCGCCTTTTTCTTTTGCAATTGCCTTTTCACGTTCTTTGGTAGTGAGATCCGGATAAAGGTCTTCCAGCTCCTGTGTGGTGATGAAAAAGATATCATCAGGAAGAAGAGGATCAATATAATTGTAACGTCTGGAAATGTACTCTTCTGTGTCTTTCAGTGCCCGGTAGACTTTGCGGACAGTGTACTGAAGTGTCTCTGTGTTACGTTCTTCTTTAGAGATTACTTTTTCCCAGTCCCACTGGTCGACATACAGGGAGTGGATGTTGTCTGTATCTTCATCACGGCGTATCGCACTCATATCTGTGTAAAGTCCTTCGCCGGAATGGAAATTATAATTCTTCAATGCATATCTCTTCCATTTTGCAAGAGAATGAACGATCTCTGCAACAGAACCATCCTGTTCTTTTATGTCAAAGGAAACCGGACGTTCCACACCGTTTAAGTTATCATTCAGACCGGATTCCGGACGGACAAACAATGGTGCTGACACTCGTGTCAGGTGGAGATTCTTTGCAAGAGCACGCTCGAAGTGGTCTTTCACTTCTTTGATGGCTACCTCTGTCTCACGAATTGTGAGAGGAGAATGATAGCCGGCAGGTATTTTTAATTGTTCCATAATAAACTCCTTTATATAGCATTTCATTGCTGGTCGCGGTAATAAGCGGCCGGCAATAGCATTTCTCTTCTATTTTAAGTGGAGAAGAATAAGAAGTCAATGGAAAGGTGAAATGAACACTTGTAATCAGCAAAAAAAGTTGCTAAAATGAGCAGTAGTGAGTAATAAATAGTAAGGGACGAAGGTGTAATAATGAATGTAAATGATATGATTGATACAATTCTGAATTTTGACCTGGATGTTGTTCTGGCGGGACTTAATGAAAGCAGTCATCATTTGAGTCAGATGGAATTTATCTCTCTGATTGTTATAACGGTCGGAGCAGTACTGTTATGTCTGACCGGATTGAAGCTGGTACGTTTCTGGTCTGTGATCGCAGGTTTGTCAGCAGGATGTGCAGCTGGAATTGCAGTCGGAGTAATTGCGGGACTGGATCAGACGATCGCATTGGCGGCAGGAGCAGGTGTGGGACTTGTATTAGCGGTGCTTGGTGCGTGGAAGAAGCAGATTGGTGGATTTGTGACAGTAGCTGTACTTGTCTTTGTTGTCAGCGTACATCTGATGAAACCACAGAATCTTATCATGTATGGAATCTGCGCGGGAATTGGTCTTGTGTGTGCATTGCTTTCTATTAAGTTTCATAACTTTATGCTGATTGCTTCTTCCTCTGTATTTGGAGCAATGGCAGCGGGCAGCAGTATTTTTTATCTGCAGCCGTATAAAAACGGAATGATCCATGTGGCACTTTGTGTTGCGATTGGTGCACTTAGTATTTGGATCCAGCTTATTCTGGAATCCGGAAAACGTAAGAAAAAGAATTTACTGAAAGCTGCAGAAATCCGTGAAGAACACTCTACAGAAAATGAAGTCGAGAAGGCAAGGGCACTGGTTGAGAATCTGGATGATTTTGATGAGCTGGATGAGATCATGGAGAGTCTTCCGGAGAATGTCCTGAAAGAAGACAAGGGCACAACGGTTGTCAGCATGGATGAATTTGATGATCTTGAGGATGATCTGGAAGAAGATGAAGTGGAGAACTTTAAAGAAGAGAAGTTTGATGTGGACGAGGAAGACTGGGAGGAAGACGTCGAAATTGAAGTGACTGCTGATGAGGCAGATGCGACAGAAGATTATGATTTTGATGAAGATCCGGATGACTTAAAAGATTTGGATGACTTAGAAGATTTGGATGACTTAGAAGATTTGGATGACTTAGATGATCTGGATGACTTAGACGATATGGGTGATTTAGATGATCAGGATGATTTAGATTATCTTGATGACGATGATGATATTGAGTTTCTGGATGAAGATGAGTAGATGAAAAAAGCTATCGATTACAATAACTTAACACATATCTGTGTTGTTATCGTAGTCGATAGCTTTTGTGTATTATCTTACTGCTGTAAATACTCCGCGGAGATCATGGATTACATGTCTTGGACATTTTACAGAGCACATTCCACAGCTTAAGCAGATGTCTTCCTGGATTACTGCGCAATTATCTTCTACATGAATTGCACCTGCAGTACATGTCTTTTCACAGATACCGCATCCGATACAACTGACTTCACACTGCTTACGTGCAACAGCTCCTTTTTCTTTGTTGGAGCATTTTACTACAATGTAGTTTGCACATTCGTGAATCTTGATCAGATTCTGTGGACAGACTTTTGCACACTGTCCACAGGCAATACATTTTTCTTCATCTACTTCGGCAACGCCATATTCATTCATGGAGATCGCGCCGAATTTACATTTTTCTATACAGGCTCCACATCCGATGCAGCCATCTTTGCATCCACCGTCTTCAGAGCCGGCTGCGCGGCAGCCACCGTTACAGGCAACCAGAGCTGCCCGGTAAGGAAATCTCTTTTTAATTGCCATGATTATTTCTTCCTTTCATATGGTGTGTTGGAAAGAGGAAGGCTGTAGCGTCTTTCTCCGTCAAATCTGCAATATGCATCTGCGATCGCAGGAGCAGTAGGGATGGATGTGATCTCTCCGATACCGATTGCTCCACAGGCAACATCCAGACCTGGCTTATCAATAACGATAGCTTCAATCTCAGGGATTTCGTGAGAACGGAAGAGTCCCAGGGAACCATATTTATCAATTGGTTTACAGTTCTCATCAATCGGATACTGTTCTCTGAGTGCGTATCCCATAGACATTACAACACCACCTTCAATCTGACCTTCGCAGGAGAGTGGGTTGACAGCTTTACCAACATCGTGTGCGGCAATCATTTTCTCAATCTTACCTGTCTTAGAATCAAGGATGCAGACCTGAGTTGCATATCCATAAGCAACATGAGAAATTGGGTTAGGCACATCTGCACCAAGCGGATGAGTCTTAGCGAGATACTCTCCGTAGAAAGTTTCTCCAATCATATCTTTCATGGATTTACCACTGTTTTTAGCTTCCATGAATTTTTCACATGCTCTGCGGCACGCTTCACCTGTTACGAGTGTCTGACGAGAACCGGAAGTTGTACCGGAATCAGGTGAAATCCATGTGTTGCTTCGCTCATAGACGATGTCGTCATGGGAGAGGTCTGTGTTTGTAACGATCATCTGTACAAGTACAGTTCCAAGTCCCTGACCGATACAGGAAGCACCGGTGAAGATGTGAAGTTTTTCATCTTCTTCAACGATTAATTTTACACGTCCTGTATCCGGGATACCAACACCAACACCGGCGTTCTTCATTGCACATCCAAGACCAACAGCTTTACCGGCTGCAAGTGCAGCGTCATATTCTTCTTTGACAGCTTCAAGTGTTTCTACAAGACCTGTAGAGTTATCTACAATCTGTCCGTTCGGAAGTACTTCGCCTGGGCGGATCGCATTACGGTAATGGATTTCCCAAGGTGTAATACCTACTTTGTCAGCCATCATGTTCAGAAGTGTCTCTGTTGCGAAACAAGTCTGTGTAACACCAAATCCGCGGAATGCTCCGGCTGGTGGGTTGTTTGTGTAATAAGCAGTTCCTTCAATCTCAAAGTTTTCATAATGGTAAGGTCCTGCTGCATGTGTACATGCACGTTCGAGAACCGGACCACCAAGAGAAGCGAATGCACCTGTGTCAGATTGAACAATTGCTTTTACGCCCTGGATTACACCATTCTCATCGCATCCCATTGTCATATCCATGTAGAATGGGTGACGTTTTGGATGAACAAGCAAGGATTCTGCTCTGGATAATTTCATCTTGACCGGTTTCTTTGTTACATAAGTAAGTAATGCACTTAAATGCTGAACCGTCATGTCTTCCTTGCCACCGAAACCACCGCCGACTAATGCATTCTGAACCTTTACTTTATCGTTCCCAAGCATAAGTGTAACTTCGTGCAGGGTCTGGTGAGCAGACTGGTCTGTAGAATACACGAAAATGTCACCGTCTTCATCATAGAAAGACACAGCGCATTCCGGTTCGAGGAAAGCGTGTTCCGTCCAAGGTGTCTCAAAATGATGAGAAATCACATATTTGGAATTCTTAATCGCTTCTTCTGCATTTCCGCGGCTGATGTGCTTGTAAGCACAGACATTCGTCTCTTCTTCGTCAAAAACAAGTGGTGCATCTGGAGCAGCAGCTTCTTCCACTGTATGCACATGAGGAAGGACCTCATATTCCACTTTGATAAGCTTCTTCGCTTTCTCGGCAGTTGCCATGTCAGTTGCAGCTACAAGGGCAATTGCATCTCCGAGATAATGGGTCAGTCCACCGACCGGAATCAGTGAATACTGATCATGTTTCAAGTGTCCGATCTTATTCTCCCCAGGAATATCATCGGCTGTTACAACGGCTTCTACGCCAGGCAGAGCCTTTGCAGCAGATACGTCAATAGAAAGTACACGAGCTCGTGGATATTTGCTTCGAAGAGCAGTGCCGTAGATCATTCCTTCCGGATAATAGTCATCCGGATATTTTCCTGTTCCGAGTACTTTTTCTTCAACATCTATACGGGAAACGCGAGAACCAAGTGACCAGCTTGGATCGCCATCATCTGGTAAAACGCCTTCTTTCAGAATCTTTGCAGCCAAACGCACTGCATCCATGATTTTTATATATCCGGTGCAGCGGCAGTAGTTGTTGCGCAGTGCATAACGAATCTCGTCATCGGTTGGTTCAGGATTTACATCCAAAAGTGCTTTTGTACACATAACCATACCAGGAATGCAGAATCCGCACTGTACAGCGCCAGCTTTTCCATAAGCATAAGTGTAGACTTTCTGTTCCCAATCAGAAAGTCCTTCGACTGTGATGACATTCTTTCCGGCCAATGAATCTGTGTCAGGTACGCAGGATTTACAAGTCTGACCATCAATGATAACGGTACAGGCTCCACAAGCGCCTTCGCTGCAGCCATCCTTTGCAGAGGTAATGTGCAGTTCATCACGGAGGAACCTTAACAGTTTCTGATTCTTTGAAGGTGAGACTTCCTGACCATTTACTATAAATGATGCCATGTCAGTTACTCCTTTCTTTGTGACAAAATCCCCAAAGAAGAATCTTTGAGGAAAATGTGTTTGTTGTGAATTTTGATTATATAAAGATATCTTTGTCTATATTTTATCACATATTCAACAAAAAGCAATAACTATTCTAAAAAAGTTTTTTGGTACCTAAAAATATTTTAGATATATGATATAAAAAATGCATATCAAGACAAAAAAGGGGAGTACCGTAAAATGATACTCCCTTGTAATTATCTTATATAAATTGTTCTCAGAAATCCAAAAGCTTTACAACGCGATTTAATTATCGTGTTCTTCTTCAAATGGATCGTCGTAATCATCTTCATCATCGTAATCATCTCCACCGCGGGAAGCGATTGCAAGAATTAATGAAATAACAGCAAGTACACCACTTACGCCGGCTAAAATTAGAAGCTCGAATTCATCTCCATGTTTCAGGAAAGCAAAAACAGCACCACCGATATAGACAATCATCGGGATAAGGAATGCAAAAAGTGTATCACGGTTATTCATGATGAAGTATAACAGTGCAGTGACAAGCATACAAAGAGCAACAATGACATAATTCATGCCAGGCGCAGAAGTTACGTCAGCTCCTGATGTGCTGAGTCCTGTTACGAAACCTTTATAAATACAGAAACCAAATGCAAGCAGGGAAATGATTCCAAGGATGATGCGTCCAGGTCTGAAATGTGGATATTCGTCTACATATTCATATTCATCATCATCTTCATTATCAGAGGATTTCTCATCATCATAGTTATCCATTTTCTTGGATTTTACATCTTCTTTTGCTTTCGCTGTTTCGGCTTCTTCTTTCTTTTTCTTCTTGGCAGCTTTACTGTCAGGATCAGTTGCAAGCATATCTTCGTATCCTTTGCGAACTGCTTTTTCACGCTTATCACGGATCTCTTCCGCCGGAATATTCCCATATTTCTGCTCTTCGGAATCATCAGCAGCATCAGTGGGAGCAGTGGCAGCTTTCTGTGCAGCGGCTTTGCGTGCTCTGGCTCTTTCTTTAAGGATACGCTCAGCTTCCTCTTCTGAAATCCCTTTGTCAGCAGCAAGGCGGGCAATCGCTTCTTTGCGGGCGCGGGCTTTTGCTTCTCTGCGGGCAGCTCGTTTCTCTTCAGCGGCACGGGCGGCAGCCTCAGCTTTCGCTTTCTCTTCAGCGGCACGGGCAGCTGCTTCAGCTTTCGCTTTTTCTTCAGCAGCACGAGCGGCAGCTTCAGCTTTCGCTTTCTCCTCAGCGGCACGGGCGGCAGCCTCAGCTTTTGCCTTCTCTTCAGCGGCACGGGCCTCAGCTTCAGCTTTTGCTTTCTCTTCGGCAGCCTTCTTAGCAGCGATCTTCTTCGCACGTTGTTTATCAAGGTTCCATTGCTTTTTACAGCTATGGCAGATTGCATATTCATTAAAGATTGGATCCCCGTTTTCGCTGGTGCCAATCTGCTTATTCTGCAAATCCAGGTCTTTTCCACATATTGGGCACTTCATATTAATCATGTACTCCTCTCTTTTGTATCAAAATATTTATAACAGACTTATTATAGCATCTTAAAAGAGGAAGAACAACGAAAAAAGTGTGTTTTACACAAAATGTTTTAGAAAAAAATCAAAATTGCGCAGAAATTTAGTTTAAATTCATAAGAAGTGGTGGACTTTAAAAATTTAATGTGTTAAAATCAAAAAGTGGCCTGAGAAGGCAAAAGGTATTGTTATGGTTTATGGAATACTTTAAGCCATCATATAATTAGCCGGTTGAGAAGGAGATTGTTTCGTATGAGCAAGAAAATCAGAACCGAGGCAGTAGATTATCTGTTTCAGGCAATCTTAAGCCTTGAGAATAAAGAAGAGTGTTATACATTTTTTGAAGACATCTGTACGATCAATGAGCTGCTTTCATTGTCACAGAGGTTTGAAGTGGCAAGAATGCTCCGTGAACAGAAGACATATCTGGAAATCGCGGAGAAGACAGGAGCATCCACTGCGACAATCAGTCGTGTGAATCGTTCTCTTAATTATGGGAATGACGGATATGATATGGTTTTCAAACGTGTCGGGCTTGCTGAGGAAGAGAACGGGACGGAAGAATAACACTCAAGAATTAAGCTTACAATAAGATACCTTTTATCAATCAAAAGATACAGCCTGCGAAAGATCCTGATAAAGACTTTCGCAGGCTGTATCTCGTTTTAAACAGAATTGTTTATTTCCCGTTCTTTTTCTCTTCGTTTTTTGAAGACTTGGAAGAGAGGTCATCAATGATCCGCTCAATGATCATTTTCTTGATATATACATCAAAACTTAAACTGCAGATAAATGCAAACTGCTGTAAGATTTCTTTATCTTCTCCTTCAGCAAGATGAGTGAAAGTCTCAGCAGACTTCTCATAAGTAGCAGTTACATTTTCTTTGATGGAATCCAGCTGTTCCTTTTCAATCTTGCAGACTTCTTTGTAAATATCCGCTAATTCAAAAGAACTTCCATCCGGAAAATATTTCTCTGTGAGTGGTGCAAGGACTGTCTCAATATCTTTAATTGAAAGGATGCTCTTAAAATAATAAATGAAGACCAGAAGGAGCAGGTGCTCTCTGGAATACTTCTTCTTCACTGGTGGTGGAAGAAGATTATTCTTCGTATAATTATTGATCATGGTCTTTGTCAGGATCTTATCATCCGGGTAACGTTTGGTCGAAGCCAGCTGCTCATCCATAAAAGTAGTCACCTGATCCATGTAAAGATCAATATTCGGAACATCGCCGGGATGCACATAACTTAAAGAAGAAAGTTCTTCTAAAATGCTGTTCAACAGATTACTTGTATCTATATTCATGTTATCACCTCAATACATTTATTATATAGTATTTAAAACTAGATGGCAAGCAAAAGATAAGAAGGCCGGAAAATGTAGTTGACAAACAGGAACATGTGTTTGATAATGGGAATACATTTACAGATATCTTTATAACTTTAAAGGAGTGGAAAGATGAGCATTTATGATAAATTAAATGAACCACAGAGAGAGGCTGTTTACCACACGGACGGACCTCTTCTGATCCTTGCCGGAGCCGGTTCGGGAAAAACAAGGGTTCTGACGCACAGGATCGCATATCTGATCGGAGAACGTGGCGTGAACCCATGGAATATTCTTGCAATCACATTTACGAACAAAGCAGCGGAGGAGATGCGCCAGCGTGTGGATAACCTTGTCGGTTTTGGAGCGGAGAGTGTATGGGTGAGTACATTTCATTCTGCATGTGTGCGTATTTTGAGAAGATTTATTGACAGATTAGGGTATGAGAATCATTTTACTATATATGATACGGACGATCAGAAGACATTAATTAAGGAAGTCTGTCGGAAAGTAGATGTGGATACAAAAGTGTTTAAAGAAAGAAGTCTGCTTTCAGCAATTTCATCTGCAAAGAATGAGATGATCCTTCCGGATGAATTTGAACTGAATGCCGGAGGAGACTTTGCAAAGATGAAGATTGCCAAGGTTTACCGTGAGTATGAGGCGCAGATGAGGGCGAATAATGCGCTGGATTTTGACGATCTGCTTGTAAAGACGGTACAGCTTTTGCAGACACAGCCGGATGTGCTTGAGAGTTATCAGGAAAGATTCCGCTATATTATGGTAGATGAATATCAGGATACGAATACAGTTCAGTTTCAGCTGGTAAGCCTTCTTGCAGGAAAATATAAGAATCTTTGTGTCGTTGGAGATGATGACCAGTCAATCTACAAGTTCCGTGGAGCGAATATCCGGAATATTCTTGACTTTGAGCATGAATTTCCGGATGCAAAGGTGATCAAACTGGAGCAGAACTACAGATCTACAGGGAATATTCTGAATGCAGCGAACAGTGTGATCGCGAATAACCGTGGAAGAAAGGAGAAATCACTTTGGACGGAGAACGGAGAAGGTGAACTGATCCGTCTGCGTCAGTTTGATACTGCATTTGATGAGGCAGATTTCATAGGCGAGGATATCAAAAGTGCTGTCAGACAGGGAGGTTCCTATAATGACAGTGCAGTTCTTTATCGTACGAATGCACAATCCCGTCTGCTGGAAGAGAAATTTATTGCCATGAATATTCCTTATAAGATTGTCGGCGGTGTGAATTTCTATGCGAGAAGAGAGATCAAGGATCTTCTTGCTTATCTCAAGACAATCGACAATGGACGTGATGATGTTGCGGTTAGAAGAATTATTAATGTTCCAAAGAGGGGAATCGGTCTTACAACAATTAACCGGATCCAGGAGTCTGCAACAGAACGTGGAATTGGTTTTTATGAGGCATTACTGGCACCGGGGCTGATCGCAGGAGTGGGAAGAAGTGCAACAAAACTGGATTCTTTTGCGGCATTGATCGAGTATTTTAAGACGTTGGCAGAAGAGATGAGTATCACAGATCTTTTACAGGAAGTGATTGAGAAGACAGGATACATAGAAAGCCTTGAAAATGAAGATAAAGAAGAGGCGAAAACAAGAAAAGAGAATATAGACGAGCTAATCAGTAAAGCTGCAACTTATGAGGAAAGCTGTCAGGATAAAGACGAAAAGGCAACACTGAGTGGATTTCTTGAAGAAGTTGCTTTGGTTGCGGATATCGACAGTCTGGACGAAGAACAGGAATATGTTGTTCTGATGACTTTACATAGTGCAAAGGGACTTGAATTTCCGCGTGTTTATCTTGCAGGGATGGAAGATGGACTTTTTCCGGGATATATGAGTATTAATGCAGGAGACAGAGAAGAACTGGAAGAAGAGCGGAGACTTTGTTATGTTGGAATCACAAGGGCAGAGCAGGAACTGACTTTGACAAGTGCGCGCAGAAGAATGGTGCATGGTGAGACACAATATAATCCGATGTCACGATTTGTGAAAGAGATCCCGAGGGAACTGCTTGATACAGGAAACAAGAAGTTTACTCAGGAGACGGAGATGCCAGCACAGCAGAATACATATGCACGTGCCAGAGAGGCATTTCGGGCACAGGCATTCGGAGGCGCATTTGGCGGAATGACACCTGCAAAGAATCAGGGGACGGGCAAGCCACTTACAGGAAGTCAGGCACTGGCATCCCTGCAGAAAGGCAGTCAGCTGGCAGCAGGAGGAAATGGTCCACTTGGTTATGAAGCCGGAGATCGTGTGCGTCATGTGAAGTTCGGGGAAGGAACTGTAACTGAGATCAAAGAAGGCGGAAGAGATCACGAGGTTACGATTGAATTTGACAGTGTCGGAACACGCAAGATGTTTGCAAAATTTGCCAAGCTTGTAAAGGTATGAGAAAGTTATAAAAAAAGGTAAAAAAATGATAAATCAGTAGTAATATGAATCGTCAGGTGTTATAATAAACACAGATTATCTGTTACCGCAAAAGGTAGAGAAAGGACGTGTTAATATGAACAAGAGAATAGAAGACATCATTGCAGAATCAAGACTGAACGAGATCCTTCATAAGAATGAGGCTGAGAAGCAGAAGAACACAGTGATCTGGACGCTGGCTATCATCGGAGCAGTAGCTGCAGTAGCAGCAATCGCTTATGCAGTATATCGTTTCGTATCACCGGATTATCTTGAAGATTTTGAAGATGACTTTGATGACGATTTTGATGATTACTTCAGCGAGGATGATCAGGTATAATTCCTGAGTGAATTGCAAAAGTGCAGACAGGGTGTGAGAAGAAACCATCCTGTCTGTTTTTCTGTTAAAATAGATTAGAATTGATAGGAGATTAGGATGAAAAAAGGTCAGATCTACGAGGGTATTATTGAACGTGTAGATTTCCCAAACAAGGGGATTGTATTTGTTGCGGAGGAAGAACAGTATGTTACTGTGAAGAACGGGATTCCGGGACAGAAGATCCGTTTTATGATAAATAAATTTAAAAGAGGAAACGCAGAAGGAAGACTTCTTGAAGTATTGGAGAAATCCCCATTAGAGACAAGAGAGCCGGTCTGTAGTATCTTTCCGGCCTGTGGTGGCTGTATGTATCAGACAATGCCATACGAAGAACAGGTGAAGATGAAAGAAGGACAGATCCGCAGGATTATGGATCCGGTAGTAAAGGGCGAGTATCTTTTTGAGGGTGTGAAGCACAGCCCGAAGGAATTCCATTACCGTAACAAGATGGAATTTTCTTTTGGAGACGAATTCAAAGACGGTCCGCTATCTCTCGGTCTTCATAAAAAGGGAAGTACTTATGATGTACTGACGGCAGGAGACTGCCAGCTTGTTCATGAAGATATGGACAAGATTCTTCTCTGTGTGCTGAATTATTTCAAAGAAAGAAATGTAAGTTATTACAAGAAAATGCAGCATGTCGGTTATCTCCGCCATCTTCTTCTGAGACGAGGTGATACAACAGGCGAGATTCTTGTGAATCTTGTAACGACAACGCAGGAAGAATATGACCTTACTCCATTGGTAGAAGAACTTCTGGCATTAGAATTAGAAGGAAAGATTGTTGGAATCCTTCATATATTGAATGACTCTCTGTCTGATGTCGTGAAGAGTGATGAGACAAGAATTCTTTATGGACAGGACTTCTTTTACGAGAAGCTTCTCGGACTGGAATTTAAGATCACACCATTTTCCTTCTTTCAGCCAAATTCAAAAGGTGCAGAAGTGTTGTACGAGACTGTAAGAGAATACATTGGAGATATTGATAATCAGGTTGTATTCGATCTGTTCAGTGGAACAGGAACAATCGGTCAGGTGCTTGCTCCGGTTGCAAAGAAAGTAATCGGTGTCGAGATTATTGAAGAAGCAGTCGAAGCGGCAAAAGAAAATGCTGTCCGGAACGGATTGTCCAACTGCAGATTCATTGCCGGAGATGTGTTTAAGGTACTTGATGAGATTGAAGAGAAGCCGGATGTGATCGTACTGGATCCGCCGAGAGACGGAATCCACCCGAAGGCACTTCCGAAGATCTTGAATTATGGGGTGGATAAGATAGTATATATTTCCTGTAAGATGACCAGTCTAGCACGTGATCTGGAGATGATGCAGCTGGCGGGATATCGTGTGGAGAAGATGACGGCGGTGGATCAGTTCTGCGAGACAGTGCATTGTGAGGTTGTGTGCCTCTTGGGCAGACAAAAACCAGAGCATTCTAAATAATATATCTGATTTTGCAGGAGAGAAGGAACTTATGAACAAAGAAAAAGAAGCAGTGTGGGCAAAATTTGCCTACACTTCTTCTGATGGAAAAGTTTATAATGTAGATTATTACAAATCTTGATGCTTATTATTTATTATAGAGTGATTTATCGAAGAAGGAGGCCTCCTATTTGAAAAAGAAAAAAGACGAAGTAACCATCCGTTCCAGTGCAGCAGAATACCTGACCTATGTTGCCTCTGTGGGGGAACAAAAGGACAGTATTGAGATGCGCTATGAGGATGAGAATATATGGCTGACACAGAAAATGATGGCTACACTGTATAATGTGGATGTTCGTACAATCAATGAGCATATTAAGAAGATTTATTCCGACTCAGAGCTTGAGGAAGATTCAACTATCCGGAATTTCCGGATAGTTCAAACCGAAGGTTCACGTCAGGTGACTCGTGACACAAAGCATTATAATCTTCAAATGATTATTGCGGTTGGATTCAAGGTGAATAATGAACGAGCAGTGCAGTTTCGCAAGTGGGCCAATGGCATCGTAAAAGACTACACCATCAAGGGCTGGGTCATGGATGATGAGCGCCTGAAAAATGGTGGATCTGTGCTTACAGTAGAATACTTCGACCGTTTGCTTGAGCAGATTCGTGAAATTCGTTTGTCTGAGCGTAGATTTTATCAGAAGATAACAGACATCTATGCTACAGCTCTTGATTATGACCGAACAGCAAAAACAACAAAGCAGTTCTTTGCAAAAGTGCAGAACAAGATGCACTATGCAGTTCACGGACATACAGCAGCAGAGTTAATTTACGAGCGGGCCGATGCTGATAAGCCACATATGGGATTAACTACTTGGGCAGCAGCACCGGAAGGTAAGATTGTAAAAAGCGATGTTAGCGTTGCGAAGAATTATCTTTCAGAGAAAGAAATGCGTTCATTAGAGCGTATTGTATCCGCTTATTTGGATTTGGCAGAGGACCGTGCGGAACGTCACATTCCAATGACAATGGAGGATTGGTCAAAGCGACTGGATCTATTCCTGATGGCTGATGACAGAGAGGTTCTTCAGGATGCAGGCAAAATCACTGCTGAGATTGCCAAGGCAAAAGCTGAAACCGAATTTGAAAAATATCGTGTTATTCAAGATAGGCTGTTCATGTCCGACTTTGATAAGTACATGCTGGAATTGGAAGAGAATGCGAAGAACAGATAATGTGGAGGCGAACATATCGTATCCAACTGTATCGACTTATCATTTCATCAATTCTGGA
The DNA here is from genome assembly GCA_934309345.1 of uncultured Mediterraneibacter sp. Classification (GTDB taxonomy): domain Bacteria; phylum Bacillota; class Clostridia; order Lachnospirales; family Lachnospiraceae; genus Mediterraneibacter. The sequence continues at coordinate 59,966 of CAKRDD010000002.1, read as the reverse complement.
ACAAGATTACTATAATACGCTGTCTTGCCTGACAGCACATCGTCATAGAATCCTTGCTTCCAGTCAATGTAAGCAACTGACTTTTGCAGTTCCGCAATGGATTGGAGCAGGGTTTCTTTTTTCTCTGCAAGAATCACTTTGCGTTCCGGAATCGTGCCTTCGCCTTCCATGCACAGTGCAAGATATTCCTTCATCTCCGCAATGCTCATGCCACAGCTTTTCAGACAGTTCAGGCTCTGAATCCACTTGATGTCATGTTCGTCAAAGACACGATAATTTCGGCTGTCTCGCTTGACATTGGGTACTAACCCCTTGTTGCAGTAAAATTTCAGATTTTCATAGGTCATATTGGTGAGAGTACAAGCCTCTTTCATAGAATACATAAAAAAGCCTCCTGATTTTTGAAAAGGTTGAAAAAGTTCTTAACCGGTAGTAACTACCGACTGCTACGATAATAGCACAGAATAAAATTCAACGCAACAGGAGGTTTTTGTTATGGAATATATTACTTTGAGCAACGGTGTGAAAATGCCACAACTGGGCTATGGTGTATTTCAAGTGACGCAGGAAGAATGTGAACGATGCGTTCTGAATGCATTAAATGTTGGCTATCGTGCCATTGATACAGCGCAGAGCTATTTCAATGAGGAACAGGTCGGTGCAGCAATCGAAAAATCAGGGGTTGACCGCAAAGACATTTTTCTGACCACCAAGGTCTGGATCGAGCATTACGGATATGAGGAAGCTAAAGCGTCAGTTTTGGACTCTATGGAAAAGCTACGTACAGACTACCTTGATCTTTGCCTGCTGCATCAGCCGTATTCGGATTATTACGGCGCATGGCGGGCACTTGAAGAACTATATGAAGCTGGCAAAATCCGTGCTATAGGTGTATCTAATTTTTACCCTGATCGATTGGTGGATATCTGTTCTTTTGCTCGCATCAAACCAATGATAAATCAGGTGGAGGTACATCCTTTCCATCAGCAGGAAGATGCAAAGAAGTGGATGGACAAATATAGTGTACAGATTGAGGCTTGGGCTCCGTTTGGCGAAGGCAGAGGGGATATGTTTCAGAATCCTGTACTGAATGAGATAGGCAAAAAGTACGGTAAGAGTGCAGCACAGGTTATTCTCCGCTGGCATTTGCAACGTGGCGTAGTGGTGATTCCAAAGTCCACACATATGGAACGAATGCAGGAAAACCTGAATGTATTCGACTTTGTACTTTCTGTGGAGGATATGGAAAGAATCGCCGCTCTGGACACGAAAACGAGTGCTTTCTTCTCCCACTATGATCCGGCTATGGTGGAATGGTTTGCTAACATGGTGGAAGAACGAAGAAAGAACCATGACTGTACTAAAGAGAAAAAGAACTACTGATAGAGGCTGATGATCGAGATAAAAAAGCACCTCCGAAGAGATGCTTTAGCTTAATGATTAAATGTTTCCCTTAAAGTATGTAACATACCATATGGATATCTGCTTTACCAAGGTTCTCCAGTGTTTTGATGTATGCCTCAATATCTTTGTCTCTGTCCGGTCCGCGAAGCGTTAATTGAATTAAATCGTATCGGACTGGTAGAAATCCGTCCACAAAGAGGAAGTTGCATTTATTGGAGCAAAATATTGCACAGCAAAAACTTTGCCTGATTTCTAAAGACGGTGACCGTTTCCTTGAAATTGACAATGAATTTCATCGCCTGATCTTTGAATGTGTCAGTAAAATAAAGTAGAAATAGTGCAATTTTCGCGTGATATTATACAAGAATTACATAGAAATATATCGTATTATTGATAAGGTATGATATATTTCTATGTAAGGAGAAAACCATGGCAGCGGAAAGAAAAACATTAACACAGCTATCTGTGCCAATATGCTTAGAGACTTTATTTTATATGCTTTCGGGTATGGTCGATACGCTTATGCTATCGTCTGTAAGTGACCAGGCTGTAGGAGCAGTGGGAACAGCTAATACCTATATAGGTGTTTTTATTATCATGTTTGGGGTGATATCATCGGGGATGGTAGCTGTTATGTCACAAAATATCGGAGCCGGAAGACCTGGGATTGCATATCAGGCAAGACAGCTTGGACTTATGTTTAATGCAATGATAGGTATCTTGATGTCGGTTATTCTAGCTGTTTTTTCTGGTGGAATACTTAGAATCGTAAGTATTGCCCCGGCTTTGCTTGTTCCGGCTGAAACATACCTTAAAATTGTTGGAGGAACCTGTTTTTTGAATGCACTGATCCCTATTTTCTCCAGTTATTTGAGGGTGTTTGGATATACAAAGCATTCTTTGATAGGAACTGTCGTTGGAAATGTAGTTAATATAATACTTAATTCAGTATTCTTATTTATGTTTAACTGGGGCGTAATGGGCGTTGCTGTTGCCACAGTTATCTCGAGGATCGTAAATCTTATTATTGTAGCCGGAATGGGAGCTGTGCTTATAAAAGCAAAGCAGAGCCCTGAGCGAATGTCATCAAGAAAGATACTTGAGCAGATTGTTAAGATTGGTTTTCCTTCTGCATTTGAAACGGCACTTTATAACATAGCAATGACGCTTATAGTTCGTTTTATGAATCAGATGGATGCGGATGGAATGAATGTTACAGCACGTTCGTATACTGTGCAGATTGCTAATTTTTCGTATTGTGTGGGAGCTGCACTTGCGCAGGCGAATGCGATCATGACCGGTTGGAGAATTGGCGCAAAGGAATTTGAAGAATGTGACAAAGGTACGAGAAAAGCTGCGATATATGGTATTATAACAGCAACATGCTTTTCAGTGACATTTGCATTGTCCGGACATTTTATAGTGCATATATTTACAGATGATACACAGATGGTAAATCTTGTGGTAAAGTTGTTGATAGTAGATATATTTCTTGAATTTGGAAGGGTGACTAATCTTGTATATGGTCAGGCATTAAAAACGAGTGGAGATGCACTTTTTCCGGTTATATTAGGTGCGATTTTTATGTACCTGTTTGCGGTCGGTGGAACTTATTTTCTCGGAGTACATATGGAACTTCTGGCAGTGGGAGCATATATTGCTATGGCAAGTGATGAATGCGCGAGGGCTGTGGGAATGGTACTTAGATGGAAAAGTGGAAAATGGAAAAACAAGAGTCTTATAGAATTTTAGGGAGAGATTATGTACTTTGAATTAAAGGAAAATAAACCGCATGGAACAAAGGAGAATCCGTTTAGTACATATCATATAAGAAATGAGGGACGATCATTTCAGATACCGGTACATTGGCATGACGAACTTGAAATTATATATGTAAAAAGTGGAACCTTGACTGTGAGTATTTCAGGAGAAAACTATATCGGAACCCCCGGGGATGCCTTTGTGGTGTCGCCGGGTAATCTGCATTTCATGGGTTCACAGTCTGGTGATGTGGATTATTTTACTTTCCTTTTTCCGTTAAAATATATCTCTTTTTGCACAGATGACATGTTAGATGATAAGTTGCTTATTCCATTAAAAAATGGTCATTTGATGATAAGGCCAAGAATCAAGGATACAGCAAAAAAGTTGTGTGAGCAGTTGGCCGAAATACATATGGCAAAAAATGATGAAAAGAAGTTGGAAATAGCTGTTCAGATAAAGACAAAAATAATTCTTTTACAATTTATTCTTCACATGTGGGAGAATGGATTTATAATCGAGAATGATAAAAGTGGAAGAAATACTGTAGAAAAAGAGATGATTTCATACATACAGCAGAGTTTTACAGGGGAGATATCATTAAAGGAATTTGGGGAACAGTTCCATCTTTCTGAAAAATATGTATCGCAATATTTTAAAGAACATTTTCATATTACGCTTTCAAAATATGTTACATATTTGCGGTTGGAGCATGCAAAACAGTTGTTACAAAATACGGATATTCCAGTTACAGAAGTTGCAATGCTCAGTGGCTATCAGAATGTAAGTTATTTTATCAGAAGTTTCAAAAAAACATATGGGGTATCTCCGTTAAAATATAGAAAAAATAAGTCGAGTACATGGAGTTAGTGGAGAGTGAAAGAATTATAAAAGATGTTACAAACAAAAGGTTAGGGAACACCGGAACGGTAGTTTCCTAACCTTTTGCTATATAAAGCTGATATTAGTCTGCTCAATCAAATAAATGATCAGATATCTTATGCTACAGGAACATTCCCTGTAGATTTCCTTTCAATCAGCTGCGCATGCAACAAAAATGTACTGATTGAAACGCCATTAAGAAGACTGGATAACGCAAAGAATCCACTTTTCCCCAGTTCAATACGATCCTGTCTGATTGTAGTCAGCGGAGGTGATGTGTAGGCCGCAATTGGCAGATCATCAAATCCGATAATGCTGACATCATCAGGAACCAGATATCCGAGCTGCTGGCATTGGATAAGGGCTGCGTTCGCAAGGGTGTCCTGACTGCAGATGATGGCTGTTGTTCCATTTTTCAGAAAACGTGGCAAATGTTTCTCCATACATTCTGACAGATAATAAGAGCAGCCGGTAGTGGTAGGAGAAGTCTTTAGTCCATGTTGGTGCATGGCACGGAGGAAAGCAGCATGTCGTATCTGAAGAATCTGAGATCCAAGGGAACCGCTGAGATAGGCAATGTTCCGGTGTCCGAGTCTGGTAAGATAAGAGACAGCAATTTCCATTCCTTCATCATTATCGATACCTACATAAGCGGTGGCCGGATTTCCAATAATGTAGTTATCAAAAAGCACGGCAGGTGTGTGGCTGGTCTTGAAGTCACGAATCCATGGATCGTTCAGAGAAAAGCCGATTGCAAATGCGCCCACATAATCATGTTCCAGCATAAAAACATCATAATGTTGATTCCTTTGTATCTGAACATCAACAGGTACGATTTCAACATCAAAACCGGCTGGTTCAGCCATCTGGCGAAAACCGATCAGAATGTCATAGGCAAAATGATGGGGTTCTTTGTACAAGATGTTCTCTTTTTCTATTATAATGCAGATTTTCTTTACAGGCTTTTTATAACGCCGCAGTTTAGTATAACCAAGTGCTACAGCAGTTTCTAAAACCTGTTTCCGTAAAGTTTCGCTGATATCAGGTGCATCGTTGAGAGCTTTGGATACAGTACTTTTAGAAATCCCCATTTTATCAGCAATATCTTGGATTGTAGTCATAATTTGCAAACCTTTCATAGAGTAGAAAATAATTCTTCTTTTATTATATACAATAGCAGGATAAAAATCAATGAACTATAGGAAAAATAAATGTTTAGTTAAGTTTCGTAAAAGAAAAAATAGAAAATAATGCACAAAAATAAAAACAATAAATTATGCAAAATTAATGAAAATACAAGGGGTAAATGGAAAATGATTGACGGAAAAACAAAAAAGACGTATATTGAACTTAACGAAACAATACGAAACAAAAGGAATGAAAGGAAGAAATATGATGAAAAGAGGACTGGCAGCATTTCTAACAGGAATCATGACTGTAACCCTGATGGCAGCAGGGCTTACCGGATGCGGAAGCAATACGGCAGATGAAGAGGCTGAAAAAGTCAGACTGATGGTATGGTCTCCATCGGAAGACCAGTCGAAAGACAGTGGTGAATGGCTTCAGACAATGTGCAACAATTTTGCAAAAGAGCACCCGGAGTGGAACATTACATTTGTCTATGGAGTAGCTGATGAAGCGACTGCAGCAGATCAGGTAGCACAGGATCCGGAGGCAAGTGCAGATGTATTTATGTATGCAAATGATAGGATCACATCGCTTACAGATGCGGATGCAGTAGCAAAATTTGGTGGAAAGTATAAAGAAGAGATTGAATCAACAAACTCGGAGGAACTTCTAGATTCGGTGAAGGTTGACGGAGAACTTTACGGAGTTCCGTTTACAACCAATACCTGGTATATGTTTTATGACAAGTCTGTATTTTCAGAAGAAGATGTGAAAAATCTGGATACGATGCTGGAAAAAGGAACAGTATCCTTCCCATTTACTAATTCGTGGTATCTTCCGGCATTTTACCTGGGAAATGGATGCACTTTGTTTGGAGATGGAACGGACGAGTCAAAAGGAGTTGATTTTGCGGGAGAAAAGGCAGTGGATGCAACCAATTATGCGATCGATCTGGCAGCCAATCCGAATTTTAAAATTGATGCAGACGGTTCGGCACTTGCAGGACTTCGTGATGGCAGTGTGAAGGCAATGTTTACCGGATCATGGGATGCAAATGCAATCAAAGAAGCACTTGGAGATAACATGGGTGTTACATCTCTTCCTACATATACTATTAATGGTGAGGAGAAGCAAATGCTTGCATATGCAGGTTCAAAGGCAATCGGAGTTAACGCGCATAGTGAATACATGGAACAGGCAGTAGCACTTGCTGTTTATCTGGGAGGAAGTGATGCCCAGAGAGCACACTATGAGATGAGAAATGTGATTCCATGTAATACAGAACTTCTGAAAGAAAAGGACATTGCGTCAGATCCTCTTGTTCAGGCACAGAATGATACCTTTAATAATACATCAATACTTCAGCCGTTTGTGGCATCCATGAGTAACTGCTGGACACCGGTTGAGAATATGGGAAAAGGAATTCGTAACAAGAGTGTGACACATGAAAATGCTGAAGAACAGACAGAAGCAATGAATGAAGCAATGAATAGTAACGGAATCAATTAAGAGGTAAACGGAATGAGTATATTTAAGAAAAGAAGCAATGAATTTCCAACGCCATATACCTGCATCAATGCAGTGAAAAAAGGTGGATTAGAGACTAAGCTTTCCATGATCCTGATGGGATTTGGAAATATCGTACATGGTCAGATTGTCAAAGGGCTTTTGTATCTGGCAATTGAAATTGCCTACATCGTCTTTATGGCGGTAAATGGAATCGGATTTATCGGCGGTCTCCGGACACTTGGAACTGTGCAGCAGCAGGAAGTATGGGATGAAGCAAGGCAAATCTATATTTACACAAAAGGAGATCAGTCAGTCCTGATTTTACTTTATGGTGTGGCGACAATCCTATTGACAATTCTTATGATCCTTGTTTGGAGAGGAACCTTAAGAAGTGCATATAAAGCGGAATGTCTTCAGAAAGCGGGAATGCATGTAAACACATTTGCAGAAGATCTTAAATCCTTTCTGCATGAGAATCTGTATCGTTTGTTTATGACACCACCAACAGCATTCATCTTTGTGTTTACTGTACTTCCACTGGTGTTCATGATCTGTATGGCATTTACCAATTATAGCCGTATTGGCAACCATCTGATGCTGTTTGACTGGGTGGGACTTGATAATTTTAAGACATTGTTTGATTCCGAAAGCATTCTTGGAAGTACCTTCTGGTCTGTTCTTGGATGGACGATCGTCTGGGCATTTTTTGCAACTTTCAGCAATTATATTTTTGGAATGATCCTTTCCCTTCTGATCAACAGAAAGGGAACAAGAGCAAAAGGATTCTGGAGATTTTGTTTTGTTCTTTCCTGTGCAGTGCCGATGTTCGTATCTCTTTTGATCATGCGTACCATGTTGCAGCCAGAAGGAGCAATCAACGTACTTCTCAGAAATATAGGATTGATCGCAAGTGATGCAAGCCTTCCGTTCTTTACGGATCCGACATGGGCGAGAGTGACTGTTATCATCATCAATATCTGGGTAGGTGTGCCGTATACATTGCTTCAGCTGACCGGTGTACTTCAAAATATTCCAGAAGAACTTTATGAAGCAGCAAAAGTGGATGGAGCAAATGCATTCCAGACATTTACAAAGATCACACTGCCATACATGCTGTATGTGACAACACCGTATCTGATCGTAACCTTTACAGGAAATGTCAATAACTTCAATGTCATTTATCTTCTTTCAGGAGGAGATCCGGTAACAAACCTTTCTTCAACTGCAGGTAAGACAGACCTTCTGGTTACATGGCTCTATAAACTGACAATTGACAAACAGTACTATAACATTGGCGCGGTAATTGGAATCATGACCTTTATCATTCTGGCAATTGGTGCACTTTTCACATACCGTAACAGTAAATCCTATAAAGAAGAAGGAGGATTTTAATCATGGCAGGAAAGAAATTACAATCTGCAAAAAAGAAGAAAATGATCAACAATACGATCGTACATATCGTTCTTGCGGTGTTGGCCATTATCTGGCTTTTCCCAATTGCATGGGTAATCCTGACGAGCTTCCGTGCGGAAAAAGGCTCTTACGTATCAACCTTCTTCCCGAAAGCATTTACGCTTGACAATTATATAAAACTATTTACTGATACATCCATTTTAAATTTCCCGCAGATGTTTATGAACACGTTGTTTATTGCAATTTGTTCCTGCATTTTATCAGCATTTTATGTGCTGGCGGTGTCCTACTGTCTTTCAAGACTGAAATTTAAAATGAGAAAACCATATATGAACATGGCAATGATTCTTGGCCTGTTTCCTGGATTTATGTCCATGATCGCTGTGTACTTTATTTTAAAGGCGATGGGGCTTACGGAAGGAAACTTGATTAAGCTGGCTTTGATCTTATGTTATTCTGGTGGTGCAGGACTGGGCTTCCAGATTGCAAAGGGATTCTTTGATACGATTCCGCTTGCAATTGATGAGGCTGCACTTCTGGATGGATGTACCAGATGGCAGATCTTCAGCAAGATCACACTGCCACTTAGTAAACCAATTATTGTATACACGGTTCTGACATCTTTCATGGCTCCATGGCTGGATTTCATTTTTGCAAAGGTAATCTGCAGAGCGAACTCAGACCAGTATACGATCGCTATCGGACTTTGGAAAATGTTGGAAAAAGAATACATTGACAGCTGGTACACCAGTTTTGCGGCTGGGGCAGTTCTGATCTCAATTCCGATCGCAATTCTGTTCCTGTTCATGCAGAGATACTATGTAGATGGTGTATCAGGAGCAGTGAAAGGATAAGGAAGACAATGAAAGATAAAGTAAAACTGAAAAATTATTATTCTGCAAAAGAGTTTCTTGAAAATTATATTTACGATGGAAATGATCTTGGAGCAGAATGTAAAGAAGAAGGAACGACATTCCGTCTGTGGTCACCACAGGCGGAATGCGTTAGTTTAAACCTGTATCAGACAGGAGATGGGGGAAATGCGTACAAGCAGATTCCGATGAAAAAAGCAGAAAAGGGTGTGTGGAGCTGGGAGAGCAAAGAAGAACTTCACGGCGTTTATTATGATTATCTGATTACCCGCGATGGCGAAGAAGTTCGATCAGCAGACCCATATGCAAAGGCATGCGGAGTTAATGGATTGCGCAGTATGGCAGTGAATCTGAAAAAGACCAATCCAGAAGGATGGGAAAAAGACCAGGCACCAGAAGAAGGACCGGAGCGAATTGTCTATGAACTTCATGTAAAAGAATTTTCATGGGATAAGGCGGGCGGTTTTCCGGAAGAATATCGTGGAAAATACAAAGCATTTACGTGCAGACACACGACTTTGAATGAGGATGGAATCCATCCGACCGGTCTGGATTATTTAAAAAAACTCGGGGTGACACATATTCAGATCATGCCAATGTATGACTACGGTTCTGTAAATGAAGCAGGGGAGGATACAGAATTCAACTGGGGATATGACCCGGTTAATTACAATGTGCCGGAGGGCTCCTATGCGACAGATGCCAGACATGGAGAGGTGAGAATCAGAGAAATGAAAGAGATGATTCAGGCAATTCATGAAGCTGGTTTTGGTGTGATCATGGATGTGGTTTATAATCATACTTATTCACTGGATTCCTGGTTTCAGAGAACTGCACCTTGGTATTTTTACCGGGTATTTCCGGATGGAACAGTATCTGACGGCTCTGCCTGTGGAAATGACGTGGCAAGTGAAAGAGAGATGTGTGCAAAATACATTCTGGAGTCGGTGCTTTACTGGACAGAGGAATATCATATTGACGGATTTCGTTTTGATCTGATGGGACTTCTGGATGTAGATCTGATGAACCGGATCCGAAGTGAACTGGATCAGAGATACGGAAAAGGAAAGAAGATCATTTACGGAGAACCATGGGCAGCGGATACGACGGCTGTAGAAGGCAATAAAAAACTGGCTACAAAAGAAAATATCGGACTTTTGGATGAAAATATCGGGGCGTTCTGTGACAGTACCCGAGATGGAATCAAAGGCTCTGCACTACGTGCAAAGGAAACTGGTTTTATAAACGGTGCAGAAGGAAAAGAAAACGAAATGCTTGCAGGTGTAGCAGCATGGTGTGCAAATCCTTACCAAGCAGAAGGTTTTGAAAATGTGAAAGCACCTTCACAGATTGTCACTTACGTGTCAGCACATGACAACCATACCCTGTGGGATAAATTAAAAGAGACAGTCGTAGAGGAAAAAGAATGTTTGAGGCTGAATAAAATGGCGGCAGCAGTTTACATGACTTGTCAGGGAACGTTATTCTTTTTGTCAGGAGAAGAATTCGCCCGAACAAAAGATGGACAGGATAATACCTTTAAAGCTCCGATTTCTCTGAATCGTCTTGATTGGGAAAAGGCATGGGAAAACAGGGAACTGGTGCATTACTATCAAGGACTGATCGCACTTCGCAAACAGATTTCCGGACTTTGTGATAAATCGAAAGACAGTTATAAGCAAATCACAGATATGTGGAAAGAAAAGGATGTAGTGGGATTTACCGTGCTCAATGATAAAGCAGCAAGATGGAGTCAGGTGAAAATAATTTATAATGCAAGAAAAGACAGTTATAAAGAAGAATATTTGGACGAGGGCTGGGAAATCTTGAGTGATGCTAATGACAGCTGGTGCTGGGAAAAAGGAATCTATGCGGACAGATGCATAGAAGTCGCACCGCAGAGTGTGTTAATACTTGGAAGTAAATAATGATTAAGGAGGAGTGGTACATGAAATGGATTTACGGAAGACAGGATTGGAAAACATTGGAGAGAGGTCTTGAAAATTGTTACTTATTAACCAATGGCCTGGGAGGTTTTTCTTCACTTACTATGACCGGAGCTGTGGCAAGAAATGACCATTCGATATTCATGGCATGTACGAAAGCTCCAAATCATAGGATAAATATGATTCATCGGATGAAAGAAGAATTGGATATCGGAGAATCAAAATATGTTCTTTCAACCCAGGAATTTGCGGATGGAACAAAAGAAGAAGGATATCGTTATCTTACAGAATTTTCTTTTGAAACTCTTCCTTCGTGGCGTTATCTGATAAACGGAGTAGAGATAGAAAAAGAGATTGTGATGGCACGGGGAAGCAATCAGATTGCAGTGAATTATCATCTAAAAAACCGTGGTCAGAAAGAGGGCGTTCTCTGTGTAACTCCGTTTTTTCAATTTGAACCTAAAGGGGAAGATTTGAAAGAAGGTAAGATATTTTCAAGACAGGAGCAAAAGATTACCGATGGAAAGTATACTCTTTTCTTTGAAACAAATGGGGAAGCAGAAGAATTTCAGGAAAAGAAAGAAACGTATTTTTATCGCTACGATGAATGTGATGGAAGACGAGAAAATGGAACAGCAAGCGCAGTTTATCAGATTAAAAAACGAGTAAAGTCAGGGGAAGAGACAGATTTAACAGTAATTTATTCGATGGAAAGTCTGATTAGTATAGACGTAAAAAAAATATTTGATAAAATAAAAGAAGAGCAGATCCATTATCAAGAGAAGCTTATAAAGACTTCAGGCCTGAAAAATAAACTGGCACAGACACTGGTTTGTAGTGCAGACAAGTTCCTTTCGAAAAGAGAGTCCACGGATGGATTGACTATTCTTGCCGGATTTCCTTTTTTCGAGGACTGGGGAAGAGATACAATGATTGCACTTCCGGGAATCTGCATCTCCACAGGAAGATTTGAAAGCGCAAAATCAATCTTGCGGACATTTGCATTTTATGAAAAAGATGGATTGATGCCAAATCTGTTCCCGGAGGGTGAGAATGAGCCACTTTATAATACTGTAGATGCGGCACTATTATTTATCAACTGCGTGTGGTTATATTATGAAAAAACTCAGGACATCAAATTTGTAGAGGAAATGTATCCGGTAATGCAAAGAATTATTTTCGGTTACGAGAAAGGAACACATTTCAATATCCATATGGAAGAAGATGGCCTTATCAGTGCCGGAACAGGTCTGGATCAGGTAACCTGGATGGATGTGCGTGTTGGAGAAATTCTTCCGACACCAAGGCATGGGAAACCGGTGGAGATTAATGCTTACTGGTACAATGCACTTTGTATCATGCAGAAGTTTTCTGAAATTTTGAAGAAAAATGAAGAGCAGAAATATAAGGAACTCGCACAGAAGGTGAAAGAATCGTTTGCACGAGAATTCTGGATGGAGGAAAAACACTGCCTGAAGGATGTAATTTCAGAAACAAAGGCAGATACACAGATTCGCTGTAATCAGATATGGGCGGTGTCTATGCCATTTACGATGCTGGATGAAGGGAAAGAAAGACAGATTGTAGATAAGGTATTTGAAAAACTGTATACACCGTATGGTCTTCGGACATTAGATCCAAAAGACGAAGAATTTCATGCAAGCTATGGCGGAGAGATGATAAAAAGAGATCTTGCTTATCATCAAGGAACTGTCTGGACTTTCCCAATGGGTGGATATTATCTCGCTTATCTAAAAGTGAATAAAGACTCAAGAGAAGCAAAAGAGACTGTGGCAAAGCAGTTGGAAGTGTTGGAAAGTGCAATGCGTGAAGGATGTATTGGCCAGCTCCCTGAGATTTATGATGGAGAGATACCGGTTTCTTCAAAAGGATGTTTTGCACAGGCATGGAGTGTAGGAGAAATCCTGCGTGTTTATGAAAAATTGGAGGAAAAATAAGATGGAGTTTACTGGGGTATACCATAAAACATCAGAGCAAATGAGTTATCCGTTGGATGAGGACAGATTAATTGTAAATATTAAGACCGGATATGATGTAAAACAGGTCTTTATTCATTACGGAGATCCTTATGAAGCAGGAATCCTGGGTGGAAAGGAAAAATGGATTGGAAAAAGAGAGGAAATTATTTATAAAAAACGTCTGCCACACCAAATCTGGTGGACAACAACGCTTTTTCCAGAATATAAACGATGTAAGTATTATTTTGAACTGAGAACAGAAGAGGAAGTCTGGTATTATTTTGAAGATGGCTTCCTGACTGAAGAGCAGCTTCAGATGGATGGCCGTATGCAGCAGTGCTTTATTGTACCATGGATGAATCCGGCAGATATAAATCGCACACCGGCATGGGTAAATGATACGATTTGGTATCAGATTTTTCCGGACAGGTTCTGCAACGGGACACCGGAAAAGAATGGAAATGATATCACGCCGTGGAGAAATCACGGAACCGTGACCAATAAGGAGAAATTCGGAGGAAATCTAGAAGGAATCCGCCAGAAACTATCGTATCTTCAGAACCTCGGAATTACCGGTATTTATTTTAATCCAATTATGGAAGCAGAGTCTAACCACAAATATGATACTACAGATTACACAAAGATAGATCCGGCTTTCGGAGATGAAGAAACAATGAAGGCACTTTGCATGGAAGCACATGAAAAAGGAATCCGCATTATGGTAGATGCAGTGTTTAATCACTGCGGAAGAAAATTTGCACCATGGATTGATGTGCTGGAACATGGAAAAGATTCTTGTTATGCGGACTGGTTTATGGTGGAAGACTGGGAACAAATCGGAAAAAGAGCAGACACCAGAGACAGACGCTTTTACTCTTTTGCATTTGCAGATACGATGCCAAAGTTGAATACGAATAATGAAGAAGTAATTGAGTATTTTTGCAAGGTCTGTGAAGAATGGGTTCAAAAATTCGACATAGACGGAATCCGTTTCGATGTAGGAAATGAAGTGTCACATCGGTTCTTAAAGCGTATACGAGAACATTTAAAAACGGTAAAACCGGACATTTATCTGTTGGGAGAAATCTGGCACGATGCAAGTCAGTGGCTGCAAGGAGATGAGTATGATTCCGTTATGAATTACCCATTGCTCAGCGGAATCCATGACTTTTTCCTTGATAAAACGATGAAAAAAGAGGAGTTTGAATATATGGTGAATCGTTGCTATACTATGTATATGCAGCAGAATAATGATGTACTTTTCAACCTGCTGGATTCCCACGATACAGAGAGACTTATGAATCGTTTTCATGATTTAGATAAATTTTATCAGCAGCTTGCAATTCTCTTTACGCTTCCGGGAAGCCCTTGCATTTATTACGGAACAGAAATCGCAATGGAAGGTGCCCATGACCCGGACTGCAGAAGATGTATGCCGTGGAGTGAGATTGAAAGCAAAGAGAATCAGGAAAAGATTGCAATGATGCGGAAACTGATTATGCTTAGAAGAAACGAGAAAATGTGCAGAAGCCCGCATTTCCATTTCCCGGATACATATGAAAATGATCGATGTGTAGAATATATTAAATTAGATGAAGAAGGTAATCAAATTGAGGTTCTGTTAAATGCATCGGAGGAAGAAGTAAAAGTAAAAGGAAATGGGGAAATTCTTTTTGCCCGGGAATTTGATGGAGAGATACTTGGCGTAAATGGAACGCTCATTCGTAGAATTTAGAGAACATAAAGAAAGGAGAGGATATCCCGGTAGAATCAGAAAATCTGCCGGAGAGATATCAAAATTGAGTATGGAAAATAAGAATAAATGGTGGAAAAATGCAGTTGTATATCAGATTTATCCGAAAAGCTTTCAAGATTCGGATGGAGATGGAATCGGTGATATTCCAGGAATTATCAGCAGATTGGATTATTTGAAAAAACTTGGAATAGATGCAATCTGGCTCTCACCGGTGTATCGTTCTCCACAGGATGACAATGGATACGATATTTCAGATTATCAGGATATTGAGCCGATGTTCGGAACAATGGAAGATATGGAACGATTATTTGAGGAGGCAAAGAAACGTGGAATCCGAATTATGATGGATCTTGTATTGAATCATACTTCAGATGAACACAGATGGTTTTTGGAGGCAAAGAAAAGTAAAGACAATCCGTATCATGATTATTATGTGTGGCGTGACGGAGAAGAAGGTGTTTACCCAAATGATATGAATTCTGTGTTCGGAGGACCGGCATGGGAGTGGGTTCCAGAACTGGGACAGTATTATTTTCATCAGTTTTCAGTGAAACAGCCAGATCTGAACTGGGAGAATCCGAAAGTGAGAAGAGAACTATATGATATGATTCTCTGGTGGATGGAAAAAGGTGCAGGCGGATTTCGTCTGGATGTGATTGATCAGATTGCAAAAGAGCCAGATCTTAAGATCACAAATAATGGACCAAAGCTACATGAATTTTTACATGAATTAAGCAGAGAAACATTTCAGAAGGGTGATATGATCACTGTTGGAGAAGCCTGGGGAGCAACACCGGAAATTGCAAAGAAATATAGCAATCCAGATGGCAGTGAATTTTCCATGGTTTTCCAGTTCGAGCACATTATGCTTGATCAGGAAGAAGGAAAAGAAAAATGGGATACGATTCCATTGAATCTGGTAAAACTTAAAAAATGCCTTGCAAAGTGGCAGAATACGTTATATCAGACAGGATGGAACAGTCTGTTTATGGATAACCATGATCTTCCTAGAATCGTGTCGCGCTGGGGAAATGACGGAAAATACAGAAAAGAGTCAGCAAAAATGCTGGCGACAATGCTTCATGGAATGCAGGGAACTCCTTACATTTACCAGGGAGAAGAGCTGGGAATGACGAATGTGCAGTTTGACAGCATTGAGGAATATGAAGATATTGAGACATTGAATATGTACAAAGAGCGTCTGGAAAAAGGATATCAGCCAGAAGAAATCATGCAGTCTATCTACGCAAGAAGCCGTGATAATGCCCGTACTCCGATGCAGTGGAGCGGGGAGGAGAACGGAGGATTCACAACAGGAGAACCATGGTTTGCCGTGAATCCAAATTATACCAGAATCAATGCCAAAGAGGCACTCGAAGATGAGAATTCTGTATTTTACTATTATCAGAAGCTGATTCGTTTAAGAAAAGAAAATCCAATATTTGTAGATGGGAAATTTGATCTTCTTCTGCCAGAAGATGAGAAGATTTTTGCATATACGAGAACGGATGAGCATACAAAGCTGTTGGTATGCACAAACTTTACAGATGAGGAAGTTAGATGCCCATTGCTTGAAGCGTGGAAAGAGGGGAAAGTTTTGATCCGGAATTATGAGGATGACAGAGAAGGAAATGTATTACGTCCTTATGAAGCAATGATAATTGAAGCTGCTGTAAAACCAGAGTAATCTTCAGAAAAATGCAATCGTGTATTTTACAAAAAATCAAAGTTTTTATCAAAAGCCGGTGCAGATTTTGCACCGGTGTTTTCTTTTAGTAATAATTATGGAAATATAACTACTAATATGGTATGATTTAAAAATCAATCAACATTGATAAATTATATTTTGACAAAGGAGCGCTTAAAATGAGACAGACCCAGAAACCTCGAATTGTAAATCTTTTGATGCTTACGGTTGCCGGAATGATAAACGCTTTTGGCATTACACTTTTTATGACACCAGTCAAATTATATGACAGTGGTATTTCGGGAACTTCTATGTTACTTGAACAGATAACACCTTCCTGTTTATCATTGTCGTTCTTCTTGTTGGTGTTAAATATTCCATTGTTCCTTGTAGGATTGAAAAAGCAGGGAGGACTCTTTACTTTCTATGCGATCTATACGGTCGGAATCTATTCTTTGTTTGCATGGCTGATCACAGATATCTTTCCGATTGATGTCAGTATTGCTTCGCCGCTTGCAGGAACAGATTTATTGCTATGTGCGCTGTTTGGAGGTGTGATCTCCGGAATCGGAAGCGGTCTTGCGATTCGCTATGGCGGTGCGATGGACGGTATCGAAGTAATGGCAGTTATTTTTGCAAAACGTGCAGGTGTTACGGTAGGAACATTTGTAATGGTATATAATATTATTTTGTATATTATCTGTGGATGTGTACTTCAGAGCTGGGTGCTTCCATTGTATTCGATCGTTGCTTATTCAGCTGCATTGAAGACAGTTGACTTTATTGTAGAAGGTATCGACAGAGCAAAGTGTGCAATTATTGTGACAGAGTGGCCTCATGAGATATGCAAGGTGTTGACTGAAACATTTGGAAGCGGTATTACACGAGTCAGTGCAAAAGGAGGATATTCCAATCGTGATAAAACAATGGTTTACTTTGTTGTGAACAGGTATCAGGTGATCCGGATGAAGGATATTGTTCATGACATTGATCCGGCAGCATACATTATAATTAGTGAAGTGGCCGATATTTTTTCAAGTAATAATGAATAGGATACATCACTCTGTAAAAGAAGTTATAAGGCAAGCTAACAGATTGGTATGGTTTGTTAAAAATATATCAAAAACACATTGTTATTTTCCTTAAGGTGTGTTATATTATATTTTAGTTGTGAATCGGAAAAATTAGGAGGAAAAAACAATGAACTTAAGAGAAAAATACGGTGAGTGGGGTATCATCCTTGGAGCAACAGAAGGTGTTGGAAAAGCATTTGCAGAGAAAATCGCATCTGAGGGAATGAGTGTTGTCCTGGTAGGAAGAAGAGAAGAGAAACTTCAGGAGCTTGGAAAGAGTATCAGCGAAACATATGGTGTGGATTACATGGTTATCCGTGCAGATTTTGCACAGTCCGACTGTACTGACAAGATTTTTGAAGCAACAAAAGACCTTGATATGGGATTCATGAGTTATGTTGCATGTTTCCATACATTTGGAAAATTGCAGGATACTCCGTGGGAGAAGCATGAGCAGATGATCAATGTTAATGTTATGACATTCTTGAAATGTTTCTATCATTACATGGGAATCTTTGCAAAGCAGGATCGTGGAGCTGTAATCAATGTGTCTTCTTTGACAGCAATCAGTAGTTCACCATATAACGCACAGTATGGTGCAGGAAAATCTTACATTAAGAAACTGACAGAAGCTGTGGCAGCAGAGTGTGAGAGTACAAATGTAGACGTTGAGGTTATCACGTTAGGAACAACAATTACACCAAGCTTGTTAAGCAATCTTCCAGGCGGTCCGGCAGGAGAAGCTGTTATGAAGGCAGCTATGACACCGGAAGCTTGTGTAGAGGAAGCATTTGACAATCTTGGTAAATCTCTTTCTGTTATTGCAGGTGAGCACAATAAAGCAAATGTTCATAATTGGCAGGCAAATAAAACAGATGATGAATATATCCGTTATATGGGTTCATTCTATTCTAACAACTAAAAAATCAGATTTTAGATGAATAATCTTCAGTGATTATAGTAGCTGTTTCTCTGAGTGGGGGGAAGCAGCTATTTTGTTTATGGGAAATATATAACTTTAAGTATCTTTAATGATAACGATATGGTAAGATAAAGTTAAGGAATAGGAGTTTCCAATAATTGTTTAGAAAGGATAGGAGGAAACTTTTTATGAAAACTACGAAAAAGAGAATTAGACGAAGTGTAACAGGAATGATTTGTCTGCTGCTTATGTTTACCTTGACGGGGTGTCAGATAAAAATTGACATACCGGGATTAGGGCAGATAAGGCTGGGTGATTCGAAAGAAGAAAAGGAGGATGTGGAATCAAAGAAACAGAAGAAAACAAAGAAACCGGATTCGGGGAAAAAGCCTGAAACAACAGATACAGATAAGACTATCAGTCCAGAGGAGTCTCTTGCGAATCTACGAAAGAGTATGGATGGCACATTGCAGCAATTTGCAGTAGCATACCTGGGATATGTTGAGGCGGATTATGTTGATCATGTGCAGGAATGGATTGAGAAGAAGTATCCTGACCTGTTAAGTGAAATGACATTTATTAAAGAAATCGGTACGGATCGAATCTGTGGTCATGGACCGGCGGAGCTTTTCTGCATTGTACCTCGAAGTGGCGAGGATCCGGTTAGTGTTGGTCGAATGGAATTGAATTATGACACAGGGATATCAGAGATCGTGGAGAGTTTATATCAGTCTGAGACAGGCGAACCGTTCTTGGTAATGTGTAATGGGGAGAACGAAGGTATTGGTGGAACTATGGTATCTATGGGAAGAGAAGCCGGATATCAGGCTGACTGGGTGCCGATGATGGGAACAGATGGACATGTCTGGTTGCCAACAACGGAGAATAATGTAGAGCAGGCAAAGGACTTTACAGACTATAAAGCATGTGATGCAAGTCGCTTTACAGATTGGTATGGAGATGTACATGAGAACATACAGGAAGCAGATCTGATAGGCAGCTGTTGGGAATTCGGAGTAGATGAGTATAATAGTGATATATTTGGAGATTATTTTGTAGAATTATTAGACAACGGATATGCACGTATTTCCTGGAGTGAGAAAGAATACGGAATAGAAGACTATAGTGATATCATTTATGAAATTTATGAAGGAACCTGGTCATGTACGCAGCAGGATGGACATCCTTATTTGTCTATACAAAGTACGCGGACAGGTGGTGAATGGTATTATGAGGGAGAAAATCCTGTCAACTGGTCAGAAGATTATCGTGTTTATATTTCAACAGACGGAACGATGTTATTGTTGGAAAATCAGGAAGGATTTGCAGGGATGCCTTCAAAGACAGGAATCTATCATGTACTGAGCGGATTTCGAACAAATTAATTTTATAGTGTAGGAAACGAAAGTGATAGCTGTTGATATGAGAGTATTGACAGCTATTACTTTATTTAATAGCAGTTTAATAAAAATGTAGAAATAAAATAGTAATAAAGGCTCTTTTTCGGTAATATTCTGAAAAGAGTCTTTTTTTTCTAAAAAAATATAATACCTATTGACATAGTAGGTTTATAGGGTATATAATCCGATTCATGAACTGAAAGGAGAATCGAGAAGATGAAAAAGAATTTATTCAAAAAGTTAGTAACAGGAGTTTTAGCCACATCATTAGGAGTAGTTGCTTTGACAGGATGCGGAGCCGAAAAGACATCCGATAAAGGAAATCAGGCTTATCGAACATTAGATGAAATCAAAGAAAGTGGTGAAATTAATATTGGAGTTTTCTCTGATAAAAATCCATTTGGTTATGTAGATGATAATGGGGATTATCAGGGGTATGATGTGTATTTTGCAGAACGTCTTGGAAAAGATCTTGGTGTAAAGATCAATTATGTGTCTACAGAAGCGGCAAATCGTGTTGAGTATTTAGAGACAGGGAAGGTAGATGTCGTTCTTGCTAATTTCACTGTTACAGACGAACGTGCTGAAAAAGTAGACTTTGCACTTCCATACATGAATGTAGCACTCGGCGTAGTGTCTCATGAGGATCATGTGATCACAAGTCTGGATCAGATTGGAGCAGACGACCAGGTAATCGTAATTTCCGGAACTACAGCAGAGACTTATTTGGAACAGAATGAACCGGACATTAAACTTCAGAAATTTGATACTTATGCAGCAGCAAAGACAGCATTTGAGAATGGAACAGGTGTTGCATGGGCGAACGATAACACAGAGGTTATTGCTTATGCGAAAGAGAATCCGGGATATGTAGTCGGAATTTCATCTCTTGGAGATCAGCAGAGTATTGCACCGGCTGTAACAAAAGGTAACAGCACATTACTTGACTGGATCAATGATGAAATTGAGAGCCTTGGAGAAGAAAACTTCTTCCATGCAGATTATGAGGCAACACTGCTTGATACTTATGGTGCAGATTACGAAGATACACTAGTAATCGAAGGCGGTGCAACAAAATAGCATGGATTTTGATGTAATATTTGAGTATATGCCAATGTATATCAAGGCATTTTTCCTGACAGTTAAAATAGGATGGATAGGAATTGCTTTATCTCTGTTGATAGGAATTGTTGCAGCATTTATTTTGCATTTTAAAATTCCGGTTTTAGCACAGGTGGTTAAAGTGTACGTGGAAATCTTCCGAAACACACCACTTTTAGTCCAGTTATTCTTTATCTATTTTGGGCTCCCAAAGGTTGGACTGTCTATATCCGCGGAAGTATGCGGAGCTGTGGGATTAGGACTTTTAGGTGGAAGCTACATGGCAGAGAGCTTTCGAAGCGGGCTGGAGGCAGTGCCGGTGTTGCAAATGGAATCAGCACTGGCATTGGGAATGAACCGGATGCAGATGTTTCGGTCGGTGATTCTTCCACAGGCGTTTTCTATCAGTGTACCGGCGATTGTTGCAAATATTATCTTCTTATTAAAAGAAACAAGTGTGTTTTCAGCAATCAGTCTGATGGATCTGATGTTTACTGCAAAGGATCTGATCGGACAATATTATAATACGACAGAGTGTCTGGTTATGCTTGTAGGATTTTATATTATTATGTTGTTGCCGGTTTCTGCTCTTGGAACCCTGGTTGAGCACAAAGCAAGATATCGTATGTTTGGAGATTGATAAGATGGGATTTGAGATTTTATTAAAAGGAAATAATATGATCCGGCTTTTGCAGGGAGTCTGGGTAGCACTTCGAATCAGCCTGATATCAGTTGTGCTCAGTATGGCACTTGGAATTTTATTAGGAATGATCATGACATCAAAAAACAGGATCATTCAGGCAGTTACCAGGGTTTATCTGGAAATCGTGCGTATTATGCCACAGCTGGTACTGTTATTCATTGTGTATTTCGGAGCTACCAAGGCAATGGGAATCAATATGGATGCAGAAACCGCGTCCATCATTGTATTCGTATTCTGGGGAACAGCAGAGATGGCGGATTTAGTCCGAGGATCTCTGCTCAGCGTTCCGAAGATTCAGTATGAGAGTAGCGAAGCACTGGGACTTGACCAGAGACAGACTTATCAATATGTGATCATTCCGCAGATTATTCGACGGATGATTCCGCTTTCAATCAACTTGATCACTAGAATGATCAAGACAACAAGTCTTGTTATGATGATCGGAATCGTGGAGGTGCTCAAAGTCGGACAGCAGATCATAGAAGCAAACCGTAAGACTGCTCCAAACGCAGCGTTTGCAATATTTGCAACGGTTCTTCTTCTGTATTTTATTGCATGCTGGCCGATCAGCTGCCTTTCAAAATATCTTGAAAAACGATGGGAGAACTGATATGGATGAAATATTACACATCAAAAATCTAAGTAAACGCTATGGAGATACAAATGTGTTGAAAAACATAAATATTTCTGTGAAAAAAGGAGAAGTGGTTGTGATTATCGGCCCTTCTGGATGTGGAAAAAGTACGCTGCTTCGTTGCCTGAATGGATTAGAAGAAATCCAGGAGGGAGAAGTTCTGCTGGACGATCAGGTTGTAAACCCAAATAAGAAAAATCTGAGTAAAAACCGAGAAAAAATCGGAATGGTATTCCAGAGTTATGATTTATTCCCACATTTGACTATTTTACAGAATGTGACGCTTGCTCCGATAAAAGTAAAAAAGCGAAACCGCAGAGAAGTAGAAAAAGAAGCTCTTGAATTGCTGGAACGTGTGGGTCTGAGATCTAAAAAAGATGATTATCCGAGACAGCTTTCTGGTGGACAGAAACAGAGAGTAGCGATCGTACGTGCCCTGATCATGCATCCGGAAGTATTACTTTTAGATGAGATTACGGCAGCATTGGATCCGGAGATGGTTAGAGAAGTACTTGACGTTGTTCTGGATCTGGCGAAAGAAGGAAGAACTATGGTCATCGTTACACATGAGATGCAGTTTGCAAAAGCAGTAGCGGATCGCGTTATTTTCCTGGAAGGTGGAAGGATTGTAGAAGAAGGGGAGCCAAAGAAACTTTTCGAAAAGCCGGAAACAGACCGCCTTCAGAGATTTTTACAGACATTTACATATGAAAAAGCTGTGAAATGAAAACTATTATAAAATAGGTCTAGCTTTTTAAAATAGAATGTGATAATATAGTGACGTTTGATAGAGGCGCGGTAATATGAGTATCCGCTGGCGATAGTCTTGGGAAGACTGTCAGTGAGAGAAAGGAGAAGCCGCCGAAGGAATGATATTCCCAGATATGATTCCTGGGCCGGATGTAGAAGATACGCCGGACTGTCACAGGTGTGGAGAGCTATCGATGACACTAGATTTATTATGCCATGGGTGACTCACCAGCAGAGAGTGCCTATGGCATTTTTTGCGTTTAGAGAATCCCGGGAAAACACACTATGCTTACACACAAACTTAACAAACATAAGTTTACAGGAAAGGAAAAAAGGAAATGAGAAACAAAAGAAAAATGGGGTATGTGCTTCTGATGTCTCTGCTCATTCTGTGCTGTAGTTCAACAACAGTATTTGCCGCAGATACATCAGCAGAGTATGTACCTCAGCTCTATGCAACAATCTGGTCTCTGGTGCCGCCGGTCGTTGCAATCGTACTGGCACTTATTACAAAGGAAGTTTACAGCTCTTTGTTCGTTGGAATATTGATCGGAGGAATGTTCTGGTCAGGTTTCAAACCGGAAGCTACGATCTTACATGTATTTCAGGATGGTATAGTAGGAGTTCTTACAGATTCTTACAACATGGGTATTTTGGTATTCCTGGTAATTCTTGGTGTCATGGTATGTATGATGAATAAAGCCGGTGGTTCCGCAGCGTTCGGACGTTGGGCGAAGGAGCATATCAAGACAAGAGCGGGCGCACAGCTTGCGACAATCGCACTTGGAGTGCTGATTTTTATTGATGATTATTTTAACTGCCTGACAGTTGGAAGCGTTATGCGCCCGGTAACAGACAGTCACAATGTTTCCCGTGCAAAGCTCGCTTATCTGATCGATGCTACAGCAGCACCAGTCTGTATTATTGCACCAATTTCATCCTGGGCGGCAGCAGTTACAGGATTTGTTAAAGGTGAGGATGGATTTTCAATCTTTATTCGTGCGATTCCATACAATTATTATGCGATTCTTACAATTATAATGATGGTAACACTGGTTCTTGCAAAAGAAGATTATGGCCCGATGAAGGCGCATGAGAAAAATGCAATTGAAGGGGATCTTTTTACAACAGGAGACAGACCATTTGAAAATGCAACAGAAAATGCAATTTACAATAAAGGAAAAGTAATCGATCTTGTATTCCCAATTCTGTCACTTATTGTATGCTGTGTCATTGGTATGATTTATTCTGGTGGATTCTTCTCAGGAACAGGCTTTGTAGAGGCTTTCTCCGGAAGTGATGCATCTGTTGGACTGATGCTTGGAAGTTTCTTTGCAATGGTAATTACAATTGTTTTTTATGCAGTAAGAAAAGTTCTTCGTTTTTCGGATTCTATGGCTTGTATTCCGGAAGGATTTAAGGCAATGGTTCCGGCCATCCTGATTCTTACATTTGCATGGACACTGAAAGCGATGACAGACAGCCTCGGAGCAGCTCCATTCGTAGCTTCTGTAATGAATTCAGCAGCAGGCGGACTGATGAACCTTCTCCCTGCGATTATTTTCCTTGTAGGATGTTTCCTTGCATTCGCAACAGGTACTTCCTGGGGAACATTCGGAATACTGATTCCAATCGTAGTTGCGGTATTCCAGGGTACAAACGAGACAATGATGATCATCTCTATCTCAGCTTGTATGGCAGGAGCAGTTTGCGGAGACCATTGTTCACCGATTTCAGACACAACGATCATGGCATCTGCAGGAGCACAGTGTAATCATGTAAATCATGTATCCACGCAGCTTCCATATGCAATGACTGTAGCAGCAGTTTCCTGTGTTACATATATGATTGCAGGTATTGTGCAGAATGCAGCCATCTGTCTTGTAATCGGAATTGCTCTGCAGATTGGAGTTCTGCTTGCAATCAAAGCAATCACAAAAGATCACACAGGTAGGGTGAAAACAACAAACTAAAAACCAGAGAGAAAGCGAGGAGTTGATCCTCGTTTTCTTTTTACAGAAATGTAGTAAAAAAGGACGAAATGAAAAGCTTGTTAAGCGGTTCATTTCGTCCCTGTTTGTTTTATGAAATCTTATTTATCCAGCTCTTTTCCTGTCAGCATCTTATATGCCTGAAGGTATTTCTCGATTGTCTTATCTACAATTTCCTGTGGCAGTGTCCAGTCATTATCCGGATTTGCTTTCAGCCAGTCACGAGCAAACTGTTTGTCGAAGGATGGCTGTCCATGTCCGGCTTCATAACCGTCTGCAGGCCAGAAACGGGAACTGTCAGGAGTAAGCATCTCATCTCCAATTACCATGTTTCCGTTTTCATCAAGACCGAATTCAAATTTTGTATCTGCAATAATGATCCCTTTACTCAGTGCATATTCAGCACATTTCTTATAGAGAGCAATTGTGTTGTCGCGAAGTTTCTCAGCGAGTTCACGTCCTCTTCCCGGATAATATTTCTCAAGGTGGTCAACGCTCTGCTCGAAAGAAATATTTTCGTCGTGATCTCCGATTTCAGCCTTTGTGGATGGTGTATAGATTGGCTCAGGAAGTTTGTCAGATTCCTTTAATCCTTCCGGAAGAGTGATTCCGCAAACTGTTCCGTTTTCCTTATAGCTTTCCCAGCCACTTCCCGTGATATAACCACGAACGATACACTCGATTGGAAGCATTTCAAGTTTCTTGCACATCATTGATTTTCCATCATATTTCTCCTGCTGGAAGAACTCTGGCATATCTTTCACATCAACAGAGAGCATGTGGTTAGGAAGAATGTCTTCTGTCAGATCAAACCAGAATTTGGACATCTGAGTCAGTACAGTACCTTTCTTCGTAACTTCATTGTTGAGAATTACGTCAAAGCAGCTGATACGGTCTGTAGCAACCATGATCAAGCTGTCTCCATTATCATAAATTTCACGAACTTTACCTTCTTTGATTGGTTTTAATTCCTGCATTTTTTCACCTCATCGAATTTTCTTAAAAAGTACAACGTAACCGTACACTTTTTAGGGGAAACTGTCAAGCGGGCTGAAAACGTGGGAAGAGAGGTGTGAAAAAATTTTTGAAGGAGGAAAAATGTGGAAAATTGTGTTTTTTGTATAAAAACAACGGAAAAATAAAGAGAGTGATTGTGGAATACGTTGAGCGAAAAGTAAAAAAAACGAAATGTTTTTGAGGTATCATAAACAAATCAGATATTATTTAATAAGAAATTATTATAGTAGAAAAGCCGGTTACACAGAGGGTGGAAGAGAATAGTAAAAAAGAAATATTGACATCTATGACATATTGTAATTAAATTAAACTAGTATGTCTATTTATAATAGAAGAAACGAGGGAATCGAATGATGCAGAATCATAATCAACAGAAAAAAATTGCGCTGATCAATGACTTTACAGGCTTTGGCAGATGCTCAATTGCGGTACAGATGCCGATTATTTCAATGCTGAAAGTTCAGTGCTGTGCAGTGCCTACCTCGATTTTTTCAAATCATACTGCATATGAGGATTATTATTTTACAGATTATACATCAAATATGGAAGCATATATTGAACAATGGAAGAAGCTGGATCTGAAGTTCGAAGGGATTTGTACTGGTTTTTTGGGATCAGCAGAACAGATTCGGATTGTCAGTGAGTTTATCCAGTATTTTAGAGACGAGAATACAGTGGCTGTGATCGATCCGGTGATGGGAGATAATGGTGAGGCATATTCGACTTATACGGAAGAAATGTGCAGAGAGATGATTCAATTGGTCCGTTATGCAGATGTAGTTGTTCCAAATGTGACAGAAGCATGTATCCTGACAGGAACGCCATACAAAGAACGTTGGACAACGAGAGAGCTGGCAAAGATGGCAGAGCAGATTGTACAGACCGGCCCCAAAAAAGTTGTAATTACAGGAATCCAACAGAAAACGTATGTGTCTAATCTGTGCTATGAAAAAGAAAAAGGGTATGAGATGATCCGCACGCATAAAGTGGGACATTCCAGATGTGGTACAGGAGATATTTTCTCTGCAATCATTGCAGCAGATGCTGTTAATGGAGTGGAGTTCACAAAATCTGTCCGGAAAGCATCCGCATTTATAAAGAAGTGTATTCAAAAGTCCATTGAAATGGAAATTCCGTTGACAGATGGAGTCTGTTTTGAAGAATTGATGGGACTATTGAAATAAAAGAAAATTAAGGAGTAAACAAAAATGAATTTAAAAGAATGTTATGAAGCAATGGATAGTAACTATGATGATGTGATGAGAAGACTTGGAAGTGAAACACTGGTCCGTAAATTTGTATTGAAGTTTTTGGATGATACAAGTTTTCAGGGGTTAAAAGAAGGACTTGAAAACCAGGATGCAGAACTCGCATTTCGAAGTGCACATACATTGAAAGGCGTGTGCATGAATCTTGGATTTACAAAGTTATTTGAAGTCAGTTCTGCATTAACAGAAGAGCTTCGTGATAAAGAAATCAAAGAAAACAGCGCAGAGATGTTTGAAGCAGTAGAACGGGAATATACCAGAACAATAGAAGCAATTAAAGGATTATGTTAAGGAGATTGGAATGTGAACTGCTCCCCGTCAAGTAGACAATTGAAAAAAATATTAATTTTTTCTGCCAGTAGAAATTTATCTGCTGGCAGTTTTTATAGTTGCACCACTTGCAGCGTATACTCCTTCAGCAAAGCCTGTATCAACGGAAACAACAGGTTTTTTATATGTTTTCATGATAAATTCCTTCAATGCTTTCGTGTATTACATACTATCTAACCACATTAATGGAAAAAATGTATAGAAATCAAGAAAAATCCTTATAAAGTGAATGACAATTCATCCAAGCAGGGTGTAGAATAGTAAAATAATGGCTGAATAGTGATTGGAAAAGGAGAGAAGGCATGCTTCAGATACAACATATTTGCAAGGAATATCGAACAGGTAATCTGATACAGAAAGCATTGGATGATGTCAGTCTGAATCTCAGAGATAATGAATTTGTTGCTATTCTGGGACCGAGCGGTTCGGGAAAGACAACGCTTTTGAATATCATTGGCGGTTTGGATCGGTATGACAGCGGAGACCTGATCATCAATGGAATATCAACGAAGAAATATAAGGACAGAGACTGGGATTCTTATCGTAATCACACGATTGGATTTGTTTTCCAAAGTTATAATCTGATTCCGCATCAGACTGTTCTGGCAAATGTTGAACTGGCACTTACGATTTCGGGGATTGGCAAGTCCGAGAGAAGAAAGCGTGCGACAGAAGCGCTTGAAAAGGTTGGTCTGGGTGCGCAGCTTCACAAGCGCCCAAGTCAGATGTCCGGAGGACAGATGCAGCGTGTTGCGATTGCCCGGGCATTAGTGAATGATCCGGATATCCTGCTTGCAGATGAACCGACAGGTGCACTGGACAGTGATACAAGTGTGCAGGTCATGGATCTTCTTCAGGAAGTAGCGAAAGATCGCCTGGTTGTTATGGTTACACATAATCCGGAGCTTGCAGAGCAGTATGCGACAAGAATCGTTACATTAAAAGATGGTGTGATCCGTTCAGATACAGATCCGTTTGAAGTAGATGAAACGACGATGGGAGTGGCAGAACACAGGAATATGGGGAAATCCTCGATGTCATTTCTGACAGCTTTAGCTTTGAGTTTTAACAATCTGAAGACAAAGAAGGCACGAACGCTTCTGACTTCATTTGCAGGTTCAATCGGAATTATCGGAATTGCATTAATTCTGTCTCTGTCGACAGGTGTGAATCAATATATTCAGAATGTAGAGGAAGAGACGCTTTCAGAATATCCTCTACAGATACAAAGTACAGGCTTTGATCTGACATCCATGATGGTCGGGATGGACAGTGCTTCTGCGGACGATAAAAAAACAGACAAAGAGAAGTCAGATACAAAGAAAAAGTCAAAGGATCAGGTTAAAGTAATTCAGATGGTGACGAATATGTTTTCCACAATGGATTCAAATGACCTTGGTGCTTTGAAGAAGTATCTTGATACTGGCAAGAGTGGAGTGGAACAATATACGAATGCTATAGAATATAAGTACAGCGTTTCTCCGCAGATTTATAAAGAAAATAAAGACAGTATCCGTCAGGTGAATCCAGATCAATCCTTTTCATCCATGGGGCTGGGTTCTTCTATAAGTACGAACAGTATGATGTCATCTATGATGAGTACAGATGTTTTTTACGAGATGCCGGAGAGCAGTAAACTTTATGAAAATCAGTATGAAGTGGAAAAGGGTCATTGGCCAGAGAAATATAATGAATGTGTTGTGGTTCTGACTTCGAATGGCGGAATGAGTGATTTTATGCTTTATACATTGGGGCTTCGCGATCCGTTGGAGCTTGATGAGATGATCCAGTCATTTGTGAAAGAGGAAAATGTTACTACACCGGATGATCTGGGAACCTATTCTTATGATGATATTATCGGAACAAAGTTCAAGCTTGTGAACAGTTCTGAGTATTATGAATATGATAGTCAGTATCAGGTCTGGAAAGATAAGACGGATAATGAAGATTATATGAAATCACTTGTAGCGAATGGGGAAGATCTTACCGTGGTTGGTATTGTGAAACTAGCTGAAGATGCGAAAGCCTCCTCTTTGAGTCCGGGAATTGCATATCCGACATCATTGACGAAACGTGTGGCAGAACAGGCAGCAAAAAGTGAGATTGTGAAACAGCAGCTGGCAAATCCGGATGTTAACGTATTTACAAATAAAAAATTCGGAGAGAAAGACAGTGAAAATGGATTCTCCATGGATTCTTTATTTACGGTTGACGAAGCAGCACTGCAGAAAGCATTTGGATTTGACGCAAGTGCGATGAACAATTTAGGAAATTCTCTGGATTTCGGGAATTCGTTAAATCTTAGTGAGTCTATGAATTTGTCAAAAGCATTTCAGACAGGAAGTAATACGCTGGATCTGTCGGAACTTGTGAATCCAGATTCTCTGAACTTAGATCTTTCCGGAATGCCGCAGATGAAGTTGGGAGAGATTGTTTCGAATCTGGATCTGAAGGTATCACCGGATGGTATGAAACAGATGGCTTGTGGACTGCTGACGGGATATCAGGAGTATGCAAAGACACATCCAGAGGCAGATTATTCAGGTCTTGGAGAGGATTTTACAGCATTTCTTAAGACAGATGCAGCAAAAAAGATTATTTCTGATAATATAAAAGATATCATGAAATCATGCGGAACTGTGACGATTACAACCGAGAAAATACAGGAATTGATCAAAAATATTATGGCCGGATACGAACAGTATATTACGGAAAAAGGATATACAGATCTGGATCAATTTGATGAATATTTGATGGAATATCTTCAGACGGATGAAGCGAAGAAAATAATTTCAGATTGGATGTCAGAAGTTATGCCGGAAGATCCGAAGATTGAGATAACACCGGAACAGCTTGAGAAACTATCAGATGACCTTGTGAAAGGCTATTTGGCATATGCTTCTGAGAATAGTCTTCCGGATCCGTCTAAGATGGGAGAATATTTCATGGCTTATTTGCAAACAGATGATGGAAAGAAGCAGTTTCAGGAAGGTCTGTCAGCAATGATCGATATGGATCAGTTGGAGAGCCAGGTGTCAAAAATCATCGGAAACTATATGAATCAGGCAATGGGGACTATGGGAAATACGATTGGTCAGACACTTGAGACACAGGTGTCCTCTGCAATGACACAGATTATCGGTCAGATGACAACTGGGCTTGAATCTGCAATGAAACAGATGATGACCAACGTAGGAACGCAGCTTCAGAACACCCTCGGAAATGCAATGCAGATTGATCCGACAGCATTTGCAGACGCATTTCAGATGAATATGACGGAAGATGATCTGGCGGAGCTTATGATGTCGATGAGTGGGAAAGGCTTGGCTTCTTATGATAGTAATCTGCAGAAATTGGGATATGTAGATTTTGCAGTCCCGTCTGCTATTAACATTTATCCAAAGGATTTTGAAGGAAAGGAACAAGTAGTAAAGATTCTGGACGATTATAATAGCAGGATGGAGGCAGAAGGGAAGGATGAGCAGGTCATTACTTATACCGATGTAGTTGGAACTTTAATGTCCTCTGTCACAACAATCGTAGATACGATAAGTTATGTGCTGATTGCATTTGTAGCAATTTCTCTTGTGGTATCTTCCATTATGATTGGTGTTATTACCTATATCAGTGTGCTTGAGCGGAAGAAGGAAATTGGAATATTAAGAGCAATCGGTGCGTCAAAGCGAAATGTATCACAGGTATTTAATGCAGAGACATTTATTATCGGACTTTGTGCAGGACTGATCGGAATCGGACTGACTTTATTACTTCTGATTCCGGGAAATGCGATTATTCACAATGTGGCGGATAATGCGAAGGTAAATGCAGTTCTGCCGATTATTCCGGCAATCATACTGATTTTATTAAGTGTTGTCCTTACATTACTTGGTGGACTGATCCCATCAAAGAAAGCAGCAAAGAGTGATCCTGTGACAGCGCTTCGTACAGAGTAGGGGACTGGTGAGAAGAATGGAAAATTTAGTTTTTAGTCTGAATGCAACCGTACCGATCTTTTTGATGATGGTACTGGGAATGCTGTTCAGAAAGCTTGGCTGGATGGATGAAGAGTTTGCAGCAAAGATGAATAAATTTGTCTTTCTGATTCCATTGCCGGTATTGTTGTTTGGTGACCTGGCAAAGGTTGATTTTAAAGAAGTGTGGAATATCAAATTTGTGATTTTCTGCTTTGTAGTAACATTTATCTGTATTACAATTGCTGCACTGGTATCTTGCATCTGGAAAGACCGTTCGATCCAGGGGGAATTTATACAGGCTTCTTACCGGAGCAGCGCAGCACTTCTTGGAATTGCATTTATCCAGAATATTTATGGAAATGCAGGGATGGCGCCACTTATGATCATTGGAAGTGTACCACTTTATAATGTGATGGCAGTTATCGTGTTATCCTTTTTCCATCCGGAACGAAAGGCAATTGATAAAGCTGTATGGATAAAAACGTTAAAGGGAATCGTAACCAATCCAATCATCATTGGAATCGTGGCTGGTCTGATCTGGTCAGCCTGCAAGATCCCAATGCCGGCAATTCTTAATAAAACGGTGACAAGTATTGGAGGAATGTCCACACCAATGGGGCTGATGGCAATGGGAGCTACCTTTGATTTTAGGAAAGCACTTGGAAAGATCAAACCGGCTGTGACAGCAACAATTATGAAGTTGATTGTATTTGTGGCAATTTTTCTTCCGATTGCTGTGAAACTGGGATTCCGTCAGGAAGAACTGATTGCAATCCTTGTAATGCTTGGATCCGCAACAACAGTAAGCAGTTTTGTTATGGCAAAGAATATGGGACATGAAGGAGTTTTATCATCAAGTGTAGTGATGTTGACAACATTGTTCAGTGCATTCACGTTGACAGGATGGCTGTATGTGCTGAAAGCGTTTCAGCTGGTATAGGAATAGGAAATTCACATTTTGTTGCGTAGGAGGATAAAAATGGCTGTTGGTCGCACATAGTACGAACAATAACAAAAAATGTTGAAAAATGGGGATGTTGTGGGAAAAAGTTCTTGCAACGTCCCTTGTTTTATGCTATACTACGAACGTTGCTAAAAAACACGTATGTGGATTCCTTCCAAGGTGCCTAAGTCGAGACAGGAGTTTCGTCCGGTTGCGAAGGAGAGTAAAACATACGGAAGAAAAAAACCAAATGGAGGAGAATAACATGAGCGTTATTTCAATGAAGCAGTTATTGGAAGCAGGTGTTCATTTTGGACATCAGACAAGAAGATGGAACCCTAAGATGGCTCCGTACATCTACACAGAGAGAAATGGTATCTACATCATCGACCTGCAGAAATCTGTAGGAATGGTTGACGATGCATATAAGGCTGTTTCTGACATCGCTGCAGAAGGCGGTACAGTTCTTTTCGTAGGAACAAAGAAACAGGCACAGGATGCAATCAAAGCTGAGGCTGAGCGTTGCGGAATGTATTATGTAAACGAGAGATGGCTTGGAGGAATGCTTACAAACTTCAAGACAATCCAGAGCCGTATCAAACGTC
Source organism: uncultured Mediterraneibacter sp. (assembly GCA_934309345.1). Taxonomy (GTDB): domain Bacteria; phylum Bacillota; class Clostridia; order Lachnospirales; family Lachnospiraceae; genus Mediterraneibacter. The sequence goes on along the minus strand of CAKRDD010000002.1, from coordinate 26,918 downwards.
TGAAAGACATCGAGAGAATGGCTGAAGATGGAACATTCGACGTACTTCCGAAGAAAGAAGTTATCGAACTGAAAAAAGAGTGGACAAAGCTTGAGAAGAACCTTGGCGGAATCAAAGACATGAAGAAACTGCCAGATGCTATCTTCATCGTAGATCCTAAGAAAGAAAGAATCTGTGTACAGGAAGCACACACACTCGGAATTCCGCTGATCGGTATCTGTGATACAAACTGTGATCCAGAAGAACTGGATTACGTAATCCCAGGTAATGATGATGCAATCAGAGCTGTAAAACTGATCGTTTCTAAGATGGCAGACGCTGTTATCGAAGCAAACCAGGGTGCAGCTGAGGATGAGTATTACGAGGAGGCTGCAGAAGCAGCTGAAGCTGAAGAGGCTGTAGAAGAGTAATATCAGTTCTTGATATGAAAGAAAATGCTTCAGCCTGATTATCAGGTTGAAGCATTTTACTTTATAGAAATAGTTCTATAGAGAAAAGCATATGTTACTGCTTACAGTGACACACACATTATGAATAATGGAGGAAAATTATCATGGCAATCACAGCAGGAATGGTAAAAGAGTTAAGAGAAATGACAGGCGCTGGAATGATGGACTGTAAAAAAGCGCTTGCTGAGACAAACGGAGATATGGACGCAGCTGTAGAGTTCCTTAGAAAGAACGGACAGGCTAAAGCTGAGAAAAAAGCCGGAAGAATCGCTGCAGAAGGTATCGTTAAGACAGTTGTTAAAGATGACAAAGTTGCTGCAATCGTAGAAGTAAACTCTGAGACAGACTTCGTTGCAAAGAACGACGAGTTCCAGGGATTCGTAGAAGCAGTTGCTAACCAGGTAGTAGATTCAGAAGCAGCTGATCTTGATGCATTTATGGCAGAGGTTTGGGAAGCTGATACAACAAAGACTGTAAAAGATGCTCTCGTAGAGAAGATCGCAGTTATCGGAGAGAACCTGAACATCAGAAGATTCGAGAAAGTTGCAGCAGACAACGGTGTGGTTGTTCCTTACATCCACGGTGGCGGACGTATCGGTGTTCTTGTTGTTGCTGATACAGATGTTGTTAATGACGAGATCAAAGCAGCACTGAAGAACGTAGCTATGCAAGTAGCAGCTATGTCTCCGAAGTATGTATCCCGTGAGGAAGTATCTCAGGATTACCTTGATCACGAGAAAGAGATCCTTCTCGCTCAGGCTAAGAAAGAGAACCCGGAGAAACCGGAAAATATCATCGAGAAGATGATCATCGGACGTCTGAACAAAGAACTTAAAGAGATCTGCCTGCTTGATCAGGTATACGTTCAGGACAGCGACCTTACAGTAGGAAAATACGTTGATAAGGTAGCAAAAGAGAACGGTGCAAACGTTAAAGTTACAAAATTCGTTCGTTTCGAGACTGGTGAAGGAATCGAAAAGAAAGTTGACGACTTCGCAGCAGAAGTTGCAGCTCAGATGGGAATGTAAGCGTCTAGCACAAGCAAGGTAAATATAAAAAAGGACCCTCAATACAAGTTTACTTGTAATTGAGGGTCCTTTTTTATATTTATCGTGCGACGCACGTATAGCGAGAAGAAGCGAAGCGGAATCGAGCTAAGCGTGCTTGTGCGGATGTCTTGATGCACCTACAATGCACAAATGCAGAACAAACATTCGATTTAGTTCTGTACTTTTTTTCTCCTGAATGATATACTATACAAGTAACAATACTAAGAAAACAACTACTATTTCTAAAATATCATCTCTAAATTAGAGCGCTCAGGAGAAATTACATGGATCATTTTGAATTAGTATCACAATACAACCCAACTGGCGACCAGCCGCAGGCAATTAAAGAGCTGGTCGAAGGCTTCAAAGAAGGAAACCAGTGTCAGACGTTGCTTGGCGTTACTGGATCTGGTAAGACATTTACCATGGCGAATGTCATTCAACAGATGAAGAAACCGACATTAATTATTGCACATGATAAGACGCTGGCTGCGCAGCTGTATGGGGAATTCAAAGAGTTCTTTCCGAATAACGCAGTGGAATATTTTGTCTCCTAGGACAAGATGGTCAAAAAACAGGTGGTATTTTGTGGTGAGTGGGTGGTTGAACATCCAGATGTTGTGGATGTGGTAGTGGCAGGAGAATAGGTAAAAAGCGGGTGGATGAAGAGGTTTTGTGACTTTTAAAACAAGTTAGAGGAGAAAAAATATGATGTTAACCATAATAAAAATATTAAATCAAATTGGAGGAGTAGGAGTGATTCTTACTGTTGGAGGATCATTTATTAAATATAATAGCAAAAAGGGATGGAAATGTAGAAAAAATGCGTCAAATAGAGAGAAATTTTTCTTCTTATTTTTAAAAATGTTGTTAGCTACTATAATTGCGACTGTTGTTTTTATATGTATACGATATATTGATACGGAATTATTGAAAGAATTTATTTCAAAAAGTACTTTTGATGGAATATCAAAAATATTTTTATTGGTATTTGATGTATTAGTTTGTATAGTAATATTACAAAATGAATGGAACAATAAAGAGGAGAGAATTGCGATAAAGTATTTTTCAGGGAAACACTACATATTATTGATTGTGTATATATTTCCTGCGCTTTTGGCTTGTACTCTTTTTTCGAGATATATAGTTAATAGTAAGTTGATAGATTTGCTATGCTTTATTGGCACAGTTGGATTTTTTGTGATTGCGATATTTTTTCTGGATGGAAAGAAAGAGTATGGATATAAATATGCGACAATTTATACCGGGGACGAAAATGAAATACAAAATTTGGATGTAAATTCTATACAGAAAAAAGGCAAATGGTTTATAGGCATAAAGGCAGACGAAAAGATTGAATATCGGATACGAATTCAAGACATAAGAAGAGTTGAATATATGAATAAAAAAAATAGAAATTAAAATTCATAGTACTTTCGATGTGGTGTATTTATTGAAAGCGTTATTGTCTTTTGAGAAGAAAATGTTATAATGCATATAGAACCTGACTTTGAGAGTTGAACTGAAAATATGGTGCTAAGCCAAGGATTAAAACCTGTGGCTTAGCATTTTTTTAATCTCGCCCTCGCTCAGAAAATATGATGTCAGTGGCAGATTGGTGAGTGCTGAAAATTCTTTAATAAATGTAGTTGCTTTTGTAAGATTTATGTACTTCCTTTCGGATATTTGTGCGACTCTGAAATCATGAATAAAATCAAATATATCTTCAGAACTATAATTGTTTTCCAATACCTTGAACTGCAGGAGCCTGGCTAACAGTACTGCAAGATAGCAGATTAAAAAATGTCCCACAATGGTATCTTCCTTTTGAAGATAAACTGGCCTTGCGTCAAGCTGTGATTTCATTATTCTGAATGATTCTTCAATGCGCCATAGATTATGATAAGCATTATATATATCTTTTGCCGGCATTGAAATTTCAGAAGTAACCAGCATGTTGTAACCAGCAAGTTCAAGAGATTTTTTTATCAGGTCTTCGTTCATTGTGACCTTTACTTTACCATCCGTATCGTTACCTTTTTTATCGGCAGGTGTAAATATAACATATTTTGAACAGTCTCCATACTCGGATTTCTTCGCCTGGAATGCTCTTAACAGACGCGCCTTTTCTACTTCTTTTTTGATTTCATAAATCTGCTTCTTAGCAAGCTAGGGTATATAGAGAAATCTATATGCTCTATTTTTGCTTATTTTTAGAAAAGTGATCAAAAAACTATTGACATTTTGTTACTGGAAAAACCTCTAAGTCTATTCTGATTTCTTGTGGTGCGAGACTTGCCTCATTTGATATTCAGGAATTAAGAGAGATTACCGCCTATGATGAGCTGGAATTGGATACGTTAGGGGATAAAAAGACAGCCCTGTTTCTTATTATGAGTGATACAGACGCAACCTTTAATTTCCTAATTTCTATGATTTATACCCAGCTTTTCAACCTGCTTTGTGAAAAAGCAGATGATGTGTATGGTGGCAGACTACCAGTTCATGTTCGTTGTTTGATTGATGAGTGTGCAAACATTGGACAGATACCAAATCTGGAAAAACTTGTTGCCACAATTCGAAGCCGAGAAATCTCTGCTTGTTTGTTGCTGCAAGCACAGAGCCAGTTAAAGGCAATTTATAAGGATAATGCAGATACGATTATCGGTAATATTGATTCGAGAGTTTTCTTGGGTGGTTCAGAACTGACCACTTTGAAAGAGTTGAATCAGGCACTTGGCAAGGAAACGATAGATACTTACAACACAGGTGAAAGCCGTGGTAGAGAGACTTCCCATTCCCTGAATTATCAGAAGTTGGGCAAAGATTTGATGTTTATTGATGAATTGTCAGTTCTTGATGGTGACAAATGTATTTTACAGCTTAGAGGTGTTCGACCATTTCTTTCAGACAAATATGATCTGACACAACATCCAAATTATAAGTACACATCCGATTATGATTCAAAGAACGCATTCGATATTGAAAAGTTCCTGAATCGCAAATTGAAACTGAAATCAAATGATGTCTACGAAGTAGTAGATGTCGGTTAAATGTAACGAAGTCTTTCGTCCGTTATGGGGGTAACGAAAGGCTTATTTTATATGAAAAATGTAGGAAATCGTTGAAATACAAAATTATACGAAAGAACATAGATAGTTTTAGTGTTTCGTTGACCACATATTAAGAAGAGGATTCTGAAATAACTATAGCAATTTCTTTTATGATATAATGATATCTATACTTAGGGATGAAAGGGGATTGTTATGGGAAAATCCAAAATAAAGAGATGGCTTTCTATTTTTGACGAAATTAAAGATCTAGGGGAAGGGGGCAATGCAGATGTGTATCTTGTAACAGAGAAAACAACAGGGCACCCCTACGCGTTGAAAGAACTTCGAAATAGAAATGAAGAAAAGAAATCACGTTTCATTAGTGAGATTCAAATTGCACGAGAGAATTCTGCTATTATACCAGGAATCCTTCCTGTGATTGCTGCTGATTGTGATAACTATTGGTATACCATGCCAATTGCTCAGCCAGTAATGGATTTCATTAATGAAAAGGGCCTTGTAGAAATCGTCAATGGTGTTCTTCAGTTATGCGAGACATTAGAGCAGCTACATGACAAAAGAATCCATCATAGGGATATCAAACCAAGTAATATTTATTACTATAATGGAAGATTTTCATTAGGAGATTTTGGTCTGGTAGATTTTCCTGATAATGATGATTTTACAAGATCAGATCAGGGACTGGGAGCTATATTTACAATTGCACCAGAAATGAAGAGGAATCCTAAAATGGCGGATGCAAGCAAAGCTGATGTTTTTTCGCTTGCAAAAACATTGTGGATGTTTCTTAGTGGAGATGAAAAAGGGTTTGATGGCGTGTATAATCATCTTGATGAGAGTCACAGTTTGCGATATGTATCAAGATTTAAAAATGAGCATTTGGTTGAAATTGATGAACTGCTTATGGATTCGACTAACAATGATCCCAATTTAAGACCGGACATTCATATGTTTAAAGAGCGCTTATTATCTTGGTGTGAGATTGCTAGCGATTTTGATAAGTCGCAAAATAGCGATTGGACATTTTTGACACGGCAGTTATTTGGAGAAAATGTACCAAGTTCTTCTGTATGGAGGGAAATTGATAAAATAGTTGCTGTTTTAAATATTGTTGGACGGACGCCTGCATATAACCATATGTTATTATCAGATTATGGAGGATTAGATTTTTCGTATGCTATGAGAGCTACGGAAGAGAATTGTATCTACTTATATGACACATTAGGCGTGTGTTATCTTGTAAAACCTAAGTCATTACAATATGAGGGATTTTCCGAAGATTATAGATGGAGTTATTTTAGGTTGGATCTGAAGAAATTAACTCCAGTCATATGCAGGTACGATAAACTAGATTACGAATATTTGGTTGAGGATATACCGGGACACTATGTAGATGCTTCATGTGCACAGTATGGTGTATATGATTATGAATCAGGAAAGTCTTTACCTGAAGGATATAAAGAAGTTAAAAGGTATTTGGAAGGTTCTTTTCTTTTTGTTCTAAAAAATGGACCATATAACCATATTACAGGTACTTATGATGGACGCCATGGATTATTTGAAAGTGGTGATTTTAGAGATTATATTGAAGATTTGATACGAATGTATCTAGCATTATTTGAGAGAGCTTCTTGTGACGAACATTTCAAAGATTTGTCTAGAGAAGAAATAGATTGTATGATTCTGGGATCTTCATATTTTAATAAAAATCCTTTTAAAACAACTGATCGAGATGATGGAGATAAGCAAAGTATGGAGGATGCAAGAATTCTTATAAAGAAAAAGCGTGCTTTTATAAAAGAGAACTACAATGAGTGGAATTTCTTAAGTGCATTTTGTTCGACTACAGAATATCCTGAAAAACCTATCCGTTTCTTTTTCGAATTTAATGAATCCTCAGGTGGTAATATTTATGATTTAATAAATAATAGACAAAAATGTATCTGTAGTGACGGATTCATTAAAGAGGTAACAGACAGTAATTTTGATGAGTGCGTATTCGTAAAGAGTCGTGAGGAAGCTATTAAAAGTCTTGAAAATATCACAAATCTTTTTGAAGAGTATTTAAAGGACGAAGGTTTGGCTACAATTGATGATTATCACCAATATTTTAGTATATCTTTTAGACGACATGGAACTCCTGCTCATCTATTTGAAAAATCAGAGATAGAAACTGCAATGAGAAATGCAGATGATAGACATAATAATCAGCTGGTTGTTGATGAGAATGGATATGTCAAAATAATTTCTGATGATGAAGATGGTATGTTATATCCTGTTCGCCTTGAATGTTGGAGTGCTGGTAATAACTATGTAGGCAAATTTTCAGAATTATATACCCTAGACGAAGATTATAAATACTGTTTACATGGTTGGTTGAGATACCTAATGACTGGACGAAAGCAATATATGGATTATCTTACCGAGGAAATCGAAGAAGACAGTTTGATATCAAAAATTAAAGAATTTTACAATTAGTAATTATTTTAGACCGTTTTAATCGTAAATGATTGAAGCGGTCTTTTTCTATTATGGAGGTAATGTAATGAAAAACGGGATTCGAGCTCCCTGTTTAGGGAAAACGGGTATAAGCTTGAGTAATTACAAATATGGCTAATTCGGCGCCAGAAGTCCGGGTAGACGACCAAGGTATAAATCTTAAACAGTGATATTAGGTAATTGCGAAACAAGTTCGCAATCCTGATTAAAAAGCGGTAAGAATCCTGCAATGATGAGGTAGTATCAAATAAGTTATGAAAAAACAGAGCCAAAGAAAAAGGCTCAAGTGAACCTTGAAAATTGCAGATATTAGTTCCAATAAGCTCTCCGAGGGCTTAGGGCGTTGCCCTAAGAACCTACAAGGGACTAGTCCCTTGACCCAATATCGGGCTTCGCCCGATCCCATCCTCGCCGGAAGGCAGGAAAAGGGCGCAGTTGCCCCCCTTTTCTGCTGGATAGGATAATCCGGGAACTTTATGTCAATAAACTTTCGCGGCATATCCTCGCAGCCGGCAAAGCCGTCTGTTCCGGTATTCCACGGTTCTATTGACAACAGTTCCGCTCCGATGCAGCAGTACCGCTTTTGTGCATATTCAGAATAGTTTGTTGTTCAAGAAAGATTAGAAGCTGCCATTTGCCGGGCATGTTGTCGGCACCCTGAAGCATTTCTACTTCATTGAGGACTTTATAGCCTGCATGTTTATGTGGACGCAGGAAGTTATAGTAAGCCACCCAGAGAGCCAGATCATAGTTGGCACCGTCGATGTTGTCGAACTCATTTGTATGGCAGTAAGAAGCTTTATAAGTACGGTTCAGTCGTTCAATCATCTGTTTGAATGGACGATGTTCTGTAGAGACAGCATCGTTGTTGGTAAGTCCAATGACCTGAGTGACGGAAAAAATGAAATCTTTGCCAAATTTCTTTGCGAATTCCATAGCGGCAAGAGGATAAGCACTGTATCCGTCGGCAATAAATTTAAAGTTTTCCGGAAGCTTTTTGAGATTCTGGAAGGCCATACGCATAGCAAGGATGTAGGGTCCGACACCACGGTTATCAGATACCTGATAGCCAAGGATAGAGCGGGTAGCGGCATTCATGATCAGCCAGACATAGGTTTTGATACCACGGATTTTGATGTAGGTTTCATCAGCAGTGAATACCTCATTCTTTTCGTAGGGGTACTGATCCACGAAAGGCTTGATGCAGATGGCGGCAGTCTTACAGTAGTTGGCTATCTGTTGGTGGGAGATGCTGATGTTATACAGGTCTTTTAAAGCCTGTGATGTCTTGCGCAGGGAAAGTCCCAGATTGACGTGTAGCGTCAGGCACAAGGACATGACATGGGCATTGTGCTTACTGAATTTAAGGGAAGAAGCATTTTTAGGCAGGGTATTTAAATCCATGCTGAAAAAATCTATCGTGAACTCACGGTAGATGTAATGGAGTTTGTATTTATTCTTGCCATGGTCTTCTTTCAAATCTGCCTTATCTACTTTTTTAGATTGTGCAGATAGTAGGAGCACTTAGGATTCACGCATTTATGGACAATGAAATGTTTTCTGTCTTTTTTAGGAACCAGAGTGTTGCCACAGTGGGGACAGCGTAGTTTTACAGCGGAAAATCTGCTTTCATCAGGTGAGAACCTGGCATCGCAGATTTTGCACAGGAGCTGACCTTTGGAGCCGTTGTTCTTGTAGAGAAATGGTTTAGGGGCATCGCAACGGGGACAGGTGCAGGAGTCTGGGATATCACACTCTGAGCGTCGGCTGATTGGGTGAATTTTCTTACCATAACGTTTTTCGTAGTAAGGGATGAGTTCTTTATAAGTCCAGTCTTGACGGAAGTCTGTGATTAGAGGGAGTTTATCAATTTTGAACTTTTGGTACTTGGGAGAATGGGAATCATCGAAAGTCCATTGTTTGAGAGGAATATATCTGCAGATAAAATTTAAAAGCCAGCAGATTTGTTTATGTTGGTATTGAATTAACTGAAGTAAATAAAGTATAATGTCCATGAGCATTGTCTCCTTTGTATTTTGGATGTTTGGTCACTGACATTATACATGAAAAGGGAGGTCAATGCTCTTTTTATTTGAAACTCCCGAAAATAAAGGTTTTTAGAGAAAAAACAGGTAGTTTTTGACACTACCTTTATAAGATTGGAGGACAAGACTATGAACAATAAAGCAAGGAATATGGAAAGAATGACAGCCTATGTGACAAAGGTGAATGCTTTGGTCAAAAAGAAAAAGCTGAAATAGCGAAAAAGGGGCGGATTTTGCCCCTATACATAGCGATGCAAAAAAGATTTATTACCGGAATTTTTTTACGGCAACAGGTTGAAAAAAGGTTTAGAGTTGGGTATACTATTAGCATGGAGTATGTGCAGATATTGTTTGAAAGGATGGTATACTTTATGTTAAAGAGATTTGCACTTAGGAATTATAAGAACTTTAGAGATGAAATAGAGATAAACTTTGGAAGTGTTGCAGGTTATCAGTTTAGCGCAGATTGTATTTCAGATGGCGTAATTGCTAAAATGCTAATATATGGAAGAAATGCGACTGGAAAAACTAATTTAGGGAGAGCGATTATGGATATAGGTTCTACAATGTTCGCAGGACCAAGATTTGTAGGAAATGGGGTATTTCTTAATGCAGATTCCACAGATGATTCCGCAAGATTTTCCTATACCTTTGATTTTGATGGCATTGAAGTGATTTATCAATATACACGTTTTTCCAATCAGGAATTGCGAGATGAAGAGCTTATTATAAATGGAGTATCAATATTTAGATGTGATTTTTTAAATAGGGAATATCGCTTTGATAATTTGAAATGTGTTGATGCAGAAACTGCAAATGTAGATAGATATTTGCAAGCGTTAGAAGGAGACGAAACAACAGAGGAAAATATTGAGCCTAAATTACCATTTCTTAGATGGTTGATTAGTAATGTGGCATTAAAAAATGATTCTGTATTGATTCGTTTATCCAATTATGTCAGAAGAATGATTATGATTACGGTAGGAAATGAAATGCCATATCGTGTACGAAGAATGAGCAATGCTTTTTATGAATCTTTAGAGAATCCGGAAAGATTGAAAGACCTGGAAGATTTTTTGAATGCGATGGGCATAGAATGCAGGCTTGTGTTGAAAAAATTACCAGATGGTCAGAGGGAATTGTATTTTGCACATGAGAAATTAGTTCCTTTCTATGAGAATGCTTCAAGCGGAACGTTGGCATTGGTTGATTTATATCGTAGACTTATTCCTAAAGTATGGGATGCTTCCCTTATATATTTGGATGAATTTGATGCTTTTTATCATTATGAAATGGCTGAAAATGTGATTAAATTTTTTAAGAAAAAATACCCTCGCTGCCAGATGATTATGACGTCACACAATACTAATTTAATGACAAACAGACTGATGAGACCGGATTGTATGTTTATTTTATCAAGGAAAGGAACTCTGACAGCATTGTGTAATGCCACAACACGTGAGTTGAGAGAAGGACACAACCTTGAAAAGATGTATATCAGCGGGGAGTTTGAAAAGTATGAATAATTACATGGGAGAGGTAAGAAACCGAAGCCAAACATTGTTGATTGTAGAGGGAAATCATGAGAAAAATGAATTGTTTTGGTTGATTTTTAAATGCTTTCCTGAAATTAACATTGATATGGACAATGTTTGGATATATGGAACCAATATATATTTGCTGTATGAAGATATTGTAAAAGAATACGGTGCTGATTGGGCTGATGAAGAAATGGATATAGATTTACCATTTGTCATAAGTAAGAAACAGACACCAGATGATCTTCGCTATAAAGATGATTTTACAAACATCATTTTGGTATTTGACTATGAAAGACATGATACAAATTTTTCGGAAAGAAAAATTTTGGAAATGCAAAATAGTTTTTCCGATGCAACGAATATGGGAAAACTATATATCAATTATCCGATGATAGAATCTTATCAGCATTTAACAGCAATTCCAGACTGTGAGTTTGCAGAGAGAAAGGTACAAGTCTCTTTACAACCAGGAAGTAAATATAAGGAACAGGTTGGAAATGAATCTGTAATCAAAAGAATTGTTGAGTTTCCACATAGGATTGACGATTTAATGAACAAGCATTATGGAATTAGTAATACGCAAATTAGACAAAAGTGTTGCGAAAACATTCTTGATTTTTCATCTGCAGAGTATGTGGAGGAAAAGCTGCAGGAAGTTTTGCAAAATGCAATAACCGATGATAGGCAGAAAACATTAAAATATCAGTTGAAAGATTGGATAAACAGAGTTGGATATGCAAATAGCAGGCAAACATACTGGCAGTTTGTGAGGAATCTTTTTGTAGACATTATATATCATAATGTTTGCAAAGCGAATCGCATTCAAAAAGGTGTATATGATATAGATTCAGAACAGTATAAAGAATGTTTTGAAAGCCTTGATTTAGTAACAATCTTAAATAAACAAAATGCGTTCAGCAATACAGAAGCTGGATTTATTTGGGTTCTGAATACATGTGTTTTTGTTGTCGCAGATTATAACTTCTCATTAGTACAGAGTTGAATTAATCATAATAAACATAGGAATACATAGCAGTTTTGCATAACGATGTAAGACTGCTATGTAGTACCATATAAGTGTAAGAGATAGAGTATACCATTAGTGCTTTATCTTCTGCACTTATTTTTTTATGATAAGGGAGTAATTGGTCTGGCGAGCTGCTTTTTGGATTAACCACATCCGTCATAAAAACCGTCAACCACCCCTTATTATAAGCGGTCGTTTAAGCAGGTTGAAACCCGCAAGGTGCTTTCGTGTAACGAACTAAAATGAGTGGTAATAAGTGTAGATGGGACAATTACAAATTTTTTTAGGAGTTTACAGATGATAAGTGTAGGAATTGATGTATCAAAAGAAAAAAGTACCATATGTATCTTGAAGCTGTATGGGGAGATTGTGAGCAAACCTTTTGAAGTTTGTCATACAGAGAAAGAATTATCAGAATTAACGTCTATGCTTCTGCGTTTAAATGATGATGTTCGTGTAGTAATCTTTTGGACTATACGATGCCAGGGATTAAAACGCTGCTAAAAGGGTGGAATGAAACAAATGGGAAAGATAAGCTAGGGGATTTCGTGGAAGAATATTGGCATTATGACAATATCACGAAGAAATCGGAGGAACAGTTTATAGAAAGCTATATAAAATGGACAAAAGAGAAGGGATACCATCAGAGCCAGGATAAAGCCGCTAAGATTTATACGCTGGCAAAAGAAGGCATCCCCACAGTACCCTCCGATAACCCATCGACTAAAATGCTGGTACGGGAGGCAGTACGAGTGTTACGAGAAATCGATAACACTTTAATGACTATTCTAACAAAAATGCAGGCATTAGCCAAGAGTCTGCCGGAATGCCCAGTTGTCAGGGCAATGGGAGGCGTTGGAAATGTTCTTGCGCCTAAATTGATCGCAGAGATTGGAGATGTAAGGAGATTTCATAGTGGAAAAGCCTTGACTTTTGTTAGCAGGTTTTTATGCCCAAAAAGGAAGGAGACAAGAACATGAAATTAGTTTTAGCAGAGAAACCGTTTGTTGCCCAGAGCATTGCCAAAGTATTAGGAGCAAATAATCGCTGTGATGGCTACTTGGAAGGCAACAGATATGTTGTCAGTTGGTGTGTGGGGCACTTGGTGGAACTCTTCGAGCCAGAGGGTTACGATGAGAGATATTCCAAATGGAATTATGATGATTTGCCTATCGTGCCGGATGTGTGGAAATATCGGATGTCCGCAGGAACCAGAAAGCAGTTTGGAATACTCCGACAGCTTATGAAACGTGATGATGTAGAAAGTCTTGTGTGTGCAACGGACGCAGGACGAGAGCGAGCCGATTGGATTGTCGGTATCAATGCTACTCGACTTTTTTCTGTTTTATACGGTCAGACGTTGAATGTTGGGCGAGTAATGACGCCAACGCTCGGAATGGCTGTTATGCGAGAAGCTGCGATTTCTGCTTTTAAATCAGAGTCATTTTATACAGTACAGCTTGGGTTTCATGAGTTTACTGCCACAGGCGAGAGACTGAAAGAAAAGTCAGTTGCTGAAGAACTGGCGAAGAAATGCAGAGCCAGTTCTGGGGCAGTTGTCGCAAAAGTTGAGCTGAAAGACAAAACAGAAAAAGCTCCGGCACTTTATGATCTGACAAGTCTTCAGAGAGATGCTAACAGGATTCTAGGATTCACGGCACAGCAGACTTTGGATTACACACAGAACCTTTATGAAAAGAAGTTGGTAACGTACCTCGTACCGACAGTCGTTATCTGACAGAGGATATGGCGGAGGGATGCTGTACTATTTTATTAAAGAATGACTTTAATCCAAAAGCAGTATCGAAGCTGATGGGACATGCAAAAGAAATCATTACGATTGATGTGTATGGTGATAAGCAGGAAATTATCGAAGATTGTCTTGAAGTTTTGGAACCGTTTATTGATGAGGTGCTTCCTGAAGAGGAAGAGGAGTTTAACTTGTCAGAGATGAATTACATGGATTCAGTGGCTTTGGAACTGGCAGTATAAATTGTGAAATATTTGTGTGAGAAATATAGAGGTAGTTGTGATCTCTATATTTTTTATGCCGATTGTGGTATACTACCATCGTATGCCCTGATGAATCGTCCACGTAGTTCCAGGGCGTGTTGATTAGTGTTACATAGTCGCAAAATCAAGTTTTGTGACCTAAATTCGTGTAAGAGCAAAAATTCGACACTCAGTCAGATTTTTGCTCTTACACGAATAAATTTTGAAATTACACGAATTTGTGGCTGATAATCATCATAGCAAATCCGTGAAAAAGGAGGTTTTTTATGGATAAATTCATATTACACTCCGAATATAAACCAACTGGTGACCAGCCACAAGCGATTGAAGCTCTTGTAAAAGGATTCAAAGAAGGCAATCAATGCCAGACTTTATTAGGAGTTACGGGCTCTGGTAAGACTTTTACCATGGCAAACGTTATTGAACAGTTAAATAAACCAACACTCATAATAGCTCACAACAAGACCCTCGTAGCTCAGTTGTATGGTGAGTTTAAAGAATTCTTCCCGGAGAATGCAGTGGAATATTTTGTCTCCTAGCATGAGAAAGTCACAAAACGGGTAGTATTTTGTGGTATATGGGTGGTTGAACATCCAGATGTTGTGGAAGCGGTAGTGGTGAGAGTATAGGTGAGAAGCGGGTGGATGAAGAGGTTTTGTGACTTTTCATCGCCTGCTTTTTTGTTAAAGAATTTGAAAAAATTAGTGTATAAGAGTTGAATAGTATAATTAAAATAAAGAAAAATTGATTTGATAGAAACGGTCTAGGATAAACAAAAGTTTGAATCACATTTTTGATTTGAGAGCGGTACAATTTTCGAATATTTTTATTATTATGGAAGAATTTGTTGATTGATGAAATGAAAATGGAGGGTTATAATAAAAAGAGAAATAGAACCAATATAGATTGTATTGGATGAACTCTTAAAACAGGAGGATGAAATATGGCATTAAATAAAGTATTAGAAGGAATGCTTAATGATTTTAAAAAAGATTTTTTACTTGAGATACCAGAGATTTCCAAACAATTTGAATATTTGGTAAATTATCTGGTTGTTTCTAAATTTCATCCAGATGCTTTTAGTGATAAAGGTGATTTGGAAAGAGTGGTTGTAGATGAGAAGGGACAATTTGGATTAGATGCTATTGCATTTATTGTAAATGGAAACCTTGTATTAGGAAAAGATGATATTTCAATATATGCTAAATCAAAAAAACTGGATGTGGATATACTATTTATCCAAACAAAAACTGAAGAGAAGTGCGACACAGGTAATTTGTTAAAAACTATTCAGGCTACAAAAAATTTTCTTGAAAATTTTGAGGCAATAACAGAAAAAAATTCAAATGTATTAAATGCAAAAGAAATATATGATGAACTGTTTAAATATGAAAATTTTAGACTTTGTACCAGTCAGTCACCCAAATGTCATATTTTTTATGTTACTGCAGCAAATGAGTGGGATGGAGGTTTGGTTAAAAGCATTTGTGAATCAAATGAAAAAGAATTATCTTCAAGCATGAAAGATATAAAAAGTGTAGATATTCAGGTTTTAGGAAGAGAATATGTTATGGAGACTTATAGTGAAGTTAAAAATAACATTACTGTTCAGATTAACTTAAAAAATAGTATAACATTGGATAAGATTGAAGGGGTAAAAGAGGCATATATAGGATATTTAACAGGCAATGATTACTTAAAAATTATTTGTGATAATACAGGAGATCTTAGAAGACGTATATTTTATGAAAATGTTAGAGATTATCAGGGTACTGAAAATAATGTTAATAAGGAAATTAGGAGCACTATTGCTAATGAAAATACAAGAGGGCAATTTATTCTATTAAATAATGGAGTGACCATAATAACGAAATCGGTGACGTCATTAGGTGCAAATATGTATGAATTAGCAGATTTTCAAATTGTAAATGGATGTCAAACAAGTAATGAAATTTTTAATTGTAAGGAATTTGCTTCAGATATATTAGTACCAGTGAAAATCATATATACTACAGATAGTGATATTATAAGTAGTATTGTAAAAGCAACTAATAGGCAAAGTCCTGTACCAGAAGAAGCATTTATAGCATTAGGAAAATATCATAAAGAACTTCAATTGCTGTTTAGTGAATATTCAAAAGAGATGCCTATAGAAATGTTTTATGAGAGACGTTCCGGGGAAGAAGATGATATTAAAGAAAAGCAAGGAAGTTATCAAGTTGTGACATTACATGGAATGGTAAGAGCTTTTGAAAGTGTATATTGTCAAAATCCTAATGTAGTGTTTGGTACTAATCCTGCTAATATTTTGAAGAGTAAAAAAGAAAAAATATTTTGTAAGGATCATAAACCAGAGGTGTATTATTTGGCATCATACTTATTTGTTAAGTTTGTCAATATGCAACAAAAAGGTAAATTTTCAAAGCATGATTATACATTAAGATTTTATATAATTATGATAGTAAGAGTTCTGATGGTTGGATCATTAAATGTACCGGAGTTAAGTAGCTCCGCAATGGGAAAAGAAAATAAGAAAATGTTAAAATTATTAAAGGGTGATGCGGATTCTTATTTTATTGAAGCAAAGGAAATACTGGTAGATCTTTTAAATCAGCAGGAATATGCAGAGAAAAAGCAATATGATGTATTAAGAAGTGCTGAATTTTGCAGGAAAACAAAGACACGGTTAAAAGAAATAATAGAAAATCAATAATTGTGAAAAAATATTACATAGCCGATTGGTTCACCAAGAATTCGTCGGCTTTTTTCATGCCCATTTTTATACATAGCCAGTGCCGTAAAAAGGATTGGCTATTAAATTTTTCGAGGAAGGAGGAAACCATATGACTAAGTGTAAAGTAATCGCCCTTGCAAATCAGAAGGGAGGGACAGCCAAGACCACAACGACATTAAATCTTGGAATTGGTCTTGCACATCAGGGGCGAAAAGTATTATTGGTCGATGCTGATCCACAGGGAGACTTAACAACCGCATTAGGGTGGACTGAGGCAGATAATCTTCCGATTACGTTGGATACGCAAATGAAGAAAATATTACAAGACGAACCGTTTGTGTATAATGAAGGTATTTTACACCATGAAGAAGGAGTAGACATTATTCCGACCAACATTGAGTTATCGGGTATGGAAATCTCACTGGTAAATGCCATGAGCAGAGAGCAGACTTTAAAGCTGTATCTGGCAGATTTGAAAAAGGATTATGATTATATCCTGATTGATTGTATGCCTAGTCTGGGAATGTTGACCATCAATGCATTAGCTGCAGCAGACAGTGTAATTGTTCCGGTGCAGGCTCATTATCTTCCACTAAAAGGCATGACACAGTTAATGAAAACAATTGGTAAGGTGCAAAGACAGCTAAATCCTAATTTGAAGATTGATGGAGTATTGCTGACACTTGCAGATATGCGGACAAAACTTGCAAGGACAACAGAGGATAGCCTTAGGGAGAATTACGGAAAGCATATTCGGATTTTCAAAACCGTTATTCCAGTGGCTATCACAGCAGCAGAAAGCAGTGCAGCAGGAAAAAGCATTTATGAGTATGACAAGAATGGAACTGTTGCAAAGGCGTATGCAGAATTTACGAGGGAGGTGATTCGATGTGGCGAAAAGCAGAGAAATAAACATGAATCTTCCCTCAGCCGATGACCTTTTTACCACACAGGAAGAAAGAGATCGCAAGAATCAGGAATATGTAAAAGATATTTCTATTTATGAAATTACAGACTTCCCGAATCATCCGTTTAAGGTAAAAATGGACGATAAGATGTTGGAAACTATTGACAGCGTGCGTGATCATGGTGTATTAGTGCCTGCACTTGTTAGGGAGAAACCAACGGGCGGGTATGAAATGATTTCCGGACACCGTAGAAAAATGGCAAGTGAATTGGCAGGAAAAGAGACAATGCCATGTATTGTAAGAAATCTTAGTGATGACCAAGCAGTCATTGTTATGGTTGACAGCAATCTTCAGCGAGAAGAAATCTTACCATCCGAAAAGGCATTTGCTTATAAAATGAAGTTAGATGCTATGAAGAGACAGGGACAGAGAAGAGATTTGACTTCTGTGCCACTGGCACAGAAGTTTAAAGGTAAAACTTCAAGAGCAATATTAGGTGAGCAAGTTGGAGAAAGCCAAGACCAAATCCGCCGCTATATCCGCCTTACAGAACTTATCCCGGAAATCCTAGAAATGGTCGATGACAAAAAGATTTCTATGCGTCCGGCGGTGGAGCTGTCTTATTTGCCGAAAGAGGAACAGGAGATATTGTACGACACCATGGAGTCGGAGGCTTGTACCCCAAGTCATGCACAGGCAATTAAAATCCGCAAATTTTCAGCAGAGGGCAGGTTGAATGAAGATGTTTTGCTGTCGATTATGTCAGAAGAGAAGCCAAATCAGGTAGAGCAGTGGAAAATCCCGAAGAACCGACTGAAAAAATACTTTCCATCGGGAACTACACAGCAGAAAATGGAAGAAACCATTATCAAAGCACTGGAATTATACCGGAAACGGGAAAAAAGCAGGGAACGATAGGCATTTTGACACCAAGGGAGAAGTCTATCCGTTGGCGGTCAATGAGAAATCAGTCTTTTTGTGTTTCCCCCCCCCACACCCTACCCCTTTGGTTTACCAGCAGATTACCAGCCGAAAAGACAATAAGGAGCCGGGAACCTCTTCTCTTTCGGCAGGTCAGAGATTCCCATACCCTGCATGACAGCAGGGAGCAAACAGCATAAAGCAACGGCAGGCGTTCCAGACGGACGTCTTTTTTGATTGAAAAGAAAGGAATTGTAGAAAATGAAGAATATATGGAAACGAGTGTGTACAGGGATTCTTGCCCTGACCACGATTTTAACTGCATTACCGATCACATCGGTTCAAGCAGCGGAAACACAGTATTGGACGGAATCCTCAGAGAGAGTCGGATATATTGAACATGTGATGAATGATGGAACCATTCATTCGACATTCAATGAAGGTCACATGCGAGTAGAAGGCGAAACGGCCTATTGTGTAGATATTAACACTGGATTCAAAAATGGGTATAAAACTAGACACGATGCAAGTTCCAGTATGAGTGCTGCACAGATCGAAGATGTGGCATTGTCACTGGAGTATGTAAAACAGTATAGAGGCAGTCACAGTAACCTGAATGCGAATCAGGGATATCTGTTGGAACAGTGTGTGGTATGGCAGAGACTGAGTGAGTATTTAGGCTGGCAGTGTGATAATGTACGAGCTGCATATTCTGAGATTTCACAGGATATTCAGAATGAAGTGTATGCAGGAGCGAGAGCATTTGTACAGGCGAACAAAGGTCGGTATAAATGTGGAGGATATATCTATACTGGAGAGGGACAGGATCTCGGACAGTTTTGGGCAGAACTGAATGTCGGAAATGCGAAAGTAAAAAAGACAACCGCAAATGAGATTGTCACAAATGGAAATGCAATGTATACCATTGCCGGAGCAATCTTTGGCATATTCTCAGACCAGAATTGCAGCAATCAGATTGGAACACTTACAACAAATGAGAATGGTGAGACAAATGAGGTTGAAGTGACTGCAGGGAATGTTTACATCAAAGAGCTTTCTGCACCGAAGGGATATAAGCTGGATACGACAGTACACAGTCTGAAGGTTGAAGCCGGAAAAACAGCCGTATTAAATGTTTCCGATGTTCCGAAAGTGACAGAGACACTGGTAGACCTGTTCAAGATTGATATGGAGACGGGAAAAGCAACCGCACAGGGTAATGCAGCACTGACAGGAGCAGAATTTACCTGGCATTATTATGACGGACTTTATACAAAAGACAATTTACCAGAGAGAGCAACACGTACCTGGGTTACAAAGACGGTAGCTGAAAAAGACAGTAATGGAACTGTTCATTATGTGACAAAACTGGCAGATGCTTACAAAGTATCAGGAGATACATTTTACACCCAGAATGAAAAAAACGTATTACCACTTGGAACACTGACTGTTGAGGAGACAAAAGCACCAGACGGATATTTACTGGACGGAGCTTATATGCAGGCAGGAGACAGTACAGAACAGATAAAAGGAATGTATCTGACACAGATCACAGAGGACGGAGAACTTGCAGTTCTTTCCGGAAGCAACCAGTATTCCGTATCTGATCAGGTAATTCGAGGTGGTGTGAAGATTCAAAAACGTGATTTGGAGACAAAAGAAACCAAAGCACAGGGAAGTGCCACATTAAAAGATGCAGCATTTGCAATTATTTCTCTGAATGAGAATCCGGTTCTGGTAGAAGGAAAACTGTACAAGAAAAATGAGACAGTTAAGACAATTCAGACAGGGATTGACGGAATTGCAACAACGACAGCAGATTTACTTCCATATGGCAAATACAAACTGGAAGAAACCAAAGCGCCGGAAGGTTATCTGACTGACGGAGCAAAAGCAATTGAATTTTCGATTACGGAAAATGGAAAAATTGTGAATTTAACAGACGAAAGCCATTCCATTTACAACCAGATTAAACGTGGAGATCTGGAAGGAGTCAAGATTGGAGCAGGTAAACATAAGAGACTGGCTAATGTACCATTCAAAATTACCAGCAAGACAACCGGTGAGAGCCATATCGTAGTGACAGATAAAAATGGTCAGTTTTCAACCGTTTCCGATTGGGCGTCTCATAAGAAAAATACAAATGTCGGGAAAACAAGTGAGGACGGTATCTGGTTCGGAACTTCTGAGCCGGATGACAGTAAAGGTGCATTACTTTATGACACTTATGAGATTGAGGAGTTAGCTTGTGAATCCAACAAAGGTATGAAATTGATTCCAGCATTTGAAGTTGTTGTCAGCAGAAATAAAGTAACAATCGACCTTGGAACACTGACCGATGAGTATGAAAAAGAGATTACTATTCATACAACAGCAACGGATAAAGAAACGGGCGAAAAAATAATTGTTGCAGGAAAGAAAGTAACGATTGTAGATACGGTTACGCTGGACGGTCTGGAAGAAGGAAGAAAATATCAGTTAAAAGGCTGGCAGATGCTGAAAGAGGAAAATGCAGAACTGCTCATTGATGGAAAGCGTGTGGAGAGTGATTATACCTTTGTTGCTGACAATGAAAAAATGAAAGTAGAAATTTCTTATATGTTTGATGCATCAGAACTTGGCGGACAGAATCTGGTTACATTTGAAGAATTATACGATCTGAAGAATCCGGAAGAACCTGTAAAAGTTGCAGAGCATAAGGACATTGATGATGAAGGTCAGACAGTCCTGATTACCGAGCGAAAGATTTTGATTCATACCACAGCAACTGATCAGAATGGCAAGAAAGAAATCGAAGCCGGAAAAGATCTGACGCTCGTGGATACGGTTACTTTAGAAGGACTGGAAATTGGTACGAACTACAAGTTGTCTGGTTGGCAGATGATTAAGGAAGAAAATGCAAAGCTGCTCATTGATGGCAAAGAAGTTACCAATGATTATGAATTTACAGCGGATAAGGAAAACATGGAAGTGCAGATTGAGTTTACTTTCGACGGCAGCACTCTTGGAGGAAAGCAGCTTGTAACCTTTGAAGAACTGTATGATATGACAAATCCGGAAGAACCGAAAAAGGTAACAGAGCATAAGGATATCAACGATGAAGGTCAGACTGTAACCATCAAAGAAGTACCGGAAACACCAACCCCCAGAGACACCGGGTACTACTACAAAAACCAGTAACCCTCCGAAAACAGGAGACACTGCAAAAGCAGTTTTATGGATAGCCATTCTGGTATTATCAGCAGCAGGAATCACAGGAGTTCGTATTTGGAATAAAAAGAAACAGATCAAGAGATTAGGAATTGAAGAAAAGAAAGAAGAGGAGGAGTAAAACAGAGGGCGGCGATAAGCTGCCCTTTGATATTGAAATGGGAAAGAATCAGAAAGCAATAAAAGTATTACAGCGTTTATTTGATGCCGGATACGGAACGGAGAAAGAGATTGTCAATATGACGATGGATGAGATGCTTGCTTTGCCGGGAGTGAATGTAGCAGATCTGTGCATTATCAGTGAGTTACAGAAAAGCATTAAGGCAAACAAAGTGATAAGCTATTTGTCAGAGAAAACAGAAGCAAGGGAAGAAACGAAAGGAGCAGATTATGGTGGAACAACCTAAATATTTGGAAATGACATTATCACAATTGAAATCATATGTGGAATCTTCAAAGAGTAATGTTCTTCTGGTTGTAGAATTTCCAAAAGGAGATCAGAACAATGGGGAATGAATTGGAAGTTGTAAATATCCGTCTGGTAAAAGAACCATCTCTTTATAGTGAGCAGACATTGGACAGTCCACAGGCTGTTGTAGAATTGATGGCGAAGGAGTTATCTCAATACGACAGAGAAGTATTTTGCATCCTGAATATGAAAAATAATGGACAGGTAATCAATATGAATCTGGTCAGTGTTGGAACGATCAATGCATCTTTGGTAATTCCCAGAGAAGTTTTTAAGAGCAGTATTCTGGCAAATGCTTCTGCAATCATTGGACTTCATAATCATCCCAGTGGCAATGTGAAACCGTCAAAAGAGGATATGATCGTTACGAAAAAGCTGCAGAAGTGCGGACAGCTACTGGGAATAGAATTGCTGGATCATATCATTGTCGGTGGAACAAATGGAAAGATGCTCAGCTTCCGAGAAGAAAAGATGTTGAATGTGACAGGAAGGATGGACTGGGAGAGATAGAAGAAAAAAGAATTAGAAGTTTTTATTTATTGTAATATTTCATGTAGCGGCATTAGTAAAATAGTGTCGCTACAAAAAGCTGACTTATACATTGATATTATATGCATAACTCAAAATAAAATTGTTAAAAATAGAAAAAGAAACAATATATAACGAAAAAATCTCTAAATAAGAAATTTACATTGACTGAGAGAAGAGTAAAACATATAATAAAGGTGGAGGTGTATAAGAATGTTAGTAAAAGTAAGTGTTGAAAATTTTAAATCTTTTGATAAAGCAGCAGAGCTGACAATGATTTCCTCAAATAAAATACGAACAAATGCAAATCACAGGTTAAAGATAAAAAGTACCCAGTTATTAAAATATGCAGTAGTTTATGGAGCAAATGCATCTGGGAAGACCAATCTGGCATTGTTCTTTAAATTTTTTAAAGACAGTGTCTGCAAAGGTATTCCGATAGAAGCTACACAGATGTTTTGTAAGAATCGGCAGGAGAATAAGGAACGAGAAAGTAGTTTTGAAATTCAGATTACTGTAGGTGACAAATTTTATGCCTATGGTTTTTCCGCAGTTTTAAGCAGACGAAAAGTAACCGGAGAATGGTTATATGAATTATATCAGAATGGTTCAGCAAAATGTCTCTTTGAACGAGAAGGAAGCAAACGTCCGGCGTTAAATGATGGTATTACGCTGATAAACACAGAAAAAAATAAATTTGAAACCTATGCAGATGATTTTGAAGGAAATGAAACATCTTTGTTCCTGACAGAAATGAATCGTGGAAAAAAATATAGCACACGATCTAAATTATTGTTCTTCCGGGATGTATATGATTGGATTCAGAATCATATTTCGATTATCACACCGGATACGCCATTGATTGATTTGGAATATTATTATGATGATAATTCGCTGAAGCTGATTAACAAATTGATCAAAACATTTGATACGGGCATCAGCCAGGTAAAAATTGAAGAAATTACATTGGATGAGTTATCAAATGCATTGCCGAAATCAGTATTTGATAAGATGATGCAGCATGTAAAAAATAGAATGGAAGAGCAGGAAGAACCATCATTCAGAATGACAATGAGGTCGAAGGAAACTTTCTTTAATATCGAAGTTGAAGGACATTCTGAACCGAAGGTCACAACAATCCGATTGCATCATAATAAGTCATTTTATGAGTTCGGTTTTGATGAAGAGTCTGATGGAACAAGAAGATTATTCGATTTGATGGATATGCTGTTGAATAAACGAGAAGATGTTCTTTATGTTGTGGATGAATTGGAGAGAAGCTTACATCCGAAGCTGACAGAACGATTTTTGCAATTGTTTATGCAGCTACATGATGAGCAGCGTATGCAGCTATTGTTCACTACACATGAATCATCCATTATGGATCAGGCTATTTTTAGAAGGGATGAAATCTGGTTTGTAGAACGTAACGCAGAAAATGCAAGCTCTATTTATTCCTTAGATCGTTTCAAGGAGAGATACGATAAAGTGTTGAGCAAGGCATATCTGGAAGGCAGGTATGGTGCGATACCAGTATTTTCAACATTTGACTTTAGAGAGGAGGAGTAGCCTTGGCTCCAGTAAGAAGTTATACGAATTGGAATAGTAGAACTACAGATGAAGAAGAACAGATTGAGCCTTATCGTAAGTACTTTTTCATATGTGAGGGTGCAAATACTGAAACATGGTATTTCAAAAAGTTAATTGATATCCGAAAAGAGTTAAATATTCATCCATTGATCGATATCCGGTTACTTGAAAAAACAGAGGGAGACAGGGACATTTCATTTCCAAGACGTTTGATTGAGTTTGCAGAAAATCAGAAAGAAAATCCAGAAATAGCGTTTGATAAAGAACGGGATAAGATGATTGTTGTATTTGATGGAGACATTTTTGAAGAGAAGGTACTTGATTATGATGAATTGGTAGCTGAAGGTGAAAAGAAGAATATATTAGCGGTTAGTAATCCGGCATTTGAATTATTTCTGTTGTTACATTATGAAAATTCATACGAAGATGATATTGAGCCAAATGCTGAACAGATTATCCAGAATGAAAAAGATGGACATCAGACATTTATCTATAAGTTGTTACTTGCCAGAACAGGAATCAATCCGAAGAAAAATGCTGCGATTGGAGAACTGGCGAAAAATATAGAGATTGCTATTGAACAGGAAAAGAAAATCAATGAGGATATTCATCAGTGTAAGGGACAGATTACATGTAATATTGGTCGGATTATTGATGATATTCGGAATGATGATGGAAAATAAGTTGTTAGATGAAAAATAGGGGTGGAAAGATACAGTATGAAAGCAGATAATATAAAAAATATAATCAGTGACATAGATCATCTACCGTATAGAGCAATTTTATTTGATGGAACATGGGGAATTGGAAAATCTTATGCGGTAAATGAGGCATTAGAAGCAAATCCCAATGTTTGTAAAATATCAATGTTTGGTTTGAAAGACACTAGGCAAATATATCATGAAGCTTTATTTCAATTGGCTTTAAAGAATAATATTGGTGGGAAAATAGGTGAAATAGCTAATAATATTTTAGATGGCGCATCAAAAATCTGGGATAAAGTTGGTCAGACAAAGGAAGCAGTACAAAGTATAGTCAATGAAAGAGAAATGTTTCTATTATTGTCAAAAGAGTTTACTTCTGTTCATATTATTGTAATAGATGACTTGGAAAGAATGAGTGATGACATAAATTTGGAAGATATATTTGGAATTATAGAAGAACTCAAGCAATGTAATTATGTAAAAGTTATTGTGATTGCGAATACAGATGAAATACAATCGGATAAAAAAGTTGTATTTGAAAAGTATAATGAAAAGGTCATTGAAAGAATATATCATATTACAGAACGTGCAGAGAAAGTGACATGGAGTAAAATGAATATCCATGCAGACTTTGTTGAAAAATTCTTGAATATTCATAAAGTAGAAAATTTACGGACACTTGAAAAGGCTCAACGATTTTTTGAAGATGTAGAATTGTTTTGTAAAAGTGATATGAGTGAGCAATTTTTAGAAGAATTAAGGTTGATATGTTTTGCTATTGTTGTTGAGAGTATAGATAACTTGTATTATAAAGAAGCTAATTCCAATAATACCGATTCTGTAGAAAAAATGGTAAGTACTATTGGAAATACACTACGGCATAGAATTGGAAGATATCTTTATGGAATAAAATGCAGTGGAAATTTAGTAGAAATGCTATTGGAATATTATGAAGAAGGGGTACTAAATGTAGACCAATTGGATGCTGAATACAAGATATTTCTTAATTCGGGAGGTAAGTCTAATTATTATAAGTCAGATGAGGAAATAAGGAGTGTATTACCTATTTTAAGAGAGAAAATGCTTGAAGCAAAGAGTTTGGCAGAATTAAATGAATTTGCAGATGCGTATGTTGTTTGGAGTGATGTTTTAGAGGAAAATAATGAAAGTGTTTTATCAGAATATAGAAATATTTTAGAAGAAATGCTGGAAAAAACTGTCTTAGATGGGAAAGAGGAAATGCTATCGTATTCATATGATTTGTTTCACATGTCATCGGAAAAGATAAAAAGAATATATCAAGAAGAAAATAAAGAGATGATGAAATTTTTAATAGAGACATATGTGGGATATTTGAAAAAAACAACTCATGGGAAAAAGGCTTATGAGTATTCATATAAACTTAGAAATAATTTTGATAGTAGTTATTATCATGATATTATCATATCAGAGATAGACAATTTGTATAATAAAATTTCTTTTCCAGTAGACAATGTGGATGAGGATAGATATCATACGTGTTATAATATTATGTATGTTTTGTATCATTCAGATGCTGAAAAATTCTTGCAGTATTGTAAAAAAATAAAAGAAGATTGTGATCATATGTCAAGACATAGAATAGAAGTTTTGGTCGAAGAAATAGTAAAAAAATAGAAATAAAATCTACATAGTCAGATGGTTCCAACTCAAGGAATCACCTGGCTATTTTCATGCCCGGATATTATCCCCAATAATATTAATCTAAGGCAAGAAAGGAATTCAGAAGATAAAGAATTATTAAAATCGTATGGATTTGTTAATGGTGAAGATTTGATTTAATATAAAAGTCAAAAAAATTATGTAAGTAAGTATTCTTTTAAAACATAATATTTTACTTGACTTTTAAATATTACAGGTGTAAGATTTTGAAAAATAGAATAATTAGAAGAAAGGGGTATCTATGAAAAGAAAACGAAAAAAGCAAAACACCCAAAAATCTTACATTTGTAAGATTTTTGGGCTGATAGTGGCTATAACAGTAATTGCTGTTTCAGGAGGTATTTTATTAAAAGGGACTATAACGGAATCACCAGAAGATACACTTATGGAATATATGAACCATATTGAAAAAAAGGAATATGAAGTAATGTATACTATGATAGATTCAGATGAAAA
>CAKRDD010000001.1 GCA_934309345.1 uncultured Mediterraneibacter sp. | reverse complement strand
AGAAACAATATGAGAGATGTGATAGCAAGGATGCAATAAGTTAGATCTGCCCATGGATAGTTCATGAAACAACCCTGCAATTTGAGGAATAACCTGTACCTAAGTGTCTAAAGTATGATATCATGTGAGTAACAAATTAGAAGTTGCAAGGAAGGAATTATGAAATTTATGCAAACAGAGAAAAAACAGCTTTTGATCTATGTGATTATAGCATACGGAATCACATATGTAATGGGACTTCTGATGTGGTATGGCTATGGAAAAGATCTTGATCTCAGCGCTTTTCCAAATGCGCAGATGCTGTATCCAGCAGCAGGTGTGATGATGGCTTATTTAATTACCAAAAAAGGAGATAAAAATCTTCCAACGGCTTTTTACATATTCTTTGTAGCTCTCACGGCGGTGCTGGTTGTCTGCACGGCGGCTTCTGTTCTGGCTCCCCAAAATAGAGATCTGATGAGCATGCCATATTCTCAGTGGGCACCGATCATGGAGTACGTTATAATAGGTGGCAGCGTTATTTTCTGGATTCTTCTTCTGCAATCCGGTAAAGAAAAGCGCAGATCCTATGGACTGAACAGCGAACATTGGAATATATCTATTCGTATGATCCTGTTGTTTATTGGATTATATCTTCTCAGATTTGTGATTGCCTGTGCTCTGAGCGGCCAGCTTTCTGAATTTGGCAAAATAATGGCAAATCCTACTACCTGGATCATATTTTTTACTGTTTTGGTAAACTTTTTCCTGTCAGTAGTGGCATTCTTTGGAGAAGAATACGGATGGAGATATTATCTTCAGCCTCTTCTTCAGAAAAAATTTGGACTAAAAGGCGGCGTAATCCTTTTGGGCTGTGTGTGGGCTGTATGGCATCTGCCAATAGACTTCTTCTATTACACTACGCCGGATATGGGGCTGGCGGCTCTGGCAAGCCAGTTTGTTACCTGTATTTCACTGGGGATTTTTATGGCATATACTTATATGAAAACCCAGAATATCTGGGTTCCGATAATTATTCATTTTCTGAATAATAATATGGTGGTAGTTTTTTCAGGAACGTACTCTGCGGATGTACTTCAGAATCAGCAAATCCACTGGGGAGATATTCCTGTGGCACTGGTAGTGAATCTGCTGATCTTTGGATGGGTGATCTTTCTGAAATCATTTAAGGAGAAAAAAGCATAATATTGAATTCATTCAAATTATTTAGAACAATTTGCAGGAGTATCGGCATTTTTAGGAATAATTATTTTAATTTCATGTCTTGCAGATTGGATGATGTTTGCAAAAATTGAAGTGGCATAACTTATAATAGGTTAATCATAATTGTAATCAAAATCACTGTCCCTTCTGTGGCAAATCATTAAGGGTTGTACCTATAAATAGTGAAGAATATTGTCCACACTGTAGTTGTAATATAGAACAGGAGCATAAGAAAATTCCAGTTTGATGAGGAGGTGCTTTTCATGAAAAAGAGTATATCAAGGATTATCGGTGTGATAATGTTAATTATAGCTATTGTATTTATAATGTTTGCATTGAACCATCCAGAAAAGAGTTTCCCTTGGAACAATACAATTACTTGGTTACTGTATGGTGTATATTTTCTTGTGACAGTAGTGCTGCTTATTGCTCCGAAGATGAAAAAGTGAGGAACTTCAAGTTTGTAGAATTTTAAAATTTAATATGAAATATGAGATAGAGCGTATGGAAACTATACGTTCTATTTTTTTGCCTTTTTAAGAAAAGTGATTAAAAAACTATTGATATTTTGTTGTTGGATTAGGGACAGATGTGTTTGTTTATTCGCGATTTAAGCAAAAAATTCTCATAGTCATGCAAGAAATTAAAAGCAAAATTTATTAGACGATACAATATATAGTTCCAAAAGCCAAAGTGACATTTTTTGACCTTTTATATTCGTTTCTGTTAACTCATAGAATATGACCTAAAAAGGTACTTTGGCTTTCGCAACCTATATATACCATCTGTATCCATTGTTTAACATAATAAAATCCCCTTTCAATTTTTTGAAGCAGAGCGGGGTGTTTCTCTGCTCTTTTTTCCACTAATCCCTGACTAATTCAGCATTCCCCACATTCATTATATGTGTTCCTGCAATAACATCTTGCTCAATCAATCCATAGATCTGATAATTTCCATCAAATCCATAGATACTGGTATATGTATCTATCTTAGCCATTTCTTCTGCTGTCAAATTTCCTGCGTCGCTATCGGTATAATAGATGCCTACACGTGTACCATCTACAATGATTATAACGTTTTTTGAGTTATTTGCATCCCTATAATTCAATTCCATCCAAAGTTTCGGGAACTTGACTTTTGCACGTTGTAACTTTCGCTTCTTCATCAAACTGTTCCTCCTTTCCAGCATATTTCGACAAGTAGCCTTCCTTATTTCTAAGGATAGTTATATTTTAATTTGTTTCTTTTATGGAATTGGATATTCCGCACTATATGTCACACAACTATATCTTTCTTTAATTTTTCGTACGTTTGTAGCCGAAACATTATACTCCTCCACAATCATTTGTATATATTTACCCTTTCGCAAATCATCGGCAATGAGCCTATTTCTAACATATGTATAACTGATACACAGACTCTTGCCACGAAATGCAATCAACATATCATCAAATAAATCATCGTTATCTAGTGCTTCTCTAATCACAGTTAGATAGTCATAATTTTTAGGAACTTTTTGATTTTGCTCAAACCATTCTCCATAATCTGAATACAACTTATCTTGAATAAATCCTATTCGTATCTTTTTTCCTTTGAGAGCATCATAATCATCATGAAATTTTTCCTTCATACCTCTGAGAATTTTAATCATATTTTCATATCCTAAAAATTTCTCTACATCTTCATATTTAATATATACTGTTCCCATCTTTCCGGCGTCCTTTCTGCCGGATAAGATTTCTGCCATTTGATCCGGCAGAATAATATGAAAGAACTTTGGATTTTTGACGCTACTTTTTTGCTTTTTATAAAAATTTAAGATTTGTAGGTAAAATAAAAGAATAGCCCTATCAATAGTAAAGGCTTTGCCAATGCATACTGCATTCTATTAACGGGGCTACTCTTTCATTTTTTAGAGTAATCAAGCAAAACAAAGAATTGCTGTGCTCTGCAATTTTCCAATATGAGCCCCAAAGCGAATTGCTCTGGGGCATCTTTTTACTCAATCCTTTTCTTCACCGCAAAAACCAACAACAAAATGTGTAACCAGAACATTAACCACTAAAAGTGATAGCATTATTCCTGCGATAATAAGAATCGGCCAATGAAATGTAAAATATGACAATTTATTTTCCATATAAATCTTTACTCCAACCAAAGCTGCCATTCCTACAGTAAATAACAATCCAACTACACACATAAAATAATAACTGCCTTCTCCAAAAAGCATTAATTTCATTTGCTTATCGGTCATCCCGATACTTTTCATTACATCAAACTCTTTTCTCCGCGAGTACATCCCTGTAAATACAACATTACAATAATTGGTCAATCCCGCAATGAATAATATGATACTTACAGCACCTAAGAGAATTCGATTTCCTCTCATATATGTTTCTTTTTGCTGCATCAGGTCTGATTTACAGATAACAAAAACTCCTGCTTCGCCGGTTCCTTCATCCATTGATACTTCTGTCATTTCGGATCGTTTTTTATTTTCCTCGGAGACCAGCTCGCTGATCTGTGTTTTCACATAAGGTTCTTTTTCCGGACCGGCAGTTAATTCCATTGTTAATATCTTTTTCTCAGTCGGTATCTTTTGAAAACCTTTCTCACTGATAAAATAATATAAGCTGCCTTCTCCATGCCATGATTGCTGTATTTCCGGGAAATTATCACTTTGCCGGTCTAAATAACCACACAGGGTAAATGTTTCCGATTCTTTTTGAGGAAATTCGTCTTCCTGTTGTTTCTCTTTATTCTCAGAATTACTTTGTTCTTTTCTACGGATCGCCTCTTCCCTTGAAAGCAAAGTTTTAAAATATACCGATTCGCCAATTGCTTCATCTGCAAGTTTTTGCTGTTCCGGAGTCAGCATATGATCATGTATGATCAACACGCCATTCCCTTCTTCCAAAGATTCCATATCAATATTGAGTTGATTATCCTGCACGTATTTCTTAAGCGACAAGATTTGATTTTCATTTAAAATCTGCACAGTATCCCAACTGAATTCTTCCATCATATTGTCATCTGTAAGATCCGAAAGTCCTTCGTCATAAGGACGGATTCCCTTCTTAGAGATAACTGTAATTACATAAGCTCCTTCAATCAGATTGGAGTTCTCCCAATCGATACCATCTACCTTGTGTAGTTTTTTCTCCAACTTACGAGAAATTGGTGAAAATTCATCATAATCATTATCATACAGCAGTTCTACACCACCTCCCTGTGTTAACAAAGGATCCACATCGATTTCTCTGGTTTTATACTCTTCCCCACACCCCTGACTTTTCCCCCATTCGCTAAACTCTCCTGCCAGCAAAAAATCAGGACGTTTTTCAAGGAGATGCTTATAATCACATCCATTTGTAAGTACATTCATTAGAATAAAAGACAGGACTCCTAAAAATATGGAAAGACTTGTAATTATAAATCGTGCTTTATGCCGTGTTATATTTCCCCACGCAATATAGAACATTTCTCCTGTTTCAGAACGCCTGGGAACTATTTTTCCAGATTGTTTTGTTTTTCTCGCAACTCTATTTTCGTCATAGGACGCACTCTCAATACAGGACAGCTTCGTTATTTTTCTAATAACGCCTTCCGATGCTATCCACAAAATTCCATTTACAAATACAACAGAAAGCAAAAGAATCCACGGTCTGAAAAAGGAAAGTATCGTGCTTCCTCCCATTTCCTGATAAAAATGGAAGCCTAATATTTCCGGTATTAATAAAATCAAAATCAGTATAGAGATCAAACTTCCCACGACAGAACCTTTTACCATGAGTGACCTCATTTGTTTCCGGTAAATTTTTGTGATCTGTCTTTCTGTGGCTCCGATCATGTGGAGCAATCCGAGATTTTGAACATCTTCGCTCATGGATATCCAAAGGACATTGTGCACAAGGAAATAAATTCCGCACAAAATACCTAACGTTCCAAATATCACCATCTCATATCCACCTGCGAATTTAGAAACAGCCGTATATTGTGCTGTTTCAGAAACATATATCTTTTGATCTGCACTCTTCATCGGCAATGTCTGATATAATTTTTCTTCTGTTTTACTCCTGCTTAAATGATTGCTCTGACTGAAAAGTAAAGTATAAGGACCCTTTTCCAGGTTCAACTCATTAATTTTGTCCTGTGAAATATATCCGGTTGCTAATTCATTTCCAGAGTCTGTATACCAGCCACACAGTTCGAATTTTTCTTTTGAATGTTCGAACGCACCTTTGTATACATCTAAGTTTATTTCCATTCCCTGTTCCGGTTCAGAGATACCAAGTTTTTTCAATGCCCGCTCAGATAATAGAATTTCATCCTTTTTCTGTGGGTAGCTTCCAATCACATTGGTATATGCCGGCCTCAAAAAATGGTTCCAGCTTTCTGAGTCAGCCCAGACTATATCACAGATTGTTTTTGCATTATTCTCTGAAATGTCTGTAGCTTCACCTACAAAAATACTTTTTCCAACTTGTTTTATATAATCCAGTTGATTTAATTTTGCATATTGTTCTTCTGTTCCATCTTCTATTCTGCCTGAAGAAGCAGTTCCATTTTCTCTGATTAATCTTATTTCTTCTGCCTGTATTTTTCCAAAGGAGATTCCGAATACCATGGTAATAGCAACAATACCGATTACTACCGAGCAAAATAAAATCGTATTTCTCACCTTTTTAGTGCCTGCAAAATTTTCAGCCAGAAATCGGATCATGTCTTTATTGTTATTCGGAATATTCTTGTGAAACATGGTAATCCCTCCTAACAATCGTTACAATCTCTTGTATAGATTTTCCCATCAGACATACGTATTACTCTGTCTGCCATCTGTGCGACCTCTTCTTGATGCGTCACGATCAATGTCGTCTGATGGAATCTGGAAGCACAGGATTTTAGTAATCCTACAACTTCCATACTTGTAACAGAATCCAGATTTCCGGTCGGTTCATCCGCCAGGACAATAGCAGGTTTTGTCAATAATGCCCGTGCTATAGAAACTCTCTGTTGCTGTCCACCGGACAGTGTTGATGGAAAACGTTCTAATTTATCTTTTAATCCAAGTATTTCTACAATTTCATTAAAGAAATCTATATCGATTTCCTTACCGTCAAGTCGCATCGGAAGAACTATGTTTTCGCGTATACTAAGCGAAGGAATTAAATTGTATTGTTGGAATACAAATCCGATATTTCTTCTTCTGAATATTGTTCTTTCTTCCTTGTTAAGATCTTTTAAACTTGTATTTCTGATCCAGACACCTCCAAAATCCGGAATGTCAAGACCTCCTAACATGTTCATAAGTGTTGTCTTTCCACATCCGGACGTACCAACAACCGCTATAAATTCGCCCTCTTCCACCGTTAATGACACACCATCTAAGGCACGCACTTCATATGTATCGGATGTATAATATTTTTTTAGATTCATGGCTTTGATTATATCCATCTTTTCTGTAAACTCCTTTCGCAAATGCTACCTTCAACTCAGCCATAATCTATTTTACATGGTACATCTTACAAACTTCTTACACGCTGCATATGAACTGTCTATACCGGAAGATTCACTTCTATAAGCAGCCCTGGCTTCATTTGTTTTGCTTTCATCATCCCTTTTTGTAATAGAACAATCTCTCTGGAAAGATATAAACCAATTCCGCATCCTTCCTGCCCTCTTGCCTGCTCACCACGATAAAATCTTTGAAAAATTTTATTTTCTTCCCCGTCTCTTATCCCGATTCCATAGTCTCTTATCTGAATCTTATAAAACATTTCTGCTCGTTTCATTGTGATATCAATAACGCTGTTGTTTTTGCTATATTTGACTGCATTATCAAACACATTATAAAATGCCTCACACATCCAGTTTTTATCATGTTCGCAGATTATTTTCTCCGGCAATTCTACTTGAAAATAGATATCTTTATCTTCTGCCTTTTTTTGTATTTGCCCCAACGCATTTAGAATTGTTTCAACAAGATTTTCTTTTTGCATGTGAACTTGTATGATTCCCTGCTCTAATCGAGCGGTTTTTATAAAGCTCTCCACCAAAAAACATGATTGTTCTTCACTTGTTCGCAAGTCTTTCATGTATTCTGTATTCAATGTTTCTTGAGTTTCACTCAATGACTCTTGCAGCAATTCTGTATAATTTTTTATATTCGCCAGCGGTGTCCGTAGTTGATGCGCAATCTCAGAAATTAATTTCTGTATCTCATATTGGCTTTTTTCAGCCTCTTTCCTTCTCCCCTCTAACATTTCCTGTAAACGGATTAATTGATTGGCAGTTTTTGAATAGAGCGTTTCTTTCCCTATATCAGAATCATCTAATTCATTGCCGTTTATTAAGGATTCGGTCAATTTATATATTTTATTCATTTCATTTGTTCTTAAATGATTTTCAACTAAATATACAGTGCTTCCTCCGAGTATGAAACCTGTTAAAAGTACTGTGAAAATTACTACAGCCATGCTACTCTCCCATTCTATATCCCATTCCAAATACATTACTGATAACATTCGATGAATCATTCAATTTCTTTTTCAATCTGCTGATCATAACGCTAATTGTGTTGGGATCAATGAATTCACTATCGATTCCCCATATATTTTCCATTATCATCTCTTTTGTAAGAACCTGATTCTGGTTCATAATAAAATATTCCAAAAGCTGATACTCTTTGACTGTCAAAGATATTTCCGTCTCTCCAACAAAAACCTGTTTTCTATCGGAATATAACATAACCTGTCCACACATAAAAATATTTTCATTTGATTTTCTCTTTAGAACAACTTCAATACGCTTTAACAATACTTTTATTGAAAATGGTTTAACCACATAATCATCTGCTCCTGTATCAAACGCTTTTAACATATCTTTTTCGTCATCTTTTGCAGTTAAAAAAATAGCTGGAATTTTTTCATTTTTTTGAAGTTCCTGATATAGATTTATTCCATCTCCATCCGGTAATCCAATATCTACGATCAGCAAATCTACAGAACTATCTATATTTTTAATTGCTTCTTTTCTCGAGCCGGCAAGAATCGTTGTATAGCCTTGATTTTTCAAAGATGTATCCAATGCCTTTCTTAATAAGGTATCATCTTCTATAATTCCTATTACCATATACTCCTCCTGATTTTTCTAGAATGTAATACAAAAAAGCCCATTACAATATACATAACACCTCTGTATATTGTAACGGACTTTTTTCAAACCCAGACTTGGTGCAAGCACCATTTCTGATAAAAACCTCGAAAGTTTTTGTTCTATGTGCATATATTACCCAATTTCATTCACAAAGTCAATATGTTTTCTACTAAATTTTCAAGTACCTTTTATGTTTTGGATTATTATTTTGCTTCTTAATGTATTGTATTACTCCACTAATGAATCTATACGCTTCAGCAATAACTTGATTTTTTTCAAAATACTCTTTGTATTTCAAAACTCTTCCATCTTTTTCACAGAAAAAATGGTACAATTCATCCATTGTTTTATCGCGCATATTACGGTTAGCAGCTTCCTTTAAAAGGTCATTATAAACAAATAGAAGTGCCACAAAATCATGAAATGTAGGATAAGCCATATATTTACTACGAGCATGTAAACTAATTTCCTTTTGAGCCTGGGATAATGCATTTGTCAACTTGATGGTCTTTCGAAATTTTTTTGCTCCCTTAGGTTTCATAATTGAACTCATCAAACAATTGCTATGAGCTGCTGCATTTCTCAAAAATTTAATGGATTTTAAATAATCACTGTAATTTGGTGATTTATACTCTTGATAATACATGGTATATAACTCCACAAATTTTCCAAATGATAATAATTCAACCAAATTCCAAACGGAATATTCCTCATCCAGCGAATGTTTCTCTGCTAAATCAGACGTGAAATTATATGAATTTGCTTTCTGTAGTATTTCTATCTTTGTATTAGGATACGCCCAAAAATATTTTTTGACAATATTATATCCATCTTCTTTTTCATTTCTACTGACATCATATAACATCCTTGTTTTTAGTATATGCTCTACGTCTAAACACATACCCAAAATCATTTTTCGAAGATACATATCCAGCTTCGACAATTCCACTAAGTACGCAAATTCTAAATTTACATACTTACCATTTTTCGGATTAATAGGATAATTTTTTGCATATGATTTCAATTTGAAATAATAATTATTGTAGCGAAGAAATTTTTTTGCACCCTCTTCACACATTATTTCAAAAGTAACTCCTTTTTTCTTAAGATCTTCAATTTGCTTATCTATTGTAAGTTTCTTTTTCATCGTAAAAGCTCAGCCTTTTTCCATTATTTATATCATTTCCATAAATATCATAACAATGAATTTTACAAATAGCAACTATTGTTTGTACTTCGTTAATAGCTGCAGCCACTTCATAATTTTCCAGCAAAGAATCTTCCACTGAAAGAGATAAAAGGAGAACCTTATAACATGTATGATATATTGCAATGCGCTATTAAAAATGATATCATCAACATATCATTTGTACAAGAATAGATTGTCTTGAGTAAGCGAACGGAATTATTAGAAAAACAGGAGGTGTTTCAGCATGAATACATCTAACATTCATTCAACATTTACTTGAAAGATTTGAAATCAAAGAAATAAGTTGGAATTTCTAAACACAAGGAGAAAAAAATGAGTACAAAAGTTGAAAAAGCATTAGAACTACATGGCAAAGGATATAACTGTGCACAAGCTGTAGCCTGTTCTTTCTGTGAGGAATTTGGTGTAGACCAGGAAACAATGTTTAAAATCTCTGAAGGATTCGGATTTGGCATGGGCATGATGGACATGTGCGGAGCTGTAACCGGAATGATGATGGTTATCGGAATGGACAACAGCATCGGAAATCTTGAAAACGGAAAAGCTACAAAAGCAGATACCTATAAGAAAACAAAGGAATTTGCAGAAAAATTCCGCCAAAAGAACGGAACCTATTATTGTCGTGACTTAAAGGGAGTCTCCGGAAATGGGAAAGTTGTCCCATGTCCTCAGTGTATTGCAGATGCTGTTGAACTGACAGAAATGTATTTAGAGAGTGTAAAATAAAGTCGTCAAATAACAATTGGGAGCTATGCTCCCATTATTTATTTCTCTCTCTGATTTCTTGAGATCTCCTCATCCCCCAATCTTCTCTTCCAGCTGTAACAAGCGATTGTTCAGTACTGTATAATAAGCACTTTCTCTGTTTTCAACCAAAATCATTGTAATATTCGCCGCAACCGCAAGATCTACCAGGAAGCTGTCTTCTGTCCCAGCTGTTTCCTGACTGAGAATCATTTTCTTCCCTTCATTCTGTTCTTCCAGTATTCTTTCGAACAGTTTCGTAAGAACCGTACTCTCTTCTACCTTAATTTCTTTTATCTTTTCTATCTCAATTTCTTCTTTTTTGATCAGCTGCGGCATACTTGGATGTACCGCACGTACGCCTCCAAGATACCTGTAAAGCGGAATCTTCTCTGCAGCCGCTGCTGCCCGCGCCACTGCAAGTGATATTGCAAAGGATGTCTGTTCATTTCCGTTTTCTTTCAGAATTGTATCGATCTTTCTTTGTTCAAATACATTTTCACCAATTATTTCCGGTGCAATCTGACTGTTAAGCAATTCGATTTTTTCTTCGATATGCACCTGCTGTTTTTCTGTCTGTTTTTCTATCTGTTCTTTTTTACTATAATTTTCCCCTGCCACAGACGCTTTTCCTATGATTTCTCCTCCTGCCAGCACTTCCACTTCAATGGCCGGATTCCCGGCGAAATCAAGGATCTCCCTTGCATAAACGTCACGGATTTCTATTGCAAGATCCAGCTTATTTCTAACTTCTGGTTCCACACTCCAAAACCTCCTTTTCGTTGCTTTTCTTTCTATTTTTGTATGCTGTTTTTCGTACTTTGCTTAATTTCAGTATTTCCTTTTTGGAATAACTTCATGCGTTGACTTTTCACTTTTCAACGCTTACAATCATATGTGCAAACATTTGTCACAGCTTTTTTGATTGGATGTTGCACACAAAAGCTATCATTTTTCTTTTGGGGAGGAATTTATTTATGTTAGACAAGGGGAAACATTTTCTTTTACTGACAGTCAGTACACTGATCATGGCGATCGGTACCTATTTTTTCAAGTTCACGAATAACTTTACCTTTGGCGGTATCACCGGTCTTGCTGTTCTTATTGCAAAGACAGGACTTATGACAGCCAGTGATTTCAACTTTGTTGCCAGTATGACGCTTCTGGTGATCGGAATGATTGTTCTTGGTAAGAAATTCGCAGCTAAGACAGCTTATTGCAGTATTCTGCTCTCGGTAACGCTTTCTTTCCTGGAACGTGTCTGTCCGATGAAAGCTCCTTTGACAGACCAGCCGATGCTGGAGCTTTGTTTTGCGATCGCACTTCCGGCTCTTGGTTCTGCTATTTTGTTCAATATCGGCAGTTCCAGTGGCGGTACAGATATTATTGCTATGATTTTAAAAAAATATTCCAGCTTCAATATCGGACCGGCTCTTATGCTTTCTGATCTGTTGATCACGATTGCCGGATTCTTTATCTTCGATATCAAAACTGGATTATATTCTTTGCTCGGACTTACGATTCGTTCTTTCATGGTAGACACCTTTATCGAGAACTTTAATCTGTCCAAATATTTTAATGTTGTATGTGACGACCCAGAACCGATCTGTGATTTCATCGTTCATGAGCTGAACCGCAGTGCCAGCGTCTTTCACGCAACGGGTGCTTATTCCGGTCAGGACAAAGCGATCGTCCTGACTGCCCTGAACCGTACCCAGGCTGTCCGCCTGCGTAATTTTATCAAGATGACCGATCCAAAAGCATTTATTCTAATCTCTAATACAAGTGAGATTATCGGAAAAGGATTCCACAGTATCTGATCGACTCTGTTTGATCAGATGTTGTGAATGGATTATTCTAATGAAATAAGTGATCTCCGATCCGTGTTCCGTAACCACCCACGCTGAAATACAGACAATCTCCAATCGGATTGCTTCCTGCGAGTGCATCTTCTGCTGCCTGCATCGCAGCCTCTGTATAGCCCTGGTTTGCTCTTACGCGGTCAAGCCATCCGGACATTGCTGGTGAGAACTGACCGGACTGGTAGATTACTTCTTCCATCGTATCCGGATAAGAGGAACTATTGATACGGTTCATCACAACCGCTCCAACTGCAACCTGTCCTTCATACGGCTGGTTTCCCGCTTCACAGAAGATCAGGGATGCCAGCAGTTCTTTTTCTGCCTGCTGTGCAGCCTCTGCTTCTGCCTGTGCCGCCGCTGCCGCTTCTGCCTCCGCCTTCTCTCTGGCGATCCGCTCTGCTTCTTCCGCTGCACGTCTCTCTTCTTCCAGCTTTGCTTCATAAGCAATCTTCGCTTCAACTGCCGCGATCTTCACATTCTCGATCATCCCTGACTGCACGTCGATCACTTCCTGTGATACACCCCAGTCTGTACCTGTGCCCCCGACAGACTGTATGTCATCTAAAGTTTCTTCCTGATCCAATGGCTCCGTTGACACTTCTACTTCTACAGTGCTCTGCTCCTGTGCTTCTGTGGAACTTGCAAATCCCGTCAGCATGACCGCACTCATCATTGCTGTATACATCGCCAGAAAAATCCTTTTATTTTTATTAAATTTCATATACCCTCCTAACAATTTTGTTGCATAAATTTTGCCATTTATTTGCTATTCTTTATTAATGTTATGCATTATTTTCATTTTTATTACATTTATTACAAAAATGTTACGAGCGATATATTATCATAAAAATGTGTGCATGTCAACTTTTTTATTTCATGCAGGAAATCCGATCCTTTTTCTACTCTATTTTTACTATACAAAATACAGTTCCTGCAAAAAGTCTCACCTTCCTACAAGAACTGTATCTCTTCAACATTATTTTATTTCATTCCTTACAATGTTACAATCTCTCCGTCTTCATCCCAGAGATCATGCCAGTCTTTTGCTCCATGCCACAAGAACACCTGTCCTTTTACAAGGCGGTTTCCTTTTTCGAGTGTTGCAATCTTCGCCATCTCTTCTTCTGTCAGCGGATCTTCTGTCATTGCTTTTAAGTTGCTTACATAATTGTGAAGTGAGAACGGAATTGCAATCTCGCCTCTCTGTCTTGCCCATTTCAGTGCAATGATCGCCGGGTGACAGTTATGAGCCTTCGCAATCTCCTGCATAACCGGAGTCTGCAGATCTGCTACATCTTCCGGACACATATCTCTCTCCGGTCTCATCGGAGAACCGATCGGCATGTAACCTACCGGCTGGATATCGTGTGCTACAAGGTAATCGTAAAGTTCCTGCTGCTGGAAGCAAGGATGGATCTCAAGCTCGCAGGCAACCGGTTTGATCTTCATCAATGGAAGGACTGCTTCGAGTTTCGGAATTGTCATGTTGGAGATTCCGATAAATCTTGTCAGTCCGTCTTCAACGAGTTTTTCACACTGTCTGTATGTATTCATGAATTCTTCCACACTAAACGGCTTCGAATCTGGATTTCTTGACTCTACATCACATTTTGGTGCATGATAATTTGGGAATGGCCAGTGAATATAATACATATCCACATAATCGCACTGGAGATCTGCAATACTCTTCTTGCAGGCTTCTTCGACATGCTCATGCATATCATTCCATACTTTTGTCATGATGAAAAGATCTTTACGTTCTACGATTCCCTCATCGAATGCATTTTTGAATACTTTACCGATCTCTGGTTCATTTCCGTAGCATGCGGCACAATCAAACATGCGGTAGCCGCTTTTGATTGCTCCGTCTACTGCCTCAGCAATCTGATCTGCTGTGAATCTGTCAGAACCAAATGTTCCCATTCCGATACATGGTGCTTCATCACCTGTGTAAAATTTTACTTTTGGCACATCTGCCGGATTAATAAATTCACCCATGATAACTCTCCTTTTTCATTATCTGATTTTCGTTTCTCTATTTTTCAATCTGCTTTCAACGATACACTCTCAACTAGCCGATCTTCTCAATCTCCACCTGTGGATAGATCTTTTCCATATCTTCTTTTACGAAGAATCCTGTTTCTTCTCTGAGCGCTGCTGCCGCAGAGATTGCGCTTGCTTTCTTCAATGTCTCTTCAACAGAAAGTCCCTCGCTAAGTCCAAGTGCGAACCCGGCGATCATGGAATCTCCGCATCCTACTGTATTTACCGCATCAATCTTCGGCACGCGTGCGCGGAAGATTCCGTCGTCACATACGACAAAGGAACCGTCTCCACCGAGTGACACTGCCACGATCTCTACTCCATCTGCATGGATCTGTTTTGCCGCGTCTACCATATCCTGGAAGTTGTCGCAGCTTTTTCCTGTCAGCATACGGATCTCATCAATGTTTGGCTTGATCATCGTCGGCTTTGCCTCAATTCCCATCTCAAGCAGTTTACCGCTTGTATCAAGGATGACTTTCTTTCCTGCCTCTTTGCAGATTCTGACAAGACGTTGATAAGCTGTTCCGTCAAGTCCTTTTGGAACACTTCCTGACATAGCAACAACATCTGCTTTCTTCACCAGCTCTGCGAAATGTTTTTCGAATCCTTTGAATTCTTCCTCAGATACTGTGAATCCCGGCTCAAGAAATTCTGTCTGCACATGATTGACTTCATCCCAGATATTGATGCAGGATCTGCTCTCAGCTTCCAGATGGTAGAATTCGCTCTTGATTCCAAAAGGCTTCAGTGCATCTTCGATATAATTTCCTGCATGGCCTCCGACAAATCCTGTCGCAACTACCTCTGCTCCTGCAATGGATGCCGGCTTGGATACATTTAATCCTTTTCCGCCCGGTGTGTAGGCACATTCTTTCACACGGTTGACTTCGCCGACCTGATAGCCTTCCACAACGTATCTTTTATCGATTGCTGCATTTAATGTTACTGTAAGTATCATATTCGGTACAGAACTTTGACGCATCAAAGCTCCTGTCCCCCTCTCTGATCAATCTTCGTTTACAAGCATTACTTTTCCCTGTACAAGTCCCGGTGTCTTAAACATCTGGAATGCTTCCTGTGCCTGACTCATCGGAACCATTTTGTAAATAAATCCTTTGTCGAATTTCAGCTGTCCTGTTGCAAAGTAATGTGCTGTCAGATCCCATTCTTTGCCCGGGAACGGTGCACTGTAAGACATCCAGGATCCTGTCAGTTTGAATTCTTTACGGTTCATGTTCTCCCACATTGCCGGTGTGAACTCAAGGTTCACATGTGGTGTTCCGATAAAGCATACATGGGATTTATTTCCTGCAAGCTCGAAAGCCATATGCATGGTCGGAACCTGTCCGGCTGTCTCGAATACGAATCCGTATCCTTTACCGCCTGTGATCGCCATTGCCTCTTCCATGAAGTTCTCTTTTGTTGTATTGACAACTTCGTCTGCACCGAGGCGTTTTGCAAGTTCAAGTCTCTCATCACTGATGTCGAAAACTACAACTTTCTTGGAGCCGAAGATCTTGCACCACTGCATGGTAAACATTCCGATTGTTCCACCGCCGAGTACTGCAACATACTGTCCGCCCTGATAATCATTCTGGAATACACCATGGATTGCCACAGTGGCAGGCTCGAACATTGCCGCCTGCTCATATGGGATGCTTGGATCGTATACGACTGCATTTTGCTCCGGGATTACTACATAATCAGCATTGGATCCCTGCTCTCTGGAACCGATGAAGCTGTAATGTTTGCACAGAGAGAAATTTCCGTTCTGGCAGTCATCACATTTCATACATGGTTTCAGCGGTGCGCCGGATACATGGTCTCCAACCTTAACCTTTGTTACACCTTCACCTACTTCTACAACATCTCCTGAGAACTCATGTCCAAGTACGATCGGGTAGAAATGAACTCCGTTATGAAGTACTCGCGGAATATCAGATCCGCAGATACCGGAGCATTTTACTTTTACTTTGACTTCGCCCGGTCCCGGTGTCGGTTCTTCGTAATCAAGATACTGTACGTCTTCGTTGGCACATACAACTGCTGCTTTCATTTTCAAGATCCTCCTTTTTATGATCTTTTGTTAATTATTTTGTTTCTCACTCATGGTTTTTCGCCATAACGTCCTTTAATTGTTTATAAAGCTCTATATATGTTTCGTAATTTCTATCGTAAACTTTTCTATTTTCATCATTCGGTTCGTGGGAACGCTTATCTTCTACGGTAAGCTTCACTGCCTCGTCAAAGTCTTTGTACATTCCGATTCCGACTCCGGCAAGAATCACCGCACCGAGTGTTGTTGCTGTATCAGAGGATGGAACGACGATCGGCTTTCCTGTGATGTCGGACTTGATCTGTGTCCATAACAGAGAGTTTGCTGATCCGCCCATTGCACGCAGGACTTCTACTTTCGCTCCGGCCTCTTCTGCAACATCGAGGTTATGCTTCAATGCATATGCTGTTCCTTCCATTGCCGCACGGATGAAATGTCCTTTTGTCTTACTGAAATCTAAACCGTAGTAGACACCTTTTGCGTTAGGATCCCAGATCGGGGTTCTCTCACCGGACATGTATGGAAGGAAAATCACTCCGTCACTTCCAGGTTTTACTGCTGCCGCCTCTTCATTAAATAGATCCAGTGAGCTTTTTCCCTGACGTTTTCCTTCTTCTCTTTCGTAAGCTCCGAACTCCCGCTCCAGCCAGCGCATCACTCCGCCGCCTCCGGTTGTTCCTCCCTGTAAGAGCCAGCAATCCGGCACGACATGGAACCCAAGGATCAGCCGCTCATCAGCACGATA
Organism: uncultured Mediterraneibacter sp.; assembly: GCA_934309345.1. Classification (GTDB taxonomy): domain Bacteria; phylum Bacillota; class Clostridia; order Lachnospirales; family Lachnospiraceae; genus Mediterraneibacter. The sequence continues at coordinate 221,891 of CAKRDD010000001.1, read as the reverse complement.
CTGGTCAGTACAGATACTCATTCCACCTGCCTGCCCGCCTTGTTCCTGTGTCTCTCCGCTGTGGATCACACCTGCGCCGAGAGTCCCGCATGCTGCATCGAGTCCTCCGGCAACAACCGGTGTTCCCTCCGCCAGTCCGCTTTCTTTCGCAGCTTTCTCATTTACCTCACCGATCACTTCATGACAGGCATGGATCTCCGGCAATAAATCGGAAGAAAATCCGAATGCCTGACACATCTCTTCATTCCATGTTCCTGTTCTCATATCAAAGCAGTGAAGACCATATCCCTGTGAGAGATCCTGTGTCATCACGCCGGTCAGTTTATATGCTATGTAACTGTTGGACTGAAGGATCTTATAAGTCTTTGCATAAACTTCCGGAAGGTTTCTCTGATACCAGATAATCTTTGCTGTTGTATAAGACGGCTGCAAAGAATTTCCGCAAAGCTCGAAGATCTTGTCTTTTCCAATCTTTTCATTGAATTCTTCACAGATATCTGTTGCCCTTGTATCCATCCAGATTGGGGTATTCGTAAGTACATTACCTTCTTTGTCTACTGCGATTGCAGACCAGCTCTGTCCATCAATTCCGATTCCTTTGATCTCTTCCGGGGCAATCTTTCCCTTTGCGAGCACTCTTGGGATTGCGTCGCAGATTGCTTCCCACCATTCTTCCGGATTCTGTTCTGCCCAGCCCGGATGTGGGTAATAGACCTGATAATCACCGGTTCCGGTTGCCCTGACTGTTCCGTCTTTTGCGAAGACGGCAATCTTGCAGGCACTGGTTCCGATATCGATTCCCAGTAAATATTCTCCCATGGTCTCCTCCTCTTTATGAAATGTCCGCCACTGATTTTCCTTCTACGAATCCGGTTTTCAGCCAGATTGTCTCTGTTGTTTCAGTTTTGTCTGATGTTTTGTCTGATGTTTTATCTAATGTTTCATCCTTATCTTCGAGACGGCTCAATAACAGATTCGCTGCCGCCTGTCCGATCTCTTCCGTTGGCTGTGTCACGATTGTCAATCTTGGGACTACAGCTCTTGCGAAATCCACATTATCAAATCCAATCACAGACAACTGTTCCGGAACTTTGATTCCAAGGTCATTGATCTCCATCATTGCTCCGACTGTCATCTCATAGTTGGAGATAAAGACTGCTGTCATATCCGGATTGTCTTCGTAAAGCTTACGCATCGCTTTCGCTCCACCGGCAATCGTGTAGTTACCATCTGCCAGAAGTTTTGTATCTTTTCTATCTGTTTTTCCTTTTAAACCTGATTGTTGTACTGATCGAGCTTTTGATGATTCTTGTATCGCAAGCTCATATCCGCGCTGACGTTCTCTGGCTGTATATACATTATCCGGTCCTGTGATCATACCGATCTTCTTATGACCTTTTTTCATCAGCCGCTTCACTGCGTTCTGCGCAGCTCCTTCATTATCTACAAGGACGCAGTCGCAATCTCCGTTCTCCATCCTTCGGTCGATCAGTACAACCGGTCTTCTGGATTTTCTGAATTTATCAAGCACTTTCTTCTCTGCTCCGGTCGGCATCATGATCAGGCCATCCACTCTTCTGTGCAAAAGGAATTCTGCTGCCTCTTCTTCCCGCTTCACATCTGATCTGCAATCACAGATCATTGTCGCATACCCATGACTTCTTAACAGATCTTCCGCTGCGGTAATGATTTCTGAGAAAAAAATGTTGTTCAGTTCCGGCAGGATGATTCCGATGGTCTTCGTTCGGTTGGTCTTCAATCCTCTTGCCACTTCATTTATCTCGAAATGAAGTTTCTCAATTGCCTCTTCGATCTTAACCCGGTTCTTCTCACGCACATTTCCTCCATTTAGATAAGAAGAAATCGTTGCAAGCCCCAGACCTGTCTCACGGGCAATATCTTTCATCGTCGCACCCATAGGCTTACTTCCTTATTCTGTATCTTGTAAGCTATTACTTGCTTTTATTCTGCTTTTCCGTCGCATCCGCACATCTTCATACGTGCAATCACCTGCTCTTTGACAGCTTCCATTGCAACAACTCCGAGTTTCTTCGGATCGAATGTCTCCGGTTTCTCTGCGAGCAGCTTCTTCACAGCATCTGTGTATGCTACACGAAGTTCAGTTGCGAAATTGACTTTGCACATGCCACGCTCTACACATTCTCTTACATCTTCTTCACTCAGTCCGGAAGCTCCGTGAAGTACGAGCGGCACATCTACAACTTCTTTGATCGCGCTTACTCTTGGCTTGTCAAGAACCGGTGTTCCTACATAAAAGCCGTGCGCTGTTCCGATTGCTACTGCAAGAGAGGAAACTCCTGTGCGCTCTACGAATTCTTTCGCTTCCTGCGGATCTGTGTTCGTATCAGCATCAGCCTCAAGGTCGTCTTCCTTTCCGCCAACTTTACCAAGTTCAGCTTCTACCGGGATGCCAAATGCATCCGCTACATCTACAACCTTCTTCGTCACTGCGATATTATTCTCAAAATCTTCGTGAGAACCGTCGATCATAACAGATGTGTAACCTGCTTTCATTGCCTGGACTGCAAGTTCAAAACTGTTTCCGTGATCCAGATGCAGACATACCGGGATCTTTGTTTTCGCAGCTTCTGCTTTCACAATCCCTGCAAATGTCTCCAATGTTCCGTACTTCACAGTAGAAGGTGTTGTCTGAAGCATAACCGGTGCGTTCAGCTCCTCTGCTGCTGCGATAACCGCTTTGACCATCTCCATATTCTCTACATTGAATGCGCCTACAGCGTATCCACCCTTCTTTGCGTCTAAAAGCATCTTTTCTGATGTAACTAATGGCATCGTATTCGTCCTCCTTATTTTTAAAACCGAAACGTTTCGGTTTTGCTTATATATTCATTTTAGTGCAGGATTTAATGATTGTCAAGATAGTGAAAAATGAAAAGTATATTTTTGTTGAAGTTGCAGATAATAAGGAAAATACTTCAGGAGGTCTGATGAAATGAAAGACAGAGAGAAAAAATTGTGGATTGCTTTCGTGATTCTCTTACTATGTGCAATTGTTATTGGTCTGTTTTACTGGAAAGGACAGCAGAAAGCGCAAAGTGACGAGGGATATCTTGTGAAATATTCTGCTCCGGATAAGGAAGTGGAGGTGATCGTCCATGGCATCTGAATCAGCAACCCTTTATCTCAAAGCAGACAGGAATGTTGAGGTATCAAAGCAAAATGTCATGTTAGGAGATATCCTGAATATGGAGTGTTCAGACAAGACCATCCTGACGAAAGTAAAAACTTTGCGGATTCTGAAGATCCGGGAGGCAAAAGAACAGCGCTATGTAATTTCCGTGTTGAAAATTATTGCCTGTATTCATGAACAGTATCCCCGGCTGGAGATTCAGAACCTGGGCGAAACAGATATTATCGTTACTTATGAAAATCAGAAAACACCACCGCTTCCCTGGCACATTTTAAAGGTAGGTCTGGTATCAGCAGTGATTTTCTTTGGATCTGCCTTCTCGATCATGGCATTCAATAATGATGTTGGTGTAACAAAGCTGTTTGGTCAGATTTATGAACTGATCATGGGAAAGAAGACAGACGGTTTTTCTGTTCTGGAAGTCACGTATTCCATAGGACTTGCAATCGGAATTCTAATCTTCTTTAATCACTTTGGTAAAAAACGCTTTACAGTCGATCCGACACCGATGGAAGTGCAGATGCGTCTTTATGAAAATGATATCCAGACAACTCTGGTGGAAAATGCAGCACGGCAAAAGAAAGAACTGGAGGTTGGGAAATGAACTTGTTGCAGACAATTTTCCTTGCATTACTTGGTTTAAGTGCCGGAATAGTAGTAGCCGGCGGTGTCTTTTCTTTCATCGTAGAACTTGGTGTGATCTCAGATTTTGCAGATCGTACCCATACCGGCAACCATATTTTAATTTATGAAGATATGGTTGCAGCCGGTGCGATCCTTGGAAATCTGTTTCAGGTTTTTGAAGTTCATCTTCCGGGAAGGATGATATTTCTTGCAATTTATGGACTTTTCGGCGGAATTTTTGTTGGTTGCTGGGCAATGGCACTTGCAGAGATTTTGAATGTATTTCCCATTTTTATGAGACGGGCAAGGATTGTCCGGTATCTCGCAGTGTTTGTGTTAATGGTTGCATTAGGGAAAGGAATCGGAGCAGGATTGTTTTTTTGGAAAAGATGGTAAACTCTACCGCTTCATTTCTTTCCGCATCCGCTCCAGTACCTTTTTTTCTGTCCTCGACACCTGCACCTGGGACATTCCCATTTTCTTTCCTATCTCAGCCTGTGTCTTTCCTGCGAAATATCTCAGATAAATAATTGTCTTCTCCTTCGCTTCAAGTGTTTCCAGCACTTCTTTTAATACGATCCGGTCAAGCACCTTTTCTTCCTGCCTGTCTTTTTCTTCCAGCTTATCCATCAGAAGGATCTCACTTCCCTCTTTCTGATGGATCGGCTTATATATGGATTCCACCTCCACTGCCGACTCCATTGCCTGCACAATCTCCTCACAATCTACCTGAAGCTCTTCTGATAATTCTTTCAATGTCGGTTCTCTCCCGAGTATTCTGGTCATCTTTTCTCTCGCCTGCAAACTCTTGTAGGACAGCTCTCTCAATGAACGGCTGACTTTTATCATTCCGTCATCTCTCAAAAAGCGCCGGATTTCTCCTGATATCATCGGAACGGCATAAGTTGAAAACTGTACTTCATAGGAAAGGTCGAATTTATCAATTGCCTTAAGCAGTCCGATGCTTCCAATCTGAAACAGGTCTTCCGGATCTGCGCCTCTTCCGTAAAATCGCTTTACCACACACCAGACAAGTCCTATATTTCTCTCGACAAGTTCTTCTCTCGCTTTTTTATCTCCGTCGTGTGACTTTCTAATTAAAGCGATTGTGTTGTCCATACTCTGCTTCCTTTACCTATTGTCTTAGTCATTTTTACACAGGTTCCCTTCCCCGCCTTTGACTCTACTTCCACGGTATCCATGAATGCTTCCATAAAAGAAAATCCCATTCCTGACCGATCATCCTCCGGTTTTGTTGTAAACATCGGTTCCATTGCTTTTTCCACATTTTCAATACCTTTCCCATTGTCCGATATTTCTACTGTAAAAAGCTGGTTTTCTATACTACAGTGTATCTTTACTTTTTCTACTCTCTGTTCATATCCGTGGATGATCGCATTTGTTACGGCTTCTGACACTGCGGTCTTCACATCTGCAACTTCTTCCACCGTTGGGTTGAGTTGTGTTAAAAAGGATGCTACTGATACTCTGGCAAATCCCTCATTTTCTGATCTGCTGTCAAAGCGGATCTCCATCTCATTTCTCTGTGTATTACTCGCCTCCATCACTCTTCCCCCTCATAGATCTGCATAATCTTTGCTGCTCCTGAAAATGTAAGAATCTTCCGGATTCTTTCGTTCGTATGTACCGCCCAGACTTCTCCTCCGATCAGACTGACGGTCTTATACCGTCCCATAATGATTCCAATTCCCGAACTATCCATAAAATCTGTCCTGTCAAAGTCAAAGATCACATATCTGATATGATTTCTGCTGATCACAGCATCCGCTTCTTTCCTGATTTCATCTGCATTATGATGGTCTACCTCTCTTGGAAGATAGATCGTCAGACAATTTTCCTGTACCTGATATCTCATAAATATTCCTGCCTCCTGCTTTTCCGATTTTCCGTTTAATTACCTGAATCTGTACACTAAAAAGGATATGCTTCTTCGCATATCCTTTTCCTTCGTAATCTTATTCATTATCCTCTGTATTGTCAGAATTATCGTAATTTCCATTATCCCCATCATCCTGAGAATTATCGGAGCTATTGGAGTTATTGGAATTTTCTGAGTCCTCTGATGCTGAACTGCTGTCTGAAGTTGTATCTGAACTTGCGTCTGTACTTGTATCTGCGCTGGCGTCTCCATTCAGAATTGCAAGCTGTTTTTTCGCATCCTCAATATATTTGGAATTGTTATAAGTATCTACCATCTTCTGATACCAGGTCTTTGCATTCTCTGTATCGCCTTTTCCCTGATAAGCCTGTGCCAGACGGTAAATAGCCTGTCCATTATTATAACTTTCGTCCATCTTCACAACCTTTGTCAGGTACTCAATCGCCTGATCATAGTCCTCTGATTCCAGCGAATCCACACCGGCTGCATATCTTCTCCTGCATGCTGTTGGGAAAATAGAATCGGAAAGTGTGTCATACATCTCTTTTCCACTGTCTCCAAGAGAATCTCTTGTAATCTCAAGCAGCGCATCTGCCATATCCGTATAACTATATTCTCCGGAACGGCTCTGACTTGAAACCTGAAGCAGTTTCTCATAGCTGTCAGATGTTGCCTTTGCCTGATCAACTGCTTTCTGTGCCTCATCTCCGGCTGTTCGATACTGATCCAGTGTTCTTGTCTGGGCACTCACCTGTGCTTCCAGGGTATTGATCTGTTCACTGTATGCACGCATCTGATTATTCAACTTCTCCGAGCGGTTCTGGTTCACCGCCGGAGCTATAAGAAACCAGATCAAAGCAGCACCAAGAACCATTCCGATCAATATATTGGCAAATGCAAGCTGCTGTGCCATATCCCGGATCTTAGAACGTCTTGGCTGAATGATCGTCTCATTCCCAAGACTATATTCTACTGCCGCACTTTTGGGTTTCCGAAAATTTCTCTCAACATTCTTCCCGTATCTGCCACGCTGTTTTGTGACTTCTTGCAGATAGGTCAGTGTCAGTTCATTTGTTGTATCTAATTTCTTTGCTTCTATAAGAATCTGTCTTGCCTTTGTATTCTGATTCGTCTGTATATAAATCAGAGCCAGAAGCTGATACGCCTTCAGAAATGTCGGATGAGACGCGATCACCTGTTTCAACTGGATGATAGCAAGATCTTCCCCATTCTGCTGACAGTAAACCAGACACTGGTTAAACTTCTTAATTGCCTGATTCAGTGATTCTAATTCATTCGCTGAATTCTGTACTTTTTTAATATAATAATCTGCAATATTATCTCTTGGGCACAGATTCTTACTGATGATCCACTCCACAAGAGCTTCTGAAACTTCCCCTATGCCATAATACACAAGACCTAAAAGATTCCGCGCTGCAATATTCTCCCTGTTATACTGCAGACTCTGCTGCAAGGAAACGATTGCCCCGGACATATCTCTCACCTGGGCTTTGCGCAGTCCATCATTGTACCAGGTATTTGACTGATACATGATCTTCTTTGTGTAATCCATTTATACCCACCACTATCTTTCTATCTTCTCACCGTTTTTTCTTTCTTTGCCATAACCTCTTTTACGATATCCTGCATATCTGTCAGATCTTCCTTGTAAACAGCTTCCTCAATCTGGTCAACCTCGAGACTTGGCTTGAATTTTCTGAGTTCTTCTTCATAATTAAGCATCTGCAATCAAACCTCCCCACATCCGCTTAAAGATTCCTGTATGATCTCTTTGATCATTCCTGTCAGGTAAAGCGAACCGAGACAATACACCGTTCTTCTCCCCTGAATCTGCAATACATACTGCATTGCCTCTTTGACAGATTCAATCACAGTCACCGGCTGTTCTGTATATTTCCGGAACAGTTCACCCAGAATGTGTGCATCTGTCGCACGATCTCCATCGATCAATGTTACTACATATTCTTCCGCATCTGCATGTTTGCATAGATACGAAATCATTTCTTCATATTCTTTATCTTTTACCGCCGAAAATAAAATAATATTTCCATCTGGATTCTCCGGAACACTTCTCGCAAATGCCTGAATGGCACTCACATTATGTGCTCCGTCAACGTATACTTTTGGAAGGATCTCTTCCATTCTTCCTGCCCATTTCACCCTGGCAAGTGCTGTTCTCCACTCTTGTGGATGACCGTTTTCTCTGAAAAGATAACGCATCACTTCCATCGCAAGCATTGCATTTCCCGGCTGATAGGTTCCAATATTATTTAATTTCCACGTGGTAGTTCCATAATACGCACTTGCGCAGGAAAATGCAATATGTTTATCTTCAATTCCAAGAATTTCGTACGCATCTTTCCCTATTTTTTTACAGAAACAGCCTTCTTTTTCCGCTGTTTTTTCAATTACAGAATCACTTTCCGGTGCTGTCTGTGCAAAAAACACCGGAACTTCCGGACGGATGATTCCTGCCTTCTCTCCTGCGATCTGCTCCACTGTGTCACCAAGATATTCCATATGATCCAGACCGATCGATGTGATCACGCAGGCAACCGGTTCTACAGAACTGGTTGCATCCAGCCGGCCTCCAAGTCCTGTCTCAAGGACAATGTATTCCATTCCTGCTCTGTCATAAGCTTTCATCGCCATTGCAAATAAAAATTCGAAAAATGTCGGATGCTCCAGTCCTGCATCCTGCATCCTGCGAACAGCCTGCATAGTCTCTTCAAATACTTCGCAGAAATCCTCATCACTGATCTGCTTTCCGTTCAGAAGAATCCGTTCATTCATTTTCACCAGATGCGGTGAAGTAAACAATCCGGTGCTTTTTCCTTCCGCCCGGAGCATCGCATCCAGATAAGCGCATACAGAACCTTTTCCATTCGTTCCCGCTACATGAATGATCTTCTTTCCATTCTGCGGATTTCCCAGAAACAGAAGCATCTCTCTGGTATGATCCAGAGAGTGCTTTCTTGTAAATCTTGGAATTTCTTCTATATAGGTTACGATTTCCTTATAGGTCATTTTTTCTTTTCTTCCTTTTGTTCTACAAAGGCCTGTCTTCCATTCTCAACATCCGTATCCTGGTCTGTCACTTCTACAAGCTGGCCTCCTGTATATTCATAAGTCTTCGATGTACGGAAGATTGTATTGCTTGAACCGCACTGTGCGACCATGATCTGATCACCATCTTTGATCTCTGACTCTTTCAGATCCAATCTTGTATTGTTCAGGAATTTTGTTGTCTGCTTCTCACCGTTGATATAAACTTTACTCTGCTTTGTAAAGTTCTCTCCGTAAATGCTATAAGTTCCCTTCAGCTGCTCCACAACACTGGTGATCGTCGCATCCTTTACTCCCATGACCATATGTCCTTCTGTGATCGGAGCTCCACTGTCCTTGTATACATACTGTTTTCCGTACATGATATCATACTGGAGTAATTCCAGATCAGCAAGATAATTCTTTGTCTGTCTTCTCTGCTGATGGTAATTGAAAATAGTTCCTGTATGAATATCCAGACGGTCAAAGACGTCTGCCATAATCTGGTAAGCAGCGATATTTCCATCTTTCTTTTCCAGACCGATGTTGTCCCAGATAACATAATTCGTATTGTACAGATATTTTCCTTTCAGGTCTTTCGCTTCCAGACCAAGTGTCGGAAGATGGTCTCCGTAGAATACGATCACTGTCGGTTCCCCTCTCTGCTCGATTGCATCGATCAGCTGTCCGACGAATTTGTCCATCTCATGGACTTCATTTACATAGTATTCCCATGCATTTCTCTTGCCTTCATCTTGCACTCCGGTTACTTTGATCTCCGGATTTTCCAGGGTCGGCTCTGTCGGATAATCTCCATGTCCCTGCACACTGATCGTACATACAAAGTCTGTTCCGTCTGTTGTGTCCAGAGACTCCATAATGTTCGGAACAAGAATATCGTCTGTTGCCCATCCCTTTGGAGTCGTCTTTAAGATATTCATGAATTCCTTACTTGTATAATGGTCGAATCCCATGTTGTTGTATACTTTTGCACGGCTGTAGAAATTACCGCCGTTGTTGTGAAGAGCCTCCGCACCATATCCAAGAGAAGTCAGTGCACTTGCCGCACTCTCAAGCGGTGTCGTCTTCACATAAGTCTTGTACGGATACTCTCCCGGTCCAAAGAAACGCATATTCATTCCTGTAAGTACCTCGAACTCTGTATTCGCTGTACCTGCTCCAACAGATGGAACTTTGAAATATCCGGAAGAATAGTCCGCATAAAGCTTTCTGAGATTCGGGATCGGATCCTCTGAAAATCTCAGCCATTCTACCTCGGTCGGATCGAAATAAGATTCCAGCTGGACAAACATGATATTCGGCAGTTCATCTTTCGAACGGCTTGTCTCACTCACATTAAGGCATCCATCCTTGTTGATCTCTGCCATCGTCTCTTCGCTGTAACCGGCCGGCTGATTGATTCCTGTATTAAATAAGCTTGCTGCGAAGCAATATGGGAATCCATAGTCTTCGTAAGCAAATGCGATATTTCCAAAATAATTTGAGATTACTCGCTTGTCGATTGCAACATCAGTAAGCCCTACATAGGCAAATCCGGATGCCACAACAGCAATCACTGCAATAATGCGGTGCATCTTTCCAGTATACTGCCCACCGCGGCGCCACATGGAAATCACCCACAAAACAACAGCTGCGATTCCAATGGTAAGCATCACGATCTCAAAGCCATTAAAGTAATTGCTTGTCAGTTCCAAAGCATCTGACAGAACTTTCAAGTCCTGTGCATTGAACGGTGTCACTCGCTTCAGGAGCAGATATCCGTTACATGCTCCGAGAAACAGCCAGAATACACTGAGAAGGATTCTGACGAACACTCGTCTTCGGAACAGATAAACTATCATAAATGTCGCAAAAATTAAAAATGCATTAAACAGAAACACAAGCGGTGTTCCAGTCATATAACTCCAAGCTTCAAAAAAAGAATGCCTTGAGATCACCTCGATCAAAAAGTTCAAAATACAAGCCAGCAGATAATGAAGAACAAGTGAAAATCTATTCATCCACTTATAAACCGGCTGCATCTTCTTCGCAAATTTACTGTTTCTTCTCTGTTCCAGAATTCTCTGACGTCTTGCTTTTTTCTCCTGATAGTGTCTCTTGATATCTTCCGGTTTCAGATTTTTGACTTTTGTAAAAAATCCTTTGATATCTGGTTTTTTAATATGAATCCGCTTCATCTATAACCTCTTTCTTATAGGCAAAATGCACGGCATGGGATCTTAGCTCCCTTCTGCCGTGCGACTTTTTGCCGTCTAATACCTGATACTGTGTCAAATCTACTGTTCACACGGTTCTGTAATCAGTAATTCTTTTCCCCCCACAGTTATCTGAGACTATCGATTCTCTCTTTTACCTGCTCAAGCATCTTTGTATATTTCTCAAGTTTATCACGCTCAGCCTGAACCTTATCTGCCGGTGCTTTGCTTGTGAATCTCTCATTTGCAAGCATTCCCTGTGCTCTCTTTATCTCGCTGTTGAGTCTCTCTTCCTCTTTCTTCAGTCTTTCTCTCTCCTGCTCGAAGTCTACAAGGTCTTCCAGCGGCAGGTAAACTGTTGCTCCCGGAACAACAATAGATACTGCATCATCTGCAACATCTTTCTTCTCATAGTGAAGAATAATATCATTCGCCAGCATCAGCGGTTTTACAGATTCCTTGAATACTTCAAGTGCTGTAAGCATTTTTGAATCTTTGCTGATGATATAAACCTTTGTACGTTTGTTATTTGGAACATTCATCTCAGCACGCATATTTCTGATTCCGCGTGTGATCGCTTTTACATGCTCAATAACTTCTGTAGCATATGGGAATTCCCAATCTTCTCTGTATACCGGCCAGCTGGACATCATCAGTGACTCTTCTTCCGGTACAAGTGCTCCGTAGATCTCTTCTGTGATAAATGGCATAAATGGATGAAGGAGCTTCAGTGCCTGTCCAAGTACTGTCTTAAGTACCCACAAAGCACAGTTTGCGGACTGTGAATCTTCCTCTGCATGGTAGATACGATATTTTGCGATCTCTACATACCAGTCACAGAACTCATCCCAGATAAAGTCATGAACTTTCTGAACTGCGATACCGAGTTCGAACTTATCCATGTTCTCTGTCATTTCTTTTGTCAGGCTGTTAACCTTGGAAAGGATCCATCTGTCTGCCGGTTTCAGCAGGAAGTCTTCTGGTTCTTCTACAACATTTTTCTCCATGTTCATCAGAATAAATCTTGATGCATTCCATACTTTGTTTGCAAAGTTACGGCTTGCCTCAACACGCTCGTTGTAGAAACGCATATCGTTACCAGGTGCATTTCCTGTGATCAGTGTCAGTCTAAGGGCATCTGCACCGTACTTGTCGATGATCTCAAGCGGATCGATACCATTTCCAAGAGACTTACTCATCTTACGTCCCTGGGAGTCTCTTACAAGACCGTGGATCAGTACTGTGTTAAACGGAGCTTTTCCTGTATGCTCATATCCTGAGAATACCATACGGATTACCCAGAAGAAGATGATATCATATCCTGTTACAAGAACATCTGTCGGATAGAAGTAGTCAAGGTCTTCTGTCTTCTCTGGCCATCCAAGTGTGGAGAACGGCCACAGTGCGGAAGAGAACCATGTATCCAGTGTATCCTCATCCTGTGTGAAATGTGTACATCCACAGTGTGGGCATTTCTCCGGTGCTTCTTTCGCAACTACAAATTCACCGCACTCATCACAGTAATAAGCCGGGATTCTGTGTCCCCACCAGATCTGACGGGAAATACACCAGTCTTTGATGTTCTCAAGCCAGTGAAGGTAAATCTTGTCAAAACGCTCCGGTACAAAACGAAGCTCGCCAGTCTTCAGTGCGTTGATCGCCGGTTTTGCAAGCTCATCCATCTTTACGAACCACTGCTGTTTGATCAGTGGCTCAACTGTTGTACCACAACGATCATGTGTTCCTACTGCATGCATGTGAGGAACAACCTTTACAAGGTATCCCTGCTCGTCCAGATCTGCTACGATTGCCTTTCTGGCCTCGTAACGATCCATTCCTACGTATTTTCCACCCTTCTCGTTAATTGTCGCATCATCATTCATGATGTTGATCTCCGGAAGGTTATGACGCTTTCCTACCTCGAAGTCGTTCGGGTCATGTGCCGGTGTGATCTTAACAGCACCTGTTCCGAATTCTTTGTCTACATAATAGTCCGCAACGATCGGGATCTCACGGTTTACAAGCGGAAGGATTGCCATCTTTCCTACGATGTCTTTGTATCTCTCATCATCCGGGTGAACGGCGATTGCTGTATCTCCAAGCAGTGTCTCCGGACGTGTTGTTGCGATCTCAAGGAAACGGTCTGTTCCGGCGATTGGGTACTTGATGTGCCAGAAGTTTCCGTCCTGATCCTCATGCTCTACCTCTGCGTCTGACAGAGATGTCTTACACTTCGGACACCAGTTGATAATTCTGGATCCTTTGTAAATGTATCCCTTGTTATATAAATTAATAAATACTTCTTCTACAGCCTTGGAACATCCCTCGTCCATTGTAAAACGCTCTCTGTCCCAGTCACAGGAAATACCAAGCTTCTTCAGCTGGTTCTCGATTGTTCCTGCGTACTCTTCTTTCCACTGCCATGTTCTCTCAAGGAATCCCTCACGTCCGAGTTCTTTCTTGTCGATTCCCTCTTCTTTGAGCTGGTTTGTAACCTTAACCTCTGTAGAGATTGCTGCATGGTCTGTTCCCGGGATCCACAGCGCATTGTATCCTTCCATTCTCTTGTAACGGATCAGGATATCCTGCAGTGTGTTGTCAAGTGCATGTCCCATATGCAGCTTTCCTGTAATATTCGGAGGCGGCATTACTGTTGTAAATGGTTTCTTACTTCTGTCTACTTCAGCATGAAAATACTTGTTCTCACACCATCTCTCATAGAGTTTCTCTTCGATCTGTTTCGGATCGTAAGTCTTTGCGAGTTCTTTGCTCATGATTGTTCTCCTTTTTCCACATATTATGTTAATTTTGTAGTTGTTTTCCACAATTTCATTGTTTTAAAAGTGGATATCTCTTTCTTCTATAACTAGAAAACGCCCTCTACTTCACGTAAAGGGCGAAAATCTCGCGGTACCACCTTATTTATATATGTAATAAAATTTCACATATATATCTCTTCGTTCTGTAACGTGAACGACTCCGGGAACTCCTATCCAACCTCTTCGACCTTTCAGAATTCCGGCTCCAAAGCTACCTTCCATCATCCTTTTTCCAAACCGTCTCACAGCCAGATCCTCTTAGCAATCTGAACGATTCTCTCTGTGGGAAGTAATGACGTACTCCTCTTCTTCAACACCTGTATCTTTACATAGTTGTTAAATATTTTTTAACTGTTACTACTATAGCTGTCAAAGGCTGATTTGTCAAGGGATTTCCCTTTCTTTAAGAAATCTTAAAATATCATAAGCACCGTCGGAAGTCCAGCCATATCTTCTTAGCCTTGCTCTTTTAGAAGTAAATGCTGCAACATCCCTGCAATATCATACCCGTAGTTCTCTCCTGTCGCCCAACCGGCTCCTTCCGGGTTCTCTTTCTGTCCCAGCCATTGTACATAAGGTGCAGAAGCTTTTTTCACATATTCATAACGATTATCCACACAAGTCTGATTCAGCGGTTCATCTGTCGCATAGGCCTTCAGATGCTGGATCTGTGCCCGCACTCCTGTTCTGACATCCGGATAAGAATTTCCCGGCACTCCTCCCCCGGTTGTTCCTATTCCGGCAAAATTGAACTGTTCAATACTTACATCACCACCAAACTGAAGAAATCCAGTCTCTTTCATTGCCTGGGTAAATGCAACCTCTGCCCGGATGTCTTCTGCCTCTGCTTCTTCACAGTAAATCTGGCAGAATGTTTCTATGGAATCTGCTCCACCTTTTGCAAGTTCTTCCGACGGATATTCGTATCCCGATTGATTGAAATAATCTGCAAGCTCATCCACCGTAACAACACTCTCCCCCATAACCGGATACTGCCCGGCCGGAGAACACATCTGTGCTGTTATTGCTGCGCTGTCAGTCTGTGCAACTTCTTCTATTGATTCTGTTGCCTCTTCTGCAACTGCTTCCTTTTCATTTTGCATGTCAGAATCTGATTTCTGTTCTACTTCTGACTGTTTCATAACATCATTTTTCTGGTTCTGAGGAATCATTCCGTTTCTTCCTGCCATTGCCAGAATCACAACCAGAAAAGCTCCCATTGCTGCTTCTATATAAATAGGTAATTTCATTTCGCGCTTCCTGTCCATTTTCCAGGTATTTGTATAGTATATACAACAATTCTTTCAGATAACACTCAATTAATAAATCGGTACCATTACCCGAAAATGAAAATTTGTGAAGCAGGCCAATGAATGCAGAGAACTTTAAAAAACATCTAAAAAAAGAAGCTACAATACGCAGCTTCTTTTTTACTTCTTTTTACGCTTATTATTTCCACAATTTCTTATAGATTTCTATAACATCTTCCTTTGAAGGTTTTCTCGGGTTCGTTGCTGTACATCCGTCCTCGAGTGCGGCATCTGCCATACTGTCGATTGCATTGAAGTACTCTTCCTCTGAGATTGTACCCATCTGGGAGATTGACAGCGGAATATCCATCTCTTTTAACATAAACTGTACCCAGTTTACGAGAGATCTTACTGTCATGATCTCATTATAGCTGCTCAGTCCAAGGATCTGAGCTACTGTTGCATAACGTTTTACAGCCGGAAGATATTCTTTCTGACTCTTACTATGCTTATTGATATCACTGTTGAACTCAATGATATGTGGAAGAAGCATTGCGTTCGCACGTCCATGTGGGATGTGGAACTTTGCACCTAACTGATGAGCCATACCATGGTTTAGTCCGAGAGATGCTGAGTTGAATGCAAGTCCTGCCAGACAGGATGCAGAATGCATCTTCTGACGTGCATGAGTATCATTTCCATCCAGATATGCTCTGAGGAGGAATACTCCAACCAACTCGATTGATTTCTCTGCAAGTGCTGTTGAGAAATCGCTTCTATCTGTACTTACACATGCTTCAAGTGCGTGTGTAAATACGTCCATTCCAGTATCTGCTGTGATTGCCGGCGGCACACTCTTTACAAGTTCTGCATCGAGAATTGCCTCATCCGGTGTCAGATCCCAGGATACCAGTGGATATTTTCTCTGTTCTGCCGGATCAGATACAACAGCGAATGAAGTTACCTCTGATCCTGTACCACTTGTTGTCGGTATTGCGATCAGCCCTACCTCTGCGTAATGGTCTACGCGGAGTGCAAATTCACGGATTGACTTGGAGGAGTCAATTGCTGATCCGCCACCAACTGCAACAATTGCATCTGGCTTATATTCAAGCATCTTCTTAACACCGAGACTGATCTTCTCAATCGGTGGATCCGGAACGATATCCTGAAAGATATCATATTCCTTTCCTGCTTTTTTGATCGGATCAAGAATCAGGTTCAGATTTTTGCTTTTCGCCATAAATGGATCTGTAACGATCAGGATCTTCTTATATGGCACTTCTGCCAGTCGATCCAGAGCGTTATCTCCAAAATTTACTCTAGTTTTAATCTGAAAGCTTTTCATAACTGCCCTTCCTTACTTTGGATAGATACATTTAACACCGATCTTATCAAAATGCTGAAGCCATCTTGTTTCCGGCTTTGCATCCGTAACGATAGTTGTGATCTGATCTAATGAACCTATCTCAGCAAATGCTACTTGATCGAACTTACTGCTGTCTACAGCAAGAATTTTATCCTTTGCCCTCGTCAGCATCGTCCGCTTATTATTCGCATGCAGATCATCTGAATCTGTAAGTCCTGCATTCATATCGATTCCCTTTGCAGAGATGATTGCCTTATCTACATGATAGGATCGAAGCATCCTGTCTGTCTGATAACCTACCAGCGCAAAGGATCCTTCTCTTGATTCTCCTCCGGTAGAAAGAACTTTCCAGTCCTGTGCTCCAAAAAGCTCTATGATAATCTCCACTGAGTTCGTGAGCACGGTAAGATTCTTCTTTCCCTGTTCGAGAAGCGTCTTTGCAACATACACTGCTGTAGAACTTGCATCAAGCATGATGCTGTCCCCATCTTTGATCTGTTCACTCACAAGCTCCGCTATATGCTGTTTACCAACGATATTACGGTTCTTTCTGATGTTGAACGGAAGCTCGATATTTACATTTTCATTGATTACGGCACCGCCATAGCTTTTTATAGCAAAACCGTCCTGAACCAGTTTATCGAGATCTCTTCGGATTGTTTCCTCAGAGACCTCATAAATCTGACTCAATTCACTTACTACAACTCGTCTGTCATTCTGCAGTTTTTCTAGTATTTCATTTCTTCTCTCTATCGCAAGCATATCACTGCCTCCTGTCCTAAGTCCAATATAATGTTACCGGTATTGAACTATAATTCCCTCAGACATTAAAGCAGAGTTCATTATAAAATTGCATCGCGAATCTGAGCATCCGGATGAGCAATAACGGAAGAGTCAAGGAACATTCCTCTATCTTTGATTGCTTCCTTAGCTTTTTCGATTGCAGCTTCTACTGCAGCCACTTCACCAGTGAGCAGCATGTAGGATTTTCCGCACATACCACGTGCGATACGAAGCTCGATCAGATCAACGATAGCCGTCTTCGCAGCCTCATCAGCAGCTACAATAATTGAAGATGCATCGTATGTCTCCATAATACCAAGAGCGGATACGTCTTCGATGTGTGCTGCACCATAAATTGCCGGGAAGATAGACTCGTGCGGATTACCCAGCACGAAACTGTCGATCAGGTGAAGGCCATGCATTTCTTTTGCATTATCTACTGCTGCTTTAACGGCACTTAAGTCACCTGTAATGATCGCGATATATTTGCCCGGACATACTGTCTGTGCTTCGATTATGCTGACTTCAGAAGTCTTTACCATAGCATCTGCTGCGGTAATACCTGCTGAAACAGTCTTATATTCTACCATTCCAATAGCCTTACTCATTGCCTGCACGTCCTTCCTGAGATTCTATGACAATATATTTCTCATTTACTTCTGTAACTAAACCATTCACGGATGCGTGGATTCCAACGCTTAATCCCTTTCCTGGTTCAGCAATCATCTGTCCTTTAGTTACCATGTCGCCTGCTTTCACAATTGCAGAAGCAGGTGCTCCAATATGCTGACTTAACAGAATACGTACTGTCTTAACCGGCACTACTGATTCATCCAGCGGTGCCTCACGGTTATATCTCGTAAGATCAAGACGCGCCATAAGTCTCTCCATCGGAACTTTTCTGTATTCTCTTTCCGGTCCTACAGGTTTTGCTTCTACTTTCGGAGGACGGATTCCGTTTGCACGAAGACCTCCTTTGTACTCTGCCATCAGACTTCTTGGTGAAAGTCCCTGGAAACAGGAATACATCTCACAAAGTCCACAGGATGAGCAGAACAATGTATTGATGAAGATGTTCGGCTCCTGTACATCCTTGCATGTTGCTGCAAGCATAAATTTATTTGGCTCAATCGGATGTCCTAACAGATGTCTTGGACATAAGTCTGTACACATTGTACACTGGCAACAGCAGGCTGCTGCTCTCTTCATATCGATTGAATTTTTCTTTAATTTCTTCTGAATGATGTGATGGTCTTTCGGAAGAACAAGAATCGCATTCGTTGTCTTTGTAACAGGCTGCGCTCCTGTTCCGATGTTACCCATCATAGGTCCACCAACAAAGTAAACCGCATCTTTTGTAGTTACACCGCCAGCAAGAGCTACTACCTCTTCCAGTGGTGTTCCGATTGGAACACGGACTGTAATTGGGTGCTCTACTTCAGCTACTACTGATACAAGCTTATCCTCAACTGGTGTCTTCTCATTCAGTGCTCTGTATACATTGTAAACTGTCTCTACGTTGAATACAGCTACGCCGCTTTCGATTGGAAGTCCGCCCGGTCTTACAACTTTTCCGGTTGTCTCATAAATAAGAACAACCTCATCACCTGCCGGATATACTTCGTCCAACAGTCCAAGTCTTACTTCCGGATACTGTCCCATAACGGCCTTTACAGCTTCGATCGTTGCTGTGTAAGCTTTCTTAATACCAATGATGACTTCTTTCGCACCGACTGTCTCGCCGATCATATGAAATGTATCAATGATCTCCTTTGCATATTTCTCAAGGAGCTGTCTGTGAAGTCGAAGCAGTGGCTCACACTCTGCACAGTTCAGAATGATCGTCTCTGCACGTTCATCTAATTTAGCATATGTAGGAAAGCCTGCACCACCAGCACCAACGATACCGTTCTGCTGCAATATGCTGCTTAATTCTTTCATATCCATAATTTCACTACTCCAGTCCTAATCCTTCGTCAATAATTCCAACGATTGCAGCATCGATCGGAGCTTCCGGCATACCACTTCCGATTCTTGCAGCACTTCCCTGTACAACCAGAACGTATTCGCCGATTCCTGCGCCGATCTTATCGATCGCAATGATCTGTTTTGCTCCCTGACGCATATGATCTGCCACTTCTACAATCATGAATTTATTTCCGACTAAGTTTTCATTCTTGCGTGTTGATACAACACTGCCAACAACTTTTCCCATTAACATGATACAATCCTCACGGTATCCCCGCTCTTAATCTGCGCTGCATTTGCTTCATCTGTATCGATGTGCATCTCAAGTGTAAAGCTGTCATCTACACGGATCTGTACGTTGTTAAAGATGGTTCCTCTCTCATTATCTGCTTTTACAGATATGATATCACCATCGTGAACTCCTGCTGCCATCGCATCTTTCGGAGCCATGTGAATATGTCTCTTTGCAACAATGCATCCTTCATTCAGATATACCGCACCCTTTGGTCCGATGATCGCGATTGGTGCACTTCCTGCAATATTTCCTGATTCTCTGATTGGTGCTTTTACACCAAGGCTGATTGCATCTGTCGCAGAAATCTCTACCTGAGTATTCTTTCTGACTGGTCCAAGAACTCTTACATTCTCGATTGCTCTTAATTTAAGACCAACGATTGTAACCTTTTCATTTGATGCAAACTGTCCACCCATAAGTTCTTTGAACTTTGTGAGATGATAGCCTTCTCCAAACAGAATCTCGACATGCTCCTGTGTGAGATGGATATGTCTTGCGGACACTCCGATTGGAACGAGAAAACCTGCCTCTGACTGAGCAGCTTTCTTTTTCTCTACTGCTTCGAGAACCATTTTCGTAATTAATTCCACATTACTATTATCCATATTTGTGTCTCCTCGCAAAGCGGATCACTCCGCTTACTTTTAAACACTCTCAGGGGATCAGCGCCCGGCGCTTAATCCCCTGAAAGTACCGGTCTTATTTACCTTTGACTATTATTTGATCTGTGGAAGGATCTTCTCAACATCTGTGTGTGGTCTTGGGATTACATGTGTAGCTACAAGCTCTCCAAGTCTTCCTGCTGACTCTGCTCCAGACTCAACTGCTGATTTAACTGCTCCAACGTCTCCACGAACCATAACTGTAACAAGACCAGATCCGATCTTCTCTGTTCCAACGAGTGCTACGTTAGCAGCTTTTAACATTGAATCTGCTGCCTCGATAGATGCTACAAGTCCTCTTGTTTCAACCATTCCTAATGCTTCCTGTGACATTCTGCGTTCCTCCTTCTGAACTTCCGGTTTCTTCTGAACCGGTTCTGCCTTCTGCGCCGTCTTTTTTACTCTGCGTACAGTTTTGGCTGGCGCTTTGGCTGTTGTTGTTTTCTTTTCTTTTTCGTCTGCCATCTGTAGCTGCCTCCTATACAACCTTGTTTACACTTGTGTTAATGATTCTCAATATTTCCTCGTGAGGACTTGGGATCACTACTGTGCTAACCGGTTTTTTGATTCCATTCTGCTCGGCAGCTTCAATGGCCTGCGCAACTGCGGAGACATCGCCACGAATAATGATCGTGACAAGTCTTCCACCCAGTTTTTTCTCCCATGTAACGAACTGCACATCAGCAGTCTTGCACATGATATCCACGGCTACCACTGCTGCCGTAACACTTGGGATTTCAAAGAATCCATACGCTTTTCCCATGAGACTGCTCCTTTTCTAGCTGTTTGACTTCAAACTATACTGTAGGAAGGATCTTCTCAACGTCGTTGTGTGGTCTTGGGATTACGTGTGTAGCTACGAGCTCTCCAAGTCTTCCAGCTGCGTCAGCACCTGTCTCAACTGCTGCTTTAACAGCTCCAACATCTCCACGAACCATAACTGTTACAAGTCCGGATCCGATCTTCTCTGTTCCTACGAGTGTAACCTCTGCTGCTTTTGTCATTGCATCTGCAGCCTCGATTGCTGCTGTAAGTCCTCTTGTTTCTACCATTCCTAATGCAAGCTGTGCCATTGCCATTGTAATATCCTCCTAAATTTCTTCGACTTCTTCGTCTGTTACTTTGTGTGGTGTTCCTTTATCAAATGCGTTAAGCTTAAGCATCTTCTCAGTGTCCTCTGTCGGTCTTGAGATCTTATACTTTGTGACAATTCCTGTCATCGACTCTGCTTTCGCTGTAGCAGCCTCAAGTGCTGCCTCCACATCAGCAACCTGTCCGCGGAACTTGACCATTACGATCAACGGTACAGGCAATTCGTCTGCATTCGCAGGTTTATTTTTATCGAAGTTCTCCAGTCTTACATTTCCTGCTTTACATCCGGCGTCAGCCGCTGCAAACGCTGTTGCAAGTCCGAATACTTCCAGCATACCTACTGCTTCCATACTCTCTCACCTTATTTGTTGATGATTGCGATCTTAAGACCTTTCATAGCCAGGTTTGTCTGGTGAGCCTCGTTGATCTGCTCGAGTGGGAACTCGTGTGTGATCAGATCATCCATCGGAAGTCCGATTGCTTTTGCTCTCTTAAGGAAATCAAATGTAGTTGCGTAATCTCTCAGAGTATATACCCATGAGCCAACCAGTGTGATCTCTTTTGAGCAAAGATCGAAGTGTGGGTTGATTGTTGCATCTCCACCGTTGATGAAGAATCCAAGCTCACAAAGTCCACCACCATTGCGGATGAATTTGTAAATGTTTGCATGAGCAACCGGTGATCCTGTACACTGGAATGCGAAGTCAGCAGCGTGTCCGCCAAATGCGTCTTTCACTCCCTGTGCAAGTGCATCGATTCCCTGGAAATCTTTGAAGTTCACTGACTTCTCAGCTCCCATTCTCTTAGCAAAGTCAAGTCTCTTCTGCTCTCCGTCTACAGCTACGATATTCTCAATTCCCATTGTACGAAGAACTGCGATACAGATCAGTCCGATCGGTCCACATCCCTGAACAACTACTCTGCTGTTGAATCTTAAGATTCCTGTTGTCTTAGCTCTTTCTACTGCATGTACAAGTACTGCACATGGCTCGATCAGTACACGGGATTTCAGATCCAGATCACTTACGTTGAATACTGTAGATCCCTCACGGATCAGGATGTAATCTGAGAACCATCCGTTCAGATGAATATCATCATCCGGGAGAAGTCCGTATACATCAGCTCCGCCTACGTTCTGTTTGTTGAGGTCGTACATTGTGATCTCCGGGTCATCCTTAAAGATCATACATGTAACAACTTTGTCTCCAACATTCAGAGCCTTTCCGGCACTGTCAAGTTTAACATTTTTACCCATCTTAACAATCTCACCTGTTCCCTCGTGTCCGAGTACTACAGGGATAAGACTGAATGGATCTCTCTTGAATTCATGTGCGTCTGTTCCACAAACACCACATCCTTCAACTTTAACAAGAATATCTCCGTCGCCAACTTCCGGCATCGGATACTCTTTGATCTCATAATGCTCAAGCTCTGTAAGCATAGCTACATGAGCTGTCTTCGGAATTTCATTTCCTGCTGCTTTCTGTGCCGGAGCTGCTTCTGGAACTTTCTTTTCCAGCATGCTCTCGAGTACCTGTTTTACAACAGCTTCTACATTAGCAGAATTCATTTCCATTGTCTATACCTCCGTTATCTTATACATAAGCTGTCTGTCATTACGCAGCGTCTTCTCTTTGTGAAGCTGCTTGCGCTTGTAAGTCCTTCACCAGTTCTGCTGGCAATTGTAAATGTACAGAAGCCTTCGCCTCCGAATCCAAGTGCCGCATAGGACGGTCCGTTCTTAACAAGAATTGCTGTGTCAATTGCTTTTGCATATTTTGTAATACGATCTACATTCTTGGAGTGAATGTGAGCGGAATGTCTGTTGCCGTGCTCAAGCCATACAGCCTGCTCTACAGCATCATCGAAATCTTTCGCTCTTACTACACCAAGAATTGGCATCATAAGCTCGGTTGCGATCAGTGGGTGTTCCTTTGGTCCCTCAAATGTAATACATCTGATATTATCCGGAACTGTAACTCCGATCATTCCAAGCAGTGTCTTTGCATCACGGCCGACACATTTTCTATTCAGCTTTCCGCCTGCAAGAACTACATTTGTCAATGCATCCTGCTCTTCTTTAGAAGCCAGGTAGCATCCCTGCTCATTTACCATATAGTGCATCAGTTCATCAGCGATAGAATCAACTGCAACGATTTCTTTTTCTGCGATACACGGAAGGTTGTTATCAAATGTACATCCGTTTACAATGTCCTCAGCTGCCTTACGGATATCTGCTGTTTCATCAACAAGTGCCGGTGGGTTACCTGCTCCAGCTCCGATTCCTCTTCTTCCTGAAGAAAGAACTGCTGTAACAACTCCCGGACCTCCTGTTGCAGCGATCAGCTGGATTGCAGGATGTTTCATCATGATGTTACTTGTCTCAAGTGTCGGATGCTCTACTGTACAAGCGATGTTGTCCGGTCCACCAACTTCAACAGATGCTTCGTTCAGAAGATTAACTGCGTAGATTGATGTTTTGATTGCTGCCGGATGTGGATTGAATACTACTGTATTTCCACCTGCGAACATTCCGATTGTGTTACAGAGAACTGTCTCACTTGGGTTTGTACACGGTGTGATCGCTCCGATTACTCCGAACGGTCCCATCTCGATCAATGTAAGACCTCTGTCTCCTGACCATGCCTGTGTAGTGATATCCTCTGTTCCCGGAGTCTTCTCAGCTACCAGCTGGTGTTTTAAAATTTTATGTCCGACATTTCCCATGCCAGTCTCCTGAACACCCATGCGGGCCAGGATTTCTGCATTCTCCTTGATCTTTTTACGGATATTGGAGATTACTTTCTCTCTGTGATCCAGTGACATCTTAGCCACGATCTTCTGGGACGCTTTCGCTGCCTCAATGGCCTCGTTCATATCCTTGAATACGCCGCGGTCTCCCTGTACATCAGAAGCGATCTGCATCTTTGCAAGAACGTCCTGTACAATGTCCTGAACCATCTGTTCATTTATAGACACTCTAATACCTCCTTGAAGACTTGTTTTCCGTAAGCTGCGATTGCTGTGTCCTGCTCAGCAGTTCCGCCGCTGACACCAAGCGCACCGACGATCTTACCATCTGCTTCGAGTACCTCTCCGCCTCCGAAGATCACGATCTTGCCATCATTCGTAAACTGAATTCCGTATAACGGCTGCCCCGGCTGACTCAACTGACTCAACTCTGCTGTGGACATCTTAAGGCTCGCGGAAGTATATGTCTTATTTAATGCAATATCAAAGCTTGCTATGTAGGCGTCATCCATGCACTGGACGGCTACAGGTCTGCCTGCCTTGTCGGAAACTGCTACAACCGCATTCACACCAACCCTCACTGCTTCTTCCTTGACTTTTTCAATCAGGGCATTCGCAAGTTTCAATGTCATCTGATGCTTTTTGCATTGACAGACATGTTTGTGTGTATGCTGCGGAGCCGCTTCCTTCATCTGTTCCAGCACAGCCTGAACTGCACTGGTGATTTCCTGTTCGTTCATAGCATTGCTCCTTTACTAATCTGTTAGATTACATTCCCAGCTGTTCCATAACTTTCTTTGTGATAGAAGCTACAAGATCAGCATCTGTTCCTTCTGGAGCTGCTGCTGAAGATCCACCACAGTTTCCACCACATGAGTGGCAGCTTGGCTTACCAGCTTTAGCGTTCGGGCAAAGGTTTGCCGGGTGTTTTCCTGGAAGTCCCATCTGTCTTCTCAGTTCGTACAGTCTCTGAACCTGCTCGTCGTTCAGTTCCTGAGGTCCGCCAACCTGCATGGACTGCCATAACAGACGTGCGTAGAACTCAAGAGACTCCATCTTGTGGTATGCGCTCAGAAGGCTGTCTGAGTAAGCAAGTGCTCCGTGGTTCTCAAGAAGAACTGCATCAAAGTGCTGAAGGTATGGCTCGATAGCGTCCGGAATCTCCATTGTAGAAGGTGTACCGTATTTAGCGATCGGAACACATCCAAGAGCGATAACTGCTTCTGGCATAATCGGCTGTGTAAGCGGGATACCAGCGATAGCGAATGTTGTAGCATACAGTGGATGAGCATGTACTACAGACTGAACGTCTGGTCTCTCTCTGTACACACGCATGTGCATCTTAATCTCTGAAGATGGTCTGAATCCTTTGTTTGCCTGAAGAACGTTACCATTCTCATCTACTTTACAGATGTACTCTGGTGTCATGAATCCTTTGCTGACACCTGTTGGTGTACACAGGAACTCATGGTCATTCAGTTTTACAGAAAAGTTTCCGTCATTAGCTGCAACCATTCCACGGTTGTAAACTCTTCTTCCGATCTCACACATTTCTTTTTTGATTTCGTATTCGTTTTGCATTTTTTCTCCTCCTTGGAATCGTGTCAAAACTTTTGTTTTGTGTTGTTTCTTGACTTATTTTACCACACAATCCCACATTAGTCAATTTTAACAGCCGTTGTTTTTGTTGTTTCTTGCGATTATTTTCACTATTTTCTCTGTTTTCGACTTCGTGTAGATTATCTGATTGTGTTTTTTGTTCTAACCCTGAATTTTTCTATTAAAATTCAAGATTTTTAACCACCGATCCGGCACTCTACGCCGGAAACTTCTTTCGCAACCTGCAGAAGGCGTTCCATCTTTTCATTTGTCGGTGGTTTCACATCACCCATCAGGTATGGGCGGTTCAGTCCGTCATATTTATCCTGTCCCAGTCTGTGGTAAGGCAGAAGATGCATTCTTCTTACATTTCCAAGTTTACGGACATATGAGGCAATATCACGGATCTCCAGCTCTGTGTCATTGAACCCCGGAATAACCGGAACACGGATGCTTAACTCTGTCATATGGGAGTCCGCAATCTTCTTCGCGTTCTCCAACATCAGTTCGTTCGAACGTCCTGTGAACTCCTTATGTTTCTCCGGATTCATATGTTTAATATCCAGAAGATACTGGTCTAAATATGGAAGAATCTCTTCGATCGTGCTGTATGGTGCGCATCCCATACTTTCCATCGCAGTTGTGATTCCTGATTCTTTTGCTGCCCGCAGAAGGTCTCTTGCGAACTTCGGCTGGCAAAGGCTTTCACCTCCGGAAAGCGTAAGTCCGCCTCCGGTTCTTCTATAATAAGTACGGTCTTTTTCTACCGTCTTCATCACTTCAGCAACCGTAGTGTCCTCACCGATCACTTTCGGTTCTCCCTGTACCATCATTGTCTCGATCTCGTAGTGCTGTGATTCCGGATTACAGCACCAGCGGCATCTGAGCACACAGCCCTTCAGGAACACGATGGTTCGAATTCCATTCCCATCATGGATGGAATACCGCTGGATATCGAAGATTCTTCCTTTGGTCTTCAGATATTCTTCCATGCTGTCTCCTTCTTATTCTTAAAATCCCTGCTCTGTTCTGCGGATGATATCATCCTGCAGTGACTTGGACAATGTCGTAAACAGTGCACTGTATCCAGCTACACGTACAACCAGATGTTTGTACTGCTCCGGATGTTTCTGTGCATCCAGAAGTGTCTCACGGCTGACGACGTTAAACTGCATGTGGCTTCCCTTCTGATCGAAGTATGACTGGATCAGTCCTACAAACTTCTCAAGTCCTTCTCTTCCACTCAGGGCTGATGGATGGAACTTCTGATTGAACAGTGTTCCGTTTGAAGCAATAAAGTGATCCAATCTGGAAACGGAGTTTGCAGCTGCTGTCGGTCCGTTCACATCCTTACCTGCTGACGGAGATACTCCATCGGCTACCGGCATGTGTGCCAGACGTCCGTCCGGTGTAGCTCCTGTCTGTCCGCCAAGCGGTACATTCGCTGATACCGGATATAATCCTGCCTGGAACATACCTCCACGTGGGTTTTTGTATTTCTCCAGTGGTTTTGTATAAGTATAGGCAACATCTCTTGCAAATGCGTCAACTTCAGGAATATCATTTCCGAACTTCGGCACTGCATCGATCAGCTTGAGGATTCTCTCGCCGTTTGCCTTCACCTGTTCTGATTCTGTTGCTGCAACAACAGTTTTCAGGATTGCTGCAACTTCTTTCTCACCTACCGGCTGTCCGGCAGACTTCATAGCTGAAGCTACTTCTGATACCATCTCTGCAACATCTTCATTGCTCAGGCCCTTTCCATAGTTCGTACTAAGAGCCATCTTCAGGTCATGCATTGTAATCTTATTCTCGTCATAAACGAGTTTCTTTACTGCGTAAAGTGCATCCGCCATGTTGGCAACGCCGAATCCCTGCGGACCTGTAAAGTTATATACAGCTCCTCCCTGTTCCAGTGTCTTTCCTCTCTTGATACAGTCATCAACCATACATGCGAGGAATGGCAGCGGTGCTCTCTCTGCGTGTGCCATATCAATGGCATTATCAGCATTAACAAGCAGTGCGATCGCGTAATCCATCTGTGCTTTATAAGCATCATAGAATTCATCAAACGTCTTCATATCCTCAACATTACCTGTCTTCGGACCAATCTGTACACCCTTGTCCACACCATTTGAAAATACCAGTTCCAACGGACGGCACATATTGAAGAATGCTGCATCATGCCATCCATTCGTCTTACCGGACTTCTGTGGTTCTACACATCCGATGATATTGTAGTCTCTCGCATCCTGTAAAGTCAGTCCACGGCTCTCAAGTGACGGGATAATAACCTCATCATTATAATACGCCGGGAGTCCGATTCCTGTTCTTGTAAGTTCTGCTGCATAAATCAGGAAATCATGCGGTGATCCATTCCAAACTCTTACAGAAAGAGAAGGCATCGGAAGGAATACATGCATAGATGATGTAATACACATGAATGAAAGATCATTCGTAACATCTACACCATCTTCGTTCTGTCCTCCTGCGATCAGGTTCTGGAACAGACTGTAACCTGCGAATCCCTCTGCGGAAGCTGCATCACGACACTTGTTCAGGTCATTTAATTTAACCCAGATACAATCCATCAGTTCCTGTGCAAACTCTCTTGTGATCTTTCCGCTGTCGAGATCCTTCTTATAATAAGGATACATGTACTGGTCGAATCTTCCAGGGGATATGGAATGTCCACTGGACTCGATCTGTAACAGCTGCTGTACAAACCAGAAGGACTGACACGCTTCATAGAATCCTGTCGCACCCTTCTCCGGTACATTCGCACAATTCTGTGCAATGATAAGAAGTTCTTTCTTTCTTACCGGATCAGAACATTTCTCAGCCATCTCAAGTGCAAGCTTTGCATAACGGCGGGCATATGTAATTGCTGCATCACAGCTGATCATTACCGCCTCAAGGAAACGTGATTTTGTCTGGTAGTTGCCATCACTGACCTTCATAGAAGCAAGCTCATCTTCTGCTTTCTTGCGGATTCCGGAAAATCCGATCTCAAGAACTTCACCGTACTTAACTGTCACATGTCCTACACCATTGTAGAAATAGTTTCCAGGTGTAAAGATGTTGTGTTCCATGTCAAGTAATGTCTCCGGCTCCATGTATGCTGTAGCCAGGTCACTTGTTGTACGGCCCTTCCAGTAAGCATTCGCCTCTTTCAGTTCCTTCTTCGTCTGCTCAGAGATATAGAACGGGTCAGCACTTCTTGTTTCGACTGTATCAAACTCTGCTTCCAGCCACTCGTAGGAAAACTCCGGGAACGTCTGGCATCCTCTTGGAGCAAGTGTACTGCTTCCAACAACGAGCTCCAGGTCACGGATCGTGATCGGAATATTCTCCAAAATATGCTGGAACGCTTTTGCTCTACGAATGATCATTGGTTCATTCTCAGTCTGTTTGTACGACTCCGTAATCAGTACCGCTCTCGCCGACTCAATCTCAGGCATTTTCGCATACAGGTTTTCTACCAGTTTTGGAATTCTGTCCGACTTCGGGATGGGAGTACTGTCATAAGTATAAAGTCCCATTTTGCTCTTAAACTCCTTTCTTCCAATATTAATGTCTATTATACTTTATTTGCCCTTCAAAGTCAACCAAAACACAATACATCCCACATTATATTTCTGTAAAGTTACAACAAATCCCAACACATTTTATGTTGTGTTTTATTTGTTTTTTCTTCACATTTCACCCCGAATTTATTGACATTTTACTTAAAATACCGCATACTTAAAGTATATATGCGGCATGGCAAATGAATCGACACACTGTCTGTCGCGTGAACGATTAGAAAGAAGGTTTTGATTATATGGCTTCTTATGAATTTGATATCCACACACATTCCATTGCCAGCGGCCACGGAACCTGTGCGACTATGACTGATATGGCAAAAGCGGCCAATGCCGCAGGGCTTAAGATGCTTGGCATCTCCGATCATGGTCCGAAGACGCTTGGTGGCGGACGCATTTCTTATTTCCGCAGCCTTGCATTTGCACAGCCGAAGCGACTTGGCGTGAGAATGCTCTACGGTGCGGAAGTAAATATCCTGGATCAGGAAGGAAAACTGGATCTTGAGGACGAGATTTTGGAGTCTCTGGATTATGTTATAGCAAGTATGCATCGTCCAATTTTCAAATCCGGAACCGTAGATGAGAACACCCGTGCTTATATGAAAGCAATGGAGAATCCTAGTGTAAATATCATCGGCCATTGTGATGATGAGAAGTTTCCGGTAGATTATTTTGCGCTTTTCCATGCAGCAATGGAGAATCATGTTCTGCTCGAGATCAACAACAGTTCCTTAAGCCCGGATGGATATCGTGGGGATACGACCTACGCAGATCTCTTAATATTAAATCTGTCCAAACATTTTAATTATCCGGTCCTGTTCTCCAGTGACAGCCACGGCACCGAACATATCGGCGACTTCCAGTATGCCGAAGCTTTGGCTCGAAAGGCTGACATTCCGGATGATCTTATTCTGAATTACTCTGTACGTAAATTCATGGGATTTTTAGGAGAAAGGTAATACTATAATATAGAAGGAATACTTACAATGGGAAAATGTCTTTTCTTTGATGCAGATGGAACAATTTTAGATATTGTAAAAGGAACACCAGAAGATACAAAGCTCGCACTTCAACAGCTGAGAAAAAACGGACACAAGACTTTCATCTGTACCGGCCGTTCAAATGCTTTTGTTCCGGAATATCTTATGAAGGAGATTGGATTTGACGGACTCATCGCCAATCTTGGAGCATATATCGAATATAATGGAACGCAGGTATTTGAGCGTGAGATGCCAACCGATCTGGCATGGAAGACCGTAGAGATCATTAAGGCAAACGGTTTTATCCCTGTACTGGAAGGCAATGATTATATGTACTATAATCTGGATGAATATACAACTGACATAGACTGGTTCGCTGATCTGATCACGCAGGAACTCGGTGAGAAACTGCTCCCTATTCGTGGAAATGAACATAATCTTCACTTTAATAAAATAAGTGCCAAACGCACACCCGGATGTAATCCAGAGAAATTATGCCAGGAATTATCCCCATGGTATGATTATATTATTCACAGTGGATCTTTTGTTGGAAGAACGATTGAATTCGTCATGAAAGGCTGTTCCAAAGGACTTGCGATCAGTGTTATGAGTAATGTACTTGGATACGAAAAGAAGGATGTTATTGCTTTCGGCGATAGCAATAATGACTTGCCAATGTTCCAGGCTGCCGGATTTAAGGTTGCTATGGGAAATGGATCTGAATACTTGAAAGCCCAGGCTGATTATGTGACCGGCGCATTGGAAGACGGCGGAATCCGCCAGGCACTGGAATATCTGAATTTGATTTAGGAAGAATAATCAAAGTCCATTCCTTGACCAACTTCGCATTTTCGAACAAAAATGGGGCATATCAATTTCCTGATATCCCCCATTTTTTCACTCTATTATATTATGCTCTCTTAGACAGCACTTCATCCTCATATTTCTGAATCTCGTCAAACCATCCTTCAGCTTCTACTCCACACTGACGGCAGTACTCTTCCCATACATCACCGATTGGAAGTGTCTTGCACTGTTCCATAACAACCATCTTCTTGCTCATCTGGTTTGTATCCTGAAGCTCTTTAAGCATCTCGCTTGGCTGACAAAGTGCATCAAGCAGTGCTTTCTGGAAGCTGCGGAATCCTGTTACCCATGCGGAAATACGGTTGATGGAAGCATCAAAGTAATCCAGTGCAATATATGTACGGTCAATTCCGTTCTCGCAGCGAACGATCTCTTTTGCGATCTCTTTTGTCTCATCATCAAAGAGAACTACATGATCTGAATCCCAACGGATCGGACGTGTAACATGCAGAGCAATCTCCGGGAAGAAAGCAAGCAGTGCCGGAATCTTATCGGATACTACTTCTGTCGGGTGATAATGTCCGTTGTCCATCAGCGGCAGACATTTGTCTTTATTCATTGCAGCGTAGCTCAGTGAGAATTCTGCTGATCCTACTGTGTAAGCCTCAACACCGATACCGAATACTTTAGACTCTACACAAGGTTTTACAAGGTTTGTGTCAAATGGCTCGGAAAGGATTGCATCGATAGACTCTTTGTAGCGTACACGTGGTCCCATGCGGTCAGCCGGGATATCTTTGAATCCGTCACCTGTCCAGATATTCATTACACAAGGAACTCCTGTCTGCTCTGCAAAATACTGTGAAATGCGGATGCAGGCTTTTCCATGCTCGATCCAGAAGTTTCTTACTTCCTCATCCGGGCTTGAAAGTGTAAGTCCGTCTTTTACCATTGGGTGAGAGAAGAATGTTGGGTTAAAATCAAGTCCCATTCCTCTTTCTTTTGCAAAATCAACCCATTTCTGGAAATGTTTTGGCTCTAATTTATCACGATCTACGAATTCTCCATCTTCAAAGATTGCGTAGCATGCATGAACATTGATTTTCTTTTTACCCGGCATCAGGCTCATTGCCTTATCCATATCAGCTAACAGTTCTTCCGGAGTTCTTGCTTTTCCCGGATAGTTTCCTGTTGTCTGGATTCCTCCTGTCAGAGGGCCATCGTGATCAAATCCTGTTACGTCATCTCCCTGCCAGCAGTGAAGAGAAACCGGGATTTCTTTACATTTCGCGATTGCTGCGTCTGTGTCTACTCCTAATTTTGCATAGATTTCTTTTGCGGATTCATATCTTGTCATCTTTTCTTCCTCCATTTTTTTGAATTTGAATTACGCGTTTTCGTATATTTTTACATCAAATGATTTTCCAACACATGTTCTTGCTTCCGGCAGGTCTTTAAATACTCCGTCGTGAAGCATCTGGACAAC
This sequence comes from uncultured Mediterraneibacter sp., assembly GCA_934309345.1. Classification (GTDB taxonomy): domain Bacteria; phylum Bacillota; class Clostridia; order Lachnospirales; family Lachnospiraceae; genus Mediterraneibacter. The sequence goes on along the minus strand of CAKRDD010000001.1, from coordinate 189,468 downwards.
AATATTTCCGATTGCTGTAGCTTCAGAAGGTCCTGCGGAAACTTTTTTTGCTGTGTATTTTGCTGTCAATTCGTTGAGATATCCTGCATTGGCACCGCCACCGACAACATAGATCGTAGTATATTTTTTTCCTGTCAATGATTCGATTTCTTCAATTGTATCTCCATAACATTTTGCAAGGCTGTTGTAGATAACTGCTGCAATCTCGCCCACTGTTTCAGGCACCTGCTGCTTGGAATCACGGCAGAACTTCTTCACAGCTTCAATCATGCTCTTTGGAGCAAGGAAGCAGTCATCATTACAGTCTACTAAAGATGTGATCGTCTCTTTGGAAGCCCTCTCACAAATCTCTGCAAAAGAAAGATCTTCTGTGAATTCTTTCTTTACAGACTGGATCATCCAGAGTCCCATGATATTTTTCAGGTAACGGAAACGGTGATCGTATCCACCTTCGTTTGTGAAGTTTGCCTGCATACTTCTCAGTGAGCAGTCTGCTTCTTTTCTCTCAATTCCCATCAATGACCATGTACCGGAGCTGATATAAATGGCATTGTCATCATTGGTCGGCACTGCAAGTACCGCTGAGCCTGTATCATGAGTAGCCGGAAGAACAACTTTACAGTTGAATCCAACCTCGTTCTGAATATCCTGCGTAAATTCGCCTACAACTGTTCCCGGCATAGATACCGGCTGGAACATCTCTTTGTTGTATCCGAGCATATCGATCAGTTCATAATCCCAGTCATTTGTCGTCGGATTTACAAGCTGTCCTGTTGTCGCATTTGTATATTCGTTTTTCTTCACACCTGTCAGCAGGAAATGGAAGTAATCTGGGATCATCAGGATTGCTTTCGCCTGCTCGAGGTACTCTGGATGAGTCTCTTTCACAGCCATCAGCTGATAGATTGTGTTAAACGTCTGTTTCTGGATACCTGTTCTCTCATACAATGCGGAAAGTGAAATCTTTTCATACACTTTCTCATCCATTCCGTTCGTACGGCTGTCACGGTAGCCTACTGTATCTCCGAGTATCTGATCCTTCTCATTAAGAAGCACATAGTCAACTCCCCAAGTATCAATTCCCATTGTTGCCGGGATTTTTCCAAGCTCTTTACATTTCTTCAATCCGTTCTTGATCTCTGTAAAAAGACGATCTACATCCCAGCATAAAGTACCGTTTTTGTTATCCATCCCATTTGGAAAACGGTAAACCTCTTCCAGTTTCATCTTTCCATCTTCCATAGATGCCAGCATGTGGCGTCCACTGGATGCTCCGATATCAACTGCCAGATAATAATTGCCCATTGTTTGGTGCCTCCTTGTTATTTTTCTATTACTGTTCATTTCTTATGGCTTTATTATACCCACGCTTTCTACGTAAAAAAAGGACGCTATTTACGAAAAACAGCGTCCTTATTTGCACTATATTTTGTTTTTAGGGTTTTCTTTTGCACTTTGTACAATTTTCAATTCGCATTTTTGTTGATATTGTATAGTGCTGTATGACATACTCTCACCACTTAACATACTGTTCCTTTACAAAACGGATTCTTTATTTACCGGAGAAATTTCTATGAAGAAGTTCATGTTCTTTTCCCTTCAATAAAGAATCATACAGTGAAAGGATCATTGGGTTCTCATTTGATTTCTTGATCTGGGTGTTTACATCTGTATCATACAAGCCCTTCATTCTTGCTTTTCTTGTTCTCGGTCCTGCGTTCACCGGCTGGCCTCCGCCCATGATACATCCTCTGCGGCAGGCCATCACTTCTACAAAATCATACTCTGCTTCGTGATTTTTAATCTGCTGCAATACCTTGTCTGCATTTGCCAGACCATTTACAACTGCTGCCTTAATCTCTCTTCCATTATAATTATAAGTCAGCACTTTAATGCCATCATCTCCGCGCACACCGCTCTTTTTAATAGACTCCATGTCTACTCTGTTATGTCCCTGCTGCAGTCTGCGGAGTACTGCTTCGGTAACACCACCGGTAACACCGAAGATCACACCACTTCCGGAACCAATACCAAACGGCACATCAGCAGCTTCGATCTCAACCTTATCAAACACAATACCGGATTTGCGGATCATTCTTACAATCTCTGTTGTTGTCAGCACGTAATCAACATCCTGCTTGCCATTTGTATAAGATTCCGGTCGTAAGATTTCTTCCTTCTTCGCTGTACAAGGCATAATAGATACAGATACAATCTTCTTTCCTTCATTTTTCTCAGGATCTTTATAATACTCTCTTACAACAGCTCCAAACATCTGCTGCGGTGATCTGCATGTTGAAAGATTCGGCACGAATTCCGGATATTTATTCTCACAATATTTTACCCATGCCGGGCAACAGGATGTAAAGAGTGGCATCTTCTCACCGGAAGTAAATCTCTCGATAAATTCTTTTGATTCTTCCACAACTGTCAGGTCTGCGCCATAAGATGTGTCATATACTTCATCAAATCCCAGACGATGCAATACTCCAACGAGTTTGCCCATCACATTTTCACCTTTGGCATAACCAAAGTTATCACCGATCGCAACACGTACAGCCGGAGCGATCTGAGCGATCACTTTTGTATTCTTATCTGCCAGAGCTTCCCACACTTCATCAATATTGGTATGAATGCTGATTGCACCTGTAGGACAGACAACACGACACTGTCCACAGCCTACACAGTCTGTTTCTGCGATTTTCTTATTAAATGCCGGCATTACCTGCGCGTCTGTTCCGCGGTATGCGAAATCAATCGCGTTGATATTCTGTACATTATCACACATTCTGACACAGTCACCGCACAGGATACATTTATTCGGATCCCGGATGATGGCGTGTGAACTCGTGTCAATCGGCTGAGTTTCTCTTACATTTTCAAAACGGATCTCATGAACTCCCATGCGGTGAGCCAGTTCCTGCAAATGACATTCTCCGCTCTTGATACAGGTCGTACAATCTCTGCAGTGAGCAGCCAGAAGCAGTTCCAGGATCAGCTTCCGGTAGCGCATCAGTCTTGGTGTATTCGTATAAATAACCATCCCGTCTCTCGGCTTTTCTGAACAAGAAGCAAATGTTTTCCCTCTGCTATCTTCTACTGTACATAATCTGCACGCACCATAGATCGACAATTCTGAATGATAACACAAGGTAGGGATATCAATCCCGGCTTTTCTTATTACGGACAACACATTAGGTTCATCTGTGAACTCAATGGACTGTCCGTCAATCGTCATAATTCCCATAAATCTCTATCCTCCCTACTCTGTATAAACAGCTCCAAATGGGCAGTTATCGATACAACTTCCACACTTGATGCACTTTGAATTATCAATTGTAAATGGTGATTTTATTTTTCCTGTGATTGCATTTACCGGGCAGTTCTTCGCACATTTTGAACATCCTTTACATTTCTCCGGATCAATCTTAAACACGCGGAGATTAGAACAGACTCCTGCGCGACATTTCTTATCTACTATATGTTCCTCATACTCTTTCCGGAACGCATGGATCGTACTTACAACCGGCTTTGGTGCACTCTTTCCAAGACCACATAAAGCAGTATTTTCAATCATATCTGCAAGTTCTTCCAGTTCATCAAGATCGCTCATTTCTCCGTTTCCGGCAACAATACGCTCCAGGATCTCCAGCATACGCTTGGTTCCCTCTCTGCACGGAACGCATTTTCCACAGCTTTCTCTCTGTGTAAAGTTCATAAAGAATCTGGCTACTTCTACCATACAGGTATCTTCATCCATAACAACAAGTCCACCGGAACCGATCATGGCACCGATTTTTGACAGTGAATCAAAATCCATCTTACTGTCAAGCTGGGATTCTACCAGACATCCACCGGATGGTCCACCAATCTGAACTGCTTTAAAGCCTTTGTCATCTTTAATTCCGCCTCCGATATCGAAAATAATTTCTCGAAGACTAATTCCCATAGGCACTTCGATCAATCCGGTATTTTTTACATTTCCGGTAAGGGCAAATGCCTTCGTTCCAGGACTTTGTGGTGTGCCGATACGGCTGTACCAGTCTGCTCCATTTTTTATGATCATAGGGATATTCGCATAAGTCTCAACGTTATTCAATACAGTTGGTTTCTCCCATAATCCCTGTTCTACTGTTCTCGGTGGTTTTACTCTTGGCATACCACGCTTGCCTTCGATTGAAGCTGTAAGTGCGGAACCTTCACCACATACAAAAGCACCTGCTCCGCGATTGATATGTAATTTGAAGCTGAATCCTGTTCCGAGAATATTATCTCCCAGAAGTCCTTTCTCTTCCGCCTGAGCGATAGCGATCTGCAGTCTTCGTACTGCCAGCGGATACTCTGCACGAACATAAATATATCCTTCCTGAGCCTGTACTGCATAAGCTGCCAGCATCATACCTTCGATCATTCGGTGCGGATCACCTTCCATAACACTTCGATCCATAAATGCACCCGGATCTCCTTCATCACCGTTACAGACTACATAACGGATCTTTTCCGGCTGACTTGCTACCTGTGACCATTTTCTTCCGGCCGGGAATCCTGCTCCACCTCTTCCGCGAAGACCTGCATCTGTAACCGTCTTAATCACTGCTTCCGGAGTCATTTCAAAAACAGCTTTTTCAAAAGACTCATATGCGCCTACTGCCATTGCATCCTCAATATGCTCCGCATCAATATGACCACAGTTTCTCAACACAAGACGGGTCTGTTTTGCGTAAAATGGAATCTCTTCCTGTGTCTGATATACATGACCACCATCTTCATACATCAGTCTTGTAACCGGTTCTCCATGAAGAATTGTCTTTTCAAAAATCTCTTCACAGTCTTCCAGTTTTACTTTCAGATACAGATAGTTATAAGGCTCAATACGAACCAGAGGCCCCATCTCACAGAATCCATGACATCCACTCATCTTAAGTCCCACATGAGCGATCTCTTCACCGATTTTCACCGTCACATGATCCATATTGGAAGTCAGCTCTTTCAAGCGGGCATAGATTTTATCTGAACCTCCTGCCAGACAGCCTGTTCCTCCGCAGACCAGAATACAGCAGTTTTCTTTCTGCCGCTTTTCCTTACACTCTTCTCTCCATAACTGGAGCTGCATTCTGTTTTCTATCCTCATTCTTCTTCCTCCCGCAGCTTCTTGATCAGCTCACTCATTTTCTCGGGTGTCATTTTCGGATGTACTTCATCATTGACCATTACAGCCGGTGCCAGTCCACATGCGCCTAAGCATGAAACCGTCTCTACTGTAAACAACTGGTCATCTGTTGTGTGTTTCTTCTTTCCAAGACCCAATTCCTTGTAAAGTCCCTCCAGAATCGGAATGGATTTACGAACATGGCAGGCTGTTCCATCACATACCTTTATCACATATTTTCCCTTTGCCTCGAAAGAAAAATTTTCATAAAAACTTGCCACACTGTAAGCCTTTGCCTCGGAGATCCCCAGTTTCTCCGCAACATAAGTTAAAAGCTCCGGTGGAAGATAACGATATTCTTCCTGAATCCCCTGTATGATCGGGATCAGAGACTTTTCCTCGCACGTATACTGCGCAATAATCTCATCTGTTTTTTCGTAATAAGATGTATCTAACATTGTGCCCCTCCTTTTGTATTTTTCACATATAATCCATTATACATCCTATTGCCTTTTATGCATAGTGCTATTTTGATATCATTTTCACAATTTTTATTTCGTTATTTTTTAATTTTTAATCGTAATATCGAAATTATATTGGTGCATTTTGCCATTTCTTATATAAGTGTAATCTTTGGCATACTTCCCACAATTGAAAAGAAGATGCCATCTATGAAAATAGCATCTTCTTTACACTTTATCCTTAATTCATTTTTTCAATCCGATACTCCTTCGGACTGATTCCGTATCGTTCTTTAAACTTCCTATAAAAGTAACTTGTATTGTCGTATCCAACTGCTTCTATAATATCCGACACCGCAATCCTGCTGTTTGTCAAAAGATACACCGCCTGCTGCATCCGCTTTTCCTGAAGAAGTTCTTTATATGTCTTCCCCGACTTCTTCTTGATCTCACGACTCAGCCAATAGACATCCACTTTCATCTCTGCCGCCAGTTCTGACAGCGTGCCTTCTTTAAAATGATCTTCAATATAGCGATATACATTTGCCATGATTTCTGTGTCAAATTTGCGTCCGCCGGCTTCCATTTTATCCATGTAATTCAACAACTGAAGAAATAAAAGTCCCATCGTGATCTGATTACTGCTTCGCTTATTGGAAATATCATAAAAAATCGTCCAGACCATATTCTCGATCAGGTTCTGCACCGGGAGAATATCCGCCACATGAAAATACAGATAAGACGTCTCTTCATCTCTTCCACACAACGCCCCGACAAGGAAATCTTTCAGCTGATTTTCCTCTGCTCCGATCATAGAGAACGCTGTATTAAAAAACTCCGGCAGGACAATAAAGTTCACCGCAATATCATACTCCCCGGCCGGAAGAATCTCCTGCACTGCATTCTGATTCAGAAACAGAAGGTCTCCCTGTTCAAGCACAACCTCGTTTCCATTCACGATATGTGTCGTTGTTCCCTGACACATATAGATTACTTCTATATAATTGTGTGTATGCGCCGGGAAATGAACAAAGCGGGTATGCGGTCTGACCTGGATCAGCTTGCCCTTCTTCAGAAGCTTCGCACTGTCCACAACCATTTCCTTCTTTTCTGTATAAAGCTGTGGATCGATCTCCTGTTTTCCTTCAAGAATCCGACGTTCCTCATCTGTGATCATCGCCAGTTCCCGGATCAGTTCCTGATGCATCTATTGCCCGCCTTTCTGGTTTATCCTCTTATCGTGCAAGTGCAGGTAGTTTCAGACCTTTCACACCTGATGTCAATTATAATGCAGCTGCAATCTCTTTCGTTAATTCCATATATTCTTTTGCACTTCTACTGCTCTTCTTATATGCGATCACCGGTGCATTATTATCCTGTGACCACTCAATTCCACTGTCCACGCGGATGTAAGTGTCAAACACCTTCACATCATCCAGTTCTTTCAGAGTCTCTAATGTCTGTTTGAAATAATTCTTTCTTGTATCAACCTTTGTGATCACAATTCCTCCAAGCTTGAGATCCGGTGCGATTTCTTCTACACTGTCCAAAAATTCGAACATATTTCCAAGACCGAACAATCCCCATGGAGATGCCTCTACCGGAAGGATCACATAATCGGATGCACACAGGATATTCATCACCCAGCCGCCAAGTGTCGGCGGTGCATCGATCAGAATATAATCATAAACCTCTGATTCACGGATCTTCTTCAATCCTTTTTTCAAAATGTACTCTCTCTGCCATTTTGTAAAAAGTTCGTATTCGATCGAACTCATCAATGTAGAAGACGGAATCAGATCTAGTCCTTCGTATTTTGTATTCACGATATAATCTGTCAAATCATCCTGTCTCTTGATTGCTTCATATAAGTTCTTGTCACTCTGTGCATATGCAAGCACTGTATCTTCATCGAATAAGGAAAGAGAGAGATTCAGCTGCATATCTCCGTCGATCATCAGAACTTTTTTCCCAAGTTCCTTCAATCCAAAGCCAACGTTCGAACAGGTTGTGGTCTTTCCGCTTCCTCCCTTATTATTCGTAAAACAGATTACTTTTGTCTTTGCCATTGTGTTCTCTCCTTCTTCCGAAATTATCAAATCTATCCTAATTACTGTATCCAGTAAAGCCCTTTTCTAAAATTTTAGCATATCCATTTACGAAAGACAATGAAATCCAATCCATTTTATGTTATAGTTATTGTATCTGAGTAATCGTTAGAATTTTATCATGATCACTCGCCAAATCAGCCGCTTATTTAAGGGCTCAGAAAGACTGAGGTTTTCTTTATGAATAAAAAATCCATACTGATCACCGGTTCTTCCCGCGGCATCGGGCGTGCCTGTGCGAAAGCATACGCCAAGACCGGTTATCACGTATTTCTCAACTGCGTCCACTCGATGGAGCGCTTAGAAGAACTTGCACAGGAGATTCTCTCAGACGGCGGATCCTGTACAACAGTTCCCGGAGATGTCAGCAATCCTGACGAGGTCCGGAAGATTTTTCAGGTTATTGAAAAAGAGTGTGGTGGAGTTGATATTCTGATCAACAATGCCGGTATCGCCTGGTTCGGACTTCTGACCGACATGACTGACAATGACTGGGATACGATTCTTGCCACGAATCTTTCTTCCGTCTTCTACTGCAGCCGTGCCGCAATTCCATACATGGTGTCTAAGAAATGTGGAAAGATACTCAATATTTCTTCTATGTGGGGAACGGTTGGTGCTTCCTGTGAAGTTGCTTACTCTGCAACAAAGTCAGGAATACATGGACTGACACGAGCACTTGCCAAGGAACTTGCACCGAGTAATATTCAGGTGAATGCGATTGCCTGCGGTGTGATCGATACAGAAATGAATGGTCGTTTGAATGAAGAGGAACGCCAAGATCTTATGGATGAGATTCCTTCCGGACGTTTTGCCGATCCGGAGGAAGTTGCCGAGCTTGCATTAAAGCTCACAGATACGCCGGCTTATATGACCGGACAGATTATTGGAATAGATGGAGGATTCATATGATAGACGTACATCACATTGAACAGATTTCACAGGATTGTTCTCTTACGGAATTCGTTGGAACAACCGTTTTGGATACAATCGGACTTGTTATCCCGGGAATTGATCCTTCTCTTCTCGAGAAGATGAATCTGAAAAAGCCTTATAAGAGTCTTGGTCTGATCAGTTCAAGAACGGGTGCAGCCGGACAGATCAATGCAGCGGATGAAGCTGTCAAGTCAACGAACACAGAGATTGTTTCCATTGAGCTTCCTCGTGATACAAAAGGCTGGGGCGGACACGGATGTTTTATCGTGATCGGTGGGGACAATGTCTCTGACGTACGACGTGCGGTTGACATTGCGCTTGAATATATCGGCAAATATGCCGGTGAGCTCTACATCAGCCAGGCCGGACATCTTGAATTCACTTTCTCTGCCTGTGCAGATAAAGCACTTCATATGGCATTCAACGCTCCGATTGGAAAACCATTTGGATTCTTCTGCGGATCCCCTGCTGCCATTGGACTAGTCATGGCTGACCTCGCAGTAAAATCTTCCCCGGTTGAAGTCATTAAGTACATGACTCCTGACCAGGGAACAAGCCATTCGAATGAAGTGATCGTCGCTGTAACCGGAGACGCGGATGCTGTTAAGAATGCAGTTCTCACTGCAAGAGATGTAGGTCTTCAGTTGCTTGTCTCCATGGGAAGTTACCCTGAGAGCCCGGCAACACCATATCTGCAGTAGAATTTAACTTTACAGAAACACCGTATAAGATCACACACAACTCCAAGAACCGTCTTTCCACTGTTCTTATAAGAAAAACCGTAAGATGAAGCTCATTTCCTGCTCCCTCTTACGGTTTTGTTATCTATTTTCTTATTCTACAGCATTAGAATCCAGGGCGCATTTATAATCTCCCATAAATATCCTGTGGCACATATGCCTTAACTTCAATTCCTTCCGGCACATATTCTTCAGATAACAGCTGTCCCTTACTGCGGATCAGCTGAATCTTGCCCGCTTCACTGAAATCATATAAGCGTTCAATATAAATCTGCTCTTTACGGATAATCTCCAACAATGCGTGTTTGAACTCTTCCAGTCCCTGCCCGGTCTTCGCAGATGTCGCAATGGAATAATCTGCCTGAAGATCTTTGTGATTAACCGAATTCTCAACCTTATCCTGCTTGTTAAACAGTGTAATGACCGGTTTTCCTTCGGCACCAAGCTGTCTGAGTGTCTCATAAACTACATACATCTGTGCATCCATCTGCGGATTCGAAGCATCAACTACGTGCACGATAATATCCGCATACTTTGCTTCTTCCAGTGTACTCTTAAACGCCTCTACCAAATGATGCGGCAGCTTGTTGATAAATCCGACCGTATCTGTCAGAAGAATCTCCTGTGTGTTATCCAGTGTCAAGGCTCTCGTTGTTGTATCCAATGTTGAGAACAGCATTGCATCTTCCAATACTCCTGCCTGTGTCAGTGCATTCTCAATACTGCTCTTCCCTGCTGAAGTATAACCTACTAATGCTGCTACTTTCAGTCCGGACTGCTTTCTCTGTCCACGAATCAATTCTCTGTGGCGCTCTACATCTTTCAATTCTTTCTTCAGTCTGCTGATACGTTCTCTGATCAGACGGCGGTCCATCTCCAGCTTCTTCTCTCCCGGTCCTCTCGTTCCGATTCCTCCTCCAAGTCTGGAAAGTGATTTTCCAAGTCCTGCCAGTCTTGAAGCACGGTACTTTAACTGTGCTAATTCTACCTGGATCTTCCCTTCTCCTGACACTGCTCTGGCTGCAAATATATCAAGAATCAGAAGTGTTCTGTCCATGATCTTACAATCCAGTTCTGCTTCCAGATTTCCCATCTGCACACTGGTCAGCTCGTCATCGCAGATAATACCTGTTCCGTGCGTCTCCCACAATAATTCCTTTAATTCCAGAATCTTTCCTTTTCCGATATAAGTACCCGGATGGATAGTTTCTCTTGGCTGGATCATACGGCCGACAACTTCTGCTCCTGCTGTCTTCGCAAGCTCTCCTAGCTCATCCAGGGATCTTTCTGCCTGATCAGATCCATCCGTATCTACCGCAACGAGGATTACCCTCTCTTTTATTTCATCCATTGATATCATATTTTTCTTTTCCTTATCTACTTATCCATGATCTGCTAATATGCAGCCCGCCTTGCTGCTGACTGCAGTGTTCTTTATCTTGTCTGAAGGAACTCGGCTTCTTTACTCACAGAATCATCTTCCGGGAAATCTGTCTGATACTGTTCCATTGCGCTCTTTGCATTCTCCCAGTCTGCCTGCTTCTCATAACAGATGATCACATTATATTCCATCTCTTGAAGAAGGGTTTTGTCTGCCTTTGTCTCGTCGTCTGTTTTGCTTTCTGCAAGTGCAATTCCCGCCTGGAAATATTCGAGTGCCTTTGTATAATCCTCCGTCTTCATCGCACAAACGGCGGTCAGATTGTAAAGCTCCTGCGTCTGCTCTGCTCCCTGATCCAGTGCTGTCTGAAATGCTTCCAATGCCTTGTCATACTCTTTCTGCTCGTAATAAGTCATCCCAAGACCTTGGTATCCATCTGCAGCCACTTCTTTATTCTTATTCTCCGTTGCTTCCTTAAATGCCGTCTCTGCCGCATCATATCTGCCCTCACCAAGTGCCTCTGTTCCGTCCTTGACCACATTTCCACAGCCGGATGCTAAACAAGTCACACCAACCAACATCAAGACTGCCAGTTTTTTTCTTATCATCATCTATTTTCCTCATCTTTCATATTTTCCATTCTTCTATTGCTATAGTATACCGAACCTGCAGAAAATCATCAAGCCCCATCGCCAAAGGCGATTTAAAATGACGAGATGCGTTGCCGGTCGCACATCGTGTGAACAGTAACACAATCACTTTTAACAACAAGAGCTGTGAAAATATGAATCACTCATTTCCCACAGCTCACTTCATTTATTGTTGTTTTATAATTTCTACAGATCACTGTCTTATGTTACAATCTCTGTCACTTTTTCCTGTACTTTCGGGTCTTTATATTCCTTGTTATTCCCAAGAACATCTCTGCACACACCATTCATCAGTTCCTCATTCATCTGAATCTGATCCTTATCCTGTTGGGCAATGCATTCCTGAATTGCCTCATTCAATGAAAGCATCTTATCATCCAGTTCTGATACCATCTTCGCGCATTCCTGCAGATCCCTGCTGATATATTCCGGTGCGTTCCCTTCAAATTTGTAGTAGATCTTATGCTCAAGACTTGCCCAGAAGTCCATTGCAATGGTTCGGATCTGAATCTCAACCTTTGTATCTACCACACTATCTGAAAGAAATATCGGCACAGAAACTAACATATGATAACTTTTATATCCACTTTCTTTAGGATTCTTAATATAATCCTTAATTGAAAGAACTTTCAAGTCACTTTGATTCCCTATCATCTCTGCCAGACGATATATATCTGATGTAAATGAACAGATCAGTCTTACTCCTGCAATATCATTCACATAACGAACCATATTCTCTATGGATGTCTCATGTCCGTATCTTTTCAGCTTTTTCACAATACTGTCCGGTGTCTTAATTCTTGTCTTAATGTGTTCAATCGGATTGTATTGATGTACATGTTGGAATTCATCATTAAGAATCTCCAACTTTGTACCAACTTCCTTTAACGCTGCATTATACAGGAAAATGATTGTCTTCCAACTGTCGACATCTTCATAACTCTTTAGTGCAGCCTCCACCTGCTGTTCACTTTTCATAGCGCTCTTCTCCCGTCTGTTATTATATGTTAAGTATAACATACTCCCATTTTTCTGTCACAGAATTCGCTACTTTTTTAGAGATATTTTAGTGTTGTTGTAAAAATTGTATTTACATCATCTGTACCCAATTTCCATCTACAGTTCCAGTTTCATATCTCCCTGACGAATCCAGCCCTTCTTTCTCATAAATTCTGAAATTCCAAGTGTGATCAATGCCGGAAGTACAAACTGGATCACAATGATCTTTACCAGAACGATCATCGGATCTTCTGTCTGGATCATCACCTGCCATGTCATCAGCGGACCAAGCAGTCCGGCTGTTCCCATTCCGGACCCGGTTGCATTATTCGTCATATGAAGTAACATCGTACTTACCGGTCCTAAAATTGCACTCGACAAAATGGATGGAATCCAAATCAATGGATGTCTCATAATATTCGGCACCTGAAGCATAGAAGTACCAATTCCCTGTGCCAGAAATCCGCCAATCTTATTCTCTCTGTAGCTTGCAACTGCAAATCCAATCATATTGCAGCAACATCCAACCGTAGCTGCTCCAGCCGCAAGACCTGACAGATTCAGGATCACCCCTAAAGCCGCAGAACTGATCGGCAATGTCAGTATCATTCCCATCAGGACTGAAACCACAATTCCCATAAGGAACGGCTGCTGTTCTGTTCCCCAGTTGATCAATGATCCGAGCCAGTTCATAAAAGAAGAAATCGGCGGTCCGACAAACAAACCAACAACAGCTCCAACACCAATGCAGATCAATGGTGTCAGGATAATATCGAGCTTTGTTCTGCCTGTAACTAAAATTCCAATCTCGATTGCCACATAGGCTGCCACGAAAGCCCCCAGTGGCTCTCCCGGTCCGGCTAATACAATATTCCCATCTACAAGCACCTGACCTGCCAGAATCTTCCCCGCGAATGCTCCGATCATACCGGCAACAGCCGCACAAACTGTAACAAGCTGTTGGGCCTCCAGTTTTCTTGCCACTCCGACACCAATACCTGCTCCTGTAAGCGCTGCAGCAACTTTCCCGATCAGATAAATTAAATCTCCATAATTTCCTCCAACAAACACTCCGATCTGCTGAATGATCGTTCCTATGATCAATGTTGCAAACAGCCCCTGCGCCATTCCGCTGAGTCCGTCAATAAATATTCTCTTCATCGCTCTTCTAGTCCTCCTTATACAGGACGCCCCATTCCTGTCCTTCCTTCTTCCGGGTGTCCCTCTTCAACGCATTGCCTTCCTCATCACAAAGCTCCGGAATCTGATCTACGGTATCCATCCGGTAGTCTGTCAGAAGCCAGCTTACAATATTCACATTATCCTTTCGTCCAATCACCATCTCCGGCACAAGCACAGAGAGCATCTGCTCCAGGAAATCAATTTCCACCTGGTTCTCTTTCGAATAAAGCAGTACATTTTTGTAAATCATAAGATAAACACCTTTGCACTGTTCTTCTTCAATATCCATATAAACGGACTGGAATTTCTGTTCAAATCCAAATTCATCAATCAGATAAAAGATTGCCTGTCCATAACTGTCTTCTTCCAGATAACCTCCCAGTATTTCTCTGTCTGTCTCTGTACATTCTCTAATCATAACTGCTCTCCAATCATTCTATCAATTACTATATTGCTGTTACCATTACCGTGTTACTGTTCACACGATGTGCGACCAGCAACACATCTCGCCATTTTAAATCGCCTTTGGCGATGGGGCGAGATGCATTCAAGTCAAAACACGCATCCTCCGTGTCAATCAGCGGAGTGATTGACACGGGAGTGAACAGTAACATTACCGTTCCACTATACCAAAAAGTCTCTAAAAAAGAAATGACTTTTTGTTTTTCTTATGTTAGGATACAAGAGACAGGTATTTTCAGAAGATCAGATAGTTTCTTCTGCTGCCGGAAAGGAGTCTATTATGTTTCGTTTATGGGGAAAAGAATTTAAAGACAACCGCATGCTTTGCGATACTGTTATCTGCGATGAGACAGACGACACACGTACACATAAGATCTTTCATGCACTCGATAAGATCTGCTATGAATTTGATTTGAGCAAGCCGATCTGGCTCGACTCAACGATCAATGAGTTCAAGCGCCACGCCAAAGCGCGTTTCTATCAGGACAATTTTGTCGATGAGATTGACTTTGATTATCTTGAAATACAGATTATAGAAGAATAGTCTTAGATATCTTTGATTATTCTTTGCATTCTATCTGTGTATTGTTAAATACTGTAAATTTTTTAAAAAAAATTCAAAAATAGTGTTGACATTTTGCAAACATCGTTATATAATCTTTTATGTTGTGAGCGACACAGCGAAGCAACAAAATAAGATGTGCGATTAGCTCAGCTGGATAGAGCGTCTGACTACGGATCAGAAGGCCGGGAGTTCGAATCTTCTATCGCACGCTATAGAGACTGTAAGGAAATTTCCTTACAGTCTTTTTTGTGTAACTTCACAAAACTGCACTGTCTCTTCTCCAAAATAAGTCTTTTTCTACAGTGACTTAATTACTACTTTCTCCATTTAGGGTAGTGATTTTCTGCCCTTGCATTGACTTATATTCCACTTTTCTCAATCTCGGGTAATGCTTTACTTCCCCTGCGGTGACTTGATTTCCATTTTCTCCGTTTCGGGTAATACTTTGCCATCTCCGCGTTGACTTAATTTTCATTTTCTCAATCTTGGGTAATGCTCCGTCACTTCTACATTGACTTAATTTACGTTTTTCTCCATCCCAGGTAATGCTCCCCCATATTGCGTTGACCACAATTTCAATTCTGTTTGTTCAAGTCAACATGTGTACCTTAAAATTTCATTTCAAAAACTTCCTCTCCACACACAGTGAAAAGATCCTCCTCAAATCAAGCAAAGGCGGTGCCGGATTCAAGTTCACATATAAGCAAACTCAAATCTGCACCGCCTGTCCTGTTTTATGTCCTGATTCAAATGATGTTGAGACAACAGCACTCTATTTTGAAAATCTCTCTGCCTGCGCCTCAATCAGTGCCTTGTCATCAAAATAATTGATCTTCATCGCATCTTTTACTTCTTTCAATGTCTGCGCTGCAACAGCCTCTGCCTTCTCGCTTCCCTTTTTAAGAATCTCGTAGATTGCAGGAATGTCTTTCTGAAGTTCTTTTCTTCTGTTGCGGATTGGCTCCAGTTCTGCCTGAAGAACATTGTTCAGGAATCTCTTCACCTTCATATCTCCAAGTCCGCCTCTCTGATAATGTGCTTTCAGCTCATCCAGATTCTGGTATTCCGGCAGGAATTCCGCAAAGTACTCTGGTTTACAGAATGCGTCCAGATATGTGAATACAGTATTTCCTTCCAGACTTCCCGGATCTTCTACACGGATATGATTCGGATCAGTAAACATGCTGAATACTTTCTTCTTAATGTCCTCTGATTCTTCTGATAAATAAATACAGTTTCCAAGAGACTTACTCATCTTCGCTTTACCATCAATTCCCGGAAGGCGAAGACATGCTTCATTCTCCGGAAGAAGGATCTTCGGATCGATCAATGTATCTCCATAAACAGAATTAAACTTATGTACGATCTCCTTTGTCTGCTCAAGCATTGGGAGCTGATCCTCTCCTACCGGTACAACAGTAGCCTTGAATGCTGTAATATCTGCTGCCTGGCTGATCGGATATGTGAAGAATCCTACCGGGATACTTGCCTCAAAGTTTCTCATCTTGATCTCATTCTTTACAGTAGGATTTCTCTGCAGTCTTGAGACTGTCACAAGATTCATGTAATAGAATGATAACTCTGTCAGTTCCGGTACCTGTGACTGGATAAACAGAGTAGACTTCTCCGGATCCAGTCCACAAGCCATATAGTCCAGTGCAACCTCAATAATATTCTGACGTACCTTCTCCGGGTTATCAGCATTATCAGTCAGTGCCTGTGCATCTGCGATCATAATAAAAATGTCATCAAAATCTCCCGTATTCTGTAATTCAACACGGCGACGCAGGGAACCAACATAATGTCCTACGTGTAATCTTCCTGTCGGTCTGTCACCAGTAAGCATAACTTTCTTCATGCTCTAGTCCTCCTAAATCTCATGTAATACTTTATTCGTAACTGTCAGACTAATCTGCCCGCAGTAATTCACTGGTTTTTATTATAACATTTCCCCAGTTGGTTTTCTATAGAAACTTCTGCATATTCAGCTACATTCTACGTTATATTCTATACTGTCGTGCTACCGTCCACGCAACGTGCAGCCAGCAACATATTATCTTGTACAAAAAGAAGTGTCCCTGACCTCATCAGCCAAAAACACTTCCTATGATTTTTTAACTCTTTACTTATTCTGAAACACCGGACGTTTTGAATATCCCGGAACTTTCTTTGTCTCCTCTGCATATACCCACTGATATAACAGATAAGCCATAATAAATGCGCCTGTCACATCAAGTACAGAATGCTGCTTCAAGAACATAGTCGCCATTATGATCAATGCTCCAAGCACATATGCTCCAATACAAACAGCTTTGTGTTTCTTAAGTGCCTGACTCTTATGGATTGCAATACATGCGCACAGAGTATTAAACACATGAAGACTTGGAAATACATTCGTACAAGTATCTGTCCGGTACAGCATCCGAACTGCATCTACAAAAATATTATCCCGCTCAAACACAACCGGTCGTAAATCCTGACCATTCGGAAAGATGGAACAGATAATAAGGAAAATTGTCATTCCTGCAAACGAAATCTTCGCCAGTTTGTAAAATCCCTGTACATCTGTAAAGAAAAAGTATAAAAATGTAGCTGCAATAAACACAAACCATAACATATACGGTACAATAAAATATTCAATAAAAGGAATCTCTTCATCTAATGCTGTCTGCACCACATGATAATTCATCGTCACATGCTTCTCGAGAAACAAAAACCACGGCATATAGATTAATGCGTATAAAAACACCCATGCATGCTTATATCTTTTCATTGTCTCTATGAACTTTGTCTTCCATTTCATATCTGACACTCCTCCGCTTTTCATCAAACCGATACAGCACCTGCTACTTCTGCGCTATTTTCATTTAACGCTCTTTTTTGATAGGGTCGATTATAGCACTTTTAAAATACAATCTCAACCGACTTCATAAGTTTTTAACATTTCTTTTCTTTTTCTTATGAATTATCAACATCTGTCTCTTCTTTTGTCCACTTTTACTTCTGAATCAACACCTTCAAGTCAGCTTCACTCCTCTTTAACTCATCTCAAAAATATACATATCAAAGCTTCTTCTTGCCGCCTTAACATCTTTTTCTCCATGCAGTGTCCATGCCGCTGCCGGTGTTTTAAAGAGAACTCTGTTCAGCCATAATCCCGGATTCTTTCTGTCCGACCACCGGTAAGAAATAAAATCCGGTCTGCACATACAGTTACTCAAAAGATATTTTACACAAAATCTCAGGAGATAATGCGTTGTTCTGTCATTTTTCGTCAGATTCTCAGATAATTGTCCTCTTGGAATTTCATTCCTATGCTTCTTCATCCAGCGTAGCACCAGGCTGTTAAAGGACTGGATCATGTATTCTCCATGATACTTCCGTAGCTCTTCATCCAGTTTTCTGCAAATCTTTGTATCTGTGTTAGGAAGTTTCACCTCGATCAGAAGTGGCACTTTCCCGTCTACCAGCTGCAATACTTCTGACAATAGCGGAATCCGCTCTTTTGTCTCCGCAAGTCTGTACTTCTGCATCTCTTCATACGAAGTATCTTCCACTCTGCCACGTCTTCCACAGATCCTTTCAAATGTATCATCATGAAAAACCACCAGCTGTCCGTCCTTTGTCAGATGAACATCCAGTTCTATTCCATCTCCGGCTTCGATTGCCGCACGAAACGCCGGAAATGAATTTTCCGGAATCCCACGCTTCTTATCATGGAGTCCCCTATGCGCCCACTTTACGCCAAGAAACGGGTGCACTCTTTTTCTGCCCGACAATCTCGGAGCCAGCAGAAAGATCAAAAAAGCCGGCAGTCCTATTACAACACATAACACAATCAGCAAAACAATTCCTACATGCATCCCTTTCCATCACCTTTCTTTTATTCAACAATCACCTTGAGCTTTTCTTTTTCCAGTGAGACTTCAATCTCTTTCGACAAAAAGGAAGGTTCTCCATCTGTATGTAACGGCAGTGCACGATCTGTCACTACCTTTGCACTGCGGCATTTTAATATTGTCACACCTTTAAATCTTGTATGCTTTCCTGAAAAAGCGGTAGGAAGCAGACACAGAATCTTAAGCTTTGACAGATTCGACACGACCATAATATCAAGAAATCCATCACTTCCGGAAGCGTCCGGACAAAACTTAAAGCCTCCACCTTCATAAGGAAGATTCATAAATGCTGCAAAATAAGTCTTTTCAAACACTTTCGTGCTTCCGTCATCCATTGTCAGTTCAAGCTTCACCGGCTGATCCTTTATAATACGGTCCATTGCCACAACTGCATAGCTCAGCTTTCCGATTTTCAGAAGATTTAACACACGTTTCCATTTCGAAACGCATACTTCATGACAGACTGCAGCATCAAATCCAATCCCTGCACTTACCGCAAATCTTCTTCCTTTCCCTTCCCTTTTTAGCACACCAATATCCATCTTTTCAACCCTTTTTGGTGAAAGAATTGTGTCCAATGCTTCAAAAGGATCTCCCGGAATTCCTGTTCCTCTTGCAAAGTCATTGCTTGACCCCATCGGAATATATCCCAGCGTCACTTTCTCCAGTGATTTAATTCCACCCAGTACTTCATTGAGTGTACCGTCACCTCCAAGAACAACAAACATATGCTCCTGGCCATCTTCTGTAATCTCTGATGCAATCTTTCCTGCATCCTTTTTCTTTGTTGTCAGATGAATCTGATAATCGATTCTTTTTCTGCACAATTCAGGTTCCAGCTGTTTCCACAGCATCTCGCCAAGCCCTGAACGAGCCCGCGGATTCACAATAAAGTGATAAATCATCAACCTTCCTCCAGTGTACTGTCCAGATACCGCCTCAAAGAACGACTCATGTTGCCTTCAAAATCAGCATTTCCCTCTCTCAGACACCATTCAAACACATTCCCGATCACGATCATCCGGATATCTGTTGTAAATTCGTCAATACTCTCTCTAATGTTAATAATCCCATCCTTCGCAGCCTGCTCTACATAAGCCTGCACTGTCACGATCGGATATGGACGTTCTGTTCTTATCGCCGGATTCAATGCCTGATTCTTTGTGTCATAGTATCCTGCCATAAATTCCACACCAAGCTCACGGCAATAAGCTACATAATTCAAATAAACACGGACAATTCCATCCTTTACATCTTCCAGACTTTTCGGTGTTTCCAGCAGATCCGGTCCCATCGTAGGCTGGTCTTCTATATAATAAGACAGCAAATCATCTTTTGTCTTAAAGTGATGATAGAAACTTCCATTCGACACGCCTGCTTCTTCACAGATATTCTTGATCGACAATTTTTCATATCCGCTCTTCTGAAGAATCTTCTTCGCTGCCTGAAAGATTTTTTCCTTTGTTTCCTGTGATTTTTTCTGCTGCTTCGATAATTCTGTTTTTGTACTCATTTCTGCTAAAACTCTCCCGTATGCATTTTAAACTATAAGAGATATTATAACATATTTCGCCCTTTTTTTCAACAAAACAGAGTGAGCTCTATTTTTAGCTGCTCTATTTTTATTTTCCGGATTTTCAGCCACCACAGTATTCTCATCCTCTTCATTTATAGATATGCAGAAAATGCGCTCGGGATCGCATAATGCTTCTCAAGATCCTTCTTTCCTGCAAATATAATCTCAGGATTCTGAAATTCTTTTTCCAACTCATCCACCAAAATCTCATATCCCGTCATATGCCATTCCACATGACTGAAAATATGCTTTGCCTTCGGCAGCTTCTTCACGCGCACCGGCGTAAGGCCTGACTCCTTCGCATATTCTATAACTTCTTTTTGTGTCAAATGTCCCTCTACATTAGGGAATTCATATAATCCTGCAAGGAGTCCTTTTCCCGGCCTTTTGCGGATCGCAATTTCCTCGTTATCGCAGAATCTTAGAATTGTTCTTTTCTCAATTCTTCGCTCTTTCGCCTTTTTCTTTACCGGATAGTCCATCTGGCATCTATCCTGATATGCAAGACAAATTCCACTGACCGGACAGATCTCACACTTCGGTTCTCCGTTCGGCAGGCAGACGATCGCCCCGAGTTCGATCAGGCCCTGGTTAAAATCTCCCGGTGCGTCCACTGGAATCACCCGCTCAAGCATACCTTCAATCTTTGTCCTTGTACTTGCTTTCATAATATCATCACTGTCTTCCAGAATTCTTGTAACCACGCGAAAGACATTTCCATCTACCGCTGGTTTCTGCTGATGATAAACAAAAGAACTGATCGCACCGGCCGTATAACTGCCAATCCCCTTTAGCTTTTTTATCTCTTCAAATGTATCCGGGAATACACCATTATATTCTTCCATCACCTGTTGTGCTGCTGCTTTTAAATTCCTTGCCCTGTTGTAGTAGCCAAGTCCTTCCCACAGCTTAAGCAGTCTGTCTTCCGACACTTCGGCCAGTGCTTTGATATCCGGCAGTTCTTCCAGAAATCGCGCATAATAAGATTTAACTGCTTCCACTCTTGTCTGCTGCAGCATAATCTCTGAAATCCAGACCCGATACGCATTCACATGCTTCCTCCACGGAAGATCTCTCTGGTTCTCCCTGAACCATTCGACAAGAGGTTCTACTGTCTCCTGCAGTCTCTCACATGCCAAAGCATCTGCTTCGTATTTTTTCTTTTCATTACATTTCATTCAATACTATTTCCTTATATAACTTTCCTAATATATTAAAAATATCTGTTCAATATTGTAACACAATACCAAACAGATATTCTATAGATTAAATATTTTTTCGTAACTGTTCAGAGCCAACCTCCAAAATGCTACGCATTTCGTCGGTGTGGCGTATCCGCCAAATAAAATTTCAAAAACAGTCTTAAAAATGCAAGCATTTTACACCTGTTTTATGAAATTCTGCTTGGCTCTGAACAGTTACATATTTTCTTTTACAGGATCTTTGAAAGGAACTCCTGAAGTCTTGGATCTTTCGGATGCTCAAAGAATTCTTCTGGAGCTGCCTCTTCCTTGATCTGTCCATCATCGATAAAGAGAACTCTTGAAGCAACCTCGCGGGCAAATCCCATCTCATGAGTAACAACAACCATTGTCATTCCCTCTTTTGCCAGATCTTTCATCAGCTCAAGAACTTCTCCTACCATCTCCGGGTCAAGTGCTGAAGTCGGTTCATCAAAAAGGATTACATCCGGATTCATTGCCATAGAACGGATAATGGCAACACGCTGTTTCTGTCCACCGGAAAGTGTGGACGGATACACATCCGCTTTATCTTCCAACCCGATTCTCTTTAAGAGAGCCATTGCCTGCTCTTTTACTTCTTTCTTGATCTGATCCTTTGTCTCAGTGATCGGAATCAGTTCTTCCTTCTTGTCACTTCCACGGAACAGATTCTTGAATTTGATCATACGGTTCTTCTTCTTTATCTTATCAACGTCCTTACATCTTAGATATGCAGGTGCCATCATGACATTCTGAAGAACTGTCTTATTATTATAAAGATTGAAATGCTGGAAAACCATTCCCATATGGCGACGGTGCTGATTAATATCAACCTTCATATCTGCGATATCAACACCATTGAAGATAATACTTCCGCCTGTCGGGTCTTCCATACAGTTCAGGCATCGTAAAAATGTACTTTTACCGGAGCCGGATGGTCCGAGTACCGCAACGATATCGCCTTTATTGATCGTAACATTGATTCCCTTCAGAATCTCTTTGTCCCCAAAGCTTTTTTGCAGATTAATTACGTCTATCACTCTTCTTCAGGCTCCTTTCTAATAATTTCACAAGTAATGTGATCACAAGCACAAGTGCAATGTAGATCAATGCCATAACAAGATATGGTACCATAAATTCATAACTGTTACTTCCGATATAGTTAAATGCAACATAAAGGTCAGCTGCGCCGACAAAGCTTACTACGGAAGTCTCTTTAATAAGAGAAATGAACTCATTTCCAAGTGTCGGAAGAATGTTCTTCACAGCCTGTGGAATCACGATCTTCATCATACTTGTTCCAAAACTTAAACCAACTGCTCTTCCGGCTTCCATCTGTCCCGGATCGACAGACTGGATTCCGCTTCGCATAATCTCTGAAATATACGCACCACTATTCAGACCAAATACAACCATAGAAACCTGTACTCCGGTAATCTTCACCCCAAAAATCGGAAGGAGTACATAATAAAAGATAAGGAGCTGAACTACCATAGGAGTTCCTCTAAATAATGCAACATAAAAACTGCAAATATGATTCAATACTCTCGGAAGAGTTTTATATTTCGGAATTACGCGTACTGTAGCGATCAAAGTACCGATCACAATACCGATGATCAGACCGCAGATTGCGATCAGCAAGGTATTCTGCAGACCCTGGACTACTTTCACATAGCCATTCTGATTCAGAAATATATCAATAAATTTGTCTACTTTCTGACTAAAATTCCCCATTTGTTTCCTTTCTCCAAAAAGAGGAAAATGCATGCATCATCGTCTGCCTGTATTTCCCTCGTTAATAAATTCTGTTATTTTACTACTTATAAGATCTCCGCAAGCACCCTTACTGAACTGCGTTGATCGCTTCTGTGATAGCTGTTGCCGGTGCTGCATCAATGATCACATACTGAATGTTTCCATTGAGCATATCCTGTACTGCAAGTGATCCACTCTTGTATGTCACACATTTTGCCGGAAGTCCCGGGAAGTCCCAATCTTCGCTTCCTTCAACATAGTACTGACCTGTTGTTCCCTGCTGAACACCGATCTGGTCAGATGATTTTGTCTCAGCAAGTTTAGCTGCAACGTCATCTGCTGTCTTGCAATCATCGAATGTTGTAACATTGCTTGGAACGATCAGACGCTGGGATGCTGAATAGTAAGAATCTGTAAATGTAACATATTCTTCTCTCTCTTCATTGATTGTAAGTCCTGCCATAGCAATATCACATTTCTGCTGGCTTACAGACAGACAAACTGCATCAAAATCCATGTTCTCGATTACAAGCTCTTTTCCAAGTTCATCAGCAAGAAGCTTTGCGATCTCCATGTCGATTCCGTAATAATCTTCACCCTTTGTATACTCAAATGGCTCGAATGCTGCATTTGTAGCTACAACCAGCTGATCCTTAGATGTATCAAGTGTTGCTGATTTTACTGCTTCCGGCTCTCCGTCTGAGAAATACTTGTTACAGATCTCATCCAGTGTTCCGTCTGATTTGATCTTTGCGATAAATTCATTTGTCTTCTCAAGAAGCTCCGGCTGATTCTTGTCCACACCAAATGCATATTCTTCATTTGTAAGGTCAATATCGATTACCTTTGCTGTTACTGTTTCGTTCTTGCTGCCACAACCTGCCAGCATGCTGACTGCTAATGCTGCTGTAAGACAGACTGATAAAAACTTCTTCATATTAAGCTCCTCCTCTTTTCTCTGCATAAAAATTCAAAACATGTTAATAATTATAACATGCTTTTCATAAAATGCAAGACGTAATTATGCACGATTTCTTTTGGAAATACAAAATTTTACTGTTCACAATAACTGTGAACAGTAAAACACACTGCAATCTATACAATAATATAGAATTTATTTGAATAAAGCCTGGATACCGAAGAATAAAAATACAATGATTCCAAGTACAATCCTGTAATATCCAAATGCCTTAAAGTCGTGGTTCTTGATGTATTTCATCAGGAACTTGATCGCTATAACAGATACCGCAAAGGATACGATCATCCCAAGAAGAAGCAGGAACACCTGCATCGGGGTAAATGCCAGACCAAACTTAAACAGCTTCAGTGCACTTGCTCCAAACATAACCGGAATTGCAAGGAAAAATGTAAACTCTGCTGCAACACTTCTTGAAACCCCAAGTGCCAGTGCTCCGACAATCGTTGCACCGGATCTGGATGTTCCCGGGATCATCGCCATCATCTGGAATACTCCGATCAGAAGAACTGTCTTCACAGAAAGCTGGGAGATTCTTTTTACTTTCGGTTCTCTTGTCTCATTACGTTTCTCAATTATAATGAATAAAACACCATAAACAATCAACATCAATGCAACAACATATGCATTACTCAGCTTTGATTCGATCAGATCATTCAACAGCACTCCCCCGATCAAGGCCGGAATTGTTCCGATCACTACTTTAATCCACAACTGAATTGTCATCTTCTTCTGCTTTTCCGTCTTCGTCGGTGAGAACGGATTTAACTTATGGAAATAAATTACTACAACTGCCATGATAGACCCAAACTGGATCACCACATTGAACATGTTCGTAAATGCCTCGCTCTGTTTCAGCTGGATCAACTGCTCTACCAGAATCAGATGACCTGTACTGCTAATTGGAAGCCACTCTGTGATTCCCTGCACAATTCCTAAAATGATAACCTTTAATACTTCTAACATGATTCCCCTCCTCGTTTCAGAACAAACTTCTCGATGGCCTTTGCGGCTCCCTCATCATTGTTGCTCTCTGTTATATAATCAGCTGCAGCTTTGACCTTTTCTTCGGCATTCGCCATGGCAACCCCAAATCCTACTTCTTTGAGCATCGTGATATCATTATCACCATCCCCACACGCCATGATCTCTTCCCGTCTGATTCCAAGCATCTTGCCAAGATTCACAAGTCCGGTTCCTTTATTCACACCAGCTGCATTGATTTCTATATTATATTGAAGAGAGCCAACCAGTTCAAAGACGCCTTCTCGCTCCAGCTCTTTCCATGCCTCTTCTCTCTCTTCCATATCTGCAAACAGCATCTGCACTTTATCGAGATTTCCTTCTTTCTCGTCCAGCAGATCTTCCAGTCTGTCTACCGCTATTCGTGTTCTCAGAAAATAATCCCACATGTTCGGATTCTTATGATACTTCTTCACCTGCGCGATCTCATCTTTCTGTGCATATCCCTGCCCGTCAAAATAAACTTCCAGCAGAGTATCATATTTTCTTCCGATCGCAATTGCTTTTTTTGCCGCTTCTTTGGATAACAGATGTTCTTCCAGTACTTTTCCAGTTCTCGTCTCGATAATCCTTGCCCCATTCGCAGTCAGTGCATAATCCATCCCTGGGAGTTCACGTAATTCTTCCGGAACTCCTGTCCATGGTCTTCCGGTCGCAACAAGAACAACTGTACCATTCTGCAGCGCCTCTGCGATCACCTTCTTCGTATAAGGAAGAAGTTCCTTCTTGTCTGTAAGAAGTGTTCCGTCGAGATCTAATCCAACAATCTTAATTTCCTTTTTTTCCATACTTTTTTCCTTATCTTCTGTATTTTATATTGCACAACAAAATTAATTTTTCTTGCTTTTCTTCTATCTTATTCCATGGGATGTCTGTCTTTTCTATCCGTCAATTGTTACAAAAAACAGCATCTTTTTAATCACTTTGTAAAACAATCATAAAATATTTCGCGCAAATTTGATTAATTCTCTGTTTTATAGTATAATAGGTTTTCGACAACTATGCAATGTCATTTAAAGAAAGGATATTGAGATTATGGCATTTTACAAAAAAAGCAAGTTACATACGGGCACCGCGCTCATTTGTTCCCTTGCAATTGTATTTTCTGCACTTCCTGTCTATGCTACAGACACGATAGACAATCTGCAAAACCAGACCTCTGCCCTTGAGAACGAATTAAAAGGTATCAATCAGGATATTCTCACCCTGAGCGAGAAGATATCTGACACTGAGATGCAGGTTGAGCTCCTCAACAGTGATATAGACAAAACACAGGATGATCTTGAGAAAGCGCAGGAAAACGAAGATCAGCAGTATGAAGATATGAAAAGCCGTATCAAATATATGTATGAGCACGGAAGTGCTACAATGCTTGAGATGCTTTTCTCTGCAGAAAACATGTCAGATTTTCTAAACAAAGCCGATTTCATTGAGAGTTTAAGTAATTATGATCGTAAAGCTCTGAACAATCTGAAAGATGTTCACCAGCAGATTGCCGATCAGAAAGCAGATCTGGAAGCGCAGCAGGCTTCCATGAAAGATTTACAGAACCAATTACAGACACAACAGACACAATTACAGGCAAAAGCTGCTGCAACTTCTACTGATTTGAATGAAGTGAATGCTAAACTGCAGAAAGCCAAAGAAGAAGAGGCTGCACGTCAGGCGGAAGAAGCCAGAAAGCAGGCAGAAGCTGCTGCGAAAGCCGAAGCGGCTGCAAAAGCTGAGGCTGCTGCCAGTGCGAACAAGCAGAACAGTTCTGGTTCTGGTAGTAACAGTTCTTCTAACAGTTCCTCTGGAAGTTCAAGTTCTTCCAGCGGTTCAAGCTCTTCCGGTAGCTCAAGTTCTTCTGGGTCAACCGTTGCCTCTGATGATGTTACACTGTTAGCAGCCATTCTACAATGTGAAGCTCAATACGATTACGATTCTATGCTTGCAGTTGCAACAGTCATCATGAACCGTGTGAACAGTGGACGTTTCCCTAACAGTATTTCAGGTGTTGTTTACGCAAGCGGACAGTTTGCTCCGGTATGGACAGGTTCTTTAGACCGTGTCTTAAAAGCCGGTCCAAGAAGTCTTTCCATTCAGGTAGCGCAGGATGCTATCAACGGTGCTCGGCATTCTTCCGTATCTGACTGCTATTATTTCTTATATGCAGCATCTACAAATAGAACTGGTGTTGTCATCGGTGGAAATGTTTTCTTCACTAGCTGGTAATTAAAGCGTCGAAGAATGAGAATCTATTATTTGAAATTCTCATTCTCCGACGCTTTTTTAGAAACAACTAATCAATTCTATTTTCTACTGATAATCAACAACATCAATCCATCTCATCAGGAAATCTTTCTCAAGTTCATTTTCTTTAGACAACTGTGCTGCTGCAACAATCGGAAGCCACTGCTGTACATACTGCATAGCTGTATCACTCTTCTTGCAGAACAATTTCAGATAAAGATCTGCCACTTTCTGATCTTTCAGTGCGAAAAGCAAATATGTCATTGCTGCATCTGCACTTGCATTTCCCTGTGTTGCATGAGCCCAGTCAACTACTGTCATCTTTCCATTCTTTCCTACGATCACATTGCTTGGATTAAAGTCTCCGTGGCATACTTTATTATGCTTTGGCATACTCTCAAGTCTTGTCATAAGCTCATAACGTGTGGTTGCATCAAGATCTTTCAATCCATTGATCTGACGGGCTAATTTATCTTTCATGCCTTTCAGAAGCGGTGATTTCTTACTCTGAACCTGTAACTGAAGATCAACAAAGTCTTCCATATATTTTTCCAGATTCTTCATGTCAGATTCCATCATATCCTCAAGTGTCTTACCTGCTTTATACTCAATAGCAATTGCCCACTTTCCATCAATCTGAGTTACTTCTTTTACTTTCGGAATGTCAAGACCTGTCTCTTCCACTCTTGCGGTATTCAGAGCCTCATTAAATACATCTGACTTCGGATGTCCTTCATTAAAAACTTTCACGATATAATCATCACATTTATAGACTGATTTGTAAGCACGTTTCACGATGAGATTTTTTTCTTCTAACTTCATAATATAGACCTCCTTATATCTTGAGAAACTTTCACTCAGCTTTTATTTCCTGTAACTTATACTAAGCTGAACATTTCCCACTGCCTTGCGGCTCTTACCTTGTTTTGATGATGTCATTATATCCCACAATTTTTAAAAATAAAACCCCTTCAGAGCAAGTTTGTGCAGTTTTTAACAAGTTTTTTCGCTCGTTATATATTGTCTATTTCTTAACAATTCAACTTTTTAAAAAGAGAGACAGAACAATGCTTTTCAACATCATTCTGTCTCTCTTCGTATATTTTAGATTCTAACGGTCTTATGCCTGCTTATGCAATGCAATTTATTTTCCGTAGTAGCATTTCAGGTACAGATCTTTGATTTCCTGGATGAGTGGGTATCTTGGGTTTGCTCCTGTACACTGATCGTTGAATGCCTGCTCTGACATTTCATCAAGTGTATCAAGGAAGTATTTCTCATCAATGCCGTAATCTTTGATTGTCTTCTTGATTCCGATCTTCTCTTTGAGTTCTTCAAGTTTAGCGATGAAGTTCTCAAATACTTCTTTGTCATCTTTACCTGTGCATCCTGCGAAACGTCCAAGTTCTGCGTATCTTGCAAGTGCATGTGGGTACTGATACTGTGAGAATGTTCCCATCTTTGTCGGAACCTCTGCTGCATTGTATCTCATAACTTCTGTAAGGATAACTGCGTTAGCAACACCGTGTGGCAGGTGGTGGAAAGCACCAAGCTTATGAGCCATGGAGTGGTTTACACCAAGGAATGCATTTGCGAATGCCATACCAGCCATACAGGAAGCATTTGCCATCTCTTCACGAGCCTTCGGATCGTTTGCTCCGTTCTCGTATGCAGACGGAAGGTTCTCGAATACAAGCTTAACAGCCTTCATAGCAAGACCATCTGTGTAGTCTGTAGCCATGATAGATACATATGCCTCGATTGCATGAGTCATAACGTCGATACCTGAAGCACTTGTCAGTCCCTTCGGCTGTGTCATCATGTTGTCTACGTCTACGATTGCCATGTTTGGAAGCAGAGCGTAGTCAGCGATTGGCCATTTAACACCTGTGTCAGCGTCTGTGATGATTGCGAATGGTGTTACCTCAGAACCTGTTCCTGAAGATGTTGGGATAGCTACAAAGTAAGCTTTCTCTCCCATCTTAGGGAATGTGAATACTCTCTTACGGATATCCATGAAGTCCATAGCCATATCTTCAAAGTTTGCTTCCGGATGCTCGTACATGATCCACATGATCTTAGCAGCGTCCATTGCAGATCCACCACCAAGAGCGATGATTGTATCTGGCTCGAACTGTCTCATCTGGTCAACACCTTTGCGTGCACACTGAAGTGTCGGGTCTGGTGCTACCTCGAAGAAGCATGTGTGCTGGATTCCCATTTCATCTAATTTATCTTCGATTGGTTTAACATATCCGTTCTTGTAAAGGAAAGAGTCTGTTACGATGAATGCTTTCTTCTTGTGCATTACTGTTCCAAGCTCATCCAGAGCAACCGGCATGGAACCTTTCTTGAAGTAAACTTTCTCAGGTGTTCTGAACCACAGCATATTCTCTCTCCTCTCTGCAACTGTCTTGATGTTAAGCAGATGTTTTACTCCTACGTTCTCTGATACAGAGTTTCCACCCCATGATCCACATCCAAGTGTAAGGGACGGAGCCATCTTGAAGTTATAAAGATCTCCGATACCACCGTGTGAAGAAGGTGTGTTGATCAGTACACGGCAAGTCTTCATTGCTGCTGCGTGTTTTGCGATCTTCTCTGTCTCTGCCGGATGTACGTAGAGGGAAGATGTATGTCCGTATCCACCGTCTGCTACGAGCTGTGCTGCTTTCTCAAGAGCCTCGTCAAATGTTTTTGCTTTGTACATACCAAGTACCGGTGATAATTTCTCATGTGCAAATTCTTCTGAGATATCTACAGACTCAACTTCACCGATAAGGATCTTTGTATCCTTCGGTACTTCAACACCAGCCATCTGAGCGATCTCATAAGCTGATTTTCCAGGAATCTTGCTGTTAAGCGCACCGTTGATGATGATTGTCTTACGAACTTTATCAAGTTCCTCGCCTGGTTTCAGGAAGTAGCATCCTCTGTACTGGAATTCTTTCTTAGCTTCCTCATATACACTTTCAAGTACTGTTACAGACTGCTCAGAAGCACAGATCATACCATTGTCAAATGTCTTAGAATGGATGATTGAGTTAACTGCCATTCTTACATCTGCTGTATCGTCGATGATTACTGGTGTGTTACCAGCTCCAACTCCGAGTGCCGGCTTTCCTGAAGAGTAAGCTGCCTTAACCATTCCAGGACCACCTGTTGCAAGGATGATGTCTGCATCTCTCATTACTGTGTTTGTAAGTTCCAGTGATGGAGCATCAATCCAACCAATGATTCCTTCCGGAGCTCCTGCCTTCACTGCTGCCTCAAGAACAACTTTAGCTGCTGCGATTGTAGATGCTTTAGCAGCCGGATGTGGGCTGATGATGATTGCATTTCTTGTCTTTAAGCAGATCAGTGTTTTAAAAATTGCTGTTGATGTCGGGTTTGTTGTAGGGATAACTGCTGCAACAAGTCCGATTGGCTCTGCGATCTTTTTGATTCCAAATGCCTTATCTTCTTCTACAACACCACATGTCTTTGTATCTTTGTATGCGTTGTAAATATACTCTGCTGCGTAATGGTTTTTGATAACCTTATCCTCGAGAATACCTCTCTGAGTCTCTTCTACTGCAAGTCTTGCAAGCGGGATACGCTGCTTGTTTGCTGCCATAGCTGCTTCATAGAAGATTTTGTCAACCTGCTCCTGTGTAAATGTAGCGAAGATTTTCTGTGCCTCGCGCATCTCTTTCATTTTTGCTTCAAGAGCTTCAACGTTATCAACGAATCCGGTGTTTACTGTCTTTGTCTCTACAGTTTTTGCCGCTTCTTTCTTTGCCATCTGAGTATTCCTCCTGTACTTGAATAAATCATTTTTATAGTCACTGTTTTCGTAACCTGCAAGTTTTATCCGATCGGGTTGTTTTTATGTTTCCCGATTACAGGTATTAGTATACTAGTTCGTTAATTAATTGTCAATGTGCCTGTTGTTAAAGTTTTAACGTTATTTTTTTAACATCATTTGTGCACTTTTTACAAAAGTGAATTTTAACTTGACAAAAGCGGTTGCAGAACAGAGGTATTAATCTTCTATATTCTCTTTTTCACTACAAATTGAAAAGATATGATCATCAAATTCAATTGTTTTAAAAAATCCATGTTTTTCCTGCGATCTTCCGAGTATAAATCCTTTTTCCGTCTTGATAATTTCAAAAGAATCCAGTGGAAGACTCATTCCCATGCCTGTCATCTTCATATAACTTTCTTTCAACGTCCAAAGCGTAAAAAATGCTTTATTCTTATCAGATTCTGATTTTATATACTCAATTTCTGACTGATTGAAATAATGCTCTGCTATTTCAATCGGTGCATCAATAATTTTTTCAATATCGCATCCCACATCACAATCAGAAGATACTCCTACAACATAATCACCCGCATGAGATACATTAAAAAACAGATTATCTGCAACAGGTTTTCCATTTTCAGAATACTTTAGATGGTCTTCCGAAAGGCCATTTTCTTTTAAGATCTGCTCTATGATAATGCCTGCGCCAAGGCTTCTCTTTCGATCCTCCGACTTGTAATATCGGAGGATCTTTTCTCTTCGTTTTACACCAACTGATTCAAGAAGTCCTTTGTTCTGCTGTGGATCATCCAGATCATTAATATTAATTTTGTATAGCTTCATTTTCATCTGATTTCTTTTCCGTACTGTTTACAGGAAACCCGTGAGTGATTCTATTCGTCTGTAAATTCCAGACTGAGTCTATTTTTCCCGTCAACATTACTGTATTTGATATTTGAGCACAGCCCTTTCACAAGATTGATTCCCATACCACCTTCATCAAAATCTTCAAATTCCTTTTTGCTTTTACTTTCAAGAGGATTAAATTTTTCCCCATTGTCTGTAAAAGTAATCTTTATTCTGTCTGCATTCTTGTTACAGGTAAACTGCACATGATCCGCTCCGGAATAATATGTAATATTTGAAAAGATTTCCTCACAGGCAAGGAAAATCCTCTTCTTTTTTCCATTGTCAACCGGAAGTTTAAAGATACATGACTTTATTTTTTCAAGTTCAGGTAATTCACAGGACAGTTCCAACGCTTTTTCTCTTTGTTCAATAGCCAGCATCGTAATATCATCAAACTGTTCTGCTTTATCACCCATAAAATTCTTCAGAGCAACACCGACACTTACACACACTGCATTTGCTGTATGTTCTGAGGCTTTGCAGACATTTAACAGATTTTCCTCTCCAAAAAATGTTTTCCCACAATTTATTGCATCTGTCACACCATCTGTATAAAGATAGATCAGATCACCGGAAGTAAAGTCTTCTTCATGTTGTTCGTATTCAGAATCATCAAATACTCCCAGCGCCATACATGGACTGCATTCAAGAAATTCCGTTTTACTACCATGGGTGATAATCGGTTTATTATGCCCTGCATTTACATACTGTAATTTACCGGAATCTGGCTCAACGACTACAACAAAAGCTGTTACGAACATTCCTGCTGGATTAGAATTGCAAAGCTCCTTGTTCACCTCGCACACTGCCTGCGCCAGGTCAGGGATATCCATAAGCTTCTCACGCAGCAATGTTTTTACAAATACCATAAACAGTGCCGCAGCAATCCCCTTGTCTGACACATCACCGATAAAGGCGCACACATTACCGTTCCCAAGCAGAAAACAATCATAAAAGTCTCCGCCTACCTGTCTTGCTGATTTCATTCTTGCTGAAACCATAATATGATCAGAAAAGCTCAGTTCTTTTTTAGCACCAACAATTCCGTACTGGATCCGTCGCGCAACTTCAAGCTCTGTATCTGCTTTTGCCTGCTGGCTGGCAAGATTTTTAACTTTCTCTGCATAGTTGTCGATATCAACGACCATTTCATTAAAATAATCTGCCAGCTGCTGGATTTCATCATTTGTATTAAGCTTTAACGGTTCGAATTTTCTGTTGTCATCTATTTTTCCGGAAACATAATTCTTCATGTTGGTGAATAAATATGTGATCGGTTCATATATTTTTTTCTTTACAAAGAAAACTGCCGCAGTGAAAATAATCAAAAGAACAATAATTACTTTTAACATTTTAACCATCGTATCGGAAATAATTTCTTCGTAAATTTTATCAATCGAATAATCTGCACCTACAAGAGCGATCCGGTTCTTATTTTGATCCGTGATAAGAGCATAGGTACACATCTGTTTTCCATATTGTTCATTGCTGCGGACAGAACTTATTCCCTCTGATTTTCCATTCCAGGCATTTATTTCACCGGACAAAAAATCATGTTCCATGACAGCCCCTGCCTGAAATTTCTCCAGTTCTCCATTCTTCTTGCGCTCATCAGACGCCACTCCGATCACATACTTCACCTTATTATTGTCCATATCAGGAATATAGACATATACATACTCTACCCCGTCATAATTACAGATACTCTGGAGCGTCTCCTTAAATTCCCTGTATTCCTCAGAATCTGGATCCTGGGACAACTGTTCCAGATCATATTTACCGGCGATCTGCGATGCGATCCGGGTAACACTTTTTGTGATATTCGTTGTGAGTGTTAATGTACGCCGGATATTCCCGACCGTACAGATAACTACTGACAAAAGAATTGCCCCCAGAAAGATCGACAGACTGTAAATGATCATTTTATTTAATAACGATTTTTTCATTTTTCAATATTCAGTTTCTGGCCGAATCCGGTAAGTCTGAAAACATCAAATATCTCATCTGAAACATTTATGATTTTAAATCCTTCTTTGTCTGACATTTTTTTGTATGCCGCAACCACCTGACGCAGACCGGCTGATGAAATGTACTCCAGCTTTGCCAAATCAAATACAAGACTTGTAACACTGTCGTCCAGCTCCGAAAGTGCCTCCTCAAGCTGCGGTGCTGTCTGTGTATCAAGCCATCCGCTGATTTCCATTGTTACTTTATTTTCTTCTGTTTTAGTTATAATTTCCATAAATCAGTTCTCCTTTCGTTCAAGGGTGCGAATCTGCTTCGCACCCTCCTGAGTTGTTAATCAAAAAATGCGAGTCTGTCAAGTGCTGCTATTGCATTTTCCAGATATCTGTCATCTGTGACTGGCCATTTATAATCCAGTCTGTACAGAATCTGTGCTGTAAATCTGTTGCTGTATTCCAATGTATAGATCTCATTCTCATTATGTGAGGTATATGCAATAAGTCCGGAAACAGCGTCTGAATCTTTGCTGTTCTTTGCGAACTCCCTAACAGCCTCTTCGAATTCTTCATCCTTCACAATATCAATTCTGAATCCATGATTCCGCATCGCATAGATCAGGTCTGCCATATAGATCTGATGGCTGTTGCAGGCATGGAACACTGTAAATCTCCTGTCCGTCTGTACAAGCTTCAGGACTGCAAGTGCTGTTGAATCAATCGGAGAAAACTCTGTGATCTCATGCATACTTCCAATCGGGAACTTACCAACTGCTTTATAACCTCTCAGGCTACGCAAAAATCCATTTGTAATAAAATTAATCTGGAACTCGCCATCTGTATTTCTGCTCATCAGATTTCCTACACGGATGATTTTTCCGTCAAGTCCGCCTGAAACCGCTTCCAGCACAGCTCTTTCTGCAAGGAACTTTGTACGGATATATTCATTTGTGATATTTTGTCCAATATACAGGTCATTTTCGCAGAAGCGTCTGGACAGCGGCGGAACGCCATCTGATCCTTCACCTGCAACAGACACCGTAGAAATCTGAATGAATCTGCGGCCATTATTCTTACAAAAATCAATAAGATTCAAAACTCCCTGCACATTTATCTTTTCCAGGATATCCCCTGCTGCAAAATGTTTTACGCAGGCAGCACAGTTAATAAGCGTCTGGAATTTATAGCCGGCAAAACTTTCCACTTCTTCTTTTGATGTGATATCACCGTCCACACAGATAATACGATCCTGGAACAGTTCCTGATATGGATTATCAAAATAATACATCAGCATGTGCATCATCCGCTTCTGTGCTGACTGGTATGCACCTTTTCGTACCAGGCAGTATACTTTTCCATCATAATTATCCAGATATGCTTTCAGGACATGGATTCCAAGGAATCCTGTCGCACCTGTAAGCATAATATCTCCGAGTTTTTCCTTTGTGACTCTGTCAACATTTTCTTCCACATTTCCACTGATCACACTCTGGATCCGGTTGTAATTATAATTCGAAAATTCATTATTACTCTGCGGATTCTCAGGTAGTACGCTGTCATCAACCACTGCTGCCAGCTCACGTACTGTAGGATATTTGAAAATATCTGAATATACAATAGAAATATTCTTTGAAAGACACAGAATGGCAACCTTTGATGCTGTAAGCGAGGAGCCTCCAATTTCAAAGAAATTATCCTCTATTCCTACTTTCTCGACACCGAGTGCTTTTTCAAAGATCTCACAAAGTGAGGTCTGAACCGCAGTAACCGGCTCTACATAACCTGTATTCTTTATCGTTACTTCCGGAAGCGGAAGTGCTTTCTTATCAATTTTCCCACCTGGAGTCACAGGCATTTCATCAAGATAAACAAAAAATGTTGGCATCATATAATCTGGAATGAGTGGCTCTAAGAAGCTCTTCAGCTGCTCCTCCGGAATGTTTTCTCCTGTATAATAAGCCGTTATGTACTTATTTCCACCCTTTTCAACTACCGTAACAGCTGCATTTTTCACCTGCTCATGCTTCAAAACTGCACCCTCGATTTCACCAAGCTCAACCCGGTATCCCCTGATCTTCACCTGGGAATCGATTCTTCCGATATACTCTATATTTCCGTCACCTTTCATCCGAACCATATCACCGGTTCTGTAAAGCCGGCTGTCATCTTCACATACAGAAAATGGATTCGCTACAAATACAGCTGCCGTCTTTTCCGGAAGATTGTGATATCCTCTTGCGATCTGTCGTCCGGCATGGCAAAGTTCACCGGATGCCCCGACCGGAAGTCTGTTCAAATCTTTATCTACAATATAGCTGCGGACATTCCGCTGGGATTTTCCTATTGGTATGTTATCATACTGTCTGTCAACCTTGAATTCTGTCGAAGATACTGTATCTTCGGTCGGTCCATATCCGTTGATCATCTGATAGGTCCGTTCTCTGTAATGCTTGAATTTCTCGCCGCCGAGAGTAACAAATTTAAGATTTGGCGCGTCATCAAGCAGCTCTGTAACCAGCTCACCCATCTGTGTTGGGAACGTTGCTGTCGTAATTTTTTCATCTTTTATGAATTTTCCAACAGCAACTGCATCTTTTCGGATGCTCTCCGGCAATATATAAAGTACAGCACCTGCAGTAAGTGGAGCGAAAAGATCCAGCACGGATGCGTCAAAGCAGAAACTTGCAAATTCTGCAACAACATCCTCCGGAGTTGTATTTCTTGTTAATCTGATATATTCGATCAGATTCAGCAAATTCCTGTGTTCGATCATAACCCCCTTCGGCTTTCCGGTTGATCCTGATGTATAGATCATATATGCAAGATTTTCCTGTTTTGGAGGTGTAAGCTCTACCGAAAGCTGAAACTCTTTTGCTTCCTTCTCCACGTCATCAAGAGAAATGATATTTTTATCATAAAAGTCTACGAGATCAAGGTATTGATTCATCACAAGCAGGTTTTCAGCTTCCGAATCTTTCAGCATATATTCAATTCTGCTCTGCGGATATTCCGGATCCAGAGGGACATACGCTCCTCCTGCCTTCATTATGCCAATGTATGCGATCGCATATTCCTTTGTCCTTCCACACAAAATACCAGCAACTTTTTCTCTGCCAAATCCATTTTCAGTAAGCTTTTGTGCAACGTAATCTGACATTTTGTCCAGTTCTCTGTAAGTGAGTTCTGCCTGTCCATCTCTTACCGCTGCTCTGTCCGGATATTTAGCGACTGTTTCCCTGAACAGATCTACAAATGTTTTTCCTGCATGTTCAGGATCATCTTCCATCTCTGTCTCTTCTTCAAAAAGAAGTCTGATCTCTGACGGATCGTATTCCCGTAAAATACCATCTGCTGCAAGTGTAAGATTATCTGCAAGATATTTTATACTATCTTCATAGTACATATCACCTCTGTATTCGATCTCAAATACAAATTTGCTTCTTTCAATCGAAATACTGACAGAAACAGGTGCTTTTGCCATATTAAGACGGATTGGCTCCTCCTGTGCATATTCACCGCCGATCGTATCAAAAGCAAAGTTATCTCCCTGATAGATCACCATGGCATCTGCCTTTATGTTAAATTCATGGCTTATCTGTGAGAACGGATAAATGTCATGATTCATAGAATCGATCAACTGTCCCTGAACGTTTGTCAGGCACTCTTTGATGCTTCCTGAGAAATCGCAGTATACCGGAAGTGTCTTTACCAACAT
Source organism: uncultured Mediterraneibacter sp. (assembly GCA_934309345.1). Taxonomy (GTDB): domain Bacteria; phylum Bacillota; class Clostridia; order Lachnospirales; family Lachnospiraceae; genus Mediterraneibacter. Next base: position 151,773 of record CAKRDD010000001.1, on the reverse strand, counting down.
ACCAATTGTTTCTGAAAGTCTGGAGTCATTTCTTCCATGATAGATCGTAGTGAAAACAGCATCCTTCCTGAAGTTATATTTTCCAAGTGCAATACCAAACGCCGAAATGAAAAATACATTCTCTGTGATTCCATATTCCTTACAGAATTCTTTCACCTCCTGTACGGAAATCTCCGTGATCTCTCTGCGGTAAAGCTCTGCGGTCGGAACTGCCCCACTCTTATCCGGATAGAACCTAATGCTGCCATTTGTTAGATCAAATACAGATTTATAGTACTTCTCTGCCTCTTTGTATGTATTGCCCTTCAACGCATCTCTGTTATCGAGTGCAAGATCATAGGAAGTATATTTTTCTGTTTCGAGTACTTCTCCTGCGTAAGCTCTGTTAATATCATTTATTATGATTGCAAGAGATGTTCCGTCTGCAATGATGTGATGAATGTCAAGGAACAGATAATTTCCATCACAGGTTCTGTAAATTTCAAACCGGAAGAGCTGTTCATTAAACAACATATATGGACGGACCAGAGTTTCTCTGTTCATTCCATTTATGATCTGTGTCTTGCAGACTATATGATCGTCGCGTTTCTGAAGAACGTCCCCATTCTCATCCATAAAAAGTCTTGTTTTTAAGTAAGGATGCGCCTCGATCATGCTGTCAACAGCTGCTGCGAGTCTCTCAAGATCCACCTTTTTATCAAGTTTCAGAAGATATGGGATATTGTAAATGGTTGATCCCATATTCGCAGTGCATTCGATAAAAATTCCCTCCTGGGTATTGGTAAGAGGATAATTCTCCTGTATCTCTCTCGTCGTTTCTTTTCCGGCTGTTCCTACAAAGCTCTCCAGCATCTGAATTGTAGGGTTATTCTTGATGTCTGACGTTTTAATGACAATATCAAATGCTTTTGAAATAAGAATATTAAGTTTGATCGCGCTGATAGAAGTCAGTCCTGCATCATAAATATCTGTTGTAATTCCAAATTCTGTATAGCCAAGTACTTCTGCGATACAATCAAATAATTTCTGCTGGATCTCATTTTGCGGTTTTATGATTTCTGCGGCTTTTCTCTCCGGTACCGGAAGTTCTTTTTTATTCACCTTCTGATTCTGGTTCAATGGAATCTTATCAATCTGCATGGTCACAGCCGGAACCATATAAGCCGGTTTTGTCTCCTTAATGAAATCATTTAACGATTCAATATTAATCTCACTGTCAGCTACAACATATGCAGCAATATATTTTCCACCGGTCGGTTCATCAAAAGCAACTACCGTTGCATCTTTGATTCCTTTATATCTTCTTATGACTTCCTCTACTTCCGAAAGTTCAATTCGGAAACCTCTGATCTTAACCTGTGAATCCTTTCTGCCGATAATCTGGATATTTCCGTCCGGAAGATATCTTGCGATATCTCCTGAATGATATAAGATTTCATACCCTTCGGTATTATCATAAATATTTTCTGTGTAAACCTCAGCGGTTTTTTCAGGTTTGTTGAGATATCCTCTTGAAACCTGCCAGCCTGCGATCATCAATTCACCACATGCGCCATATGGAAGCATATGGCCAGACTTATCTACAATGTAAAGTCTGACATTATCAAGTGCTTTTCCGATCGGAATATTCGGATAATACTTATCAACTTCAAATACTGTTGTGAAAATAGTTGCTTCTGTAGGTCCATAACCGTTGATCAGCTTATATCCCTTTGGTGGATCACATGGAACAAGCTTCTCTCCTCCCACAGAAAGATATTTCAGGCTCTCACAATCCATTTCAAGGGCAAACTGTCTTCCCACCTGTGTTGTCATGAAAGAATGTGTTATGCCATTTTCTTCAAAGTAACGCTGAAGTGCAATAAAATCAAGACGGATCTCTTCCGGAATAATATGTAACTCTGCTCCATTCGTAATCGCACCATAAATGTCCATCATAGACGCATCAAATCCAAAGGATGCATAAGCAGCTACTTTAGAATCAGAATCTATGCCATAATAACGCTTATACCAGTGACAGAATGCCGTAATATTTCCATATTCAAGCATGCATCCCTTTGGCACACCTGTTGAACCTGATGTATACAATAAGATGAACAAATCCTTATACTCTGGTTTTCTTAACTCTGCGTCTGTATTTTCAAGCTGCATGATCTCATCTGTAAATAAAACAGGACCCTGATATCCATCGAGCAATGGCAGCAGTTCCCGGTCTGCGATCAAAAGCTTCGCTGAAGAATCTTCCAGCATGTACATCAAGCGGTCTTTCGGGTAAGTCGGATCCAATGGCTGGTATGCCGCACCTGCTTTGATCACACCCATCGGAGCGATTGCCATATATTCGCAGCGTGGAATCAGAATAGACACAACATCTTCTTTTCCAATTCCCATAGATGCAATATATTTTCCAAGCCGGTCACTAATTTCATCCAGTTCTTTATAAGTATATTTCTTATTCTGAAATACAACTGCCGTACGATCCGGTGTTGCCTGTACTATTTCATCGAACCGGTCAGAAATCGTACTGTTTCTGTCATATCCGCATTCTGTATGATTAAACTCAGCAATTTTATTTTCAGCATTCTCTGAGAGAATGGAAATCTCTGAAATATACTTTGTTTTCAGCATGGAATCCATAGCCGTTTCATAAGCTTCAAGAATTCCATCGATAAAATCCCCACTATACATATCACTGCGATATTCTGCTGTGAGTACATATTCACTGTTGTACTCTCTCACCTGGATCAGCAGAGGCATCTTTGCCATATCCAAAGAAAGATCCTCGCCCTTTGCGATTGTATTTCCGATCGGATAATCATCACTAAGCTCTGCCTGATATGCGAAAACAAGGTCCGAATTAAAACCATATTTTGCACAGATATCAGAAAATGGAAAAATATCATTTGCCATGGACGACATAATCTGCTCTGAAAGCTTTGCCATATATGCCTGCACTGTAGACCCAGGCTCAAAGGAACAGTAAACAGGAAGTGTTTTTACAAGCATACAAACCGTATTCTCGAGTCTGGAATCATTTCTTCCATTATAAATCGTAGCAAAAAGACTGTCTTCCGAATTGGAATATTTTGTCATAAGAATTCCAAACAGACCCGTAAACAGAATGTTTGGTGTCACTCCCATTTTTTCACAGTAAGAAAGGATCCTGTCTTCTCCAATGCTCAAATTTCTCTCCTGATAACCCTTCTCAGGAATTTTTCCTGACTGATCCGGGAATGGGAGGGATTCTGTCTCGATGCCCTCGAATATACTGTCATAATATTTCTCGGCCCTTTTGTATTTGCCTTCTTTCATCTGCTGTTCTTCGTCAATTGCCGCATCAAACCCGGTATAAGACTCTTTCTCCAGTTTTTCTCCCTGGTAAGCTCTGTTAATATCCTCAAAAATAATATCATAGGAATTTCCGTCAGCAATAATATGATGAAAATCAGTAAAGAGGTATTTTCTGTCTTCTGTGAGATAAATTTCTGCCCGGAACAGTTGTCCTTTTTCAAGCTGGAATGGGTGTACAAGTTCTTTTTTCAAACACTCAAACTGTTCATTTGTTGTTTTGATCACTTCAGGTACAAATACAAAGGTATCATCGCAAGGTCGCTGTACCATTTCTCCCTTATCATTAAGATATACTTTGGTAAGCAAATAGGAATGTGCAGTTACCATTGCCGTTATTGCATCTGACAGTTTCTGTATATCCACCTTTGGATCCAGCTCAAAAAGAAATGGTATATTATATACTGTACTCTCAGGATTTTTACTGCATTCTGCAAAAATTCCCTTTTGAGAACCTGTAAGCGGATAAATCGCTCTTTTTTCATAAGTTCTGATCTTTGGTGCAAGCATCACATACTTTTCCAGCTTTTCAACCGTATTGCATTCATGGATATCGCTTGTTTTTACAGTAACTCCAAATTCATCTGAAATCAGAATGCAGAGCTTCATTGCACTCAAGGACGAAAGTCCTGCTTTATAAAAGCTTGTATCAATTCCAAAGAAATCATTTTCCACAACCTTCGCAACAATCTCAAATATTTTTTTCTGCATTGGTGTTTCAGGAGTTTTCAGGTTCTCCGGCTGTGAAACAGGTTTGGGCAATGCTTTCTTATCAATTTTACCGTTTGCTGTAACCGGCATTTTATCCAGCTGGATAAAAACTTCCGGAACCATATAATGTGCCAGAGATTCTGAAGCATACGCTGAAATCTCTTCCGGATCGATCTGACGGTCTGCTGTAAAATAACAGCAGAGATATTTATTATCAACAGGTATTGTAATATTTGTTGTAATTCCATCCAGACTATTGATGACTTCTTCAATCTCGCCAAGTTCAATTCTAAGGCCACGCAGCTTGATCTGATTATCTATTCTTCCGAAAAATTCAATTTCATTGTCTGTATTGATTCTTGCAAGATCTCCTGTTTTATAGGCTCTTTCTCCATTCAGGTCAATAAAAACCGCTGCTGTCTTCTCCGGCAGATTGATATAACCTCTGCCTACTCCAAGACCGGCGATCACAAGCTCTCCTGTCTCTCCATCCGGAAGGACCTCATTCTCTTTATTCACAACAAAAACTTTAACATTACCATTTGGAGCACCAATCGTAATCTTTTTGTTGTCAGTCATTATTTTCATTGTACAACTAATCGTTGTCTCAGTAGGTCCATAGCCATTCATAATATATGCATCAGGATTTACAGAACGGATTTTGTCATAAAGTGCCGGTGGAAAGGCTTCTGCACCGACATCAAACACTTTTATCCCAGCCATAGCTTCCTGAAGCTGTGGTAAATCAATCATATTGGACAAATATGTTGGAGTTGTTGTCATAATATCGACTTTATTCTTCAGGATCAGATCACCAAGCAGGATCGGATTCTGGATTTCCTCATCACTTGCTATCACAGCAGTAAGTCCGTTTGTAAGCGGAACATATTCTTCCAAAATCGACACATCAAATGTCATTGCCGCCATGGAGAGCGAGACACTTCCTCTGCTTACATATCCATATGTTTCCGTATTTTTAGGATTCGGATTCACAAAATTGGCAAGATTAATATGCTCTATCATGACTCCTTTCGGCTTTCCAGTCGAACCAGAGGTGTAAATACAGTAACAAAGATCATGTTCTTTGATCTCTACTTCAGGATTTTCTGCATTTTCATGCTCAAGCAGTTCCTCAAGTAATAAAATCCTGTCTGAAAGCTTTGAAAACAGATCAGCATGTTCCCTGGCAATCTGCTTTGTTGTTATGATAAAATGTGCTTCTGCATCTTCAAAGATATACTGTATCCTGTCTTCCGGATAATCTGGTGCTGCAACAACAAATGCACCGCCTGACTTCAGAATTCCCTGTCGTACCGCATAAAAATCACAACATCGATCAAGCACTACTCCTACGATATTTTCCCGGACAACACCCATTTCAATAAGAGCATTGGCAATTTTATTTGCTCTTTTATTCAGCTGAATATAAGTCAGTTTTTCTTCTCCTGAAATCACAGCACACTGATCAGGATGATACTGTACCTGTTCTTCAAACAGTTTTGTCACTGGCTTAAACTCAAAAGTAAAATTGTTTTTTTCATTAATGGCATTCATTCATCTGCACCTCCTAAAAAGATATTATGGTATTATTCATATCGATCGCACGAATATAGTCCATTGACTTTGAGATTTTTTTTACAAGTTCTATTCCATGGATCTCAAATTCCTCACTGTCATGCTTATATTCCAGTGGATTGAAGATGATTCCATTATCTCTTATTCTCAGTCTGCAGATGTCTTCTTCCAAACAAAGGTTAATATCGATCCAGTTCGACGTTTTTCCACCAAACTTGATGATATTAACAGTCATCTCTTCGGCGCATACTGCAGCAAGATTGGCCTTATTGGCAGACACTCCTTTTTCCCTGCAAAATTCAATGATCTTGCGATGTACATTTTGTGTTTCATCCATGGAGCTTCTGATTGAAAAATCCAGATTAATCCCAGGATTCTTATCGGGAACAATGTAGAATGTTGAATTTTTATGCTTTATCTTTCTGAAAATCCAGGTTGCTGCCACAGTTATAATCTCAGTAGCAATAAAACCTGCTGCAATTCCAGTGATACCAATCCCATCGACCTTTTTCCAGATATAAATTCCTGTAAATGTTGCCGGTAACAGCACTACTGCATTTTCAAGAAATGTAACAAAGCTTGCAATCGTTGTCTCTTCTATTGATTCATAATAGCTTACTATAAATTTATTCCAAAGATATGGTACCACACAGAAAATAAAGATACGCAGTGCATGAACCATCTGAGAACCAAGCTCTCCGCCATCACTTCCAAACAGAATTGTAATCTGTTCTGTGAATGTCATTACAAAAATAAATACCACAGCTAATAACAAATAACTGTATTTCAGCATTTTTTTACAAAGAACGTGAATTCCGACGTAATCTTTTTCACCAAAAAGAATCCCTGCAACATTCGGAATAACACCTATGATTCCTCCTGTAAGCATTTCAACAATTAACAGTACATTATCACAAACAGTAAAGACAGCCATTCCTTCCTCACCAATCTGATTCATAATGATCGTATTCAGGCCAAGTGCCTTCACAAAGTTTGTTGCCATAAAGACAAGCATTGGAATTCCTGTAACTATTGCCTCTTTGATTATCACAAAATCACTCACTTTAAGCCTTACAAAATGGAGATTTCTTTTATCAGACCGGACATAAAACAGAAAAACAAACATTGCAAACAAAAAACCAAGTACGGTTGATAATGAAGCACCTGTAATTCCAAGTGGAGTGAATCTGAGGAATATGTAATCGAGCACAAGATTTATCACATTCGCAAGAACAAGATATACTGATGCCAGCTCTGGGTGATTTTCTACACCAAGGTAATTTACCATCATCAATCCAATTCCGATTACCGGAGCACCAAACATACTGATACGAATATAATCTCTTGTATATTCTGTCAAAATACTGCCATCGGGCACAAGCATTCTCGCAATTGGCTCCGCTGTTGGAAATGCACAGAGCGAAAAGATCAGGCCAACCACAAGTGTCACCAGAAAAGTGGCTGAAAACAACTTTGAAGCACTTTCTTTGTCCCGCCTGCCAAGCATATTCCCAACTACTATGGATCCTCCTATTCCGAGACAATAACCTGTAAGCTGAACAACTGTTTCAACAGGAAGACTCATTGTAACTGCAGACATTGCATCCACACTGATCAGATTACTCACGAAAATCGTATCCACAATGTTCCCCAACTGAAGAGCTAAAGACATCATAATACCAGGTATAATATATTTATTTAGCTTATGATTCAACAATCTGTTATTTCTCATATTTCCCCATTCTATCCCCTTTCAGGACCTTTAAAATTAGCTGATTTTTTGTGATATTTTCTTCTTTTTTTATAATTTATCACAAAAAACAGGATGTTTCAACTAACCTATGAGATATAAAAAACACAAAAAACTCCTATGTAAGACATACATCTCACATAGGAGTTAAAAATCAGCTATATTATCAAATTAAACAAGCTCGATCAGAACTTCCATAGCTGCGTCACCTTTACGCTGACCAATCTTTACGATTCTTGTGTAACCACCGTTACGATCTGCGTATTTTGGTGCGATCTCATCAAAGAGTTTAGCAACCATGTCAACATCTTTCATGTTTCTCTTCTCGCCTTCTTTAACCGGGAAGAGAACTTTCAGCATCTGACGTCTAGCGTGCAGTCTGCTTGGCTTATCTTTCTTGATTGTCTTTTCAACTTCGTCATAAACAGTAACTTTCTTACCGTCAACAACTTCTTTCACACGTTTTCCATCAGCGTCTTTACGTGCTACTTTAGCCATTACTGTAACTTCTTCGAAGTTATCTTTCTCTTTTACAGCAAGAGCGATCAGGCTTTCTGCCTGCTTACGGATCTCTTTTGCCTTAGCTTCTGTTGTAACGATCTTTCCGTTGCTAAGAAGTGCTGTTACCTGGTTTCTAAGTAAAGCTTTTCTCTGGCTTGCTGTTCTGCCAAGTTTTCTATACTTTGCCATTTTTAATTTCCTCCATTAATTAACATTTGGTTATGCGTCTTCGGGCTTACTAATCAAATGCTCCTGCTGTGCTCTTCGGGCTTACCATCAGGATATTTAATCTTCAGCGGGCTTATATTCATAATCCTGTGAATACAGCCTGTGCAGGACCTAAGCGTCCTGATACTTTATCATAGTACGGATAAAGAATATTATTCCTCTCCGTGGTTCAGTTCCAGATTGAGTTCTTTCAGTTTTGCAAGAACTTCTTCGAGAGACTTGCGACCAAGGTTACGAACCTTCATCATGTCTTCCGGAGTCTTGTTTGTGAGCTCTTCAACTGTGTTGATTCCGGCTCTCTTCAGACAATTGTAAGAACGAACAGAAAGTTCAAGTTCATCGATGCTCATCTCAAGAACTTTTTCTTTCTCGTCATCTTCTTTCTCAATCATAACTTCCGCCTGCTGAGCTACCTCTGACAGGTCGATGAAGAGTTTCAGATGCTCACTTAACACTTTTGCTGCAAGGCTGACAGCCTCATCAGGAGCCATTGTACCTTTTGTCCAGACATCAAGTGTCAGTTTGTCATAATCTGTAACCTGACCTACACGTGTATCCTGAACTGTCAGATTTACACGATCGATCGGTGTGTAGATAGAATCGATCGGAAGAACACCGATTGGCATATCTTCTGTCTTATTCTTATCTGAGCTTACATATCCTCTTCCTTTTGTGATTGTAAGTTCCATATAAAGCTTGCTGTCTTTGCCACCGCTTAATGTAGCAATTACCTGCTCCGGGTTTACAATCTCGATATCAGAGTCACACTGGATATCAGCACCTGTTACAACACCTTCTCCTTCGAACTCGATATAAGCTGTCTTCACTTCATCAGACTCAGATGTGTTCTTGATAGCCAGAGACTTCAGGTTCATGATGATCTCTGTCACATCTTCTTTAACACCCGGGATGGAACTGAACTCGTGCAGTACACCGTCGATTTTCACAGAACTGATTGCTGCTCCCGGCAGGGAAGAAAGCATGATTCTTCTCAGCGCGTTACCAAGCGTAGTTCCGTATCCTCTCTCCAGCGGTTCTACGACAAATCTTCCGTATTTCTTGTCATCTGAAACATCTGTAATTTCAATATTCGGTTTATTAAAATCAAACACTACACAGACCCTCCTTATGGGCTTAATATATGTTGAGGGGGTACAAAACTGTATCTAAACAACTTGTTCAGATTAGTTAGGATTGCCCTGCATAAATGCCTGCGCAATCCTTTCAAATCGTAATTATTATTTAGAATACAGCTCGACGATAAGCATCTCGTCAACCGGTACATCGATTGCTTCTCTGTTAGGAAGCTCTTTTACTGTACCTCTAAGATTCTCAGCGTCTGCCTCAAGCCACTCTGGTACCATGTTTCCAGCTGTAGCTTCAAGAATCTCTTTGTATCTCTGTGAACCTTTTTTGTTCTCTTTGATTTCAATAACATCTCCAGCCTTTACAAGGTAAGATGGGATGTTAACCTGTTTGCCGTTTACAAGAACGTGCTTGTGATCAACGATCTGTCTAGCTTCTTTTCTTGTTCTGGCAAGTCCAAGACGGAAAACAACATTGTCAAGTCTTGACTCAAGGATGATCATAAGGTTTTCACCTGTCATTCCTTCCTGCTGTTTTGCCTTTGCATAGTAATTTCTGAAAGGTTTTTCAAGAACACCATAGATGAATTTAGCTTTCTGTTTCTCACGAAGCTGAAGACCATACTCGCTCATCTTTCTGTTTGCTCTTTTTAACTGTCTGTTAGATTTCTTATTGATTCCGAGGTAAATCGGATCCATTCCTAATGAACGGCATCTTTTAAGAACAGGAACTCTATTTACTGCCATTTCTATCCTCCTAATTATTATACATGCCAGCGGTACTCATGCCGCTGCGTCAACATTTACTATTAAATAACTGCTTTTCTTATACAGCAGAGTATAATTATACTCTTCTGCGTTTCGGTGGACGACATCCGTTGTGCGGTACCGGTGTTACGTCCTTGATGCTTACTACATCAATTCCGCATGCCTGAAGTGCACGGATTGCTGCTTCTCTTCCTGATCCCGGTCCTTTTACGAATACATCTACTGTCTTAAGACCATGTACTAATGCTGCCTTAGCTGCTGTCTCAGCTGCCATCTGTGCTGCATATGGAGTAGATTTTCTTGAACCTCTAAATCCCAGACCGCCTGCACTTGCCCATGAAAGAGCATTTCCCTGAGCGTCAGTCAGTGTAACAATTGTATTGTTAAATGATGACTGAATATGTGCCTGTCCGCGTTCAACGTTTTTCTTGACACGTTTTTTTGTTACTTTTTTCGCAACTCTCTTAGCCATTTAAACTAACCTACTTTCTTTATTTTATACGATATTATTTCTTCTTATTTGCTACAGTTCTCTTAGGACCTTTGCATGTTCTTGCATTAGTCTTAGTTTTCTGTCCACGTACCGGAAGTCCTTTTCTGTGACGGATTCCACGGTAGCATCCGATCTCTTTAAGTCTCTTGATGTTGAGCTGGATCTCTCTTCTAAGATCACCTTCTACAACCTGAGTCTCATCGATCACTGCGCTGATTTTCTTTACTTCTTCACTTGTAAGATCTCTTACACGAGTGTCAGGATTAACTCCTGCATCCTTTAAGATACGTTCTGCACTTGTTCTACCGATTCCGTAGATATAAGTAAGACCGATTTCTACACGTTTGTCTCTTGGTAAGTCTACACCTGCAATACGAGCCATGTGTCTTTCCTCCATTTTCTTTTCTGGTTTTCTTGTTCATTGTCCCTAATTGAGGCTGCGAATGCGAAATGAGTATCTTCTATTTATAAATGAAGTCTGGTGTAACTCATCTACTGCTGCATCCTACCGGAATGTATCCTTCCGATATCCCAGCCCAGGTATGTACGGAAACTACATACCCTTTCCCGGCACGGATCATACTCTCATCCGCCAATGCAAATGCCGGGTATTATAAGCAATATACAATAGCATCTTCCCTCTTTTTATAAAGATGACAAACGTCTGTCAGATGCCCAGACTACACGCTCTGTCGGTACCTGCGAACAGATGCGATGTATCCTTACTGTATATTAAACAGCTCCACACACCTCCTGGCGTGTCATGCTGTCAGCCGCTTGATTTGCACAATTAGCCCTGACGCTGTTTGTGCTTCGGGTTCTCACAGATTACTCTGATACTACCTTTTCTTCTAATAATTTTGCATTTTTCACAAATTGGTTTAACTGATGATCTAACCTTCATGTCAAATCCTCCTTCCCTACTTTGCTCTGCCTATATATTCCGGTATTTTTGGACACACCTCTCCAAAAATGACCATTTCATACTTTACCACAAAACATATAGTAAAGTCAAGCCCTAAATTAAAAAAGATATTATTTTCTAAAAATACTTTTCAGAAAATAATATCTTTTTATCTTTTCAGATACGGAACGTTGTAAACAACAGCATTCCTGTCATTTGATTTGTAGAATTCTTATTTGTCTCTCCAGACAATTCTTCCTTTGCTCAGGTCATAAGGTGACATCTCAAGTGTAACCTTATCTCCCGGCAGAATCTTGATGAAGTTCATACGCAGCTTACCGCTGATATGTGCCAGTACAATATGGCCATTCTCAAGTTCTACTTTGAACATTGCGTTAGGAAGTTTCTCAACTACAACTCCTTCAATTTCAATCACGTCAGTTTTTGACATTTTTAATCCTCCTGAATGAATTAATGAAACTTACTCTCCAAGGATCTGAACGATTGCAGCAAATACATCGTTGATGTCGATTGTTCCATCAACTTCTCTGAGTACTCCTGCTTCTGTATAGTAATCGATCAGCGGCTGTGTCTGCTCATGATAAACACCAAGTCTCTTAAGTACTGTCTCCGGTTTATCATCGTCTCTCAAGATAAGCTCTCCGCCACATTTGTCGCAGATGCCTTCTTTTGCAGTCGGAGCATATACGATATGATAAGTAGCACCACAATCAACACAAGCTCTTCTTCCAGACATACGGTTTACAATATTCTCATCCGGAACTTCAACATCGATTGCATAATCAATCTTCTGTCCCATCTCCGCAAGTGCACGGTCAAGTGCCTCTGCCTGTGGAATTGTACGCGGGAATCCATCAAGTACATATCCATTCTTACAATCTTCCTGGTTTACTCTGTCTACAACGAGATCAACAACCAGTTCATCCGGAACCAGAAGACCCTGATCCATGAAAGTTTTTGCTTTCTTACCAAGTTCTGTTCCGTTCTTGATGTTTGCTCTAAAGATATCTCCAGTAGAAATATGCGGAATAGAATACTTCTCTGCAATCTTCTTTGCCTGTGTTCCTTTTCCTGCTCCTGGGGCTCCTAACATGATGAGTTTCATATCTTTATCCTCCTTATACAAGTTTAACCCGCTCTGTTCGTCCTGCAATTGAGGACAGAACAAAGCGAGCTAAAAGACATTTAATAGAAAACAATATCAATAACTGTTATCTCTTATTATTTAAAAATCCTGTGTAATTTCTTACAAGCATCTGTGATTCAATCTTCTTAATTGTCTCAAGTACAACACCTACGATAATGATAAGTGATGTTCCACCAAAGGAAACGTTCGCACCGAAAACGCCATTGAAGAAATATGGAATCACCTGTACGATGATCAAACCACACGCACCAACAAAGATGATATAATTCAAAATCTTTGTAAGGTAATCAACTGTTGGTTTGCCCGGACGAATTCCAGGGATAAATCCACCGCTTTTTTTCATATTATTTGCAATCTCCATCGGATTGAAAGTAATCGATGTATAGAAATATGCAAAGAATATTGTAAGTAAGATGTAAACCACAAGTCCAACTGAATAAATCGGATTCTCTGGATCACACCAGTTATTGGAGTTTAAACCTGCAAGAATCTTACTTCCGATTCCAGTTCCATTTCCTTTTCCAAGGAACTGTGCAATCACGATTGGTGTCTGCATCAGTGATGAAGAGAAGATAACCGGGATTACTCCGGCTGTATTCACCTTCAACGGAATATGTGTTGACTGACCGCCATACATTTTTCTTCCCTGTACTTTTTTGGAATACTGAACTGCAATTCTTCTTTCACCGTCCTGAAGAATGATAACAAACACAACTACAACCAGAAGAACTGCAAGGATAATAACACCGGCGAGTCCTGCCTTTGCAATTGTTTTGCCTTTCATGAACTGTGTATACAGTGTCACGAAATCATCCGGAACACGGGAAACAATGTTGATCAGAAGTACGATAGAAATACCGTTTCCAACTCCCTTTTCAGTAATACGCTCACCGATCCACATAAGGAATGCACTACCGGCTGTAAGCGTACATACAACGATTGCACAATTTACGAAATTATATTCTTCCAGAAGTCCCTGACGTCCAAATCCTACAGCCATTGCGATAGATTCAATCAGTGCAAGACCGACTGTCACATATCTTGTAATCGCTGCGATTTTCTTTCTTCCATCTTCACCATCTTTCTGCATTTCTTCAAGCTTTGGAATCGCTATTGTCAGAAGCTGCATAATAATAGATGATGTGATGTATGGAGTAATACTCAGGGCAAATACTGACATTCTTGTAAATGAGCCGCCGGTGAACGCCTCAAAAAAGTTAAATGCGTCACCGGTCTGCTGTGCAAAAAAATTCTGAATAAATGTCGGATCTACTCCCGGAGTGGGCAACTGTGATCCTAACCTAACAACGATAAGCATTGCAAACGTATAGAGAAGTCTCTTTCTGATATCCTCAATACTTAATGCTTTACGCAAGGACTTAAGCATTAGATCACCTCTGCTTTTCCACCAAGAGCTTCAATCTTCTCAGCTGCTTTTGCACTGAATGCATTAGCCTGAACTGTAAGCTTCTTAGTTAACTCTCCATTTCCAAGAATTTTTACTCCGTCTTTTGGATTCTTAACAATACCGCTTTCGATCAATGTCTCAACGGATACTGTAGCGCCATCCTCGAATACTTCAAGTGCGCTAAGGTTGATTCCTACGATTGTCTTAGAGTTTCTGCATGTGAAACCTCTCTTAGGAATTCTTCTGTATAAAGGCATCTGACCGCCTTCGAAACCAGGTCTTGTAGCTCCTGAACGAGCCTTCTGTCCTTTGTGGCCCTTTCCGGCTGTCTTACCGTTTCCTGAACCATGACCACGGCCTCTTCTGAAATTATCACTCTGTTTTGAACCGTCTGCCGGTCTTAAGTTTGATAAGTCCATGACATTACCTCCTTATCTTAATTAAGCCTCTTCTTCAACTTTAACTAAATGTCTAACCTGCTGTACCATACCTCTGGTAGCTGCATTATCTGGCAATACAACTGTTTTGTTGAGTTTCTTAAGTCCAAGAGCCTCAACTGTTTTTCTATGCTTTGGTACGGCGCCGATTGTAGACTTTACTAATGTAACTTTTAAATTTGCCATTTCAATCTTACCTCCTATGCGCTTGATCGGGCTTCTCGGTTGATTAGCCTAAGATCTCCTCAATTGATTTGCCACGAAGTCTTGCAACATCTTCCGGAGTCTTAACTGCTTTAAGTCCTTCGATTGTAGCAAGTACAACATTCTGTTTGTTGTTAGATCCTAAAGATTTTGTACGGATGTTCTTAACTCCAGCCGCCTCAATTACGGCACGCGCCGGTCCTCCGGCGATAACACCAGTACCTTCCGGAGCCTTCTTAAGAAGTACGGAAGCGCTTCCGAATTTACCAATCACATCGTGTGTTACACTTGAGTTTTCATCAAGAGATACGCTGATCATTTTCTTCATAGCGTCCTCTTTACCTTTACGAATAGCTTCCGGAATTTCAGTAGCTTTTCCTAAACCTGCACCAACATGGCCATTTCCATCACCAACAACTACTAAAGCTGTGAAACGGAAGTTACGACCACCTTTAACAACTTTGGTTACACGCTTGATTGATACCACTTTTTCTACTAATTCCATCTGACTAGCATCAATACGTTCCTGTCTCATCTGTGTTCTCCCTTCCTTAGAAATTCAGACCAGCTTCTCTTGCTGCGTCTGCTAATGCCTTGATTTTACCCTGGTAAATGAATCCGCCTCTATCAAATACAACTTCATCAATACCTTTAGCTTTTGCTCTCTCGGCAATTACTTTTCCAAGGTATGCTGCTGCTTCAACGTCGTTAGTCTTCTCGAGCTCTGCTTTCACTTCTTTCTGAAGAGTGGAAGCGGAAACAAGAGTATTTCCAACAGTATCGTCGATGATCTGTGCATACATATGATTATTACTTCTGAATACAGCTAAACGCGGTCTCTGCGCTGTTCCGCTGAAACGGTTGCGTAATTTCATGTGTTTTTTTCTACGAACTTCGCTTCTAGATTTCTTACTAACCATTTTCACACTCTCCTTATTTATTTCTTACCAGTCTTACCGACTTTACGTCTGATTACTTCATCAGCATATTTGATTCCCTTGCCCTTATATGGCTCCGGTCTTCTCTTATCTCTGATCTCAGCCGCAAACTGTCCAACTTTTTCTTTATCGATACCTTTAACAGTGATCTTGTTCTGTCCCTCAAGTACAGTCTCGATTCCTTCTGGATCGATCATTTCAACTGGATGGGAATAACCAAGGTTCAGTGTCAGTTTATTTCCTGATTTAGCAGCTCTGTAACCTACACCGTTAACTTCAAGAACTTTCTCGTATCCGTCTGTTACACCTACAACCATGTTGTTGATCAGTGTTCTTGTCAGACCATGAAGAGATTTCATTTTCTTTAAGTCGCTCGGTCTTGTAACGATTACTTCTTCGCCTTCAACTTTGATTTCCATTTCTACTGGAAGCTCTTTTGTAAGAGTTCCCTTAGGACCTTTTACAGTCACTACATTGTTCTCAGCAACTTCTACAGTTACTCCTGCAGGAATTGCTACAGGCAGTCTTCCTATACGTGACATACCATTATCCTCCTTAACTTAGATTCTCGGAGAAGCTGCGTTGGCTTCTCTGTTTTCAGTTACATTTATAAGGAAGTTCTTTTCGCTAAGCAAGGAATAACCTCGCTAAGTTCAAAGAACGTACCTTTTATAATGAATCATCCACTCAACTAGGCTCGATAATACCTCGCCAAGTTTCGGGATGGGCTTTCGTACTAGGCTCGATAATACCTCGCCAAGTTCTCAATGCCTACCAAACGAAGCAAAGAACCTCTCCGCCTACGCCGAGTTTTCTAGCTTCTTTGTCTGTTACTACACCTTTGTTTGTAGAGATGATTGCTGTTCCGAGTCCGCCAAGTACCTTCGGGATATCCTCTGTATTAGCGTAAACACGAAGTCCCGGTTTGGAGATTCTCTTCAGTCCGGAAATAACTTTCTCGTTCTTGTCAGCACCGTATTTCAGTGTGATGTGAATTGTCTTGAAAGCTCCATCTTCTACAAGGTCATATTTTGCGATATATCCTTCATCAAGAAGAATGTTTGCGATAGCAAGTTTCATCTTGGATGCCGGTACATCTACTGTATCATGTTTTGCAGTGTTTGCATTACGGATTCTTGTAAGCATATCTGCAATTGGATCGCTCATAGTCATGTGTGTGATTCCTCCTATGTTATTTCACAGTATATAGTTGCTTTCGTCTTACCAGCTTGCTTTTTTAACACCCGGGATCTGTCCTTTATAAGCCAGTTCGCGGAAGCAGATACGGCAGATACCGTATTTTCTTAAATATGCATGCGGACGACCACAAATTCTGCAACGGCTATATTCTCTTGTGGAGAATTTTGGTGCACGCTGCTGTTTGATTTTCATTGATGTTTTAGCCATGAATTTCTCTCCTTTTTACTTTGCGAATGGCATATTGAACTGTGTCAATAATTCACGTGCTTCTTCATCAGTCTTGGCTGTTGTAACAAAAATTACATCCATACCTCTGACTTTGTCAATCTTATCGTACTCGATTTCTGGGAAGATAAGCTGCTCCTTGATTCCAAGTGCATAGTTACCTCTTCCGTCAAATGCGTTCGGGTTTACTCCTCTGAAGTCACGTACACGAGGAAGTGCAAGGTTGATCAGACGATCAACGAACTCGTACATTTTCTCTCCTCTTAAAGTAACTTTACATCCGATCGGCATACCCTCTCTGATCTTGAAGTTAGCTACAGAATTCTTTGCTCTTGTTACAACCGCTTTCTGTCCTGCGATCTTCTCCATGTCTGCAATAGCTGACTCCAGAAGTTTAGCATTGTCTTTTGCCTCACCGACACCCATGTTGATTACAACCTTGTCAAGTTTCGGCACTTCCATGATGTTTTTATATCCAAATTTTTTGATCATTGCATCAACGATCTCATTCTGATACTGCTCTTTCAGTCTACTCAAAGTCCTGGACCTCCTTCCTTGAATTAATCAATAACTTCGCCTGTTGCCTTAGCAAAACGAACTTTTTTGTCTCCATCCATCTTGAAGCCTACTCTTGTTGCTTTTCCGTTGTGAAGTAACATAACGTTTGATGCATCAATGTAACCTTCCTGATGTACGATTCCGCCGTTCTGGTTTGCCATGCTTGGCTTTGTGTGCTTTGTCAGCATATTGACGCCTTCAACCAGGACTCTTCCGTCTTTTTTATCTACGGCAATAACTTTGCCTTCTTTATCTTTATCTTTTCCGGCGATAACCTTAACCATATCACCTTTTTTAATTTTCATAGTTGACATTCTCAGGCACCTCCTTACAGTACTTCCGGAGCCAGAGAAACGATCTTCATAAAGTGTTTCTCTCTAAGCTCTCTTGCTACTGGTCCAAAAATACGTGTTCCACGTGGGTTCAAATCGTCTTTTATAATAACAGCAGCATTTTCATCGAATCTGATATAGGAACCGTCTTTACGACGAGCGCCTTTTACAGAACGGACAACAACAGCTTTAACGACATCACCTTTTTTAACAACGCCGCCTGGTGTTGCATCTTTAACAGTTGCAACGATCACATCTCCGATGTTGGCGTATCTTCTTGTAGAACCGCCAAGAACACGGATACACAGTAACTCTTTCGCACCTGTGTTGTCTGCTACTTTAAGTCTGCTTTCTTGCTGTATCATGCAGGTAAACCTCCTTCAAATAATTATTTCGCTTTCTCCATGATTTCCACAAGTCTCCATCTCTTGTCCTTGGACAGCGGTCTTGTTTCCATAACTTTTACTGTATCTCCAACTTTACACTCGTTGTTCTCGTCATGAGCCTTCAGCTTGTAAGTTCTCTTTACGATCTTGTTGTAAAGTGGATGTTTTACATGGTCTTCAACAGCAACAACAATCGTTTTGTCCATCTTGTCGCTGACAACCTTACCCGTACGGGTTTTTCTTAAATTTCTCTCTTCCACGGTTGCTGCTCCTTTCACTATGCTCTTTTAGCCTCTGTAATCAGAGTCTGGATACGAGCGATATTCTTTCTTACTTCTTTGATTCTGCTTGTATTATCCAACTGATTTGTTGCGTTCTGGAATCTCAGATTAAAGAGTTCCTTCTTAGCAGCTACTAATTCTTCATTTAATTCCTCTACGGATTTTCCTTTTAACTCGTTTACAAATGTATTAATTTTCACTGTTATCACCGCCTTCTAAGTCTGCGCGAGAAACGATTTTGCATTTGCAAGGTAATTTATGCATTGCAAGTCGAAGTGCCTCTCTAGCTGTTTCCTCTGGTACTCCTGCAATCTCAAACATAACACGGCCTGGCTTAACTACTGCTGCCCAATACTCAACAGTACCTTTTCCACTACCCATACGAGTCTCAGCCGGTTTTGCTGTGATCGGCTTGTCTGGGAAGATTTTGATCCAAACCTTACCACCACGCTTGATGTAACGTGTCATAGCAACACGGGCTGCCTCGATCTGGTTAGAACGAATCCAGCATGGTTCCATAGCTACGATACCATATTCACCGTAAGAAATCTTATTACCTCTAAGAGCCTTACCTTTCATAGTACCACGGAACTGTTTACGACGTTTTACTCTTTTTGGCATTAACATTATCTATCTCTCCCTTCCTTATCTGCTTTAGTCGGAAGAACTTCGCCTTTGTAAATCCAAACCTTTACACCGACTTTTCCGTAAGTTGTATCAGCTTCTGCGAATCCATAATCGATGTCAGCACGAAGTGTCTGCAGCGGAATTGTTCCCTCGCTGTAGAACTCTGTACGAGCCATATCAGCACCACCAAGACGTCCGGATACGGAAGTCTTAACTCCAAGTGCTCCAGCCTTCATTGTTCTGGACATGCAGGATTTCATAGCACGTCTGAAGGAGATACGGTTCTCAAGCTGCTGAGCAATGTTCTCAGCTACGAGCTGTGCATCTTTGTCTGGTCTCTTAACTTCTTTGATGTCAACGATGAGCTTCTTGTCTGTGAACTGTGCAAGCTCTGCTTTCACCTTTTCGATCTCGGAACCACCCTTGCCGATTACGACACCAGGCTTAGCTGTATAAACGATGATCTTAACGCGATCGGATGCTCTTTCGATTTCAATCTTGGAGATTCCAGCGCTGTATAATCTCTTCTTTAAAAACTTTCTGATCTCGTGGTCTTCAACCAGATTGTCAGCGAAGTCTTTTTCTGCGTACCATTTGGAATCCCAGTCTTTGATAACGCCAACTCTCAGGCCATGAGGATTAACTTTCTGTCCCATATTGTCCTCCTATCTCTCATTGAGCACGATTGTGATGTGGCTCATTCTCTTCTCGATTCTGTAAGCTCTACCCTGTGCTCTAGGTTTGATTCTCTTCATTGTCGGTCCTTTGTTTGCGTAGCATTCCTCGATGTAGAGGTTCTCAACGCTCATACCGTTGTTGTTCTCAGCATTTGCGATTGCTGATTTCAGTAACTTCTCTATAACGCTTGAAGCATATCTTGGATTATATGCTAAAATACCAAGTGCTGTCTGTACATCCTTGCCTCTGATGGCATCAAGAACGAAACATGCCTTCTGAACAGATACTCTTGCGTAAGAAATCTTAGCTGAAGGTCTTGTATCTCTCTGCTCGTTTCTTTCTCTTTTGATTTGGGATCTATGTCCTTTTGCCATGGATGAACCCTCCTTTCAAAATATATGAAAATTATCTAACTTTTGACTTCTTCTCGTCTTTTCCGTGTCCTCTGTAAGTTCTTGTTGCAACGAACTCACCGAGCTTGTGGCCTACCATATCCTCTGTAACATATACAGGTACATGTCTTCTTCCGTCATGTACGGCAAATGTATGACCTACAAATGACGGGAAGATTGTAGAACGGCGTGACCATGTCTTTATAACTGATTTATCACCTGCAGCGTTCATAGCGTCTACTTTTTTAAGTAAGCTTTCATCTGCAAATGGTCCTTTTTTAAGTGAGCGAGCCATAGGTTCTAACCTCCTTGTGAATCTGATTATTTAATCGCTTTACCATCTCTTCTTCTTACAATCAGCTTGTTAGAAGCTTTGTTCTTCTTACGAGTCTTAAGACCAAGTGCCGGTTTACCCCATGGAGTACACGGTCCTGGACGTCCGATACTTGTCTTACCTTCTCCACCTCCGTGTGGATGGTCGTTAGGGTTCATTACGGAACCACGAACTGTAGGTCTGATTCCCATGTGACGCTTACGTCCTGCTTTACCAACATTGATCAGGTTGTGATCACCGTTTCCTACAACACCGATAGATGCGCGGCAGATGATCGGAACCATTCTCATTTCTCCTGAAGGAAGTCTCAGTGTAGCGTACTTTCCTTCTTTCGCCATCAGCTGTGCGCTGTTACCAGCGGAACGAACCAGCTGTCCACCTTTTCCTGGGTACAGCTCGATGTTGTGGATCTGTGTACCAACCGGAATCTCTGAAAGTGGAAGGCAGTTTCCTACTCTAACCTCAGCGTCAGCACCGTTCATAACTGTCATGCCGTCTGTAAGTCCTTCTGGAGCAAGGATGTATGCTTTCTCACCATCTGCGTAGCAGATCAGTGCGATGTTAGCACTTCTATTTGGATCATACTCGATTCCAACAACTGTTGCCGGAATTCCGTCTTTCTTTCTCTTAAAGTCGATAATTCTATATTTCTTCTTAGCTCCGCCGCCACGATGTCTTACTGTGATTTTACCCTGTGCGTTACGGCCAGCTTTTCTCTTCTTAGATTCGAGGAGGGATTTCTCTGGAGTTGTCTTTGTGATCTCTGAGAAATCAGAACCTGTCATCTGTCTTCTGGAAGGTGTATATGGGTTATATGTTTTGATTCCCATTACTGTCTCTCCTTTCGTTTGCTCTGATTATTTGTTTCACGGGTTTGCACCGTATAATGTCTTATATCTTACAGTCCTTCGAAAATTTCGATATCAGCGCTGTCTTCTGTCAGTGCTACTACAGCTTTCTTTGTCTTAGCTGTCTTTCCGAAAGTCATTCCACGTCTTTTATTCTTACCATCAAGGTTCATTGTGTTGACGCTTTTTACTTTTGTACCGTTGAACATTTTTTCAACAGCTTCTTTGATCTGAGATTTTGTAGCCTCTGTGTGTACAAGGAATGTATATTTCTTGTCAGCCATAAGTTCCATGCTCTTCTCAGTTACAACTGGTTTAAGGATTACATCATAATACTGAATGTTTGCCATTATGCGTACACCTCCTCGATTGCTGCAACAACAGCTTTCGTAGCGATTACTGTGTTGTATTTCAGGATGTCATATACGTTGATTGTGTTTGTATGTGCTGTTTTAACATCCGGGATATTCTTTGCGGAAATCTCAACGTTTTTGTTTCCATCTTCAAGAACTACCAGCGCTTTGTTAACGTTCAGGTTGTTCAGTACTGCCTGGAATTTCTTTGTTTTGATCTCGTCGAAATTAAGTTCATCAACAACGATGAATTTGTTCTCTTCTACTCTGGAAGTAAGTGCAGACTTAAGAGCTGCTCTCTTCTCTTTCTTATTCATTTTGAAGGAATAGTCTCTCGGAACTGGAGCGAATACAACTCCACCACCTGTCCACTGTGGTGATCTTGTTGATCCCTGTCTTGCGTGACCTGTTCCTTTCTGTCTCCATGGTTTTCTTCCGCCACCGGAAACTTCAGAACGTGTCTTGGCTTTCTGTGTTCCCTGACGATTGTTTGCAAGCTGATTTACAACTGCCATGTGTACGAGGTGCTCGTTAACTTCAACACCGAATACAGCATCGTTCAGTTCGATTGTATCAACTTCTTTACCTTCGATATTGTAAACAGATACTTTTGCCATCTGTATGTTCCTCCTTTCTTAGCTGTCAGACTAGTTTGCCTTCACTGTCTCTTTGATTGTTACCAGGCATTTCTTTGGTCCCGGTACAGAACCTTTAACGAGGATGAGATTGTTTTCTGCATCAACTCTTACTACTTCAAGATTCTGAACAGTGATCTTCTTGTTACCCATCTGTCCTGGCATCTTCTTACCTTTGAATACCTTACTCGGATCAGATGCTGAACCGTTAGAACCAGCATGACGATGGAACTTGGAACCGTGAGTCATAGGTCCTCTGCTCTGGTTGTGACGCTTGATTGCGCCCTGGAAACCTTTACCTTTTGAAACAGCAGTTGCATCAATCTTGTCTCCTGCTGCAAAGATATCAGCTTTAATTTCCTGAGCAAGTGTATACTCTTCAGCGTTCTCAAATCTGAATTCTTTTACATATCTCTTTCCGGATACGCCTGCTTTGTCAAAATGACCTTTTTCAGCTTTTGTCACACCGTTTCTGTGAGCGATGGACTTCTTTCCACTGTTGTCTTTTGTGACAATCTTTTCTTTCTTGTCAACATATCCAACCTGTACTGCGCTGTAACCGTCATTCTCAACTGTTTTAACCTGTGTTACTACACAAGGTCCAGCCTGCAGAACTGTTACCGGAATCAGAACTCCGTCTTCTTCATTGAAGATCTGAGTCATTCCAACTTTTGTAGCTAAGATAGCTTTCTTCATTATAATTACCTCCTGTGATTTACAGCGGAACGCTTTCGCGCTCATCCTAAATTTTAGGAATACTGTTTAAAATTAAGATGTCCTTATTATTTGGACTTCATCTTGATGTCGATAAATACACCAGCTGGCATTTCCAATCTGGAAAGTGCATCAACAGTTTTCTGTGTTGGTGTGATGATATCGATCAGTCTTTTGTGAGTTCTCTGCTCGAACTGCTCTCTGGAATCTTTGTACTTGTGTACAGCTCTCAGAATTGTTACAACTTCCTTCTTAGTCGGAAGTGGTACCGGTCCACTCACCTGTGACCCGTTCTTTTTTACAGTTTCGATGATTTTCTTTGCGGATGCATCAACAAGCTGATGATCATACGCCTTCAATGTGATTCTCATTACTTGACTTGCCATAAAAAAAGTCGCCTCCTTTTCGTACTTTTCACATCAGTACGACAAGCGGTGACTGTACACTCTCCCGTGTGTGTCGTGAGAAACTCACACGTTGTTTCATACTCCTACCCTGGTTATCCCATTGGGGCAAATAGTAATCAGTTTTTGATTCGTACAGTGACTTGTCGCCAGTTTCCTAACTTGACATTCGCTCCACGGAAAACCTGCACCAGCTTATTCATTTGCCGGGCAGCAACCTCGCGCTTCATTGCTATCATGTCACAGCTCTCTTAGTATATCCGAGAGAGCACAAAATTGCAAGTACTTTTTTTGTTTTTTTTTGAGTACAATCTTTTTCTTTATTCTTGCGTTTTCTCCTGCATATTGATTTGATCATTGATCGATTCAATCCACATTATATTTCCCATTATATTTCCCATTTTATCTCCTATTATATATAGAAGAAACTCGTTTCATATCATTATTGCTTCCGCTTTTATTCAACACATGACGCGTTCAGCAAACTGATGACTCAATTTCGCAGATCCGCTGTTTAAGTCAACCCATATACTATACCGTTGATTCGAATTAAAATCTCATATTTTTTCTTCTCAACCACTTGACACCAACCTATACGAATGGTATTATTAATTCGACTTGTAAGACCAAAGGCGGTTTTCCTATTACTTAGGAGAAACTGTCTTTTTTTATTCGTTTTTACAGGTCAGATACTTCAGTTATCATGCAGTACGCTAACGCCGGATGTTTTCCCCAAGAATATCCCTGCCGCAGCAGTACCGTCGGTGCACAGCCTCTTTGTAGGAATTCCCCAGTTTCGTGTGCTGATGTTCTGCCTGGTAACTAAAGGATCCTCTCAATTACATACCATAGAAATGACGCCGCCAGCTGGAGTTGCAGATCCAGCGAAGCGGCGTCATTTCCGTTATAACATCAACATATGAAACTTTTCTTCTATAAAGTTCTTTCTATCTCTGGAAATGGACTCAGACTCCTTTTCAATATTCCATGAATATATGCGATCACCATTCCATAATTTGCAATCGGAACGCCCTGATCCTGCGCACAGCTGATCCGGTATTTCATTTCGCGTTCATTCAGCATACATCCTCCACAATGAATGACCATTTTGTATGAACCAAGATCATCTGGGAATTCTGTTCCTGAAGAAGTCTCTATTATAAGTTCTTTGCCGGTATACTCTTTCAGCCAGCGTGGAATCTTCACCGTACCAATATCATCACATTGCCTGTGATGTGTGCACCCTTCACTGATCAGCACTTTATCACCGTCTTCCAGAATATCCAGTGCCTTTACTCCGTGCACCATGGTTTCCAGATTCCCTTTATATCTTGCAAATAGAATCGAAAAGGAAGTCAGCAAGATATCCTCCGGTGTATCTTTTGATACTCTGCCAAACACCTGACTGTCTGTAATGACCATCTTCGGCTTTCTTCCAAGTGCAGCTAATGTTCCTGCAAGTTCTGTTTTTTTTACAACAATAGCAGATGCATCTGCATCCAAAATATCACGAATCGTCTGCTGCTGTGGCAGAATCAGGCGTCCCTTTGGTGCTGCACTGTCAATTGGCACAACAAGCACTACAAAATCGGATGGTTCAAGAAGATCCCCAACAATCTTTCGTTCTTCCTCTTCCTTTCCTTTCAATGCTCCAAGTTCTTCCTTCAGCTCATAAATTCCGCTTTTATCCGCTGCACTCACAAGAAGAATTTTCTCTTTCTCTGTTTTCAAGTAACTTGCGGTATTTTCCTGTACCCGCAATCTCTCATCTTCCTGTATAAACTGTTCACATTTATTCAGTACTATTATATAAGGTATGTTCTTTTTCTGAATCCGCTCTGTTATCTTAAGATCTTCTTCACTGACACCACACGTTCCATCAATTACAACAACAGCTATGTCTGTCTTATTCAGTACTTGATAACTCTTCTTCACGCGAAGTTCACCCAGTTCACCTTCATCATCGATTCCAGGAGTATCCATCATCACAACTGGACCCAATGGGAGAAGTTCCATTGTCTTATAAACCGGATCCGTCGTCGTTCCTTTCACATCAGAAACCACCGCAAGGTCCTGTCCTGTTACTGCATTCATCACACTTGATTTTCCTGCATTCCGCTTACCAAAAAAGCCGATGTGCACTCGTTCGGACACCGGCGTCTGATTCATACTCATATTCTTTTTCCTTTCTTTTTGGCGGAGACATGTGGGAATCGAACCCACCCGGGACGTACCACGCCCCACACTGGTTTTGAAGACCAGGAAGCACACCAGTTACTCTTCTGCCTCCATAATACTCAGACATTTTGTCATTGATATACATTTATCAAAAACGGAGCAAACGCCAGCTGATATCTGGTCATCTGCTCCGCTGTATGATTCTATCTTATCAGAATCCTTCTTTCCTGTAAACCACCATTGCTTACAGCAATTCCTCTGCCATCTTCTCAATGTCCGCTTTGTTCTGCTCATCCATAGAAGACATGATCTTCACAGAAGTCTCAAGCCATGTAATGTTCTTGCTCTTCTCAAACATTCCTGTCATCACTTTACCGGCCATAGAAGCCCAGGATCCGTTCTCAATCAGACCAATTGTCTTGTTCTGATAGTTGCGCTCTGTCAGGTGCTCGATAAATGTCTTCATGAACGGGAATACATCTCCGTTATAAGTTGTTGAAGCAAGAACAATCTTACCGTAACGGAATGCATCTTCTACTGCCTCAGCCATATCCTCACGGGCAAGATCTGTAACAACTACCTTCGGACATCCTTTTTCTTTCAGCTTCTCAGCAAGAAGTTCTACTGCCTTCTTTGTATTTCCATAAACAGATGTGTACGCGATCA
Source organism: uncultured Mediterraneibacter sp. (assembly GCA_934309345.1). GTDB lineage: Bacteria > Bacillota > Clostridia > Lachnospirales > Lachnospiraceae > Mediterraneibacter. Next base: position 125,444 of record CAKRDD010000001.1, on the reverse strand, counting down.
TAACGCCTTCAGACTCTGTTCCGTAAGAAGACCATGTATTATACTGTCCAATGTAATGCTCCAGATTCTCTGTAAGAACCGGTCCGTGCAGTGGGCAGATTGTCTGAATATCCAGTGTTGCAGCAACCTTCAGAAGATTCTGAACCTGTGCACCGTATTTTCCAACAATTCCGATATAGTAACGACGTGCTTCGCAATCCCAGTCTTCCTCTGCATCAAGTGCTCCAAACTTACCGAATCCATCTGCAGAGAAAAGAACCTTATCCTTGCTGTCATATGTTACCATAACTTCCGGCCAGTGAACCATTGGTGCGAATACAAATGTCAGCTCATGCTTTCCAAGTGTCAGTGTCTCTTTATTCTTCACTTCCAGCTTATTCTCATCCGCAAGTTTCAGATCACGGAAGAAGTTTCCGATCATTGTAAATGTCTTTGCATTTCCAACAATCTTTGTATCCGGGTAAACTTCCAGAAATCTCTTAATATTTGCTGAATGATCCGGCTCCATATGCTGTACGATCAGATAGTCCGGCTTTGCTCCGTTCAGGACTTCTGCAATATTCTTCAGCCACTCATCACCAAAAGCTGCATCCACTGTATCCATAACCGCAATTTTCTCATCATTGATCACATAGGAATTGTAAGCCATGCCGTTCGGTACGATATACTGTCCCTCGAATAAATCAATGTTGTGATCATTTACACCTACATATAAAATGTCATCTGTAATTCTCATATTATGCTCCTTCTCTGCCGAACTTTCAGCAGTCTTTTCATTACCGCTCCCATTGATCTGTGAGCAGCACTTTTTTCGTTACTGTACACTCCCGTGTGAACAGTAACCTTTTTTCTTTTATCACTGAATAGAGTATAGCGCAAACCGCCCTCAGAATCAACGTTCATTCTCATATTATTGTTTCTTTTTTGAGAACATGATTACTTTTCACTTCCATATCAACCTCACCACTATTCAGCACGGAATATGCATATTTTGTCTTGAATACAATATTACACCATACATTCATGCAGGTCTTCCTGCTCAATCCCTTTTTCCTGCATTACATGCCTGATCTGTTCTACCGCCTCAAGCGGTGCTGCCCAGGCAAGTCCGCAGCCGGCCGAGATTGCTCTCGGCACCGGGATCAGTCTGCCCGGCACATTTTCTGCTTTACATATCTTTTCCATTGCCATCGCATCTGCTGTTGTGTGAAATGTCACCACAAGTTTTAACTCTTTCTTTCTCATTGTGCGATCTCCTGTTTTCCTTTTATCTTTCTTAAAAAATCACAGATTGCCCAGGCAATACTCATTCCCGCCGCAATCCCAAGCGCATATAAAAATGTATCTCTTCCATAATTCCACGCCTGATGTAAGTTTCCCTCAACAATACTTCTCATACAATAATAAAGTGTACTTCCGGGAATCAGCGGAATTACTGATGTCACAAAAAATGAAGTCGAAGTACTTCTGCAACTACGTGCAAGTATCTCCGCATATAAATCGATTCCAAAAGCTGCTGCCACTGTCGGGAAGAACACACCACCCCAGCATTCTCTGCAAATGATAAACAACAGCCAGCCCAGGAAACCGCCAAGTGCCGCCAGCGGAAGGTGCTTCTTCTTCATATGAAATAATATACCAAATGCAACTGAACCTGCCGCACCAGTAAATAATTGAACGATATACATCATCAACCAATCCTCCCAATCAGAAAAATTGCTCCGATAAACCCAAGTGCAAGCACTGCCGCAAGAAGCATTGCCTCTATAAACCGCATCACACCTGATATCGTATCTCCGATCAATATGTCTCGGATTGCATTTGTCGCCATTAATCCCGGTATCAAAAGCATGATATCTCCGATCATAATCTTATCCACATGCAAAACCGGAAAGATCCGCGCTATAACACAAATAAAACATCCCGTAAGAAATGATGCCACAAACTGAAATGTCACTTCATTCATGCAGAACTTTCTTATACGTCTTTGCGCCTCCCATATTAAGATACCTGCTAATCCGGCCAGTAATGCATCCCAAAGATTTCCTCCATAGAAAAGTGCAAAACTAAACGCTGCCAGAATACTTCCTGCAAGCTTTCCTTTCTGTGTTGGAACCGCACAATCAATCTGCTCAAAGGATTTTCTAAGTTCTTCCGGTGAAACCGGATTCTGACAAAACTGTCTGCTCAGATTATTCAGCTTTTCCAGCTTCTCGAAATCATTTCCTCCGTTCTTTCGGATTCTCCTTGTCTGAGTCCGGACATTTTCTTCCGGAAATTCCATTGTAATAACAATACTTGATGTGATCACAAACACATTCATCTGTGTTGCGCCACACGCATATCCCATACGGTTCAATGTATCTTCTACACGAAAGATCTCCGCACCGCTCGAAAGCAGTGCATCTCCGATATCAAGAAATACATGCAGATATTTTGTTGAAATATACATGCTGTCATCCTCAAACTTTCAATTTTCTCAACGCTCTTATTATAACTGAAATCAGAAAAATAGAAAACGATTTCTTGTTATTTCTTCGTATCAAAAATGCTCCCCTTACCAGATCTTCATTCCGTAAGGGGAGCAGGGCTTTTTACTTCTTTGATTTTACTCAATCACAACAGCAAATCCATCTTCGATTTCTTCTACCGTTGTTTTCTTTCCATGATCCTTTGCGAATTTCTCCACATTTGTTTTCTGATGTGGTTCTGTCACAAGAACCTTTACCGGGCTGTTATCACTTTTGATTGCTTCTGCTGTCAGCATCAACGGTTCCGGACAGGAAAGTCCTCTTGCATCTACTTCTCTCATAACTTACATCTCCTTATTTTGCTTCGCTTCTCTTGTTTGTAAATGCGATTACAAAACATACAATGATACAAATAATCGCTGCAATCTTACCAGCTGTCGGCACAGCTCCTGCTACAATCTCACCTGTCTCAGCATTCAGCGCTGTTCCGCTTGCCGCCAGACCGAGGTTATGTGCAAGTGCACCGCCTGCGAACATACCGATCACTGTTACACCTGCATCAGAGGATCCCTGTCCTGCAAGCACAAGCTGACGCAGCGGACATCCTCCGGCGAGAACAGCTGCGAATCCCACTGCATACATTCCAAGAATGCTCCACAGATGCTGGGAATGAGCGATCACACCCGGTGTATTGAATGCAAGAACAAAATGTCCTGTTGCAACATTGTATACAAGCATTACTGCAAAGAATCCAATAATAATTGTAATCAGATCAAAATTCTTCATAAGAATGATATCACGGATACTTCCTGCGAAACACATTCTTGATTTCTGGGCAAATGCTCCAAAGAGAAGTCCGCCGATCAGAGATACAATAATTGGTGCATGCATGCTTCCCGGACCTGCTGTACTGCTCTTTAAAAGGTTTGTTCCAAGTGCAAGAACAAGAACTCCGATCATAAGAAGTGGAAGTACACTTCCGCTCGCTTTATTTGTCACATGTGCGCGTCCAAGGCTGAAGCCTTTCTTTAAAGCAAACACACCTGTCGCAACACCAAGTGCGAATCCGATCAGTGCTACCCATGCGTTCAGATCTCCGGCTGACATACGGATCACCATACGAAGCGGACATCCAAGGAATACAAGTGCTCCGATCACAAGGATCATTCCGAGCACAAAACGTACGATTGTAGAAGATCCTGCTGTTGCACGATATTCTTTTGTTGCGATTGAAATAATAAATGCACCGAGTACGATTCCAATGATCTCCGGTCTTGCATACTGTACCGGCTCTGCGGAATGAAGTCCAAGTGCTCCTGCCGTATCACGTACAAAACACGCAACACAGATTGCCATATTTGCCGGGTTGCCAAAATAAGCAAGTGTTGCTGCTACCAGACCCATTACGACACCGGCGATCCCCAGTTTCTTCTTTGAATCAAATAAATTCATTCTCTCTTCCTCTCTTTCTTTACAACTCTTTTATTGCACGAATTGCAAAATCGACCTCTTCTTCCGTATTGTAATGAGAGAAACTGAAGCGGACAGCTCCCTGTTCCACAGTGCCGAGTGCTTTGTGCATCAGCGGTGCACAGTGTGCCCCCGGTCTGGTCGCAATCCCATAAACTTCATTTAATTCATCACTGACTTCAGAAGAGTCATAATCTCCCAGATTGAAAGTCACAATCGGAGCTCTTTCCTCTGCTGTAAAATCTCCATAGACTTTCACATCCGGAATCTGAGAAATCCCATCATAAAACCTGCGCATCAGACGGAGTTCTTTCTCTCGGATCACGTCAATCCCTGTACGGTTCAGATAATCGATCGCTGCGCCAAGTCCTGCAATCCCATGTCCGTTCAGTGTTCCGGCCTCAAGTGCCGTTGGCATCTGGGATGGATGATGCATATTGTAAGTATCCACGCCACTTCCTCCACACAAAAGCGGTCTGATCTCCACACCTTCCCTTACATAAAGTCCACCAGTCCCCTGTGGTCCAAGTAATCCTTTATGCCCTGTAAAGCACAATACATCAATCCCAAGTTTCTGCACATCGATCGGGTAGACACCTGCTGTCTGAGAAGCATCCACAACAAACAAAATATGCTTCTCCGATGCAATCTGCCCTACCCTTTCCAGATCGATCATATTCCCCGTCAGATTCGAAGCGTGCGTACACACAATTGCCTTTGTGTTCTCCCGCACTGCATTCTCCATCTCTTCATATGACAGATTTCCCTTGTCATCGCAGTTCAGAATCGTAAGCTCTACTCCCTGTTCCTGGCACCAGTACAACGGACGCAATACAGAATTATGTTCCAACACTGTTGTGATCACATGATCTCCCGGTTGAAATAATCCTTTCAATGCAATATTCAAACTCTCTGTAGAATTCGCAGTAAATGCGATTCTTGCCGGATTCTCTGCATGAAAGAACTCCGCAAGCTTTTCTCTTACTGCATAGATACTTCTTGAAGCATCCAAAGCAGCCTCTGTTCCACCTCTCCCGGCATTCCCCATATGCTCAAGGGCATAGAGAATCGCCTGTTTTACTTCTTCCGGTTTCTGTAATGTAGTTGCCGCATTATCCATGTAGATCATAGGGCTTTTCTTCCTTTCTGCATGTGTTTATATCGTTTACTTTTCAGATACAAATCACTACCTATAGTATACTTCTCTTTTCCATTTTCGTCTAATAGGAATCCTTAATGGATCCACCTTATTTATAGGAACTATCTATAAATAAAACAAAGCTTTTTCTATCTATTTATAGTATCATTTTCCCTCTTCAGATACATTCTTTTTATCATCTTTATAAATCGTTCCGCTGCCGGAAGCAATGGATATTCCGCATCGTAAACAAGATTGATCATTCGTTTACCACCCCGGCTTCCCAGTGGGAACGCAAGAAGCGTTCCGTTCTTCAATTCTTCCTCAGCTGCAAGTCTGGATAAAATCGTAATTCCCATTCCTTTATTCACAGATCTCTTAATTGTCTCCTGATTCTCCATCAAAGCAGCAAGCTTCAGTTTTTTCATATCAATTCCTTGTTCCGCTAAGAATCTGGCAGCTTCTTTCTTTGTCCCTGATCCTTCTTCTCTTAAGATCACAGGCTCTTCCATGATCCACTCTGCCAGTGGCTGTCCATTGCAAAGCTTTTCAACAAATTTCTCATTTGCCGGAGTAAGCACAACCAACTCATCCTCGTAAAACGGTAAATATTTACAATTTCCTTTCTCGATCACAGTTCCTGTAAAGCCAATATCAACATGATGCGATAAAATCATATCGATCACACCTTCACTGTCTGCCTCAAAGAGTTTCAGTTTTTCACCAGGATATTCTGCATGAAACGTAGACATTACATTCGGAAGAATATATTGGGCCGGAATGGTTGACGCACCGATACGAAGAACATTTCCCTCTGGTTTTATTTCTTTTCCAAAACGGCCTTTGATCGTCTTTTCGATTTCAAGCATCTGTACCGCATAAGCATAAAGTTCCTTCCCGTTCTCCGACAGCTCAACTCCTCTTGTATTTCTTATAAGGAAACAGGTATTCAGCTCTTTTTCCAACGCCGATACATGTGCACTGACTGTTGGCTGCGTCAGGAATAACTTTTTTGCCGCTTCTGAAAAGCTTTTTGTCTCTGCCACTTTTACAAATGCTTCCAGTTGTTTTAAGTTCATTCATTCTCACCCCGCTTTCCTCTGATCTGTTCTTTTATTAATTTTTTTCCCGCAGTACGTTCCGTCTCTGCTCCCTCTTTTACCGTAAGTCCAATCCGGTCTGTATATTCAAAAATCAGTCTTGCATTCTTTCTGCTCGTCTGGAATACTTCTTTAATCTGACTCAGCGTGATCACCTTAGATTCGCACAACAACTTGCTAATCTCCGTCTTTATCCTAAATGCTGTATCTGTCGTTGTATAAAGGTCTTCTCGGATTTCTATAATTTCTTTTTCATCCTTCAGGTAATCCAAAATTTCTATCAAGTCGGTCCGATTCTGCTTTTCATTTTTCTTTTTTGTGTTATTGCCTGATGCAAGACAGATTTCCAGTTCTGTTCTATTGAGAAAAAACACTATTTTCCCAGCGGACTCAGAACAGAAAATTCTTCTTATTTCAGAAACCGCTTCCGTCTCTTTTACTTTATATCCCATTGGAAAAATCAGTTCCGTCCCTTTATTGTCTGACTTTCTACAGCACACAGCTTCATGTTCTTCTAAAAGTAAGAGACATTTCTGAATCTCCTGATTTTTTTCCTTTTTCCCTTTACTGATCTGATTAAAAAGAACACTCTTTGGCATTCCTCTTCGATATGGATGGTCAGATAACCAGCTTTCCAGTTCATCCATGATCTTCTTTTCTAAATGAATCTGTTCCTGCAGATTCTGTCCAGCTTCGGAACTCTCCCGGGATTGCGTCCCCTCTTGCCCGCAAAGACTTTTCTCCAATATCTCCAGTCTTTGTAAAATCCTGTCATGAAATCTCCTCTCTTTCTGTTCTCCCATCTCAAGGATAATTCCACCACCGATCGTCTCAAGCGGCGAATAGAATCGGACAACAAACCTGTCTCCTTCACAAAAGGCAGCTTCTTCTTCTAATCTCAACTGCACATAAGCCGACTCCCCCGGTTCCACTTTCTCGCATGACAATGGCACTGCTCTACACAGAACTTCTGTTGTTCCACTGTAAAAGTGCAACCGGGTCTGATGTTCGATACTTCTTTTGCTCTGAGGGAGAAGTGTGAGTCTGGCATTTACATAACGGCTGACTTTCATGCTTCCTTCTGGGGCGATCACATTTCCACGATATACAAACTTTCCGTCACTACTCTGTTTTCGTTCCGTCTGAACCAGATTCAGTGCACTTCTTTGTCCTGCTTCACAAACTGACATTTCTTTCTCATGCACCTGTATCCCACGGACTCTGCACGGAGTCTGCTGCGGATAGACCATCATCTGCGCACCGGTATGAATCTCTCCTCCAAGAAGTGTTCCGGTCACAACGGTTCCGCTTCCTTTGATTGAAAATACTCTATCCACCGGAAGTCTTGGAAATGCAGGAGTTTTCCACATTTCTTTCTGCTTATTTACACATTTCAGGATCTGGCTTTTTAACTCTTCAATCCCAACTCCTGTTCTTGCTGAAACACGTATGATATCCACATCATTTTCCGACTTATCTTCTACCTGTTCGTTTTTCTGACCTTCCCCTGAAAAATGTTGAAACTCTTCTTTTATCTGCTGTTCTACCATTTCCAGCCATTCCTCATCCACAAGATCACATTTATTCAAAACAACAAGAATGTTCTCAACACCGAGAAGGCGTAAAATTGCAAGATGCTCTCTTGTCTGAGGCATAACGCCTTCATCTGCCGCAATCACAAGAAGGACAAGATCCATCCCGACTACACCCGCTGTCATATTCGAAATGAATTTCTCGTGTCCCGGAACATCAATGATTCCGACACGCTCTTTGTCTGGCAGATCCATCCATGTAAACCCAAGATCAATTGTAATCCCACGTTCTTTTTCTTCTTTCAGACGGTCAGTGTCTCTTCCGGTCAAAGCCTTGATCAGTGTTGTCTTTCCATGATCGATGTGTCCTGCTGTTCCGACGATCACATGTCTTTCCATCTAATGCTGTTTCCTTTCTTAATGCTGTTTTCTTTCCATAACATGTCTGATCTGTGTCGCCAGATATTCGATTCCATCTTCCGAGAAGGTTCTCATATCCAGAAGGAAATGCCCTTCCTTTATTCTTCCAATTACCGGAATCGAAAGATTTCTCATCCTGTATTCCAATTCTTCAACCGTAATCTCATCTGGTTTTAAAGCCACTCCGTAACTAGGGATTTCCGTCTCCGGAAGTGCTCCTCCGCCGGCTTTCGAACTGCATGCCTCCACACCGATCTGAACTGCTGCATCTTCCTGCATCCATCTTTCACAGCAACGGATTGCCTTCTCTTTTATCTCTTCCACAGAACTTGTCAGCATCCTCAGAGTCGGAATCTTTCGAACCGCTTCTCTCTGATCCAGATAACATTTCAATACTTCTTCTATCGCTGTCAGCGTGAACTTATCCGCCCGGAGTGCCCGAAGTAATGGATGGTTACGCATCTGGTCAATATATTCTTTCTTTCCGACGATCACGCCTGCCTGTGTCCCGCCAAGCAACTTATCTCCACTAAAGCAGACAACATCCGCACCGGCCTTTAACTCTTCCTGTACCGTCGGTTCTTTGGAGAAACCATAATCCTCCAGATTCACAAGAACCCCGCTGCCCAGATCTTCAATCACTGGAATTTTATTTCTTTCAGAACGATTTCCGAAATTTTCAGATGATAATTTCTGCGCACTCTCATTCAGACTATCACTCAATTCACGTAATTCTTCCACATTTACTGATTCTGTGAATCCAACGATTCTGTAATTACTTGTATGTACTTTTAAAAATGCTTTTGTCTTTTCACTAACTGCAACTTTATAATCTTCTGCTCTTGTCCGGTTGGTCGTTCCAACTTCTTTCAAAACCGCACCACTTAATTCAAAAACTTCCGGAATGCGGAATTTTCCACCAATTTCGACAAGTTCCCCACGGGAAACAATGACTTCCCCACCTTTTGTCAATGCACTTAAAGCAAGAAGCACAGCTCCTGCATTGTTATTCACCACGAGCGCCGCTTCTGCTCCTGTGATCTTGCAAAACAGTTCTTCCGCATATCCGGTTCTGTTTCCACGTTTCCCGGTCTGTAAGTCATATTCCAGACTGGAATAATGCTCTGCAACTGCTTTTAATTTCTCCGCAATTTCATGACCAAGCGGTGCCCGTCCGAGTCCGGTGTGAAGGATCACTCCCGTCCCGTTGTAAACCGGGTGAATTTCCTTTTTCTGTTCTTGTTCCAGAAGTTGGTTCACTTCTGATTTCTTTGGACTTGATTCTATCTCATACAGAAATTTCTGAATCTTTTCTTTTGCTTCGAACTCACTGATTCCATTTTGAATCCCTTGTGCGATTTCATTTCTCAGATTCTCCAGAGAATCTCTGACTGCCCAGAGGACACGCTCATATCCTTCTTTTTCCGCCAGCTTCCGGACATTTTCCTTCTTCATCAGCTCATCGACTCTCGGAAGCTGACGAAAAATCTGATTCTTTTCTTTCTGTAAACTTTCTCTTTTCTTATTCTGATCTAACTTTTTCTGATCTGATCTTTCCAACTACTGCTGCTCCTTAATTTCTTTTTCTACAGCGAAATGCTGCAAGAAATCTCTTACAGCATTTCCATTTTTCCTTTTTTCAGTTGGATGAGTTTTTCCTGTCGTTCTTTGACACAGCCTACAACAGAAACTTTCGTCTCCATTCCCACTGCTTCAAAGTCTGCTAACAGACTGTCTAATTCTTCTCTTGGTATGCTGACCAGAAGTCCTCCGGAAGTCTGCGGATCACTGATCAGATCCAGATAAACCTCTTCTACGTCTCCCGGATCCAAACCTTCTGCTGCGAACTCCCGGTTCTTATATGCCCCTGCCGGAACAAGTCCCATTCTTGCATACGCAATTGCATCTGTCATATATTCGATCTGCTCCGGATATAATTCCAAGGTCATGTCACTTGCCTCGGCTATCTCTGTACAATGCCCAAGCAATCCAAAGCCTGTCACGTCTGTACATGCATGGATCGTGTGTTTCTCAATTGCTCTTTTCGCTCTCTGATTCAGCGAAGCCATTACTTTGGCCGCTTCATCTGCGGCTGCTTCGGAAGCCATCTGTGCTTTCACTGTTGTATTCACAATACCACTTCCAAGCTGTTTGGTCAGAACCAACACATCTCCCGGCTGACACCCGTAGTTCTTATAGATCTTGTCCGGGTGAACGAAGCCTGTTACCGAGAGTCCGTACTTCGGTTCATCATCCTGCACGGAATGACCTCCAACCAGAACTGCTCCTGCTTCTAGAACCTTGTCTGCCCCGCCTCTCAAGATCTCCCCTAAGATCTCCGGATCCAGACAATTTGGAAAACATACAATATTCAAAGCAACCTTAGGCTCTCCTCCCATTGCATACACATCGCTTAAGGAGTTTGCCGCTGCAATCTGTCCGAACAGATACGGATCATCCACAACCGGTGTGAAGAAATCCAATGTCTGAATCATGGCAGTCTCATCCGATATTTTATAAATTGCGGCATCATCTGATGTCTCAACACCGACAAGCAGACGCTCATCGGAAAATTTAGGCAGCTTACCCAGAACCTGGGCAAGGGTCTCAGGACCGATTTTGGCCGCTCAACCAGCTGTCTTTGTCATCTGTGTCAGATGAATCTCTTTGAGTCCCTTACTCATTTCGCCCACTTCCTTTCGAATGTTTTTTCAAAATAATTCCCTTGATATACGAAAAAGCTGTTGCAGCAGCTTTTCCATCACTTTTTTTAATTACTGTAACTGTTCCTATGCTTCTAGCAAGGTTTCACAATCTTTCCTGCGTTATTCATAGACTCTACAATATCGTACATGTTCGTCACTGTTCCTACTGCCAGCTTATCTTTCAGTCCATAATAATCAAGGCATGTACCACATGTCACGATCTCAACTCCCTGATTCTCAAGGTTCTTCAGATCCTCTAAAGAATCAGATCCTTCACATGTGATCGTAGCACCTCCATTGTAAAAGATCATCTTCTTCGGCAGTTCTTCAAGCTGTGTGATCGCAAAGATACATCCTTTGATCAGCACTTTACCAAGATCGTCATTTCCATTTCCCATCTTGTCGGAAGAGATTACAACCACCGTGTCCCCTGTCGGAGCACAATCACATACTGCACCTGCCGGTGCTGTCTGAGCCCCTTCTCCTGCAAGAGCCTGAATCGTCACTTTGTATTCATTCTCTCCAAGCTTCTCCTGTGTCACTGCTGCTCCTGTGCTCTGCGCCATCTTTGTCACATTGGCTACCGCTGTCTCATTATCAACAAGAACTTCTACTGTCTCCGGAGCTGTCAAGGCATCCAGTGCTTTCTTTGTCTTGATTACCGGAACCGGGCATTTATCTCCCATAGCATTTACTGTTACCATTCTATCGTTCTCCTTTACCTATTCATTCAGGTATTTCAACCTCCAGGCTTCTGTTTTTCAGTATAACATTTTTGCTATAGGTTATCAAACTTTTCTATAGGAATTTTCTATAAATTTCCTTCTTTCTGATTCACATTTTTCCGCAAATTTTCTCCAAGTTCTGTAATACAAAGCAGTGTAACCACAAGAAAGATTCCCGGAATAAGAATGATCCACCAGGAATTCGTCATCAGTGCCTTTTCAGAAAGTGAGAGCATGCTGCCCCAGGAAATGACTTCCATCGGAAGACCAATTCCAAGAAAACTCAATGTTGACTCTGCTATGATTGCGCTTCTGATATTCATCACGACCATGAACATAATCGAAGAAACAAAATTCGGCAGCAAATGCACACGCAAAATATGCCAGAAACTTCCCCCCATACATTTTGCGGCGATCAGATATTCACTCTCACGGAGCTGCCGCACTTCTGTGCGCACGATTTTTGCAATATTCATCCAGCTGGTCAGACCGATTACAACGGTGATCGCGACAACAGTGTTCTTTCCAACCAGCGCCTGAAGAAATATGATCAAAAGAATCGACGGGATGCTCAATAAAATTTCCGTAAAACGCATCATCAATTCATCAATCCGCTCCGGTGCAATTCCGCTGAAAGCTCCGTAGATCACTGCAATTCCTGTTGACAGCACCGTTGATATCAAACCGATAAACAGTGAGATTCTCCCACCGTATAAGATCATAGAAAAAATATCTCTCCCCATCGTATCTGTTCCAAAGAGAAATTCTTTATTTGGTGAAAGATTGCAACTCTCCAGATCCATATAGGTCGGGTCTTTTGTCATAAAGAAACGACAGAAAACACAGGCAATCACAATAATTGCAAGAATGCTTCCGGCAATTACAGAAGACCTGTTTTTTCCAAAACCTCTCATTTTGGATCTCCTTATTCTATTTTCGGATAAACTATTATTCTTCTCAGCTTTTCTCATCTTCTCCACCTTAGATCCGATCTGTCTTTCCTGTCATTCTTAGTTCTTTCATTCTTGGATCAATCCATTCACTGACAGACTGTCCGATCACATTTCCGGCAATAACAAAGATTCCTGTAAATACGCAAAGCACCATTAACATATTATAGTCATGATATTTTGCACTTTCAAAAGAAAGTGTTCCGATTCCCGGATAGGAAAATACCATCTCTACTATGTAAGTTCCCTCGATCACATGCTGAAGTGAAATTGCCATCAGACTGATGAACGATGGCATAATATTTTTCACACAGTGACAGAACAGCACTCTCTTCCGAGACATTCCTTTCGCCTTTGCCAGCAAAACATAATCTTTTCTCGTCTCTTCCAATAACCGGTTGCGTATCAGATATGCATAATACCAGAGGTGGCTCAGCACAACAACCGTAAGCGGAAGGATCAGATGTATCAGCCTGCTCACCGGATTTGCCGACTGTCCGAGATCATATGCGCCACTTCCCGGAAGAAGCCTTAGATTCACGCTAAAAATCAGAATCAGTACAAGTGATAACCAGAATTCCGGAATACAGCTTGTGATCGTTCCAACCTTACACAGAATCCGGTCAGGCAGCTGATTTTCATAATACACACAGAAAATCCCAAGTAACAGTGCCAGTCCAAATGTCAGGATAAAACCAATTCCGCCAAGCAGTAATGTATTGACCAGTCGCCCCTCGATCACTGTAAGAACATCTTGTTTATATTTATAAGAGATTCCAAAATCCCCCTGAAATGCATTTCCAAGCCATTTCACATACTGAACCGGGATAGATTCATTCAATCCAAGTCGTTCCATTGCATGCTCATGTTCTTCCACAGACATCCTCTCTGCGCGCTCCCCATAATAAGAAACGAGCGGGTCTCCAGGTGCCAGCCGCGACATTACAAACACAAGAAGCGAGAGCACAAAAACAGATAGGATAATCAGTCCGATTTTTCTAAGCCATTGTTTCTTCATCTCTCTGCTCCTCTCCTGAAATCTCCGGAATCGGAATCGCCTCCAGAAGCCTTTTCGTATATGGATGCTGCGGATGTTCAAACACCTGCTCCGTTTGTCCCATCTCTACAAATCTTCCGTCCTTCATCACTCCAACACGGTCGCACAGCAGACGTACCATCGAAAGATCATGCGCAATAAAAAGAATCGCACAGTCATGTTCTCTCTGCAAATGCCGGAACAGCTTCACCATCTGTGCCTGTGTAGTTACATCCAGCGAAGCGATCGGTTCATCTGCAATCAGCAGTTTTGGTTTCATTGCAAATGCTCTGGCAATTGCAACACGTTGTCTTTGTCCACCTGATAATTCCGGCGGCCGTACCTGAAGCTGTTCTTCTTCTAATTCTACCTCTTCCATCATTTCACATAGAAATTCATGCTGTTCTTTCCTGTCTGAAAATATTTTGTGGATTTCCAGTGGTTCCGCCAGGATTCTCTCTACTTTCATTTTCTGGTTTAAAGAAGATGTGGAATCCTGAAAGATCATCTGCCGTTCCTTCTGAAGTCTTCTCGCATTTTTCTTTTTTGCTTTTTTATCAAGAAGATTTATCCCATCATAAGAAAATGTTACTGCTTCCGGACTAAGAATTCCCATTAAGCATTTTCCAACCGTTGACTTTCCCGATCCTGACTCACCTACCAGTCCGAAAATCTCGTCTCTTCTTATCTCAAAGGACACATCTTTTACCGCCTGAAACACCCTTTTTCTATCCAAAGGATAGGAGTAGGACAAATGTGAGATCTCTACCAGTTTTTCACGCATCCTGAATTCACTTTTTAATTCCTGTTCATTTCGCTGCATATAATAAGGATGATCGTGAAGCAATTTTTTTGTATAAAAATGTTTTGGATCCGCAAAAAGCTGTTTTGCTTCTTCCAATTCCACGATTTCTCCATCCTTCATTACCGCAACCCGGTCTGCAATCTGAGCAACGACTCCCAGATCATGTGTGATAAACAAGATACTTAAATTCAATTCTTTCTGCAATTTCTTCAACAACTTCAGAATTTCTGCCTGGATTGTCACATCCAGAGCCGTCGTTGGCTCATCTGCAATCAAAATCTTTGGGTTAGAAGCCAGTGCAACAGCAAGCACACATCTCTGACGCATTCCTCCGGAAAAATGATACGGGTATCGGTCAAATCTCTGTTCTGCATCTTTAATTCCAACAAGCTTCATCAATGCGATTGCCTGCTCTTTTGCTGATTCCTTTCTATTCTGCTTCAACACTTTTTCGTGCAGCAAAATAGCCTCTTCAATCTGACTTCCGACCGTCATTGTCGGATTCAATGTGCTCTGCGGATCCTGAAATACCATCGCGATCCCCTGTCCCCGGATCTGCTGCATCTCTTTTTCATTATATCCGATCAGGTTCTGCTCTTTATATTGAATGGCTTCGCCTGTCACAGACGCGTTCTTTGGCAGTAATTTCAAAATTGATCGGCACAGTACAGTCTTTCCGCAACCTGACTCCCCAACCAGAGCAAGGACCTCCCCCTGTCTTAACGACAAGGAGACGTCCTTTACTACCTGTTTCTTTCCATCTGAAGTTTGAAATTCAACTGACAAATGTTTCACTGTCAGTATTTCTTCTATTTTCATTCGATTGTCCAATCCTCTACATTCCAGAAAATTCCAACGCCATGATGGCCAAGAACTGTATCCTTTGTAATTCCCTGAATATTCTTATTTGTCACATAATCTACATCGCAATAGCAGAAAAATGTATAGGCCGGATCTTCTGCAAGTGCAACCTGGAACTTTGCATATGCCTCTTTTCGTTCATTCTCATCACTTGTCTGTCTTGCCTGTGTCAGATAAGTATCTACCTGCTCATCAGAATATCCGCTGTAATTGCTTCCTTTATCTGTTCCAAACACTTTGTATGTATGGTCATCCGCATCAAATGGGCTTCCCCATCCGATCAGAAATGCTTCCTGGTTCGCCCAGTCGATCTCTGACTGCACCTGTGCTTTTGCATCAATTCCAACTTCTTTCAGCTGCTGACATGCGATAGCTGCAAGATCTGCACGTACCTGATCTCCTTCCATCACATTAATTGTAAATGAAAGTTTCTCTCTGTTTCTCTCATAGATTCCGTCATCTCCTAATGTCCAGCCGGCGGCTTCTAACACTTCTTTTGCCTTTGCCGGATCATAAGAATATTTCTCTACATCTTCATAATTGTATTTATTTCTCTGAAGCGGACCATAAGCTACAATTCCTTCTCCGAGAAGGACACTGTCTACCATCTTCTGACGATCGATCGCATAGCTGATTGCCGGAATTGCATCTTTATTTCTCTGCCAGAACTCATTATTAAAGTTATAAAGGATGCCTCTGTAATCTGCTGTCTTCATATCATATACTGTAAAAGCATCATCATCCACGAAATTCTGTGCATCCTTCGGTGTTACCTTTGCCAGATTGATCTCACCGGATTTTAACTGGAGTGCCTTTGCATTATCATCCGGTACGATCTTAAATACGATCGTATCAATCTTCGGAGCTCCTTTATAATAATCCTCATTCTTTACAAGTGTAATGCTCTGTCCTTCATCCCACTCCTGAATCTTATACGGACCTGTTCCGATCGGATTGTGGAAATATTCATCAGTCTGCATATCCTTGCCTTCCAGTAAATGTTTCGGAAGGATACCGATTGTCATATAGTCGAGAAATGCCACATTCTTATCCTGAAGTGTAAAAGAAATCGTCTTATCATCAATTACATTAATTGCTGTTACATCTTCATAATTAGATGCGATTTCAGACTCATTATCCGGATCCATGATTGCTTTGATCGTAAACTCAACATCATCTGCTGTGAATTTTTCTCCATCATGCCATTTCACATCATCTCTGAGATGGAATGTATAAGTATTTGTCGCGTCATCCAGCTCCCAGGATTCTGCCAGGCCAGGCACCACCTCATTATTCTCATCATGTGCTGTAAGCCCGTCAAAGAGAAGCAGATTGATCTCTCCATGCTCGTCGATTGCCGGATTGATCCTTGTGTAATCATTACTTCCATAGATTAATGTAGACCCGCTTTGCGTAGTTTCTTTGTTTACATTGTCTGAACTGCTTCCGCAGCCTGTAAGTACACTGCCGGCTAACATACAGACAGCTAAGGTTGCTGCGATCACTTGTGATAGTTTTCTTCGTTTCATCGTTTTCTCCTCACGTTGTCTATTTCCTCTCAATGCAATTTATTGTATAAGAAACAAAATAAACCCACAAGCCAGGTGGGGGGATATAAAACTTTTTTCTTCACTCGAAAAAGAGAGGACTTCGTCTAAAAAGTCCTCTCTTTCTCTCATGAATCCTTCCGTGTTACTGTTTTCTGATTTTCACCATTCCCGGTTTCTGTTCCACTTCTTGATTCTTTTTTATTATCTTTTTCTCTTTTTCAGCACAACAACGATTGCTGCCATTGAAAGAATAACACCTGCTGCCGCCGGAATGATCGGTGTAACATCACCTGTCTTAGTTGCTTTTCCGTTTGTTCCGTTCACTGTGTTTCCACCGTTCTGCTTACCTGCTGTTGTCGCCTGATGTTTTCCATCAGAACCTGATCCATTATTCTTGTCAGATCCTGTAGCACCGTTTCCATTTCCACTTCCCGGTTTAGATGGGTTCGACGGTTTCGATGAGTCGGATGGTTTTGATGCATTATCTTTCTCATCATTCAAAGCTTTAATTGCGTTCTGCAGATCAAGAACTGCTGCGTCAACGATTGGCTGTTCGTAAACGGAAAGTTCCTCGTTTGCCATAACTACTTCTGCTTTAGCAAGAGCCGCATTGAACAGTGCAACATTTTCTGCGCTGTATCCTGTCAGATCCATTGCTTTTGCTTTTCCAATGATTTCTTCTAATACGGACTTGTCTGCTTTGTAACGAAGTCCTGTCATTGCTGATGTAAGAACTTCTTTTGCCTTGTCTACGTCTTCCTGTGTTGCAGACTCATCTGCAAGCACTTTCTTTGCAGCGTCAAGTGCTGCTTCGAATGTGTTCCATCCTGCACTGAGATAATTCTCTTTCTTATAGTCAGCTGTGGAGTCTACCAGTGCCTGAAGAGATGTCTTATTTCCCTTCTTGATCAATGCATCTGCTGCACGAAGAAGCTGCTGATCTGCCTCTACAACATCTGCCTCCATTGCATCACCATCTTCAATCACTGCTTTCGCATTCTCAAGTGCTTCTACAAATGCATCTTTTTCTTCTCCATCAATATACTGTTCAAGATCTAATGCACTGTATAATGTATAGTGATTCTGCAGATTTGTCTTATCTCCTGCTTTAAATCCAAGTTTCTGGATTTCTTCGATCAATGCATCTCTCGTGCCATCAATTGTGCTCTGACTGGACTGGATATTTGCACTGACTGATTTTGCATAAGTAAATACCTTGTTAAAGCTCTCCTGTACACTCTCGATTGCTTCATCTACTTCTCCATTGTCCACACATTTCTGTGCAACAGAGATTACCTGATCCAGAAGACTCTTATCTGTTGTTACTTTGTCGCTCAGGTTAAACAGTCTGAATGCATCAATACCGATATAACCATAATAAGCATATTTCCATGCTTCGTTAATCTTAAGTCTTACTTTGTTGGACTCAAATTCATCAAATGTAAATACCTTGGAAATATCTCCCAATGAAGCTCCCTCAACTGCCGGAACCCATGCATCTCCATTCCAGTATTCGATATCCATATCTGTAATGTCATAATAGTTCTCATAGAACCAGTCTAATGCAACTTCTGCTGTATTTACCTTAACCGGTTTTTCAAACTCAACTTCAAGCACCGTTGGGAAAGTTGACGGATACCATGCTGTACCATTCTTTCCATCCAATGCATTTGCAATTCCTTCACTATCTCCCGATGTTCCGTTATCTGTAGCAGCAACGTAATTCTCTTCAATGCCTTCTGCGGAATCTAATCCTTCTTCGCTGAGATATTCTGCTTCAAATACTTCACTCATCTGACGTCTGCCAAGGAACAGAGCAGCTTTGATTTTCTGTTTTGATTTTGTGAGTGCAAATGGTTTTGTGTACTCATCAGAGAACCACATTGGATCATTTCCATCTGTTGTGTATCTGATCTGAAGATCATCAAATTCACTTGTAATCTCAACTAAATCGTTTTCTCCAAGTGTCAGCTGATTATCTGGTGTGATTTTCAGTGTCAGTCTGTTCCAAAGCTCCGGAAGAGCATCTTTCGCATGATCAACACTTTCTTTCATCAGCTCTAATTCACTTACTGTTGCTTCTGTATCTTTCAGAAGTTCTACGGCTGCTGATAACTGATTGTTTAAATCTGCTGCTGTCTTAATATAACTTGCCCAGTCTTCTTCCAGATCTCTTCCATCATATACTTCCTTTGCAGGATAATAGGAATCTTTTAATGTCATTGCAGCTTTTGCAACCTGAATTGCTTTGCTGAGAATCTGTGACTGATTCTCATATTCGTCAGATTTTTCTTCTGAGATTGCTTTTTCTGCTGTCTGGATGAGTTCATCTAAATGTGCTTTCTGTTCAGCAAGAAGTTCATCTGTCATCTGTGCTGAAATTTCTTTTGCTGCATCGATTACACCCTGAAGTTTATCTGGTGATGCATTAAAGTCAATTGTATAAGTTTCTCCTGCCACTGTTGGGAAAGAGATCTTGTTGTCTGAAATAACATCTACATCAACCTTTGTTCCATCAGATTTCTTTACTGTATAAGCTGCAATATTGTCATATTCACCTGTGAATGTATTACCATTGTTTGAAGTAATTGCAAAACGGTCTGCTTTTCCATTAGACCATTTCATATCGATATCAAAATTACCTCTTGCAACAATACCTTCTACATGACCTGTGTTCCACTGCTCCGGAATAGCCGGGAGGAACTGTACATATCCAAGCTGGCTCTGAAGAAGCATTTCATTAACACCAGCTGTATAACCAAAGTTACCATCAATCTGGAAGATTGGTCTTTCTTTATAGTTTGCTCCTGCACCATGAGAACAGAACAGATTTGTTAAGAATCCTGAATTTCCTCCTCCGACATCTGACTGTACAAGCTGGAATGCTTCTTCAGCATGCCCTGTACGAGCCCAGAGATTCAGCTTGTGAGCCTTTGACCAACCTGTTGCATCAAGTCCTCTTTCCTGCAGAGATACAATTGCTGCATCCATATATTCCGGATTATCTTTGTTGATCAGATTACATGGATATAATGCCATCAGATGTGACAAATGACGATGCGGTGGCTGCACTCCTGAATTCTGTGCACCAAGGCTCTGTCTCCACTGTGGAATATCAATTTCCTCAAGATCTCCTGCCTGTGCTTTTCCGATAGATGTCTCTTCAAACCATTCCTTCACCTGTCCGTCATCACCAACTAATACTGGATCAAGTTTTGACTGCTTATCTTTCCACTCTGCAACCAGATCAGCATCAACTCCTAATGTCTCTGCTGCCTGAATTGTATTTTCAAAATGCTGCCAGATAAACTGCTGATCATAAGATGCACCATTCACAATCGGTCCATTTTCTGGTGAGTATGATGGAGCAGATACATAACGATTCTGATACTCACTCCAGTAAAGAGCTTCATTCCAGAAGTTTGCAACTTCTTTCATAGATGGATATAACTCGTCTTTCAAGTACTGTGTATCTCCTGTATACAAATAGTACTCATAAGAGTTAAGAAGTGCCCATGCAGAACCAATCGGGTTCCATCCAGCTGCGTTATCTTCCTGTCCCAATGCTGAGAACATATACGGTGTACTAAAGCATCCTACAAGCCATCCATTTTCTTCACCCGGGTTGCTCTTGATACCAAATGATGCAGCTGCCGCATTACGACCTGCCTGTTTCAGTACATTCAAAAAATCATTATATGGTTTCATACATTCACTTAAATTACTTGCCATTGTTGGCCAATAGTTCATCTGAACATTGATATTAAAGTGATAATCCCCATACCATGTGAACCACCCTTCTCCCCAAACACCCTGAAGGTTTGTCGGAAGAGCACCATCTCTGGAACCAGCAATTGTCAGATAACGACCAAACTGGTAACATATGATTTCCAAAGCTCTCTGCTCTGCTGAAGTAGGAATATCTCCACCGTTGTTTTCTATCATGTTGCGATATTTTTTGATCAGTTCATCTGTTGGAATCTGTGGAATCTCTTCGTCAAATCCCAATTCCACACGTGAGAACAATGCAGAATGATCTGCTACATGATCTGCTTTCAGTGCTTCATATCCCTTCTTTGCTGCAGCCTCAATTCTTGCTGTAACAGCTTTATGCGGATCCTCACCACGGAAGTTTGGAAGTTCCATCTTGTAGTCTGTTCCACATGCAAAGATCAATGTAACTGCATCTGCACCTGATACAGTGATTGCAGGATTTCCACCATTTGTACCAGTAGAAAGACTTCCGCCTTCATTGATCACTTTCAGCTGTGCCTCTACATTCAAACCATTCGTTTTCAATGCATCACGCATTGTGATTGTATCGCCATCAACTGTGTTTGTATAAGCCGTTCCGTTAATTAAGTTCTCCAGATTTGTATCAAAGCTGATCTTTCCAGCCTGATCAGCACTCAAACGTACTGCCATGATGTTATCCGGATAACTGTTGAAATATTCTCTTGTGTAATGAACACCTTCGTAATCATAATTTACTGTTGCCAGAGCTGTACGCATATCCAGATCTCTGACATAATTGGATACCTTTTTTTCATCCTGATCATTGGAAATAAATAAGTTTGCATAATCTGTCGGTGCATCGTATCCTGTCAGATCTCCCATCAGCTTATTCAATTCATCCATTGCTTCACCTTTTGTGTCGGTTCCGCTTGCCTGATAGGAATCCTCATCAAAACCAAATACGAACTCAGATTTATCATCTAATTTTTCACGCAATGCATTCAGATTGTCTTTGATTTTCTGAAGATCCGCATCAGTATCGATCGGATTTGTTGTACCATAGGTATAGTCATAAGAATCAGCCGGTCCACCTTCCCAGACTGTTTTCTCATTAATGTGGATCTTGTCATTATTGATACCACCGAATACAAGACCACCCATATAACCGTTTCCAATTGCCAATGACTCTGTCTGCCAATCATTTGCCGGTTCATCATACCAGACTCTTAAAAGATTATCATTCTTTGCAGTTTCTTCTGCCGCAACTACTGCCGGCTCTTCTGCAAAAGCAGTTGTTGGAACTAAGGAAACAGCCATTGCAGCTGCTGTTGTAATTCCGACAAGTTTTCTAAACTTCCTTTTCATTCTTTTACCTCCTAGTTACTTAAATGAACAGCTTTCATTCTGTCCTTTTGTTGTTTTCCCATTTGTTTGTGGGTCGCAACCTTACAGACATTACTGCCTGTAGAAACCTCCTTCCTTTTCTTTTCTATTTCAACAGCTTATATAACAACTGTTGTTCACTTCGCTCGCATATATTACCTACTTTGTTTATTTATGCAGTTCACAGAATATTTACTTTTTTATCATATTTTAAACATATGTTTTTCACATTTGACCGTCTAAGAATCATATCATAGTCATTGAATAAAATCTTGGACGAAATAGGACAAAAAATATAATAAATTTCACTTTTTCGTAAAATTGCACATTTTATCTCTTTATTTAACTTATACTTTTGTTTGTTTTTGTTTTAATTTCTTTTTCGTTTCTTATACTTTTTGTTTTATTTGCTAATATGTGAAAATTTCTATGGTATTTTTATAAATCATTTTGTATATTTATGCACCTAAACAAAAAAAGAGAGAACCTCGCAAAGTTCTCTCTTCCTCTCAAATCATTCTGTGTTACTGATTTCTGTATTAATAGTTATACTTCATCAGATCCCTTTCCTGATTCATTCATTATCTTTTTCTTTTTTTCAGTACAACAACAATTGCTGCCATTGAAAGAATAACACTTGCTGCCGCCGGAATGATCGGTGTAACATCACCTGTCTTAGTTGCTTTTCCGTTTGTTCCGTTCACTGTGTTTCCACCGTTCTGCTTACCTGCTGTTGTCGCCTGATGTTTTCCATCAGAACCTGATCCATTATTCTTGTCAGATCCTGTAGCACCGTTTCCATTTCCACTTCCCGGTTTTGATGGGTTCGACGGTTTTGATGGGTCGGATGGTTTTGATGCATTTTCTTTCTCATCATTCAAAGCTTTCATTGCGTTCTGCAGGTCAAGAACTGCTGCATTCACGATTGGCTGCTCGTAAACGGAAAGTTCCTCGTTTGCCATAACTGCTTCTGCTTTCGCAAGAGCCGCATTGAACAGTGCTACATTTTCTGCGCTGTATCCTGTCAGATCCATTGCTTTTGCTTCTCCAATGATCTCTTCCAGTACAGACTTATCTGCTTTGTAGCGAAGTGCTGTCATTGCTGATGTAAGAACTTCTTTTGCCTTGTCTACGTCTTCCTGTGTTGCAGACTCATCTGCAAGTACTTTCTTCGCTGCATCAAGTGCTGCTTCGAATGTATTCCATCCTGCGCTGAGATAATTCTCTTTCTTATAATCAGCTGTGGAATCTACCAGTTTCTGAAGAGATGTCTTATCTCCCTTCTTAACAAGTGCTTCTGCTGCATCAACAAGTTTCTGGTCTGCTGCTACAACATCTGCCTCCATTGCATCACCATCTTCAATCACTGCTTTCGCATTCTCAAGTGCTTCCACAAATGCATCTTTCTCTACTCCATCAATGTACAGATCCAGATTTAATGCACTGTATAAATTGTAATGACTCTGAAGCTGTGTCTTATCTCCAGCCTTAAATCCAAGCTTTTGGATTTCTTCAATCAATGCGATTGTTGTATTGTCGATTACTGCCTGGCTTGACTGAACATTAGCACTTACATCTTTCGCATAGTTAAATACTGCTGTAAAGCTTTCTCTTACGCTCTCGATAGCTGCATCTACTTCTCCGTCATCTATATTTTTCTGTGCTACGGAGATTACCATATCTAATGAACTCTTGTCTGTTGTTATTACATCATTCAGATTGAACAGACGGAATGCATCAATGCTTGTATACCAACCAAAGCTATGATAATAATCATAGAGCCATGCTTTATTAATTCTAAGTTTAACCTTATCAGACTTAAAACTATCAAATAAGAATACTCTGGACTGTCCACCGATAGATGCTCCTTTGACTGCTGCAACCCATTCGTTTCCATCCCAGTATTCGATATCCATATCTTTGATATCAATATAATCCGGATAGTAATTGTCTAATGCCACTTCTGCCGCATTTACTTCTACAGGTTCTGCAAACTGAAGTTCAAGCTCTGCCGGAATGTTCTGCAACTGCCAAGCTGTACCATTATGTTTTCCATCAAGCGCACCTGCTAAACCTTCACTGTCTCCGGATGTTCCGTTATCTGTAACTGAAGTATAAGTTTTTTCAATGCTGTCTTCTACATTTAATGCTTCCTTGCTGATATATTCCGCTGAAGACACTTCACTCATCTGACGTCTTCCAAGGAACAATGCAGCTTTTACTGTTTCTTTGGATCTTGTCATTGCAAATGGTTCTGTATATTCTTCTGAGAACCATGTTGGCTCATTTCCATCGATTGTATATCTGATCTGGAGATCATCAAACTCGCTGGAAATCGTAACTTTATCTTCTGCTCCGAGCATTTCCTTATCCGTTGGTTTAATTGTTACTATCAATTTATCCCAAATTCCAAGAAGTGCATCTTTCGCCTCATCAACACTCTTCTTCATCAGATTCAGCTCGGTAACTGTGCATTCTTTGTCTTGCAGAAGTTCTATTGCTGCATCTAACTGGTTGTCCAGATCTGCTGCTGTATTAACATAGCTTGCCCAATCTTCGTTTACATCTCTTCCTTCATATACTTCTTCTGCTTCACTGCAGGAATCTCTTAATTCGATTGCTGCTTCTCCAACCTTGATTGCTTTGAGAAGGATCTGTGTATTATCATAATACTCATCTGATTTCTCTTCTTCTACAACCTTCTCTGCTGCCTGGATTAGTTCCACAAGATGTGCTTTCTGTACATCAAGAACTTTACCTCCCATTTTATCCAGAAGATCTTTCGCCTGATTGATTACGCCCTGAAGTTTCTCAGGAGTTGAGTTGAAGTCGATTGTGTAAGTTTCTCCCGCCTCTGTCGGGAAGGAAATCTTGTTGTCTGTGATAGCTGTTGTCTCTACTTTTGTTCCATCAGATTTCTTTACTGCATAAGCTGCGATGTTATCATATTCACCTGTAAATGTGTTTCCATTTCTTGATGTGATCTCGAAACGGTCTGCTTTTCCTTCTGACCAGTTCATGTCGATCTCAAAGTTGCCTCTTGCAACGATACCTTCTACATGACCTGTATTCCACTGCTCCGGAACTGCCGGCAGGAACTGTACATAACCAAGCTGGCTCTGAAGAAGCATCTCATTTACACCTGCTGTATAACCGAAGTTACCATCAATCTGGAAGATTGGGTATCCTTTGTAGTTTGCTCCTCCACCGTGTGATGAAAGAAGATTTGTCAGGAATCCAGAATTTCCACCACCAACTGCAGACTGTACGATCTGGAATGCCTCATCAGAGTGTCCTGTACGTGCCCAAAGGTTCAGTTTGTGTGCTTTTGACCAACCTGTTGCATCCAGTCCTCTTTCGTTCAGGGATACGATTGCTGCATCCATGAATTCCGGATTGTCTTTGCTGATCATATTACATGGATATAATGCCATCAGATGTGACAGATGACGGTGCGGTGGCTGTACTCCTCCACTCTGTGCGCCAAGGCTCTGTCTCCACTGTGGGATATCAATCTCACCAAGGTCTCCTGCCTGTGCTTTTCCGAAATGTGTTTCTTCATACCACTCTTTTACCTGTCCGTCGTCTCCAACTAATACAGGATCAAGTTTAGACTGTTTTTCTTTCCACTCTGCAACCAGATCTGCATCAATGCCTAATGTCTCTGCTGCCTGGATCGTATTCTCAAAGTGCTGCCAGATAAACTGCTGATCATAAGATGCACCATTTACGATCGGTCCGTTCTCCGGTGAGTAAGAAGGAGCTGATACATAACGCTGCTGATACTCACTCCAGTAAAGAGCCTCATTCCAGAAGTTTGCAACTTCTTTCAGAGATGGATACAATTCGTTTTTCAGGTAATCTGTGTCTTCTGTATACAGATAGTACTCATATGCGTTCAGAAGTGCCCATGCAGAACCGATTGGATTCCATCCGGCTGCATTGTTCTTCTGTCCAAGTGCTGAGAACATATATGGTGTACTGAAGCATCCTACGAGCCATCCGTTTTCTTCTCCCTCATCACTCTTAATACCGAAAGCTGCTGCTGCCGCATAACGTCCGGCCTCTTTCAGAACATTCAGGTAATCATTGTATGCTGTCTGACATTCTGCAAGGTTACTTGCCAGTGTCGGCCAGTAGTTCATCTGAACGTTGATATTGAAGTGGTAATCTCCACCCCACTGGAAGTATCCTTCTCCCCAGACGCCCTGAAGGTTTGTCGGAAGAGCTCCTTCTCTTGATCCTGCGATTGTCAGATAACGTCCAAACTGGTAACAGATTACTTCCAGAGCTCTCTGCTCGGATTCTGTCGGAACTTCACCGCCATTGTTATCTACCATGTTGCGGTACTTCTTGATCAGTTCATCTGTAGGAATTGTCGGAACTTCTTCGTTGAATCCTAATTCCATACGGGAGAACAATGCAGAATGATCTGCTACATGGTCTTCTTTCAGTGCTTCGTATCCTTTTTTAGCTGCTGCATTGATTCTTGCTGTAACCGCGTCATGTGGATCCTCTCCACGAAAACTCGGAAGCTCCATCTTGTAGTCTGTACCACATGCAAAGATCAATGTAACTGCATCTGCGTCAGATACAGTGATGGATGGATTTGAACCATTTGCATTTGAAGAAAGGCTTCCTCCCTCGTTGATAACTTTCAACTGTGCTTCAATGTTCAATCCGTTTCCGCCTAATGCATCACGCATTGTGATTGTATCACCGTCAACTGTACTCTTATGAGCTCTTCCTCCGATCAGACTCTGAAGATTTGTATCAAAGCTGATCTTTCCTTTCTGGTCTGCGCTCAGACGTACTGCCATTACATTATCCGGGTAACTGTCAAAGTATTCTCTTGTATAATGAACACCTTCATAATCATAGTTTACAGTTGCCAAGGCTGTACGCATATCCAGATCTCTGACATAATTGGACACTTTTGATGAATCCTGATTATTGGAGATATACAGGTTTGCATAATCCTTCGGTGCGCTGTATCCTACCAAATCTCCCATGAGCTTGTTCAACCAATCCATTGCCTCACCTTTTGTATTGGTTCCGCTTGCCTCATAGGAATCTTCATTAAATCCAAAGACATACTCTGATTTATCATCCAATTTCTCACGGATCGCATTCAGATCATCTTTGATTTTCTGAAGATCTTCATCTGTCTCTATTTTGTTTGTTGTACCATAGCTATAGCCATTATAACTTGTCGGTCCACCTTCCCAAACAGTTTTTTCATTAATATGGATCTTGTCTTTATTAATGCCGCCGAATACAAGACTTCCCATATAGCCATTTCCGATTGCCAGTGACTGTGTCTGCCAATCTGTTGCCGGTTCATCATACCAGACTCTCAAAAGATTATCATTCTTTGCAGTTTCTTCTGCGATAGCCGCCACCGGTTCCTCTGCAAAAACGGTTGTCGGAACTAACGAAACAGCCATTGCTGCAGCTGTTGTAATTCCGATAAGTTTTTTTAACCTTCTTCTCATTCTTTTGCCTCCTAGTTTTTTAAGTGAACAGTTTTCTTTCTGTCCCTGCGTTGTGTTCACATTCGTTTGCAAATCACAACTTCACAGACATTACTGCCTGCATAAACCTCCTTCCGCTTCTTTTATATTTCAACAGCTCCTATAACCTCTGTTGTTTGCATTGCTGCCACTGTTTATTTATGCAGTTCACAAAATATACGTTTTTTCTTCACATTTCAAACATATTTTTTTCACATTTAGTCGTTCTAGAATCATACCATAGTCACTGAATAAAATCTTGTACAATATAGGACATAAAATATGATAATTTTCACTTTTCCGTTATTTTGTATATTTCTACTTTATTTTTTCTTGCACTTTTTGTATATTTTTATATTATTTTCTTTTTTATTCATCATGACTTTTATACTTTTTGCCAATATGCGAAAAACCATATGGTATTTTTATAAATAATTATGTATGTTTATGCATTAAAAAACTCCGGTGATTTCAAAAAACACCAGAGTTTTAAATCTTTTATATCTAGTTTTATTTTTAACTTTCTTTTCCTTCACCCGCAAAGTATTCTTTCACAAGCTTTACAACTACACCTGATAACAAGAATACTGCGATCAGGTTCGGGATTGCCATCAGACCATTAAATGTCTCTGCGATATTCCACATCAGACCAAGTTCCATTGTTGCACCGACGATTGCAACCAACGCATAGAGTACCATGAATGGCTTATTCGCTTTTGTACCGAGAAGGAATTCCACACATCTTGTTCCGTACAGTCCCCATCCGATAATCGTAGAAAATGCGAAGCAGCACATTGCTACTGCTGTGAAGATAGATACCCAGTTTCCATAAGTGGATGTAAATCCAAGAATGGTGAGTTCTGCTCCAGCTGCCTCTCCGTATCCGACCGGAACACCACTGCACAGGATAACCAGCGCAGTTAATGTACAGATTACAATGGTATCAACAAACACTTCAAAGATTCCGAAGAATCCCTGCTTTACAGGCTTTTTGGTATCAGCACACGCATGTGCGATAGAACCTGTACCAAGGCCTGCCTCATTGGAGAAGATTCCTCTGGAAACACCTTTCTTCATACTCATAAAGAAAGATCCCACGGCGCCTCCGGTCACAGATGCCGGTGAAAATGCGCCTTCGAAAATGGATCCAAATACAGTCGGAATGTTCTGGAAATTCAGAACAACAACGCCAAGTGCCAGAATCACATAAATTGCTGCCATAAATGGAACAAGCTTTTCTGTAACCTGACCAATTCTCTTGATTCCTCCAAGAAGGATCATGCCGATCAGGATAGCAAGTGCAATTCCGATAATCAGATTCAATGTTCCAACAGAATCCTTTTCTATGATTCCATAATTAAAGAGTGCAGAATCGATTGCTGTTGTAATTGTATTCACCTGTGTTGCATTTCCTGTTCCGAATACCGTCAGAACTCCAAATGCAGCGAACAGATAAGCCAGCCAGTGCCAATGCTTCTTCAGACCATTTTTGATATAATACATCGGTCCGCCGACACGATCTCCTTCTGCATTCGTCTCATGGAAATGAACTGCAAGAGTAACTTCCGAAAACTTTGTACACATTCCAAGCAGTGCTGAGATCCACATCCAGAATACTGCTCCAGGGCCTCCGATTGCGATTGCTCCTGCGACTCCGGCGATATTTCCTGTTCCGACCGTTGCCGCCAGTGCGGTACAAACTGCCTGGAACGGAGTCAGTGCGCCGTCAGATGCATCTCTTTTGCGAAGCATTCTTCCGATCG
Source organism: uncultured Mediterraneibacter sp. (assembly GCA_934309345.1). Lineage (GTDB taxonomy): Bacteria > Bacillota > Clostridia > Lachnospirales > Lachnospiraceae > Mediterraneibacter. The sequence goes on along the minus strand of CAKRDD010000001.1, from coordinate 96,287 downwards.
TCACTTTCATCGCATACGGAAATTTTCTGATCTGAAGGAAGCCGGTCCGGATACTTAAGTAGAGTCCGACTCCAATAATACAGATCATTGCCGGAACACCCCAGATAAAGTTGTTCACTGCACTATTTACTGATTCTATCGTAGATAACATACATCTCTAATTCCTTTCTCTTATGATATTATTAGGTCGACTATTCATCACATTAAATTGATAAATCATTAAAATAACTTTTAAATTATACCATAAAAGTAGGAAAATGTATAGAATTATTCTAACACTTCTTTCGAATCGAACTGATCCATAAACTCTGCATACTTTGCTGAATTTTCAAATACCGGTTTATAATTTTTAACAAGTTCCCGGCTTCTTGCTGCTTTTTCTTTCAAAAGCCCATAGGCTCCAAGTGCAAACATCTTCGCAGTGACAATATATGCTTCTTCCTCATCTGTCACTTCAAATTCTACCTGATGAAGTCCGCCCTTTACACCACCTGTGTTAAATGTATATACCGGCATCAGATGCTGGACATCACCGACATCCGTGGATCCTCCCGTATGTCCTGATGCCTCGATCACTTTCACATCCGGTGCGGAAAGTTCTGCTGCTCTTTTTAATTCTGGGAGTGCTTCTTCCGCAAGTGTCGGAAGATATCCAGGAAGTGTTGTGATTTCAACCTTCGCTCCCATTGCAACGGCTCCTGCCTGGAAAGATCTGTCTGTTTTCTTCGCTGCATCGGTAAATGCTTCGATTGTTTTTGCTCTTACCAGTGTCTCTACTACAACTTCGTCAGGCACTACATTTACCAGATTGCCGCCCTTTGTAATGATCGGATGGACACGGACACAATCCTCATCACGGAATGTTTCTCGATTCAGACCGAGTGCCTGCAGACCAAGTGACGCCGCCGACAGAGCATTTACACCTTGCTCCGGTGTTCCTGCTGCATGGGCTGCCTTACCTATGCAGCGGATCACTTTAGATACGAATCCATTTCCTGTTCCGCTTCCTACTATGATGTCATCCCCCGGTGCAATGTGATGTGTAATGCAAAGATCAATATCATCAAATGCGCCGATACGAAGCAGCTCACATTTTCCACCGCCATATTTTATTTTTCCCTGTGCGCGCAGCTCATTCTTGAATCCAATCTCACCATACTCTTCGGCCGGTGTTGCGAAAAATACAACCTGTCCATCCAGTTTGTCTGCGATTTCCGGAACTGTAAGAGCCAGTGCTGCGCCAAAGATTCCTGCCATCTGTGCATGATGTCCACAGCAATGTGCCGCATCTGTCTCAGGATTCGCATGCGCATGCTCCGGAATCCTAAGTGCATCAAGCTCTCCAAGAAGTGCAAGGCTTGCTGTATCTTTCTTTTCTTCATTTAAATACGCTTTTGTTCCTGTAATTGCAAGTCCTGTCTCTGTGCGCAGACCTAATTCTTTCATCTTCGTTATGAATTTTTCTACTGTATTGAATTCTTTATAACCAAGTTCTCCATGATCGTATATATCTCTGGCAAATTCAATGATCTCATCTCTGTGCTGATCGATTGCTTCCAGGATTAATTTTTCTGTCTGATCCATTTTTCTCACTGCCTTTCCTGATTACTGAAGTTCTTCAGGGATCCACCATAATCCATCATTATTTTCTTTCATGTACTGTTTGAATTCATCTGAATGATATGCATCTACGATTGCCTGTGCCCAATCCGCATCTTTATTCTCTTCTTTTACGACTACCTGAAGTACAAGGTAATCCTGGATATCTTCATTAGCCAGTGCTGTAGAAGCATCAATACCTGCATTGTATACAACACTTCCTGTGATTGCAATATAATCGAAATCAGATTCTGCTGCCGGAATTGTCATGCTGTTCATTTCTGTAAATTCAATATTATGTGGGTTCTCTACAATATCATCCTGTGTTACTGTGGATGGATCTGCATTCTCATCAAGCTTGATCCAGCCGATTTTCTGAAGCATCAGATAGCAGCGTGCTGTGTTAGACGCATCATTTGGTACTGCAACTTTTGCACCATCCGGAATCTCATCTACAGAATCATATTTATCTGAATAAACTCCTGCCGGAACAGTTGGAATCGGACTGATTGCAACCAGATCTGCATTGTAGCTTTTATTGAAATTATCCATGTATGCTGTATGTTGTTCTACATTAACATCTACATCTCCATCATTCAATGCAACATCTGCTGTCTGAAGATCGGAAAGATCAACGGCTTTCAGAGTATATCCTTCTTTCTCAAGAATTGGAACAATTGCATCTTCGAAAAGTTCTGTATATGGTCCCTGGGATTTTCCATAGACGATTTCCTTTTTCTCTGATGTATCTGCATCACTTTTTTTCGTATCTCCTGAACTTGAGTTTCCGCATGCTGCCAGGCTGAATGCTGTTGTTGCTACTAATAATCCTGCAATGATTTTCTTGATTTTCATAATATTATTCTCCTTATTTCTCATTCTTTTCTTTATAAAAATTATCTGTGTTGTCTGAGTTTTCTTGAAATTGTATTTCCTGCAAGCTGAAGGATCTGTACAAATACGACCAGTACAACTACCGTAAAGATCATCAATGGTGTATTCATCCTCTGATATCCATAAGTCAGTGCCAGATCTCCGACACCTCCGCCGCCTACATATCCGGCCATTGCGGATGCTCCAAGTAATCCGATTGTACCTGTTGTCAATGCAAGTACGATAGAGCCAAGTGTCTCCGGAAGCAGAAAATAACGAATTGTCTGCCAGGTAGATGCCCCCATCGCTTCAGCCGCTTCCAGAATACCGGGGTTGATCTCCAGCAAACTGTTTTCCATCAAGCGTGCAAGATATGGACTGATATAAATAACAAGCGGTACAAGTGATGCTGTACTTCCGATAGTTGTTCCAACAATTGCTCTTGTCAGTGGCATGATTGCTACCAGTAAGATCACAAATGGAATACTTCTCACGATATTAATGTAGATACTTACAATATTGTAAAGGATCAGATTCTCTGTCAATCCACCCTTACGGCAAAGTACAAGGATCAATGCCAAAATAATTCCTATGATTGTTCCAATGATCAATGACCATGCAACCATATATAATGTCTGTCCCCCACTGGTCAATAACTTTTCCAGGGATACTCCAAAATATTCTTGTTCCATCAAATCACCTCTACTCTTTCTCTGATTACTCCGTTCTCATCTATCTGTTTCTCAGCTTCTAATATCTTCTCTTCCGCTCCGATCAGCTGCAAAATGAACACACACATTACATTCTCCTGCAGTTCCTGCACGGTCGCTCCCAGAATATTTACTACAATTCCATCTACATGACAGATATCCGAAATCACCGGACGTTTTACACTGCTTCCGATAAACTTAAGTCTCTCTACCCGGAAATGTTCTTTCTGTTCTTTCACAAGACTTATAATGCTTTCCGGAATCTGATCATTTACCACAGTCTGAACGAATCTTCTTGTAACCGGTGCCTGTGGCTTTCCGAATACATCAAGCACGCTTCCGGCCTCTACTACCTGTCCATTCTCCATAACTGCTACTTTATTGCAAATCATCTGGACGACCTGCATCTGATGTGTGATCAGAAGGATTGTAACTCCCATCTCCCGGTTAATCTTCTTAAGCAGTTTCAGAATAGATTCCGTAGTTTGCGGATCTAATGCACTTGTCGCCTCATCACAAAGCAGGATGTCCGGCGTCGTTGTCAGTGCTCTTGCGATTCCCACTCTCTGTTTCTGTCCACCTGAAAGCTGGCTTACATAAACATCTTTCTTATCTTCCAGTTCTACAAATTGAAGTACTTCTTTTACTTTCTTATCAATCTCTTCCTTTGGTGCCTTTTCAAGAATCAGTGGCAATGCAATGTTATGATACACTGTTTTTGATTCAAGAAGGTTGAACTGTTGAAAGACCATTCCGATTTTTCTTCTAAGTTTACGAAGCTGCGGTTTTTTCAGATTCCCAAGATTTTCTCCATGGACTATAACATTTCCCGTATCCGGTGTTTCTAATCCATTTACCAGTCGGATCAAAGTTGATTTACCTGCTCCGGAAAATCCGATAATTCCGTAGATGTCACCTTTCTCTACATGAATACTGACATCCTGCAGCGCATGTACCGTACCATATTTCCCTGAAAATGTTTTGTTTGCATGTTCTACTTTTATCATCCTCATCACTCCATCTATCATTTGATGTAACATTGTTACTTTTTCGCATCTCAGATTCGATAGGCGTATGATACACCTTATTAACCTACTACGTCAATAGGTTTTATATGTTTTCGGCATTTTGTTTTTATATTCCTATCTGTTTAGTGGGTTATTAGTGCATTTTAACCAGTCTTATTATAAGAATGCAGGTCGCACAGAGTGTGAATAATACCGGTTGACAATACCTGATCTCTGAATCTGAAAATTTTCATTGCATTACTATAGGGCTTTCTATTATAATAGAAATGTTATAGACGATATAAAACGAAACAATTTCAAAAATGTATTATTTTTTTGAGATTGTCTCTGAATGATTATGATTGATTATTTTTTGTAGAAAGGATTAATTTATTCATGTGGATTGCAGATAATTGGAAAGATTACGAAATTCTCGACTGCTCTAATGGCGAAAAGCTTGAGCGTTGGGGAAATTATCTTCTCGTCCGTCCGGATCCGCAGGTCATCTGGGATACACCTAAGAAGAACCGCGGTTGGAAAGAGATGAACGGGCATTATCACCGCAGCAAAAAGGGCGGCGGTGAATGGGAGTTTTTCAGTCTCCCACAGCAGTGGCAGATTCATTACGGATCTCTCACATTTAACTTAAAGCCATTTAGTTTCAAGCACACAGGGCTTTTCCCTGAGCAGGCAACTAACTGGGACTGGTTCTCTGAGAAGATCAGGAATGCAGGGCGTCCGGTCAAGGTATTGAATCTTTTTGCTTATACTGGAGGTGCTACGCTTGCGGCAGCTGCTGCCGGAGCGCAGGTTACTCATGTAGACGCATCAAAGGGAATGGTGACATGGGCGAAGGAGAATGCAGTTTCTTCTGGTCTTGGAGATGCACCGATCCGTTGGCTTGTTGATGACTGCGTGAAGTTCGTTGAGCGTGAGATCCGCCGCGGCAACACTTATGATGCGATCATTATGGATCCGCCGTCTTACGGACGTGGACCAAAGGGCGAGATCTGGAAGATTGAAGATATGATCCATCCGCTCATCAAGCTTTGTACAAAGATTCTTTCCAAGGATGCACTTTTCTTCCTTGTGAATTCTTATACAACAGGACTTGCACCTGCCGTTCTTACTTACATGATCTCAACAGAGTTGAAACCATGGAACGGCCATGTAGATTCTCAGGAGATCGGGCTTCCTGTTACAGATTCAGGACTGGTTCTCCCTTGTGGAGCTTCCGGTCGTTGGGAACGTGACTAGGGTTCTCATTATAATTCGTTTGTTACTGGCTTCCATTTTCTAAGTCAGTGGCTATAAATTGTACCTGTACAAAACGTTACTGCTCACAGTGACTGTAAAACAGCTACAACAATATTCTAAACAGCAGAAAAGACCAGAGGTTCCTGTTTCAACTTATGAAACACTCCTCTGGTCTTTTCATTCTTTATGCTGTTCTTGAACTCCCCTGACAGATTGCCTCGAATTCTTTCAGTTTCTGTCTCGCCTGTGGGCTTAAGCTTCTCGGTACTTCAATCTGAATTGTTACATACTGATCTCCATGAACAGAGGAATCTTTCATCGAGACAATTCCCTTGCCTCTCAGACGGATCTTGGAGCCTGACTGTGTTCCCTCTTTGATCTTGCACATAACATCTCCGTACAAGGTGTGTACCAGTGTCTCTCCTCCAAATACAGCTGTTGTATATGGAACAGATACGGTTGTATACACATCCATGCCTTTCCGCTCATATCCAGGTTTCGGAGCAACTGTTACTTTCAACAGAAGATCTCCAGCTTCACCGCCACCGGTTCCCGGCATTCCCTTTCCTCTTAGACGGATCGACTTTCCGCTATCAATACCTGCCGGAATATGAACCTTCAGTGACTGTCCCGGTTGTCCCGGATTCTCCGGATTACTCAGGGTGATAACCTTATCTCCACCAAATGCAGCCTCGTCAAATCCTACTGTGATACCAGCCTTGATATCAGATCCTTTTGATTTAAAGCTTTCTCCTCCAAATCCGCCGGTAAATCCTGATGTCCTTCTGCTGCGTCCCGAAGTGCTTCCTCCATGGAACATATTTCCGAAAATGTCACCAAACATGTCATCCATGTCGCCACCCTCGAAATGATACTCCTGGTATCCACTTCCCGGTCCGCCATAGCTACGGTAAGTACCACCTTTGAATCCGCCATTTCCGCCGAATCCTCCAAAGCCACCTGCACCTGCATTTCCATATCCGGAACCAGCAGCGCCGCTCTGGTCAAATGCGGCGTGACCGAACTGGTCATACATTTTCTTCTTCTCCGGATCACTCAAGACAGAGTATGCCTCCGTCACTTCTTTGAATTTCTTCTCTGCTTCTTTATCTCCAGGATTCGTGTCCGGATGATACTTCTTCGCCAGCTTACGATATGCTCTCTTTATTTCTTTATCCTCTGCGCCCTTTGACAGTCCAAGCACTTCATAATAATCTCGTTTCATTCTTTCCACATCCTTCCGAATCTCTTGTTGTTTTGAACATATATAGTTTATTATATCTTTGTGTTCTACTTGTAATATAGCAGATATTTTTCAGACTGTCAATATAGCAATCTTAATTTCAATATTAGGTCAATGATTTTAAGCTCTGTTGACTGGAATTTCAAAAAAGCAGATATCAGTCAACAAACTATATTAAACAAATTGACCGTAAACTTAAAACTTAGATATTAAATCAATAGAATTACTTATCCTGTTGATTGTAATCCGTAAATTTCAAAAATAAGTCAACGAATTTAAAGTAAACAAATGACTGTAAAACAAATAATTTGATATTAGGTCAATAAAATTCTCTTGTATATTGACCTCAAAACTTAAAACTGTAAAATAGATCAACACATCTAAAATATCGATTGACTCTGTGAAAAATATTTCAAAATCAAGTCAACAAATAAAGCTATCGTACTAATATACTGACGCAAATTGCGTTGTAATTAAAATCGATAGCTTTTTTGTTCTATTTTCTGTATTTGTGTTTTAAATCTGTCCTCATTGGAACAACCACTTCGCCTTTGAATAACGTAGAAGAAGAATCCAAGACAACAAATCAAATTTTATTTCAACAACTCTCGCAGCACCTGATTTACCATTCCAGGATTTGCTTTCCCCTTCATGGCGCGCATTGTCTGTCCAAACAGTGCTCCGATTGCTTTCTCTTTACCGCCTTTAAAATCTGCGACAGCCTGTGGGTTGTCTGCGATCACTTTAGCAGCTGTCTCACGGAGGGCACCTTCATCGTTCACCATCTTAAGTCCGTGTTCTTCTACATATTTCTCAGGATCTATGTCCTCCTGGAAAATCTGTTTGAATACATCCTTTGCCACAGAACTATTAATGGTTCCTGCATCCGCAAGATCAATTAATTTTGCCAGGTTCTCCGGAGAGAATGTTAAATCTTCCGGTTCCATTCCATTGTCTTTCATCAGACGGAATGTCTCTCCGATCAGCCAGTTAGCAACTTTCTTCGGTTTCTCACAGATTGCTGTTGTTGCCTCAAAAAGATCTGCCATTTTCTTGGAACCTGTAATAATCTCTGCATCATACTGCGGAATATCAAACTGTTCCTTGTAACGCTCAAGCTTCTCTGTACGAAGTTCTGGCTGCTGAGATTTGATTTTCTCAATCCACTCATCACTGATCACGATCGGCACAAGGTCCGGTTCTGGGAAATAACGATAATCCTGTGCATCCTCTTTGGAACGCATTGCATAAGAATGCTCTTTGTTGTCATCCCAACGTCTTGTCTCCTGTACAACCTGTTTTCCTTCTTCGATCAACTCGATCTGTCTCTGACGCTCGCCTTCGATTGCATGTGCGATTGCCTTAAAGGAGTTCAGGTTCTTCATCTCTGTTCTTGTTCCAAACTTCTCAGTTCCAACTTCACGGACAGACAGGTTGACATCTGCACGCATAGAACCTTCCTGAAGCTTACAATCAGATGCTCCTAAATACTGCACGATCATACGCAGTTTTTCAAGGTAAGCAATAACTTCCTCCGCGGAACGCATATCCGGTTCAGATACGATCTCTACAAGTGGCACACCGCTTCGGTTATAATCGACAAGTGAAGTATCGTCCCACTCATCATGAACCAGCTTACCTGCATCTTCTTCCATATGCATCTCGTGGATTCTTACTTTCTTCTTTCCCGAACCACTCTCGATCTCTACATATCCATCTCTGGCAATCGGGAGATATAGCTGGGAAATCTGATAGTTCTGCGGGTTATCCGGATAGAAATAGTTTTTACGGTCAAATTTACATACCTGTGTAATCTTACAGTTTGTTGCAAGACCAATCGCCATAGCATATTCTACGACCTGTTTATTCAACACCGGAAGAGATCCCGGCATACCGGTACATACCGGACAAGTATGTGTATTCGGTGCGCCACCGAATTCTGTGCTGCATCCACAGAAGATCTTTGTCTTTGTAGCCAGCTCAATATGCACTTCCAGTCCAATGACTGTCTCATACTGCTTTGCCATTGTTAACGCACCTCCTTTTCTGACATAAGACCGACATTTGCCGGTGTCTCATATGCTTTCTTTGTCGCACACTCATAAGTATATGCTGCACGGATCAAAGTTTTTTCTTCAAATACATTTCCGATCAGCTGCATACCGATTGGAAGTCCTTTGCTGTCTTTTCCAATCGGAACACTCATTCCCGGAAGACCTGCAAGATTGACTGAAATTGTATAAATATCTCCCAGATACATCTTCATCGGATCACTTAAGCTCTTTCCAAGCTCCGGAGCAGTTGTCGGTGCTGCCGGTCCGAGAATGATGTCATAATTACGGAATGCACGGTCAAACTCTTTCTTGATCAAAGCCTTTGTCCGAAGTGCCTTCAGATAGTACGCATCATAATATCCTGAACTTAAGACGAATGATCCCAGCATGATCCTTCTCTTTACTTCCGGTCCAAATCCTTCTGAACGGGTTTTCTTATACATATTGTGAAGTCCATCGTAATCTTCTGTACGATAACCATATTTTACACCATCAAAACGTTCCAGGTTAGAACTTGCTTCTGCATCTGCGATCGTATAATAAGCAGGGATTGCATATTTTACAAGACGCAGATCAAATGCTTCAACAATCGCACCCTTTTCTTCGAGTACTTTTGCGGCTTTCATCACAGCATCATTTACTTCCGGATCCAGACCCTCTCCCATATAATCTCTTGGAATTCCAATACGAAGTCCTTTCACATCATCAACGAGTGCCTCTGTAAAATCACAATCATCACGATCCATAGAAGTGCTGTCTTTCGGATCATGAGATGCAATCGCCTCAAGAATTGCCGCACAATCCGATACATCTTTCGCTACCGGTCCAATCTGATCAAGGGAAGAGCCATATGCGATCAGTCCATATCGGGAAACAGTTCCATAAGTTGGCTTTAATCCGACAACTCCGCAGAAAGAACTTGGCTGACGAATGGATCCGCCGGTATCAGATCCAAGTGCATAATAACATTCGGATGCTGCCACTGCCGCACAGGAACCACCGGAAGAACCTCCCGGAACATGCGCTGTGTTGTGCGGATTGCGTGTCGGTCCGTAATAAGATGTCTCTGTTGTACTTCCCATAGCAAATTCATCCATGTTCGTCTTACCAATGATAACCGCTCCTGCTTTTCTGAGGTTCTCAACTGCCTCTGCTGTATAGGTCGGTTTGAAGTTTGAAAGAATCTTGGAACTACATGTAGTAAGCTGTCCCTCGATACACATATTGTCTTTTATCGCAACCGGAACTCCTGCAAGCGGACCTGTCAGTTCGCCCGCATCTATTTTCTTCTGAATTTCCTCTGCCTGTGCATAAGCACCTTCTTCATCTATCGTCACAAAGCTGTGAATCTCTGACTCTGCTTCTTTGATCTGTCCGATCACTGCATCAACTGCTTCTCGTACAGTTACTTCCTTTGCTTTGATCTTCTCGCCCAGTTCAAGGGCTGTAAGTTTTAATAAATCCATCTGCTCTCACTCCCTTAACCAATTGTCTTCGGCACTTCAAAACTGTCCTCTTTACGAAGTGGTGCATTCGCAAGTGTCGCTTCTTTGTTATCTCCGTTTGTCACAACATCTTCACGGAACACATTCTGTACCGGAAATACATGAGACATCGGTTCGATTCCTGCTGTGTCAAGTTCATTTAATGTATCTATATAATCCAGCATCTGCTCCATGTCTTTTTTCGCTGCTTCTTTCTCTTCCTCTGAAAGTTCCAGCTTGGCAAGGATTCCTACATACTCGATTGTTTCGTCGGATATTTTATTTGCCAATTTAATCATCCTTTCTTTCTACTCTGTCTTTGCTACTCCTGACAATTTCCAAAATCAGTATCATAAATTTCTCAGCTTATTGCGCCCTGTAGCGGTACATATCATAGAAACTGTCATAATTCTGGTTTTTTACCGAGCCGGATGGCGTCAGGATTAAATCCCCATCATCCACTTCCAGTTCCGTCCCTTCCGGGAAAACTGCATTTCTATAAGATTCTGATCCATCTGTATCATAAAACCAGAGTCCATAATTCTCATAATTGAGAGTTTCATTTTCCTTATCATAAAGCTCACCAAGATAAATCTTGTAACGAAGCTCCGCCCAGTCGACTCCTGATGCCTCGGTCACATCATACCATCCTGCCGGGAAATCTGTTCCCGCCGTATAAGTGTTTCCGGCTTTCAATGTTACCTGTTCCGTCAGCGGATTTTCTTCCAGCTGCATCTGTTCCGTCTGTGCATTCTCAGAATGAAACTGGACAACCAGTCCTGTATCAATCTTCAGATGACCTCCTGTGTACAGTCTCACATCGTCCAGATAATCTCCTGCATCCGTATCTGACTCATCTTCACTAAAATAAGAATAGTAATAAATCGAATTCTCAGGATCATCCTGCTGCATGGAACCTTCGCCTGAGACAAGCTCCACTTCATAAGTCCCTTCCGGGATCTGTGCTCCGATCTCATACTCCCCATATCCTAATACACAATCATAAGTTGCTCCTGTCTCGGAAAGTTCTCTCGTTGTATTCATATATGGATCATACTCAGAATCCACTTCGCTGCCATCATCATTCCAGTCATAATCTGAGGAATGGAAATCATCCCCAAATGAGGAAATGAAATCACCAACTGAACCCGCAATGCTTGTAAATGCTACGATTGCTACGATGATTCCCGAAAGAATTCCACTGATTTTCCTGGCCTTTTTCTGTTCCTCGTAAGATCCTGTATGAGCCTTCCGTCCGTTATGACTCTCACAGAGATGTCCTGCATCCTGCTTTTTCTCCCGGTTTTTTGTCTCTCCAGTGTCATTCTGTCGTTTCTGGGAATATGTCATTTTTTTCTTGCGGTCAAAACTGCTCTCATTCAGCCTGTAATTCTTTTTCTCCAGCTTTGTGTTATCCAGCCCGCAGGAACTGCAACGGCCATTAATCAATTTACCACCGCAAAGATAACATTCTTTTTTCTTAAACATAAAGATCCTCCCTCGTTTCTACTCCTTAAGTTTCTGACCACAACATCCTGTGGGCAGTTCTCTTTCTCAGTTCAGACCTTCACATCCAACAGTTTTTTCGTTCAATCCAGAGGATTGACCCGTTTTTTGTATTTTCTTCTTATGGTTCCAAACGACTTAAGTCTCTTGGGAATAATGTTGTTTCTCTTACATTGTCTTCGTTCATCATCTTCATTGTCAGACGTTCCATACCTATTCCAAGACCTCCGTGTGGTGGCATTCCATGCTTGAATGCACTTAAATACTGCTCCATGCCTTCATCTGTCATACCTCGCTTCTCCATCTTCGCAAGAAGTTCATGATAATCATGAATACGCTGTCCGCCGGTTGTGATCTCCATTCCTCTGAAAAGCAGGTCAAAACTGAGCGTGTAAGTCGGATCCTCCGGATCATCCATTGCATAGAATGGACGTTTCTTTGATGGGTAATGAGTAACAAATACAAAATCTGCATCCCACTCTTCCTTCGCATAACGACTGATCAATGTCTCTTCCTCTGGTTCCAGGTCAAATGGGTTCTTGATCTTTCTGTCATACTTCTCGGATACCAGTCGTTTGATCTCGTCGAATCTTACTGCCGGAATATTATCTGTCTTCGGTACTTCGATATTCAGAATCTGAAGTTCTCTTGCATACTCTTTCTTCAACAGCTCCATCGTATACTGAAGAAATCCCGTTTCCATTGCCATGATATCTTCAAATCCATCAATATATCCCATCTCGAAATCAAGGCTTGTGTACTCATTCAGATGACGCTTTGTATTGTGTTTCTCTGCACGGAATACTGGCGCTGTCTCAAAGACTCTGTCGAATACTCCGACCATCATCTGCTTATAGAACTGCGGGCTCTGCTGAAGAATCGCCGGTCTGTGGAAATACTCCAGACGGAAAAGGTTCGCACCGCCCTCTGCACTCTTGGCACCGATCTTCGGAGTATGGATCTCTGTAAATCCCTCTTTATAAAGGAAATCACGGAACCCTCTTACGATTCCTTCCTGAATTCTGAATTTCGCACGCTCTCTGATATTTCTCAGAGAAATCGGTCTGTAGTTTAATTTTGCTTCCAGAGATGTGTTCAGCTTCCACTTTGCAATCGGAAGCGGCATTGGCTCTGCCGGCTCACTTAAGATCTTCAATTCGCCAAGGCGAATCTCAATCCCATTCGGAGCTTTCGCAGACTCTGCAAGCACACCTGTTACCTCTACTGTATCTGCTTCCTTCACATCTTTCAAGTCAAATTTGGAAATATCTTCTTCATATACACACTGAACAAGTCCTTCTCTTTTTCTGAGAATAATGAATGCAATTGTTCCCATATCACGGATCGTGTGGATCGCACCATTCACTTTGACTTCGGTTCCAATTCTTCCCTTTTCGAGAAGTTCACTCAGTTCCAATGTTTCCTTCTTTTTTACGCCTGTTACAAATTCCATTTTACTTCTCCTTTCAGATTCCAGCATCCCGGGAAGAAGCTTTTTAAATAAAAAAGCCCCGGGATACATCAGTATCCCGGGACGGAAATTACAATCATAATATCCGCGGTACCACCCGCATTGAATCTTGGCTTTCACAATTCTAATTTTTTCTCTGCATTTGTGTAAACCGGATTCCACTCTTTGCATGTAACGTATGCTCCACGTGCTGCCCTACTTCATCTGTTCAGACAGCCAGCTCCCAAGTGTTCCCATAATCCACTCCGCTGTCCGGCGCTCTCAGTCGGTGACGCCAACTTCCTGTCAGTTTCTGTGAATCAGAGTCTTGTTCTTTGCCTTTTTCTGGTTCAGCACTTTAGTCTGCTAAAACTTGTTTCCAATATTAGCACATCATTTTTTGATTTTCAAGAGTTTTTATCTGAATTGTCACACATTTTAACATTTCATCAGATTGAGGCTTTTTCAACCTATGGGTTTTGTGTACTTTCAACAATTTCTTCCTGTACTGTGCTTAATGCCTGATCCAGCTGATTATCTGCTTTTGGATTCTCTTCGTCATACTGATATTCCACTTCCACATCCGGTTCAACACCTTTTCCATTGATGCTTCTTCCATTTGGAGTATAATACTCGGCAATCGTCACTTTCAGACAGGTTCCATCTCCCAGATTCATCAATTGCTGTACAACACCTTTTCCATACGTTGTCACTCCGACAATTTTTGCTGTTCCATAATCCTGTACTGCACCGCTGAAGATTTCAGATGCGCTGGCGCTGTACTGGTTTACAAGAACTGCCATTGGTTTCTTAAATTCATGAGTTCCGTCACAGGTGATTTCGTCTGTCTTTCCATTCTTGTCTTTTGTCGATACAATTGTACCTTCCGGAAGAAGCAGACGCAGCATATTCGTAACTGTATCAAGACTTCCACCCGGGTTGTTTCTCAGGTCGACAACAAGCCCCTGCATTCCCTGATTTTCAAGATCGTCCAATGCCTCTTTAAACTGGTCGTAAGTTACTGTGTCAAACTCGGACACTCTGATGTAGCCAATCTGGTTCTCCTTCATCTCATACGAAACTGTCTTCACTTCGATCGTATCTCGTGTAGCAGTCAGTTCCAGCTCTTCTCCGTCTCTGAGAACTGTAATCTTTACATCTGTTCCCTTTTCCCCTTTGATCCAGGACACCACCGTATCAAGCTGTTCATCACCAACCTCATGCTCATCGATTTTCTCCAGGATATCTCCGGCTTTCAGTCCTGCTTTCTCTGCCGGAGAGTCTTCATAGACATTTACAATTGTCGCATAGCCCGTATCGGCATCCTTTGTCAGTGTTGCACCAACACCTGAAAATGTTCCGCTTGTTGATTCCATCAGAGCTTTCGTTTCATCTTCATCATAATAAACGGTGTACTTATCTCCCAGCGCACTCGTATATCCGGAATAAATTCCTTCTGCCAGCTTATCTGTATCAATTTCATCTCCATACAGATAATACTTATCGATCAAAGCATTCAGCTTATCCAGTTTTTTTGATACCTCTTTTTCTGTCACTTTACCGGATGCATAACTGCCGGATGTGTTCGTGATTACCCTGAATCCCCCCAGGAGAAGCAGGCCAACAAGAACTGTTGCAAGAACTCCGGTTACAATTCCTGCACCATATCCCCTTTTCTTTTTCTGTTCCATTCTCTGTCCCTTTCGCTGTTATCTAAAGAAAAGGACAAAGCAGAATCTTCCACTTTGTCCCCCTTTATTCTTTGAATCACTTTCATGTAAACATGAAAGGAAGATTTTGAATCCCTTTGTTTTACATATAATTATTCGGATTCACTGCTGTTCCGTTGAGTTCTACCTGGAAATGTAGATGTGCTCCGGTTGAATATCCTGTGGAACCGACATATCCGATCTGTTGTCCTTTTTCCACTCTCTGACCGGCACTTACACAAATTGAGCTGTGATGCATATACTTTGTCACCAATCCATTTCCATGGCTTATAACAACCCAGTTCCCTGCACTGTTGCTCCAGCCTGCCGTAATGACTGTTCCGGCTGCTGCTGCATATGTAGGTGTTCCTGTCGGCGCGGCATAATCATTTCCTTTATGTGGTCTTGAGTCGAAAGATCGAACCTCTCCGAAATAACTGGACTGGTACGTCATTCCCGGACACGGATGTGTAAAATATCCACTTCCACTCACTACGTTTCCGCTGGAAGCCGGTCTGGAACTGCTGCTTCCACCGCTACTGCTTCCGCTGTTATTCTTCTTTGCAGCCGCAGCAGCTGCTGCTGCGGCTGCTGCCTGCTCTTCCTGAAGACGTTTTGCTTCTTCTGCCTTCGCCTTAAGATCTGCAAGAAGGTTCGCATTATCGGTAATCTGATCCTGAATCTCAGCAATCTGTGCTTCCTTACTGCTGATCAGTGTCTGCGCCTCCGTCTGCTGACTTACCAAACTGCTCTGCAAGGTGTTAAGTTTCTCATATTCGTCCTGCAGTTTTGCTTCTTTCTCTTCCACAGCCTTTACTGTATCCTGAAAAGCTGTAAGCATATCTCTGTCATAAGAAGAGAGCTTCGATACATACTCTGCCTTATTAAGAAGATCACCAATATTGCTGCTGGACATCAGTATCTCAAGAAACTGCGTATTCCCGCCTTCATACATATATTTGATTCTCTTCTTCATGCTGTTATACTGATCATCCTCATCAACCTTCGCCTGTACAAGCTCTTCCTCAGCTGTTGAGATTTCAGTTTCCTTAGCACTTAATTCTTCCTGCGTCTTGTTCATCTGAGCAATGATAGAATTAAGCTTTGCAGCAAGTGTATCTTTTTCCGCCTGAGCTGCATTCTTCTGTGACTGCAGCTCATCCGCTTTTTTCTGTGCTTCATCAATTGTCACAGCACCGGAAGTAACTGTCATTGACAGCAGCATTCCGATTGACAGAACCAGTGCTGTCACCTTTCTCATCCGTCTTTTCATAGGTATCTCCTATTACACTCTCAAGTGCTTACGAACAGTGAAGTAACTTCCGAGGAATCCGATTCCAATTCCCATTGCAAGCCCGATCGGCAACAGATAGATATATACATTTCCAACCGGAAGGAATGTGATGATATTCTTCAGAATACTAAACTTCTCCATAATATATCCTACAGCCTTGTCATAAAGGAAATATAACAGGGCAAGCGGAATAACTGCACCGAACAATCCGATGATCAGACCTTCGATCACGAATGGTGATCTTACAACAAAGTCTTTCGCTCCGATATATTTCATAATTGCAATCTCTTCTTTTCTGACTGTAATACCTGTTGTTACCGTATTACTGATCAGGAAGATTGATACTCCGAGAAGAATTGCGATAATTGCAATTGAAACATATGCAACAAGCATATTCACACTGGAAAGTGTATTTGCTACAACATCTGACTTTTTAACTTCTCTTACTCCATCAAGGCTCTGCGCAAACTTAACCAAATCCTGCTGAGTTGCCGAAAGAGATTTACTCTTTGCAATCAGGTCCTTACTATTCCCTTTTAAAGTCTTCATATAGACTTCATAGTTATCTGAACTTGCCAACGGGTTATCATCTTTGAAACCTTCTGCAAGTTCCGGGTTATCTCCAAAATATTCTTTCTGGAATGATTCCCATGCATCGTCCGCTGATATATAGTTTACTTTTGAAACATCATCTCGTGATTTAAGCTGTTCACCGATTGCATCCTTCTGTTCCTGCGTTGCATCCACATTAAAGAAAACAGTAATTGCAACACCTTCTTCTGCGCTTTTAATAATATACTGGAAGTTAACAAGCAGTGAGAAAAACAATCCAAACAGGAAAATACATGCTGACATCGTCGCTATGGATGCGAGTGAAAACATCTTGTTTCTCCAGATATTCTTAACGCCCTGCTTTCCAACGTATCCAAATGTACTAATCCTCATTTATATACCCACCTTTTTTCTCATCACTGACGATTACGCCCTGCTTCATAGTAATGACGCGCTCGTTCATCTCGTTTACGATCTCCTGGTTATGTGTAACAACAAGTACTGTTGTTCCACGCTCATTCGCCTCTTTCAGCAGACTCATGATCTCCCATGAGTTTGTCGGGTCGAGGTTTCCTGTCGGCTCATCCGCCAGCAGAATGGCAGGTTCATTTACAATTGCTCTTGCAATCGCTACTCGCTGCTGCTCTCCACCTGAGAGTTCCTTTGGGAATGACTTGTATTTCTGTGCAAGTCCTACCAGTGACAGAGCTGCCGGTACCTTCTTCTTGATCACACGGGTCGGTGTCTCAGTCACACGCAAAGCGAATGCAATATTCTCATAAATATTACGATCCTTCAGAAGACGGAAATCCTGGAACACAACTCCAAGTCCTCTTCTGTATTTAGCAATGTTTCTGTGTTTCATACGGTTCAAATTCTGGCCGTTGACGATAATGGTACCCTCTGTCGGATTCAGTTCCTTCATGATCAATTTGATCAATGTAGACTTACCTGATCCACTGTCACCAACGATGAATACGAATTCTCCGCGTTCAATCTTCACGGAAACACCATTCAAGGCTGCGTGACCTTTGGAATACTCCTTCGTCACATTCCTTAATTCAATCATATGTTCCTCCTAAAACTTATCTATACTCCTACGGTTCTAGTACTCTAATGTCTCCATATACTTCATATACTTTACTACCATTAAGGCAATCTTGAAAGTAATGGCATCCTCAAACACACGAAGGTCCAGTCCGGTACTCTTCTGAAGCTTATCCAGTCTGTATACCAGTGTATTTCTGTGGATATAGAGCTGTCTGGATGTCTCTGATACATTAAGACTGTTCTCAAAGAACTTATTGATCGTTGTCAATGTCTCTTCATCAAAGTCATCCGGAGATTTTGCTTCGAAAATCTCTTTGATAAACATCTTACAAAGTGGCAGCGGCAGCTGATAGATCAGACGGCCGATTCCAAGTGTTGTATAAGCAACAATATCCTTCTCATCAAAGAAGATCTTACCTACATCAAGTGCAAGCTTCGCCTCTTTGTATGACTTGGATACTTCCTTGATATCACTTACGATGGTTCCGTATGCAATATGGATCTGCTCGTCGCCTCCCTCTGCCTGGAGCGTATCCAGCATCTCTTTCGCCATCTTCTCAAGTTCCTTATTGCCATCCTTATCTGAGAGTTCTTTCACAACAATAATATTCTTCTCATCAACAGCTGTGATAAAGTCTCTTGACTTTCCTCCCAGAAGATTTCTCACATTATCAAGTGCAGCACTGTCTTTCTCGTGCGATGTTTCAATAATAAAGATAACACGTTTTACTTCTGTGTCAATATGTAATTTCTTTGCGCGATTGTAAATATCTACCAGAAGAAGATTGTCTAAAAGAAGGTTTTTGATAAAGTTGTCCTTGTCAAAACGCTCTTTATAAGCTACAAGCAGACTCTGGATCTGAAATGCCGCGATCTTACCAAGCATATACACATCTTCTGTCTCGCCATCTGCAAGTAAAACATATTCCAGACGCTGTTCATCAAATATTTTAAAGAACTGGCATCCCTGGATCACCTGGCTGTCTGCCGGTGATTCAACAAAAGAAAGAACCGCTTCCCCACAATCTTTTGCCATATCAAATGTTGCTGCAAGTTCCTTGCCCTCTGTGTCAAGTACACAAAAGTCAACCCTTGATATTCCCTTTAATCCTTCAATAGTGTTTTGAAGTATCTGATTCGAAATCATCCTTTTTTCCTCCACTCTGTACGATGTATTGCTGATCACAGCAAACTGTAAGTAGTAACACGCATGTGCATATTCCACAAACTTTTTGTATGCATTATTTATCCGTACACATACCCTTATATTATATTAAGGCAAAACAGCAAAAAAAGAAAGAGGAAATCCATCTTTTTTATGCATTTCTTCGTCGAATCTATGAAATATTCACATTTTTATCTTTTAGCATTCTTCACAAAGGCTAATTCTGTTTGTCTACTTTATAGCGAAATACTTTCTTTACTAACATTCTCTTTATCCGGCTTGTCATCTTTCTGTCGTCAAAGCTGCGCATCAGAACTGATCCACAGCCAATCCAGACTCTTGTGTCGATCAATGCCCGGTTCTGTTCAATAAAATCTTCCTGCGCCGGCGATGGAAGGACTGATAAAATACAATCTGCCTCTGAGCCATTGACTGCATTCACTATTCCATGGATCCTGTCTGCATCTGTCAACTCTCCGTCTTCCAGATGGATCACGGCATCTCCTACCACACGGATTCCCTGATTATACCTTGCAAGAGCTTCCTCTGCTTTCACCAATTCCTCCTGACTGGCTGCCAGAAGATAGATCTTATGATGGTTCTTCTGTAAATATTTCAAAAACATTCTTAAGAATAATTTATTATCCGTCTCCCGCAGCAATCTTGCATCATCAGCTTTTGCTGCCTCAAGAATCTCTACGCTTCCCGGGAGGATCAGATCCTGCATGGAAACCTTTTTTTTCCACTCCGGATTTTCATGTTCTTTCATCAGCGATTCCATCGATACAAGCTCAATGGTATTGACGGAATCACCTTTCATGAATTCGATTGCCTGCATCATCGCTTCTTTTGCCTTAATACAGGAAATCTCCACATCAAATATTGAAATTTTTTCTGTCATTTATGCCACCAAAGTTATCACTTTCCAAAAAACTCTGCGAATTCTAACGCAAAATAATTTCTCCCCATTCTGCCCATTTTACCAAATTTATCCTTATTTGTCAAAATCTGTGTTATTTAAAATTTTACTTTTGTTTATTCTTTCGCATTTTCATCCATGATCTCTGTCTGTTTTTTTATCTCTCGTCTTCTTCCGGTGACCATTCCGCCAATCCGCCCTGTCTCTTTTGATGTCAATGACTTCCATCCATCCTGCATCACGCGATCTAAAAGGCCTAATTCTTCTGCTATCTCATACTTCAGTTTTTCTTCCGGTTCAAGTTTCGTAAGATTGATCGTCTTTTCCTTTTTTCTTCCCATACTTCTTTCTGCTGCTTACAGCAACCTCCTTTTCAGAAGTATTTACCGGAAAAAAATTTTTATTCGCCGCTCACATGAATCGCACCAAGAATCTCTCCGATCGGTGCGGCAATTGTAAGCTCTGCCCGGACGGTTCTGGCCGTTTCTGATTTGTTGATCACAACAAGATGTTTTCCATGAAAATAATCAATAAAGCCTGCTGCCGGATAGACGACAAGTGACGTTCCGCCGATGATCAACAGATCAGCTGATGAAATTGCTTCGACTGCTCCCTGGATTGTCTTCTGGTCAAGTCCTTCTTCATAAAGTACCACGTCCGGCTTAATCATACCGCCACAGCTGCATCTTGGAATCCCCTCTGAATTCTTCACATATTCTGCATCATAAAATTTACCACATTTCATACAGTAATTTCTGTGGATACTTCCATGAAGTTCATAAACGTTTCTGCTTCCTGCCGCCTGATGCAGCCCGTCAATATTCTGTGTCACAACAGCCTGCAGTTTCCCGGCCTGCTCCAATTCTGCCAGTTTCAGATGGGCAGCATTTGGCTTTGCATCTAGAATCATCATCTTCTCTTTATAAAACTCATAGAATGCTTCCGGATATTTCATAAAAAAGCTGTGGCTGACCACCTGTTCCGGTGAATACTTATACTTCTGATGATAAATCCCTGTCGCACTTCGAAAATCCGGAATATTACTTTCTGTTGATACACCGGCTCCTCCAAAAAACACGATCCGGTTACTCTCATCGATCATTGACTGCAGCTGTTCAATCTCTTTCTCGTACATCTTGCATTCTCCTTTCTCGAACCATTCCTGCCTGATTCCTGTCTCTTCAAGGCAATCCACTTTCTACACAGGCAAAATATTTATGAAAAAAGACAGGTCAGTCCTTCACCTGCTTTCAGCTGTGTCTGACTCCCTGTCTTTTCTTAAGTAATCATGCTTCGGATACATCCGAAAAATGATCTGCTCTCCCGTATTGATTGCTTACAGATCGATCTTTCCTGTTGTATCTCCGTTTACAACATAATATGCTGCTGACTCTTCCGGTTTCAGATAGATCTTAACGTCTTTCATGTCTCCGACTTTGTTCTTCAGATCCTTTGTCCATACATCTTTGACTTTCTTAAGGATCTCTTTCTCTGTATACTCTTTACCGGAGAACTGAAGGAAGAATTCTGTCTTCAACTCTGCTTTCTTTGTAGTCTTGGCTGCTGTCTTCTTAGCTGCTGCTTTCTTTACAGTCTTCACAGCCTTTTCAGCTGTATCTTCTGCTTTTGCTGCAACCTTCTTAGCTGCCTTCTTCACTGTCTCTTTCACTTCTTCTGCCTGAACTTCTGGTGTATCTACCAGCACTGCTGCCTTTGTCTCAAGTTTCTTTGTTGTGTCTTTCTTTGTCTCGATTGCTTTCGCAGCTGCTGTCTCTTTCTTCTCTGTCTTTACTGTTGCTGTTTCAGCTTTTTTCTCTGCCGGTTTTGCTGTTGTTGTTTTTGTTTCTTCTGCTTTTACGGCTTTTGTTGTTGAAGATGTCTTTTTTGTTACCATACTTGTTTCCCTCCTAAAATATACACCCAAGTATATTGGCACTAACCCATTACAATGTTATTCTGAACGCGAAATAATGACATGGACCTTTGTCCGTAATGATAAATTATTCACGATACGGATTATTGTAACTCATTTTTGACAAAACGTCAAATTTTCCTTGATTTTCCTTAAGAATTATCATGTTATCGTGTTACTGTTCACACGATGTGCGAACAGTAACGTTATCGTTCCTCTGAAGAATAACCTCTGAAAAATTCCGAAAGTCCGTCCAGTGTCTTCATAAGAACCGGAATCTCTTTTTCATCCAGTCTGTTCAGCACAGCATTTGTCATCTCTCTGTGAAACTGCTCATGATGATAGTAAGCCTTCTCCCCTTTTTCTGTCAGCCAGATATACACCACTCTTCTGTCCTCTTCACCGCGGGCACGCATCACGTACTTCTTGTTGACCAGGCCATTCACCGCTGTAGTCAGAGACCCTGCCGTAATCTTCATCTTCTTTGCCACGACAGACATCGTTGTCTTTCCTGAAACACCGATTGCTTCTATTATATGCATATCGTTGTTTGTAATATCTTTAAATTCCTCTGTGATGATCGCTTTTTTCTCCAGCTCCCAGATTTCATTGAATAAATGTACCAGAATGTCATTGATGGTATTATACGCATCCATCTTTTTTCCTCCTCGTCTTCTACTGTTCTCTGATCTTTTCAAACAGTTCTTTTCTATTTGATCTTCCGGGATTATGTTCATTCTGGTCTTCTACACCTGCTCAGACACTGCCACAATTGTTGCCTCTTACATGTTTCGGAATCTGTCATATCTTCTATCTGTCAGTTGTTTTTCTGAAAGACTTCCATATTGCTCAAGGAAATGTTCCATCTTCTCTTCCAGTTCACAGAGCACGGGAACCATCGTATCTTCCCTGTACACTTCAGGCTCGCGAATTATTTCTTCGATCACCTTAAGTTCCTTAAGATCTGCTGCTGTCAGACGCATCACCCCTGCCGCTTCTGACGCTCTCTTGCTATCTTTCCACAAGATGCTTGCGAATCCTTCCGGTGAAAGTACTGAATACACTGCATTCTCCATCATCCACACTTCATCTGCAACTGCAAGTGCAAGCGCACCGCCGCTTCCACCTTCTCCGATTACAATTGAAAGAACCGGCACTTTCAAAGCTGACATCTCATACAGATTCCGGGCAATTGCCTCGCCCTGTCCACGCTCTTCTGCCTCCATTCCGCAGAAAGCCCCCGGAGTATCTACAAAACAGATGACCGGACGATGGAACTTTTCTGCCTGTTTCATCAGACGCAGTGCTTTTCTGTAACCTTCCGGAGACGGCATTGCAAAATTCCGTTCCAGATTCTCTTTCGTTGTCTTTCCTTTGCACTGGGCGATCACAGTAACTGCTTTTCCATGAAAGTATGCAATTCCGCCCACTACCGCCGGATCATCTTTATAGTATCTGTCTCCATGTAATTCTACAAAATCTGTAAACAGTCTGTCAATATAATCCTTGCCTACCGGACGTTCTTTTTCTCTGGATTTCAAGACACGTTCCCAGGCTGACATGTTTTCTTTTACTGCAGAGATATTTTTTCTGTTCTCTTTTTTCTTTTCCGGATATTCTTCTTTCTTCTCATCTGTAACCGTATGCATTTTCAGAATCTGTCCCAGTACTTCCTTCATCTCATCCCTGGTTACGATCCGGTCAACAAATCCATGCTCAAGAAGAAATTCTGCTCTCTGGAATCCTTCCGGCAATTTCTGTCCAATTGTCTGCTCGATCACACGCGGACCGGCAAAACCGATCAGTGCTCCCGGTTCTGCAAGAATGATATCACCAAGCATCGCAAAACTTGCTGTCACTCCACCAGTCGTCGGATCAGTCAAAACCGGTACATAAAGTAGTCCCGCGTCACTATGACGTTTCAGTGCTGCTGAAGTTTTTGCCATCTGCATCAGGGAAATGATTCCCTCCTGCATACGTGCACCTCCAGAACAGGTAAAAAGAACAACAGGAAGCCTCTCCTCTGTTGCACGCTCGACTGCACGGGTAATCTTTTCTCCTACCGCATGTCCCATACTGGCCATCATAAATCTTCCGTCACAGACCCCGATCACAACCGGCTGTCCACAGATTGTTGCTTTTCCTGTAACAACCGCTTCATCAAGCCCTGTCTTTTCTCTTAAAGCTTCGACTTTTTCTGTATAACCCCGGAAATCCAACGGATTCTCCGGTCTTTCACCTTCGTCGATCTTTGCATCCCATTCTTCAAAAGAGCCTGCGTCTGTCACAAGCTCAATTCTCTTATATGCCGGAATACGAAAGTATCCATGACATTTAGGACAAATATATTTTCCGTTGATTACTTCATCTGTTAAGATTGCTGCACCGCATTTATTACATTTTTTCAAGATTCCTTCCGGTGCTTCCGGCCTTCTTCTGTTTCGTGAATGAATCGAAGTGATCTTCTCTCCGGTCTTTTTAAACATATTATGCAGTCTCATTCATCATTCCTCCGATAAACTCCACATCAATATCTCCAGATATGAATTTTTTATGATTCAAAATCTCATACTGATAATCAATATTTGTGTCCACGCCCTCGATAATAACTTCCCCAAGTGCGCTTCTCATTTTACGGATAGCCTCTTCTCTGTCGTCAGCATGAACGATCAGTTTTGCAAGCATGGAATCATAATAAGGCGGAACTTCATATCCTGTATAAATCGCACTGTCTACACGAACGCCTTCTCCTCCCGGAAAGTGTACATCTGTGATTTTTCCTGGAGATGGGCGGAAATTCTTTTCCGGATTTTCTGCATTGATCCTGCATTCGATTGCATGACCTGTAATCTTGATGTCTTCCTGACGAAGTTTCATTCTCTGTCCGTCTGCAATCTTAATCTGTTCTTTGATCAGATCAATCCCTGTCACCCATTCTGTCACCGGATGTTCCACCTGGATTCTCGTATTCATCTCCATAAAATAAAATGCACCGCTCTTCTCCAGGAGAAATTCAATCGTTCCGGCATTTGTGTAATGAGCTGCCTTCGCCGCTTTTACAGCTGCTTCTCCCATCTTCTTTCTCAATTCCGGAGTCAGTGCTTCTGACGGAGATTCCTCGATCATCTTCTGATGATTTCTCTGAATGGAACAGTCTCGTTCTCCAAGATGGACGACATTTCCATACTTATCTGCAAGGATCTGAAATTCTATATGACGCGGATGTTCTACGAAATGTTCCAGATACATTGTTCCATCTCCGAATGCCATCTGCGCTTCTTTCTGCGCTGTCTGAAAGCTTGCCTGGAACTCGTCCGGTGTCTGTGCGACACGCATTCCTTTTCCGCCACCGCCAAGTGCTGCTTTAACAATGACCGGATAGCCGATCTCACCAGCGATCTTCTCGCCTTCTTCTACGGTATAGACAGGCTCCTTGCTTCCCGGAATAACCGGAACACCTGCTGCCACCATCGTATTTCTTGCAACAGATTTGTTTCCAAGAGCACTGATCACCTTCGAATCCGGTCCGATATATGTGATCTTGCACTGTTCACACAGCTCTGCAAATTTACTGTTTTCAGAAAGGAATCCGAAGCCCGGATGAATCGCATCTGCGCCTGACACAAGTGTCGCACTGATGATATTCTGCATATTCAGATAACTTTCTGCGGATGGAGCAGGACCTATACAGACTGCTTCATCTGCGAGCTGGGTATGCAGCGCATCTTTATCTGCCTCAGAGTAAACAGCAACTGTACGGATTCCCATTTCTCTGCAGGCGCGGATCACCCGGACTGCAATCTCCCCTCTGTTCGCAATTAAAATCTTCTCTATCATTTCTTCTGCTCCTGATTTTTTTATTCTCCGACCATAAATGTAAGTTCTGCAGTAACAACGACCTTTCCGTCAACTGTTGCCACAGCTTCTCCTACGCCTACCGGTCCTTTTCTTTTAATGATCTTTGTTTCTAACTTCAACTGATCTCCCGGAAATACCATTCCTTTAAAACGACATTTCTGCACACCACCGAAGAATGCGATCTTTCCCTGATTCTCCGGTACACTCAAGATTGCGACTGCCCCAGTCTGTGCAAGTGCCTCAAGAATCAGAACTCCGGGCATTACTGCTTTCTGTGGGAAATGTCCGCGGAAGAAATCTTCATGATAAGAGACACCTTTGTATCCAATTGCATATTCTCCTGGAACATAATCTTCAATCTTATCGATCAAAAGAAATGGATGTCTGTGCGGAATAATTTCCTGAATCTGTTCTACATTTAAACTGTTCATATCCAAAATCCCTTTCTTAAACAATTCTAAAAAGCGGCTGGCCGTATTCTACCGGCTCTCCATTTTCTACAAGAACTTCTGCAACTGTACCAGCACATTCGCTCTCGATCTCATTCATAAGCTTCATCGCTTCTACGATTCCGACAACCTGTCCGGCCTCAACCTTGTCACCAACCTTGACAAAACTTGGTGCATCTTCTGCCGGTGCGGCATAGAAAGTTCCAACCAGAGGTGAAACGATCAGTTCTCCTTCTGTTTCTTTTATTACTTCCTGATGCTCTTCTTGTGTATGATCCGCTTCATTTCCTGGATTTTGCAGAATTTCTGCTGTCTGAAGACCTGCTGTGACAGTTCCTGTCACCGGAACGACTCCCGGACTCTGGATAATCTCCACCTTCTGCTGCTCTTTCTTCAGATTCAGCTTTGTTCCGTTTTCTTCATATTTAAATTCTGTAAGCGTAGAAGCAGAGACTGCTTCGATCAGCTTTAATATTTCTTCCATCTTCATCTTCGCTTCTCCTTACTCTTCGAAACGTTTTACAAGAAGAGACACATTGTGTCCGCCAAAACCAAGAGAATTAGAAATCACACAGTTCACTTCTTTCTCTACCGGTGCACCTACTGCATAATTCAATCCACATTCCGGATCTACATTCTTTGTACCAACTGTCTGATGGATGAAATTATCCAGAATACTCTTTACGCAGACAACAAACTCTACTGCTCCTGCCGCTCCAAGAAGATGACCGATCATAGATTTTGTCGAATTGACAACTACATTTTCAGCCGCATCTCCTAATGCATAACAGATTGCGCGTGTCTCAAAGAGGTCATTGTGGTGTGTGCTTGTTCCATGGGCATTGATATAGTCCACTTCTTCCGGTGCCACACCTGCCTCTTTCATTGCAAGCTTCATTGCCATCCCTGCTCCTTCTCCGTTCTCTGCCGGAGAAGTGATGTGATAAGCATCTCCTGTAGAGCCGTATCCAGCGAGTTCTGCGTAAATCTTCGCGCCTCTTGCTTTCGCGTGTTCAAGTTCTTCCAGAACAACGATTCCGGCTCCTTCTCCGAGAACAAATCCATCCCTGTCCTGATCAAACGGACGGGAAGCTGTCATCGGATCTTCGTTTGTAGACAATGCTGTTAATGCAGTAAATCCTGCAATTCCTGTCGGACAGATACAGCTCTCTGTACCACCTGCAACACAGACATCCAGATCACCATACTGGATTGCACGAAGTGCATCTCCGATACTGTTAGACCCTGATGCACATGCTGTCACAACATCAGTACATTTTCCTTTCAGTCCAAGCTGAATGGATACATTTCCTGCTGCCATATTGGAGATCATCAGTGGAACCATCAGTGGGTTCACACGCGCCGGTCCTTTTGTCTGGATCTTGTCATAGTTCTGTTCTACACAACTGAGACTTCCGATACCGGAACCGATGATCGTTCCTACACGGTAAGGATCTTCCTGCTCCATATCAAGTCCTGCATCTGCAAACGCTTCCTTCGCTGCTGCAACCGCATACTGGGAGAACAGTTCCATTCTCTTCGCTGCCTTGAAATCCATTCGTTCTTTTCCAACGAAATCTTTCACTTCTGCTGCCAGCTTAACCTTATAATCTGTTGTATCAAATTTTGTGATCGGACCAATTCCAACTTTACCTGTTTTGATTCCGTTCCAGAATTCTTCTACTGTATTTCCAATCGGTGTCACCGCACCCATTCCGGTTACAACAACTCGTCTCTTCATTTTCCTACTCCTTCTATTCTTACATCGCCATTCCGCCGTCAACATGCAGCGTCTGGCCTGTGATATAACGTGCTTCATCAGAAGCAAGAAATGCCGCCGCATTCGCAATATCTTCTGTCTCTCCAAACTTTCCGAGAGGGATCTGAGCAACTGCTCCTTCTTTCACCTTCTCTGAAAGTACTTCTGTCATCTCAGTGTTAATAAATCCAGGTGCGATCGCATTTACGGTAATTCCTCTGGACGCCAGTTCTCTTGCCGCACTCTTTGTAAGTCCGATCACACCGGCCTTTGATGCGGAATAATTAGCCTGTCCTGCATTTCCAAGAACCCCCGATACAGAAGACAGGTTAATAATTCTTCCGGACCTCTGACGCAGCATCTGTCTTGAGACTGCACGGATACAATGGAAAGTTCCTTTCAGATTCGTATCGATCACAGCATCAAAATCCTCTTCTGCCATTTTCATAAGCAGCCCGTCTCTTGTAATTCCTGCGTTGTTCACAAGGATATCGATTCTTCCGAATTCTTTTATGATTGTCTGAAACATCTCATCACAAGATGCTGCATCTGCCACATCACACTGCATGATCTGCGCCGTTCCGCCTGCAGACTCAATCTCTGTTTTCACTCCCAGTGCGCGCTCTTTGGATCCATTATAGTTGATCACTACGGTTGCGCCCTTCTGTGCCAGACGCAGTGCGACCGCTCTTCCGATTCCTCTGGAAGCACCTGTCACTACCGCAACTTTCCCTGTCAGTCTGTCTAACATAATTCATTTACCACCTTATCTACATCTTCCCAGATTCCGACGTTATACACTTTCACCTCGCGGTTTATCTTTCTCAGGAAACCAGCCAGTGTTCTTCCTGGTCCGATCTCAACAAATGTATCTACACCGTCTGCGATCAGAAGTTCCATACTCTGCTGCCAACGCACGGAAGATGCCACCTGGCGCGCGAGCAGTTCTTTTGTCTTTGTAATATCAGTCACATATTCTGCTGTCACATTCGTCACATATGGGATCTGAAGATCAGAAAAATCTACCTGTTCCAGCTCTTTTCCAAGTTCTTCTCCGGCCTGTTCCAGAAGGGAAGAATGGAACGGTCCACTGACATTCAGCGTAAGGACTCTCTTTGCTCCGGCTTCCTTCAGTGCATCTGCTGCCTGTTCCACATCTTCCTTCCATCCTGTAATCACAATCTGTCCCGGACAATTGTAGTTGGCGATCATTACACCACTTCGATCTGCCAGTACTTCCTCAATCTTTCCGGCATCCAGTCCAAGAACCGCTGCCATGGCTCCCTGACCACCCGGTACTGCATTCTGCATCAGAATACCGCGCTTTCTCACTGTTGTGATTGCATTTTCTGTGCTCATTCCTCCTGCTGAAGCAATCGCACAATATTCACCCAGACTTAAGCCTGCTGTGACATCCGGGGCGAGTCCCCGTTCTCTTAATACCTTTTCCATTGCCATACAGACAGTCACAAGTGCTGCCTGTGTATATTCTGTCTGATCCAGAAGATCATTTTCTTCAAAGCAGAGTGCTTTCATATCCAGTCCAAGCAGTTCACTTGCACGGTCGACCACCTCTGCCGCTATCTTACTGTTTTCATAGAAATCTTTTCCCATTCCGGCTTTCTGTGCGCCCTGTCCCGGGAAAATAAATGCGATTTTACTCATAGAATCCTTTTCCTCCGATCAGTTCATCTGTCTGTGAAACCAGCTTCTGGATCACTTCCTGACAGGTAAGCTTCTCTTTGATCATACCTGCGATCTGTCCTGCCATCACGCTTCCGGTCTGAACATCTCCGTCAACAACAGCTCTCCTGAGTCCTCCAAGTGTCAGGTGCTCAAGTTCTTCGAATGTTGCTCCTGCCTGCTCTTTTTCAAGATACTCTTTCGTCATCTTATTACGAAGGGCACGAACCGGATGACCTGTAGATCTTCCTGTTACGCGAGAATCAATATCCCTTGCTTTCAGAATGCATTCTTTATAATTCTCATGCACCTGCGCTTCTTCTGTCACAACAAAACGTGTTCCAATCTGAACGCCCTCTGCTCCGAGCATAAATGCTGCTGCAATTCCTCTTCCATCTGCGATTCCTCCGGCTGCGATCACCGGGATTTCAACTGCATCCACAACCTGTGGAACGAGAACCATCGTTGTATTTTCACCGATATGTCCGCCTGCTTCTGTTCCTTCTGCCACCAGAGCATCTGCTCCACAACGCTGCATTCTCTTCGCCATTGCTACAGAAGCAACTACAGGAATCACTTTGATTCCGGCTTCTTTCCACATCTTCACATATTTTTCCGGAGATCCTGCACCTGTCGTGACAACTGCAACACCTTCCTCAACAGCAACCTTTGCGACTTCATCTGCATAAGGACTGATCATCATAATGTTGATTCCAAACGGTTTATCTGTCAGCTTCTTTGCCTCACGGATCTGTTCTCTGACCCACTCGGCCGGTGCGCTTGCTGTTCCGATCAGTCCAAGCCCACCGGCATTTGAAACTGCTGCCGCCAGATGATATTCTGCAACCCATGCCATACCGCCCTGAATGATCGGGTACTCAATTCCAAGTAATTCTGTTATTCTCGTTCTCATAAGAACTCCCTTCTTGATCACTGCTCTATCAACGGTTCTCTCGGATTGGCTGCCGAAAAGGAACCGGAATGCTTCGTTTTCTACTAGTTCTATACTTCTACTTGTGTGATTCGATGTATTTTACAACATCACCTACTGTTGTGATCTGCTCCAGATCTTCAGAAGGGATCTCTACTTCAAAAGCTTCCTCGAATGCCATTACCATCTCAAAAAGATCCAGGGAATCTGCTCCGAGATCCTCTTTGAAGGATGTTGTCTCACTTAATGTGCTTTCCTCTACGTTTAATGACTCTGCTACGATTTCTTTTACTTTTTCTAACATAATTTTGTTTTCCTTTCTTGAATTTACCATTCCATCAGGCATCCTGCCCATGTAAGTCCTGCCCCGAATCCGGCAAGTATTATTTTCTGACCTTTTTTCAGCTTTCCATCCCGATTCATTTCATTTAAAAGGATTGGAACTGATGCCGCCGACGTATTCGCATATTCACCAAGATTCATTGGGAACTTCTCAATCTCTACGCCGACCCTCTTTGCAGCCGCTTCAATGATTCGTCTGTTTGCCTGATGCAAAACAAAGTAATCCACATCTTCTCTTGAAACCTCTGCTTTTTTCAACATTTCTTCGATGATTTCCGGTACTTTTCTCACAGCGAACTTAAAAACTGCCTGTCCATCCATCCGGATTACCGGAGTTTCTTCTGTTCCATACTGTAAGGTTAATGCCTCTCCCTTGTCTCCTGCCGAATGTGCAATGGCCGTATAGACTGCTTCTGCGCTTTCACTTTCTTCTCCCCGGAGAACTACTGCCCCTGCACCGTCTCCGAACAAAATACAGGTTCCACGATCTTTCCAGTCTACAATTCTGCTCATCTTCTCTGCACCGATCACCAGTGCGGTCTTAACAAGCCCTGAACGGATATAAGACTGTGCTGTATTCAATGCGAGAATAAATCCCGAACAGGCTGCATTCAGATCGTATCCCCATGCATGAACTGCACCGATTGCTTTCTGCACTTCGCAGGAAGTATTCGGAAATACTGTTTCTGAAGAAGACGTCGCCACAAGGATCAGGTCTATCTCTTCTGCTTTCAGCCCACTGTCTGTAAGAGCTTCTTCTGCTGCTTTTGCAGCCATAAAAGATACCGTCTCCTGTTTTGCGAGATGTCGGCTTTGGATTCCTGTGCGTTCCCGGATCCATTCATCACTTGTGTCGACCAGAGAGGACAATTCCACGTTGTCCATTCGATGGGACGGTATGTACGATCCTGTCCCGCATATTCTTCCTATCATATCTCTTCTCCAACTCTGTCAAAGTAATTGTTGCTATTCTTAGTATGTCTTGCAACTGCTCTCATTTCTTTCCAAAACTTTAAGCGTGTTTGCTTTGAGTCTTAAATACTTTGACTTTCAAAGTATATCACAAATAAACTATATGTCAAGATGTTTTTAGACATGTTTTCTTTTTTTGTCTATTATCTTTTCTATTTGAATCTGTCTTGGTTACGCAGTATAATAAAGGCAGAATCTATATAAAGTTATCTCTCTGGAAAGGAATTTCATTATGAAATACAAGAATATTGTTTTTGACTTTGGAAATGTCATCGGACGTTTTGATGGAAAAGCGATCCTCTCAGAATTCTGCCCATATGAAGAAGAACTGGATTATTTATCCGAAATCGTTTATAAACGCTGGGCAGAACTTGACGCCGGCACACTTGATTATGATAGTTACATAAATGAAGTCATTGATCAGATCCCGGAACATTTAAAAGACTGCATCCGCCAATTTGCAAAAGAATGGCCGCGCTGCACTACTTTGCTTCCGGATACGATTACATTTATCCACGAATTAAAAAAGCGCAATGTACCAATCTATCTGCTGTCTAATGCTCCAACTTATTTTGCTGAATACTATGAAGGAAGTGAACTTCTCTCTCAGTTTGACGGAATCTTGTTTTCCGGGCCGATCCGGCTTGCAAAACCATCTCCTGAAATCTACAGTCATTTTCTCAGGAAATTTGATTTAAAAGCAGAAGAATGTTTCTTTATCGATGATCTCGAAGCGAATATTAATGCAGCAAAAGAAGCCGGAATGGGTGGACTTGTATTTACTGGCGATATCAATGAAGTAAAAAAAGCAATTGGGTTCTGATCCAATTGCTTTTTCTATTCACTCCTGCCTTAATCTCTTATCGATTAAACGCTTTGAATTCTCTCTGTGCTTCACGCTTCTGATCTTTCTTCGCGATCGTCTCACGCTTGTCATAGAGCTTCTTACCTTTGGCAAGTCCAATCTCAATCTTCACAAGACTTCCGCTGAAATAAACCTGCAGTGGAACGACTGTGATTCCCTGCTCTTTCATCTTACCAAATATTTTCAGAATCTCCTTCTTATGAAGAAGCAGCTTTCTCACACGAAGCGGATCTTTGTTAAAGATATTCCCCTTCTCATAAGGACTGATATGCATACCATAGATATACATCTCCCCGTCTTCCACACGGATAAATGCTTCCTTGATACTACATTTTCCCATACGAAGAGACTTTACTTCTGTGCCATGCAGAACAAGTCCCGCTTCATATTTCTCAAGAATAAAATAATCATGATATGCTTTTTTATTATTCGCAATAAGTTTTTTCTCTGTCTTTGCCATCTGATTCCATCCTCTAACTCATCTATTTTAACCGCACTCCTGCAAGTATTATGCCAGCTCGAAATTAATTGTCCGAAGCAGCTTATCTGCATCACTTACACGGACACGCACATTTTCACCGAGTTTATATGTCTTTCCTGTATGCTCTCCGACCATTTCATACGTCTGCTCTATGAAATTATAATGATCGTCCCGCAGATCCACAACATGGACAAGTCCTTCCACTGTATTCGGAAGTTCTACATAGATTCCCCATTTTGTAACACCGGAAATAACACCTTCGTACTCTTCTCCAATATGCATGCGCATATATTCTGCTTTCTTCATCTTCACAACTTCACGCTCTGTCTCTTCTGCCAGTCGTTCTCTTTCACTACACTGTTTCGCCACTTCCGGGAGTATCTTATCATAATGCTCTATACGATTCTCATTCAATCGTCCGCGCAGATTCTCCTTGATAATTCTGTGAATCTGAAGATCCGGATAACGACGGATCGGAGAAGTGAAATGTGTATAATATTTCGCTGCCAGTCCAAAGTGTCCTGTATTCTCTGTTGTATATTTTGCCTGACACATGGAGCGTAATGTAAGTCTGCTGATCAGAGCTTCTTCCGGGGTTCCTTCCACCTGACTGAGAAGCTTCTGGATCTCCTTTGGTTTTACTTCATCATGCATGTGAATATGATAACCGAAATTATTGATAAAGGTACTCAGTTTTTTTATCTTCTCTTCGTCTGGAACTTCATGCGTTCTGTAGAGAAATGGGACCTCTCTCCAGAAATATTCTTCTGCCACTGTTTCATTTGCAAGAAGCATGAAATCTTCGATGATCTTCGTTGCACTGTTTCTCTCATAAGGTTTGATATTGATTGGTTTTCCCTTCTCATCCAGTTCAATCTTTGTCTCCGGAAAATCAAAATCGATCGAACCTCTCTTACCGCGCCGTTCTCTGAGAATTGTTGAGAGTTCCTGCATCTTCTGAATCATCGGAACAAAATCTTCGTCTTCTTTCAGAGCTTCCGGTTCTCCTGCCAGTACCTTAGATACTCCTGTATAACTCATACGCTTGTCTACACGGATCACTGTCTCTGCAATCTGATGATCGATTACCTCGCCCTTTGGAGACACTGTCATAATACAGGACAATGCCAGACGGTCTTCCCCTGCATTCAAAGAACAGATTCCATTCGACAACACATGAGGCAGCATCGGTATGACACGATCCGCAAGATAAACACTCGTCCCTCTCTTCAACGCTTCTCGATCCAGCGCACTTTTCTCCTGTACATAATTGGTAACATCCGCAATATGGACTCCCAGCTGATAATTCTCATCCTTCATCGTCAGAGAAACCGCATCATCCAGATCCTTCGCATCTTCACCATCGATCGTAACCATCTGCCAGTCACGTAAATCCAATCTTCCGGCACAATCTGCTTCTGATACATCTTTTCCAACACGAACCGCCTGATTCAATACTTTCTCCGGAAATTCTGTAGGAAGATCATAATCCTTTACAATAGATAAAATATCAGCTCCCGGATCATTCACATGACCGATGATCTCAACAATCTTTCCTTCCGGCTTAGCATGTTCCTGTCCATAAGATGTCAGTTCTACCACAACCTTATGACCATCCAGAGCACCCATCTCTTTTCCAGCCGGAATATAAATATCCTTCAGATATCTCTGATTGTCCGGACGCACAAATCCAAAACTCTTACTCTTCTCATACAATCCGACAATCTTCTTCACCTGATGCGACACGATTCTTACGATTTTTCCTTCTTTTCTCTTACCTCCCGGCGCACCTGTGATAATACATTCCACTTCATCTCCCTGGAATGCACCGTTCACATTCTCTCCCGGAATAAAGATATCCTCATCTTCACCTTCTACCATAACAAATCCAAATCCACGGATATTCGCCTGGAAGGTTCCTGTGATACGCTTTGTCTGCCCTTTACTGTATTTCCCTCTTTTAGAAAGTGTAATCTTCCCTTCCTCAACGAGAGCGTCCAACACTTCCTGAAGTTCTCTTCTCTGTTCCTTCGATACCTGAAGAACTGTCGCAATCTCTTTGACTTTCATTGGGATATAAAAATCATCACAAATAAAGTCATAAATCACTTTTTTTCTCTTTTCAAATGTCTGATCCATTCTGTTTCCTTTCATCTCTACTTAAAGTAAAAAAAGACATTCTATAGTCTTATTATAGAATGTCTTATACTTACTTCATCATCTGTCATTAATTAAAAACCTTAAGGTTCAGTACTACTGCAAGCACCAGGAAAAGAATTGCAAGAAACTTTGTAGACTTTACAAGTGCACCTTCCATAGAACGTCCCTTGTTCTGTCCCCAATAAGTATCTGCCATACCGCCAATTGTTCCCAATCCGGCTGACTTTCCTTCCTGTAAAAGAATAATCGCTGATAATGCGATACAGTCTATAACAAAGATAATGTATAAAACAATCTTCAAAATGTCCATCTTCTATGACCTCCTACACACTGACGTAACAGCACACCTCTGAAACCATAAAAATATAGCTTCTTAAATCTGCTCATGCCATTACATGAATCCTAATTATTTTATCACAAGTAAGGTTGATTTGCAAGTATTAAAAGATTCCAAATATCTTCTCACGGAATGAAACATATAAGGAATCATAATCTGTATACTGAATCTTACTGTTCTTAAACTTTTCTCCCCATCTGCTGCAGAGATGATCTGCGATCAGTTTCGCATCGTCATGCTCTGTCAAAAGAATTGCCGGAAATACATAATAGATCATAAAGAAATTCAGATCTGTCTGAACTGCACTGTCGATTTTCCCTTTTTTCGGAGAAACATATGCATCATAAACCTTATCTGTAAAGCATACTGCAAGCTCTTTTGCTGCCGCTTCTTTATCAGAAGCATTCTCCGTATATTCTGTCATCTCACGGAAATAATGTCCATGATTCTCTATAAAAGCCTCCATATTTACTTTATAAGAAGCTTTCTTTAATTTCTTCATCATAGGCTTCATATCTGCAAATAATATTTCTACATGATCTAGCATATCGTTCCTCCAATAAGTCAAAATTAGTCTGTTACAACACCCTTCTGAAGCATTACGTTCGCATAGAGTGCTGATTCACCTGTAGCGATGATTGCATAAGCTGTTTTAGCTTCATCATAGAAAGCAAAACGCTCAATGTTTCCAACAACAGCATCACCTCTGTCGTCATATTTACGGATGATCTCTTTATATGTATCCCAGATTGGTGTCTCTACTGTATCTCCCGGCATTACTTCCATAAGATTAACCGGGTGCTCAACATAACTATCCAGTGGAAATACCTGAAGAATTGCATCAAGAATCTCCGGTACTCCGTGTCCGTCACAACGGATTACAATTGCATCTTTTCCCATAGACTCAGCTGGGAAGTTACCATCAGAGATAACCAGTCTGTCACTGTGTCCCATCTCAGCAAGCACTTTCAGCAGTTCAGGTGATAAAATTTTCGGAATTCCTTTTAACATTTTTTCTTCCTCCTTGATATAATAACATATTATTTTAAAAAAGGAACCGGGAATTTCCCGATTCCTTTCTTATCACTTTGATAATTCAGATTCTCTTTACAGATACGAATTAGTCGTAAAGGTTTGGAGAGATGTCAGCATCGTCCATGTTT
Source organism: uncultured Mediterraneibacter sp. (assembly GCA_934309345.1). Classification (GTDB taxonomy): domain Bacteria; phylum Bacillota; class Clostridia; order Lachnospirales; family Lachnospiraceae; genus Mediterraneibacter. The sequence continues at coordinate 59,503 of CAKRDD010000001.1, read as the reverse complement.
GTTGAATCATACCAGTAACCATCTGTTGTAACGTCTTTAACTTCTTTTCCGTCGCAGATGTCATTCAGAGTCTCGATAGAGATTTTACCCTGCATAAGTGGGGACTGTGTAACAGCACCAAGTAATGTACCGTCTTTAACAGCTGCTTTGATAACTGAACCAGCGTCGAATCCAGCAGATACGATCTGATCAGCACCTGTTCCAAGTTTGTTCAGGTTCTGGTTAGCTGTGAGAACACCCTCAGCAGATACCTGGTTAGATCCGAACATAGCGATTGTATCGTCTTTGTTCATGATGTTAGAAGCCTCTGTAGCACACAGCTCAACTGTTGTCTGTGCCGGAACTGCAACTTCAAGGATGACATCAGCAGATGCCTGATCTCCGTTGTCTTTAACCTGGTTTACATAGAAGTCATTACCAATAACTGCTACTGTAAAGTTATCAGCTTTAGCAAGTTCGATGAACTTGTTGATGAATCCCATACCACGCTCAGAAATGTTAGCGGATGTTGCATCCTGGTTAACTTCACCAACACGAACCTGTCCGTTTCCAAGTCTGTCTTTGATTGCCTCGTAAATGTGCTCAGCTGCAATACCACCAGCCTGCTGGTTGTCTGTAACAACTGTTGCATATACAGATCCTTCTGGAGCATCCGGAACACCTGAGTCGAAGCATACAACTGGAATCTTCTTCTCAAGTGCTGTCTTCAGTGAATCAATAACTGAGTTCTGGTCACAAGCTGCAAGAGCGATTCCGTCTGGGTTCTGGTTGATTGCGTTGTTCAGCATGTTAACCTGGTCAGCGATATCGGACTCTGCGTTCGGTCCTGTTGTGTTAGCTGTAACACCGAGCTCATCACAAGCCTGATTGATTCCCTGTACAGCTGCCTGCCAGTATGAAGACTGGAAGCTCTTTACAACAACTTCGAAGTGACGAGCATCACCGGATTTGTCTCCGCCGTCTGTCTTTGTCTCTCCACCGTTAGAACCGCATCCAGCGAGCATTCCAACTACCATACATCCACCAAGTAAAACTGCTAAAACTTTCTTTTTCATAATTATGTCCTCCTGACAAAATAAATTTTTGACCGCTTGGTTGAGTTTTCTTCCAGTTTTCCTCTCCCTAATGCCGGGCCTCTCTGACAGAGCATCTTTCGTGCATTTCTTAATTCGCTCTGCAGAAGTAGTTTGCCCAGGCTTCTTTGTCCGAAAACTCTTTGTATACGGTCTGTTTCGTTTAGCTTCTATAGTAACAGCTTTCTTTCTCATGCTTTTTTCAGCATGTTTACCCTACTGCTATCTATCCGCACACATTAATAATATATCATATTACCAATGGTTTTGCAATTAAATATTGCTTTTTCGTGATTTTTCACAAATTCTAAATTCAAGTAGAAAAAATTACTCTTTTCCTGCTTTTCTCTTAAGAATATCAACAAGTACAGCTGCGATCAGGACAAAACCTGTGATGATCTGCTGCCAGTTAGCTGTCAGTCCGATGAATGGAAGACCAGTCTTCAGAAGACAGATAACGAATACACCAAACAGTGTTCCTGTGATACTTCCCACACCACCTGTCATGGAAACACCACCGATGATAGCTCCACCAATTGCCTCAAGCTCGAATCCGGCACCACTTCCCGGCTGAACTGTAGCGAAGATAGCGGAGTATGCGATAGAAGCAAGTCCTGCGAAGAATCCACAGATCACATATGCTGCAATATGATAGAATCTTACATTAACTCCGGAAAGTCTTGTTGCTTCTTTGTTACTTCCGATTGCAAGTGTATAACGTCCAATTCTTGTATGATTCAGTACGAATGTCATAATAACAACGAGAAGAATTACCCACAAGAAACCGATCGGGATATTCTGTCCGCCGGACTGAATCTTGAAGATACTTCTGAACCATCCTCCCGGAGCTGCTGCTGCCGGCCAAGAGATTCCGAATCCACCAACGATGATGGAACCAAGTCCACGAGTGATCATACAAGTACAAAGTGTTGCCAGGAATGCCGGCAGATCCATGATTGCTACCAGTACACCATTCAGAACACCAATCAGCATTCCAAGAATAATTGCTGCAAGGATACCAACGATTGTAGGCATTCCTTTATGAACGATCAGATATCCACCAACGAGTGAATAACATACAAGTCCAGTACCGATTGACAGGTCAACACCACCTGTCATCAGTGGAAAGGCTACTCCAATTGCCATCAGGACAATATAATAGGAGAAGTCCAGAATGTTAATAAATGTTGTATATTTTCTGAAGTTCGGGCTCATTGCACAGAAAAAGATAAACAGTGCAATAACAACGAGCAGGACGATGAATTTCTGTCCTCCCATTCTGTCAATAAATGACTTATTAGAGCCGGCCTTCTTTGTTGTATTATTTGCCATTACTTTTTCCCTCCCTACTCAATCTCACGTGTAGCCATGTTCATGATATTTTCCTGTGTAGCTTCGGAAATATCCAGCTCACCTGTCTTCTTACCTTCGCACATAACAACGATTCTATCACTCATACGAAGGATCTCTGTCATCTCGGAGGAAATCATAATAATGGCTTTTCCTTCTGCTGCCAGCTGATTCATCAGCTTGTAAATCTCATTCTTAGCTCCAACGTCGATACCTCTTGTAGGCTCATCGAAGATAAGGATGTCACAGTCTCTTGTCAGCCATTTTGCAATAACGACTTTCTGCTGGTTACCACCTGACAGGTTAACTACCAGCTGGTCTGTACCAGGAGTCTTTGTTGCAAGCTGCTCAACATATTCCTGAGCAATCTTGTTCTCTTTCTTCTTATCGATAAAAGGACCGCTCATGAATTTTTCAAGTGTTGCCATTGTTGTATTCTCAGCAACTGATTTCTGTACAACAATACCATATCTCTTTCTGTCCTCTGACAGATAACCGATACCATACTTAACCGCATCCTGTGGACTCTTGATTGTAACCTTCTTGCCGTTGATATAGATATCACCGCTGTCAATCGGGTCAGCTCCAAAGAGTGCTCTTGCTGTCTCTGTACGTCCAGCTCCCATCAGTCCGGAGAATCCAAGGATCTCACCTTTGTGAAGTTCAAAGCTTACATCCTGAACCATCTTACCTGCGTTCAGGTGATCTACCTTAAGAACAACTGGTGCTCCCGGAGGTGTCATATTCTTCTCCTTCGGATCTTCATAAATAACACGTCCAACCATCATGTTGATGATGTCGTCTTTTGTACTGTCTTTCGTGATCAGTGTTCCTACATAAGTACCATCTCTCATGACTGTAACACGATCTGTGATCACTTTGATCTCATCCATACGGTGGGAGATGTAAACAATTCCCATTCCCTGACTTCTCAGGTCACGGATAATCTTGAACAACTGCTCGATCTCTGTCTCTGTCAGAGCTGCTGACGGCTCATCAAAGATAATGATCTTTGCATCATGTGAAATTGCTTTTGCGATCTCACACATCTGCTGCTTACCTACTGTAAGTTTTGACATTGTCTCTCTCGGATCAATATCAACGTTCATTCTGTCGAACAGTTTCTTTGCTTCTTCGTTCATCTTCTTGTCATCGATCTTGATACCCTTCTTGAACTCTCTTCCGATGAAGATGTTCTGAGCAACTGTCAGATGACCAAGCATGTTCAGCTCCTGGTGTACGATGATAACACCATTGTCCTGTGCCTCACGTGCACTGTGGAACTCAACTTCTTTACCTTCATATGTAATTGTTCCTGAATCTTTTGTATAAATACCTGTAAGAACTTTCATCAGAGTTGATTTTCCGGCACCATTCTCTCCCATAAGAGCAAGAACTTCGCCTTTTCTGATCTCAAGATCTACATGGTCAAGTGCGTGAACACCTGGGAAAGATTTATCAATCCCTTTCATTTCCAATATAACTTCGCCCATTTTATTACCCTTGCCTTTCTTTCAATCAAACATTTCGTTCATCATTCATAAAGCTGATCTCTTATTATAGAAGAGAAATTAGTTCTTTCTGCGTCTTGCAAGTACGTCACTGAATACTGCGACGATAACAATAACACCTGTAATGATAAGCTGATAATCTTTTGTAAAGCCAAGAGCCAGAATTCCTTCCTGAAGAAGAGCGATGATAAATACACCAATGATTGTACCGCTGATGGATGCAAGTCCACCTGCCATGGATGTACCACCCATTACACATCCGGCGATTGCTTCGTTGTTGTACTGATCTCCATAACCAGGCTGTACTGTTGTATATGCAGATACATAGAAGATAGCACCCATTCCAACAAGAATTCCGCAGATGATGAATGCAAGCATTTCCCATTTCTTAACATCTACACCTGAAAGTCTAACAGCTTCTTTGTTACTTCCAAGGCAAAGGATGTAACGTCCGATTCTTGTCTTATTCAGGATGATAGCACAAATAACTGCTACAACCAGAAGAATTACAAGTCCTACCGGGAATCCGTTATATCTTACAAGGTTTCTGAACCATCCGTTCACCGGATCTCCCGCCTGCGGCCAGCTGACTGACTGTGTCTTTGTGTAAACTGATGCAAGACCTTTTGCAATATTCATACTTGCCATTGAAGTAATGAATGAAGGTACTGACCAGTAAGCTACCAGGTATCCATTAAAGAGACCAAAAGCAAATCCTACAAGAATGCTGAGCAGAATTGCAACTGGCATTGAAATTCCATGTGTTGTCAGTGTGTAACCTGAGATAAGTGCACAACAGAACATAACCGGTCCAATAGAGAAGTCGATCTGTCCTGTAGCAATTACGAATGTAACACCCAGTGATAAAAATCCAAGGAAATAAGCATAATTGAGTGCGCTCATGATTCGGTTAATTCCTGCGAAGCTTCCTCCTGTCAGTGCACAGAAGAGTCCGTACATCAGAAGAAGGACACAGCACAAAACAATTCTGTTAAATCCTACCTTTTTTACAAAAGGATTTTGTTTAATTTTTTCCAATTTTCTTCCTCCCATCTTTTACTTTGCTGGTGTTGACTGGATTGTCGATTAACTCTTACGATACCCCCATTCCTCTTAACCTCAGCGTAACGGTTCGCTTTCAAAGCTTTAAGATTTTTTGTTTTCCAAAGTGTGTTTTTAACTTTCCCGCACACCTTTGATACATGAATAAATTATAGTCCCATTTCGACGTTTTGTCAAGAATCCCCATCGTTTTTAGGGCGAAACGGTTCGTTTTTGTTTGTTTTCACTATTTTTTTATCCATTTCCACAACAAAAGCCACGTTTTTCTGTGCATTTTGCTTATGCACTATTCAAGGTCTCGTATCGAGTCTCCCTCTCTCACAGAGGTACTGAAACTAATTTTTACCGGCATACCGTTTTGCTCTCCATTTACTCTCTCCAGGAGCATAGCTACAGCCTTCTCGCACATCGTTTCCATTGGCTGGACAATCAGCCATAATTTAGGGCGCAGCACCTGGGTCATCGGAAGATTATCTACTCCGATGAGTGAGACATCTTGCGGACAGGAGAGTCCTGATTCGTTCAATGCCATAATTCCACCAAGCATGGTGTTATAGTTTCCTAAGATCACACCGGTCGGACGGTCTTCAAGCTCCAGAAGTTCTTTCATTCCTCTGTACCCGTGTTCAAAAGAATGCCTTCCCAGCTTGCAGTATTCCTTTGGAATCTCCAGTCCTGCCTGGTTCATCGCATCAGAATATCCTTTCACACGTTCCCTTCCGGTATATTCAATATTAGAGGCAATCACAGCTATTTTCTTGTGATGGTTCTCAATTAATTTATTCGTTGCACGATAGATTGCCGTCCGGTTATCAACCTCAACGCAATCATATTCTTCATCCTGGAATGATCTGTCAACCAGAACAACCGGAACATTTGCTTTTTTCGCAGCATGAAGAAACTTTCCATGCAGACCAACCGCAAACACCAGTATTCCATCTACTTTCCTGCTCAGAAGAAACTGCAGATTTTCTTTCTGTAGCTTTTCATCATTGCAGGAATCACAGATCAGCATTCCATATCCTTTTTTGTGAAGTTCCATTCCCAGATAATGCAGCATACTTCCTACAAAAAGACACTGTATATCATAAACCAGAACTCCAATCGTCTTTGTCTTGTGGGTAACAAGCCCTCTTGCGAGCTCGTTCACTTCATAATGCAGTTCGTCGATTGCCTTCTCGATCAGGACACGATTCTCCGGCAATACATTACCGCCATTCAAATACTTCGATATCGTTGCAAGGGACAATCCTGTCCTTTTCTTGATATCGCGAATAGTAGCAGCCATAATCTTCTCCTCCCAGGCCAATCAGCGAACCGTTATGCATTTTGCCCAACTTAACTGCTTATTCTATTAAATCATACAGCAGATTGACAGTCAAGTGTTTCTGAAGAATTCTTTTTTATTACGTTGCCAGCCATAATCACTACAACTGGCAACCCATTCCCCCTTAGTTCAAAGCACTATACTAAAATTTTCTTAAATCTCTCGTATGCTTCGTCCCAAGCTTCCTTATCCTGTGGCTCGTAGATCTTAATGTCCTGAGAACGTTTGATAATCTCTCTTGCTTCTTCGATAGATTTGATATCTCCGGAAGCCATGAGCTGCAGTGCAATATTTCCAAGAACAGTTGCCTCGATTGGGCCTGCACTTACTCTGCATCCACATGCATTTGCTGTGAACTGGCAAAGAAGAGCACTCTGTGTTCCACCGCCTACCATGTAGACTGTCTTATAATCTTTACCTGTACAATCTTTGATTTCTTCCATCGCATGACGATATTTCATTGCAAGACTCTGGTTGATGCAACGAACAACTTCTCCAACTGTTTCCGGAACAGGCTGTCCTGTCTTCTTGCAGAATTCACGGATTCTTGTCGGGATATCTCCGGCCGGTGTAAATTCCGGTGCGTCCGGGTCAATAAAGCTCTGAAGTGCCGGAGCTTCTTTCGCCATAATCTCAAGCTCGCCAAATCCGTACTCATTTCCTTCACGGATCCACTGACGACGGCTTTCCTGAATGCACCACAGTCCGATGATATTCTTAAGGAAAGAAATCTTTCTTCCATATCCACCTTCATTGGTAATGTTGTAATGCTCAGATTTTTCATTGATGATAGGTTCTGCAAGCTCTGTTCCAAGCAGTGACCATGTTCCACAGCTCAGGAAGATAAAGTCTTCCTCAGATGTTGGTACAGATACAAGTGCACTCTGTGTATCATGTCCTGCAACAGCCATAACATCAATCTTATCCAGACCAAGCTCTGTACAGATCTCATCTGTAAGAGTACCGATCTTTGTACCTGTAGGTACGATTTCCGGGAAAATATGTTTCGGAATTCCCAGTGCTTCGATCACTTCGTCTGACCACTCGCCCTTTTTCGCATCAAGAAGCTGTGTTGTAGAAGCGATAGAATACTCAGCTTTTTTCTCCCCTGTAAGGAAGTAGTTGAAAAGGTCTGGCATCAGGATCATCTTGTCAGCTTTCTCAAGAAGCTCTTTTCTTGTCTTTACAAGAGAAAGGAGCTGGAATGCTGTGTTGAGATCCATGAACTGGTTTCCTGTAATCTGATAGAATTTCTCTTTATCGATCAGTTTGAAACTTTCTTCGATCATTCCTTCTGTACGTGCATCACGGTAATGTACAGGGTTCTCCAGAAGTCTTCCTTCTTCGTCGATCAGTCCAAAATCAACCCCCCATGTGTCGATACCGATACTTTCAATCTTTCCACATTTCTTTGCTTTGATCAGACCCTGTTTGATCTCAAAGAATAATCTCAGTACATCCCAGTACATTGTTCCATTCAGGATGACCGGATCATTAGAAAAACGGTGAAGTTCTTCAATGCTGATCTTGTCACCATCAAAAGTTCCGCACATTGCTCTTCCGCCTGAAGCACCAAAGTCAAATGCTAATACTTTTTTCTCCATAATCTTCCTCTTTTCTTAATACTCTTTTACTCGGTATTAAAACGGGGGCTCTGCATAGGCAGCACCCCCGCATTCTTTGTTCTAGCTCTGTATCGAAACTGCATTTACAGTCTTTTTACATTTCCTGACAAAAGGACTCCTTCTTATTTGTAAAGTGGTCCGTAGTTCTTACAAGCTCTGAAGTCAGCGCCTTCTTTATCCATTCCAAATGCATTCCATGCTGCCGGACGGTAGATATCTTTCTCCGGTACGTTGTGCATAGATACTGGAATACGAAGCATTGAACACATTGTAATCAGGTCAGCTCCGATGTGTCCGTAGGAGATAGCACCGTGGTTAGCTCCCCAGTTGTTCATTACATCATAAGCTGTCTTGAATGCTCCCTCTTTACCATCGCATCTTGGTGCGAACCATGTACATGGCCATGTGTAATCTGTACGTTTCCAAAGTTTATCAGATACTTCTTCTGGAAGTTCAAGTGTCCATCCCTCTGCAATCTGAAGAACCGGTCCAAGTCCTTTTACAAGGTTCAGACGGATCATTGTAGCTGGCATCTGAGCACGTGTCTCGTAACGGCTTGAGTATCCGCCTCCACGGAAGTATCCGTTGTCAGCCATGCACCACTCTGTAGCATCCATGATTGCTTTCTGGTCTTCTTCTGTAACGTTCCACCATTCTTTCATAACGCCGTTACCGTTCTCGTCTTTAGCAACACCAGATGCATCAAGACAAGCTGCTCCAGAGTTGATCAGGTGAAGGAATCCACCATTCTCTTTAGCAACACCCTCAAGGTCATATCCTGTAGCTTTCTTAACTGCCTCCGGGCTCCAGTATGTACGAACGTCAGCGAAGATCTGAGCACGTCCTGTAAGAAGTTTCATGAACATCATTCCAAGTCCGTTGAGAACGTCGTTCTCTGTAGCAAGGATGTATGGCTCACGAGCTCCGTTCCAGTCGAATGATGTATTCAGAACTGCCTCTGCGAAGTCTCCGTTCGGATAGAAGTCTGTCCACTGTCTCTGTCCCTGGAATCCAGCTGCCAGAGCGTTGTGTCCGATTGCTTCCTCTGAGAACTTCTCGTCAAGGTTCTTATTTCCGTTCATAAGGTCTTTGATGATAACTGCCATCTTAACAACAAACTCGAACTGCTCTTCTTTCTTCTCTGGAGAAGCCTGAAGTTCTTCCGGGTTCTTGTCCCAACCGATTTTACAAGTCTCTTTTGCCCACTTAAGAGCTTTCTCGAACTCAGCCTTGTCATAGATCTCTTCTGACATACGACGGATGATTTCTACCTCATCAACAGACTCTACACGCATTCCAAGGTAAGACTCGATAAAGTCAGAATCAATGATAGATCCGCCGATACCCATTGTAACAGATCCGATCTGAAGGTAAGATTTTCCTCTCATGGATGCTGCTGCAACAGCTGCGCGTCCGAATCTGAGGAGTTTCTCTTTAACATCTTCCGGAATTGTTGTGTCGTCAGCTTCCTGAACATCATGTCCGTAGATTCCGAATGCCGGAAGTCCTTTCTGTGCATGTGTAGCAAGTACAGATGCAAGATATACAGCTCCTGGTCTCTCTGTTCCGTTGAATCCCCATACAGCTTTGATTGTCTGTGGGTCCATATCCATTGTCTCAGCTCCGTAGCACCAGCATGGTGTAACTGTAACTGTGATATCTACGCCTTCTTTTCTGAACTTGTCAGCACAGGCAGCACTTTCGCCTACACGTCCGATTGTTGTATCAGCGATAACAACTTTAACCGGTTCACCGTTTGAATATCTTAAGTTCTCCTCAAACAGTTTTGCTGCAGATTTTGCCATGTTCATTGTCTGCTCTTCAAGAGATCCTCTTACATCAAGAGCTCCTCTACGTCCGTCGATTGTCGGTCTGATACCAATCACTGGATAAGATCCTACTAATCTGCTTTCTGCCATAATTACATTCCTCCTTAATTGTTTGCCACATTCTGCTTATCTTCCTTCGCAGAACCGCTTCTTTTAAGTATTATTATAGTGCTTTCTTTTGTTTCTGTCTTGTGGTATACTAGAATAAAAATATAAAGATATTCACCATTTATACAACAAAGTACAATTTACACAAGTATTTTAAAAGCATGATATTTTTTACATATTAAAGCTTTCCAAAGGAGATCATTATATGAAATATATCAATTACAAAGAAGAACGTAACCACGGAACCATTGATTTTCCAATCGAATTTTACCATGTCACACCGAATCATCCACGTTATGATATGTCTTACCATTGGCATATCGAATATGAACTCATCCGCATCTTAAAAGGAAAAATGCTGATGACCATTGGTGAGAATGAGTTCACAGCCAAGGCAGGAGATCTTATTTTTATAAAAGGTGGGCTTCTTCACGGCGGAATTCCTAAGGATTGTGTCTATGAATGCCTTGTTTTTAACCTTGAATCGCTCATGGCTGTGAATCATGCCAGTGAACGCCTACTCAAAAAGATTGGAAGTGATACTTTGACAATTCCTTCACATATTCCTTCTCCGGTTAAAAATCTGGAGCGTATCACCTCACTTATGTTTGAGCATGTAAAGAAACGCACAGAGGGACATGAACTTATAGTAATTGGTACTCTTTTTGAATTTCTGGGTTATATTTTAGAGAATAAAATGTACGAGAATGTACGGATCATCAGTCAGAAGGATAGTCGAAAAATAGAACATTTAAAGAACGCACTTGAAGTGATTGAAAACCGCTATGCCGAATGTATCACGCTTGAAGACCTGGCTCAGGCGGCCGGTATGAACTCAAAATATTTCTGTCGTTATTTTAAAGATATGACGCACAGAACTCCTGTCGACTACCTGAATTACTACCGCATCGAACAGGCCTGCTTCAAACTTGTCACTTCAAATGAATCCATTGCCGATATTGGTCTTAGCTGCGGATTCAACGATGTAAGCTATTTTATTAAAACATTCAAAAAATATAAAGGCATGACGCCAAAGAAATACCTGAGTGCGCCACTGTAATCATTCAAGCAAGTCAACTGCCCATCATTTTTTCACGCAAAAGGAGATCCCCTTACGGAGATCTCCTCTTTTCATATCTCATTTACTCATGAAATATCCTTATTTATCTTCTTTTTCTGCAGCGTATACAGTTACCAGTTTGTTCAGGTAATCGTATCTCTCCATAGCTTCCTGCTCGTTGATAGCGAAGAGCTTGTCAGCCTTAGCCGGGTTAGCTCTCTTCAGTGCGTTGTAACGTACCTCTCCATTCAGGAAGTCCTGATATCCTTCAGCCTTCGGAGCCTTGCTGTCAAGTGAGAACTTGTCTCCCTCTGCAGCCGGGTTGTAACGGAAGTTATTCCAGTATCCACACTCTACTGCCAGCTGTTCCTCTGTCTGAGCTTTGCTCATACCCTTCTTGATACCATGGTTGATACATGGAGCATAAGCGATGATCAGTGATGGTCCCGGATAAGCCTCAGCCTCAGCGATTGCCTTAACTGTCTGGTTGAAGTCAGCACCCATAGCGATCTGTGCTACATATACGTATCCGTATGTCATAGCCATTCCTGCAAGGTCTTTCTTCTTAGTCTCTTTTCCACCTGCTGCGAACTGAGCTGTAGCACCAGTCTTAGTAGCCTTAGAGGACTGTCCACCTGTGTTGGAGTAAACCTCTGTATCGAATACCATAATGTTGATGTCTTTCTTGCTTGCAAGAACGTGGTCAACTCCGCCGTATCCGATATCGTAAGCCCATCCGTCTCCTCCGAAGATCCACTGTGATTTCTTAGCAAGGAAATCTTTGTTCTTCAGAACTTCTGCTCTCTCTTCGCAGTCACAGTCAAATGCTTCAAGAGCTGCAACAAGTTTGTCTGTAGCTGTTCCGTTGGTAGCACCTACTGTATATGTCTCAAGATACTCAGCTGCTGCAGCCTTAACTGCCTCATCTGTAGCATTCTCTGCGATCTTCTCAACTTTTGCTTTCAGTCTGTCTCTGATGGTATTCTGTGCAAGCAGCATACCATATCCAAACTCAGCGTTGTCTTCAAACAGGGAGTTGCTCCATGCCGGTCCTTTACCTTCCGGTGTTACTGTGTAAGGTGTAGACGGTGAAGAGTTACCCCAGATAGAAGAACATCCTGTTGCATTCGCAATATACATTCTGTCACCAAACAGCTGTGTGATCAGCTTAGCGTATGGTGTCTCACCACATCCTGCACAAGCTCCTGAGAACTCAAGGAGTGGCTGTTTGAACTGGCTTCCCTTAACTGTTGTCTCTTTGAATTTAGCAACAACTTCTGGTTTAACCGGAATCTCTCTACCGAAGTCGAAGAATGTCTGCTCTTCTGCATTAGCTTCCATGTTAGCCATTGTAAGAGCCTTCTCAACTTCTCCTGTCTCTTTATTCTTCTTGCCTGGGCAGACATTTACACAAGATCCGCATCCTGTACAGTCATAAGCGGATACTGTCATTGTGAACTTCATTCCCGGCATTCCGATCATATCAAGTGTCTTAAGTCCTTCTGGTGCCTGAGCAACTTCTTCCTCTGTCAGAGCTACCGGACGGATAACTGCATGTGGACATACATATGCACAACGGTTACACTGGATACACTGATCTGGGTTCCAAACCGGAATATCTACTGCGATACCACGTTTCTCATATGCAGATGTTCCTGACGGTGTAGATCCATCAACATAGTCATTGAATGCAGATACAGGGAGTGTATTTCCTTCCTGAGCATTAACTTTTGCCTGGATATTCTTAGCAAATGCAATTGCATCAGCTCTTCCGCCATCTGCGATGTGTGGTGTAGCAAGTCCTTCATCAGCTGCATCTTTCCAGCTTTCCGGAACTTCTACTTCTACAACCTGTTTTGCACCGGCATCGATTGCATCGTAGTTCATCTGAACGATCTTGTCACCTTTTCTTCCGTAAGTAGCCTTAGCAGCTGCTTTCATAAGGTTGATTGCTTCTTCCTCCGGAATGATAGCTGCAAGTTTGAAGAATGCAGACTGAAGAACTGTATTGATACGTCCGCCAAGTCCGATCTCTTTACCAATCTTGATACCATCGATTGTGTAGAATTTAATTCCGTGATTAGCGATATAAGCTTTTACCTGTCCTGGCAGATGCTCCTCAAGTCCTTCCATATCCCATGGGCAGTTCAGAAGGAATGTTCCTCCATCAACAAGCTCCTGTACCATGTTGTACTTGTCAACATAAGACGGGTTATGACATGCAACAAAGTTAGCCTGGTGGATCAGGTATGTTGATTTAATTGGTTTCTTACCGAAACGAAGGTGAGACATTGTAACACCACCAGACTTCTTAGAGTCATAATCAAAGTAAGCCTGTGCATACATGTCTGTGTTATCACCAATGATCTTGATGGAGTTCTTGTTTGCTCCAACAGTACCATCTGCTCCAAGTCCCCAGAACTTACAGTTGATTGTTCCTTCTGGTGTTGTAACAAGTGGCTTACCAGCATCAAGTGAAAGATGTGTAACATCATCTTCAATACCGATTGTGAATTTAGCTTTCTCATCGTTGTGGTATACAGCAACGATCTGAGCAGGTGTTGTATCTTTAGAACCAAGTCCATAACGTCCTGTGTAAACCGGAACTGCATCGAACTTAGATCCTTTAAGTGCTGCAACAACATCCAGGTACAGTGGCTCGCCAAGTGCTCCTGGCTCTTTTGTTCTGTCAAGAACAGAAATCTTCTTAACTGTATCCGGGATAGCGTCGATCAGTGCCTCTGCGCTGAATGGTCTGTAAAGACGAACTTTAACAACTCCGACTTTCTCTCCTGCTGCTGTCAGGTAATCGATTGTCTCCTCGATTGTGTCACAAACAGATCCCATAGCTACGATCACGTGCTCTGCATCTGCTGCTCCATAGTAGTTGAACAGTTTGTAGTCTGTTCCGATCTTCTCATTAACCTTATCCATGTACTTCTGAACGATTCCCGGAAGTGCATCATAGAATGGGTTACAAGCCTCTCTAGCCTGGAAGAAGATATCCGGGTTCTGAGCTGAACCTCTCTGGCATGGGTGGTTCGGGTTAAGTGCATGTGCACGGAACTCGTCGATTGCTTCCATGCTTACCATGTCTTTCAGATCTTCATAATCCCATGTCTCGATCTTCTGGATCTCATGTGATGTTCTGAATCCATCAAAGAAGTTGATGAATGGAAGCTTTCCTTCAAGTGCTGCACAATGAGCAACCGGAGTAAGGTCCATTACTTCCTGTACGCTGGATTCGCAGAGCATAGCTGCTCCTGTCTGACGACATGCATAAACATCAGAATGATCTCCAAAAATTGACAGTGCGTGGCTTGCAAGTGCACGGGCAGATACGTTGAATACTCCCGGGAGCTGCTCACCAGCAACCTTATATAAGTTAGGAATCATAAGAAGGAGTCCCTGAGAAGCAGTAAATGTTGTTGTAAGAGCACCTGCTGCTAATGATCCGTGAACAGCACCTGCTGCTCCGGCCTCGGACTGCATCTCTGTAACCTGTACAGTCTGTCCGAAAATATTCTCCCTTCCTTCAGTAGCCCACTCATCGATATGCTCCGGCATAACGGATGAAGGCGTAATCGGGTAGATAGCTGCTACTTCTGTATATGCATAAGAAACGTGAGCTGCTGCCTGATTACCGTCCATGGTCTTCATTTTTCTTGCCATTTTTATTCCTCCTTGGGTGTTACATAGGTTTTACACTGAGTTAAGTATAATTAATTCACATGTAGTTTTATTATATCTCCAAAAGTCACAAAAGTCTAGAGTTATAAGTATCCTCTTTTGTATATTTTCTTGTACAGAGTGTGATTTTGAGAATAGTTATCAGTGCTGTTATTGGGGAATATTGACTAAAGCAGTAGGAATCAGAAATTGAACTGGGCTGTTTTCCTTTTTCATTAGTTTGGACTAATTTTCCGTTTTTCTATCAATATGTGCTCTTTAGCGTGCCGCGCAAGTTATTATAGCTTACCATCTTTAACCTTGACTTGTGTCTGATTTCTATATTAATATTACACATAAAGAGCACAGCTCTAAGCACATCAAGAAAAAGGAATGAAAATGTAACATGTCAAAATTCAGTGAAAAATGCAAGGAACTTCTTGCAGCAAACGGTTCTAACGTTTACAGACTCTCATTATCAGCATCATTAGAACGCACCTCTCTGCAGCGAATGGTAACCGGAAAACGACTTCCAAATCAAGAGTTCGTTACCGCTTTTTGTCGCGCTCTCAGAATTCCATTATCTAAAGAAAATGAATTGATGGAATTATATAAAATGGAAAGTATGGGAGAATCCGCTTATAAAAGTCAGAGAACCATTCTCCACCTTTTTAAACATCTCGCAGATTTAGAAAAGAGCAACCATCAGACCACCTGCAGTATTGCAGATCAGGGAGATCTTGTTTTATTATCCAATGTATCCAATCAGTCTTATGATACAGAATTATTACTTCAATTCATTTTGAAGAAAGCATTTCGCGCAGATGAAAATGCGCCTGTCTACACGAATCTTCCTGGAACCTGCACACTCCTCTCACATTATCTACATCTGCTTGCGCCTCAATACAAAAAACGTATTACATTAAAGCAGTCGATTCCTTTTCATATCAGTGATTCTGCTGCATATGAAAATCTGGAGACTCTGAGCCAGATTCTTCCGCTATATTTTTCAAATAAAATTGATTATGAGCCGTATTATTATTACAGTACACTTTCTACAAATGAACAATCGGCACTTTTGTTCCCGTATTATATTATAACTTCAGACTATGTCCTGCAGTTATCTGGTGATCTGAAAAAGGGAATACTTCATTCAGATTCTGTGATTGTACAACATTATATGAATGAATTTTTGGATAAATTAGCTCATGCAACACTCCTGATCCAGCACACAGATTCTTTAAGAGAAGCAACTCACCTCTATACTTCTCTTGCTGCTTCCTCGCAGATTAATGAAATGTATTCCCTTGGAGGCCTTTGCCAGACTGAGCTTCTCTCACCAGTGGAATTTGCAGAAATGGCTCAGAAATATGCCGGTGAATACATGGATCTTTTTGATGAATACATGGGATTTGTCAAACAACTCTGTAATTCGAAACAGCATATTTTTACACCATATAATTCTGTAAAAAACTTTTGTTCGACCGGACAATGCAGTGGAACGTTAAGCGTACTATTTCCACCTTTTGATCCAGAAATGAGACTTCAAGGATTGAAAAACTTTGCCAGCAATCTCGAGACTACGGATATTTCGATTCTGTCGGAAAATTTTGTATATCCGAACTCCATTGTTATGGAATTATATAACCATCGCATTCTTCATATTATCCATGTTGGAGAAAACCTGGAAATTTCCTTTATTGCCATACGGGAAAGCAGTATTTGTGAAGCTTTTGAAACATTCTTCCAGTCTTTGAATGCTTCGGAATACCATTATGAAAAGGAGATTCAGGATCATCTGATTCATAAAACGATTCGCGAACTGGAAAGAAATTCTAAGAATAGTTTTTCCCCCACACACTTCCAGATAACCCATATTGAAAAAACCGCCTGGTTTTACCCGGGCGGCTCTTCTCATACTTTTCTTTTCCCCTTGTCACTCTACAGACTCTTATCCTCTCCAGACTCCGTCTGCTCCTACATAATATCCGTTGATCCATTCTGATGTAGCCATTCTTCCATCAGATTTCACATAATATACTCCTGAAATCCATTGATTAGACTGCATCGCACCAGAACTGTTCATGTAATACCAATTTCCTCCGATCGAATTCCAACCTGTTACCATTGCTCCCGAACCATTCATGTAATACCAGGTTCCTCCAATTAAATTCCAGCCTGTTACCATTGCTCCCGAACCATTCATGTAATACCAGGTTCCTCCAATTAAATTCCAACCTGTTATCATTGCTCCCGAACTATTCATGTAATACCAGGTTCCTCCAATTAAATTCCAACCTGTTATCATTGCTCCCGAACTATTCATGTAATACCAGGTTCCCCCAATCGAGTTCCAGCCTGTTACCATATAACCTTCCGAATCGAACCAGTACCAGCTGCCATTAATAGATTCCCATTTATTTACCGGGTATCCTCCATTTGCATAAGAATACCACCAGCCTTTGCTATCATGTATCCACTGGTCTTTTGCAATAGACCCTTTTGTAAGATCAAGAACCTGTTCCGGTGTTTCTACTACTCCTTCTCCGCCATATTTACCGACTACCCATACCGTTCCGTCCGTTCTTAATGCATAAATATCACAGGAATCACCCATAAGACCGCCACGCCACAGATCAACTACATAATCTAAAACTTCCGTGCCCTCTTCTGTTACTACGCTATATGTTCCGTCTCCATTTCCTTTTAATTGAAGCGGATTGATTTCTTTTAATACAGAATCTGCTCCAAGTTTGTTTCCTGCATGATCATAATAAGAACCATCTATTCCGACAAAACAAATTCCGTCCGTTCCCCATGTACGCCACTCATAGATATCTGCTATATTCTTCAAAAATGGGGTCGTATTATATGGGACATAGACATCTCCATTCTCTGTCAGAAAATAGTAAGAATTTGCTGCCTGTCCTGCACCATCTACAATATCTACAATTTCACCTGAAATATTGCTTGTATCTTTCGTCCAACTTCCATAATACTGATATTTCAAAGTTCCATTCGTATCATAGTAAGCCTCTACAGCATCAAAATCCAAAAGACGACTTCCTTTCTCGTCTACATGATTCCATGTACCATTAAATGCAGTTATTGCACCATCTGCTTCCAGGTAAGCCCAAGATGCAAGTTGCTTTACATTGTCTTTTACCTCCTGGAACTGAGAAGTTTCGCTCTTTTTCCAAAGTGTATTATCTTCTTTTAAGGCATATAGGAACTCTTCATAATCATATTCTCCCTTTTTCTCAGATACAATTTTCCAACTCTTTACTTCTGTAAGAATCTTCTCCCCTGTATGATTGGAATAGAGCACACCATCAGCATCTAAAGCATAATTTTCATCTGCTTCTTCTACATTACTAATTATTTTTTTATTATTGACCCAAAGATTATTCTCCATATCTACATAGATAAAATTATCATTCTCGTCATATTCTATACCATACTGTACATTTTCAGCCAACTGCTTTGCTGTTGGATAGACTGTCCACATGTTGTGATTACTATCTACAATGATGCTTTGATTATATCTGTCATAATAATTACCTTCGTTCAAAATAATATCATCCATATTTCTCTTCTGAATCGTGATTCCACTGTCTTCGCCAACCGGATAACTAGTTGACTGAACCTCAATCTGTTCCTGACTTGCAGGCACATCCACCTGATCTGTCTGTGCGCTGTTCGTTGCCCATGCAGACTGGCTAAATAACATGCAGGCAGATAATGTTAATACGCATAATTTCTTTTTCATCTGGCTTCCTCCTTAGCGTTTTAATGATCTCTCGGAATCTTCAGCCCAGTAAAATCAAGGCTTTCTGATTCCTTTTTATTAAAATCCCCCACTTTTTTTGCCAAAAACACTTGACAAATCGCTCAAAATTTGCAGCGAAGCCGATTGAATACATTTTATTGACTAGAGGGCGATTTTTATGTTACCTGTTAATTGTGGCAGTCATGCTGACTACCAAAACTTTGTTGTTACTAATCTTCGTAAATATTATCCTAATCCAAATGCTCTTGCTCGTTCCACCCGGGATATCATTGAGCGGTTTTGGAATCTCGATTTATCTTTTACCGATACTTTTATGGCTGATAAATATTCAAAATTCGGTCCAGCTCCACTAACTCCTTCTTGCATGCAGCGTTCTTACCTTCTTTCCATTGACTTTAAAGTTACTTCATTAACAGAATAGGCTGCTCAACTTAAAATGAATCCTCTTTATGCTATCCTTAGTGGATTTGAAGTAGGTAACACTCCTGGTGTTGGTACTTTTTATGATTTTTAAACCGCTTATGGGACTCTGATGATGATCATATGTCACCACATATCCATTCGCTGAAGACTAAGGTTAAAAAACCTAAAACAAAAGGTACAAAAGCTGATTCTGTGGAAAAAATCATAGTTGCCGATCTTCTTCCGACCTTGGAGAAAACAGATTTTAAATTTGTTTTCCTCCCAACTTTCCATTTTTCTTTTCACTATACGTTCATTTCTTTTCTATAAGTATCTCATATTTCTGTTTTCTTTTTCAATATATGCTCACTACTGTGCTCACCGGATTTGTCGTCTCAATTAATATAAAAAAAGATACAAATTTCAATACGTTTACGTATCAAAATTTGTATCTTTTCTTATCTGTTTTTAAACAACCGGTCATCCCACTTCGGTGGTTTTTTCCCTTTGATCTTTGTTGGCACCGGCTCATACTGATCTACTTTCTTCTTTTCATTTCTTTTTCTACAATGCTTTCTGCAATAGATCAGCATAATTCCTGTCACAATCACAAGACAACCTGCCAGAAGTTCTGACACCGGAAATCCGATTCCCGGAAGAACAAGCTGATCCGTTCTGAGCCGCTCGATCCATACACGTCCTGCCCCATAGCCAAACAGGTACATAAGGAAAAGTTCACCTTCATATTTCTTATGCTTCCTATACAAAAACAATATGATAAGAAGTCCGGCACACCATAATGACTCATATAAAAATGTCGGATGTACCTGGATATAACTGACTCCGTCAATTCTCTGCATGTTCTCGCGCATAAGTTCTGTGATATCTCCCGGCCTTACTGCATCAACCGGAAGCCTCATCGCAAACAGACAATCCGTATATTCTCCAAATGCTTCCCTGTTAAAGAAATTCCCCCAACGTCCAAGCATCTGACCATTCAGAAGCGCCAGTGCGATTGTATCCAAAATCTGAAATGGTGATTTTTTCTTAATAGCAGCCATCGCAAAAACTGCGATCACTGCTCCGATCACGCCGCCATAAATCGCCAGTCCACCTTCTCTGAGGTTAAAGATAGACAAAAGATTATCTTTATATAAGTCCCAGGAGAAAATCACGTAGTAGATTCTTGCGCCTGCAATTCCTGCGATCACTCCGACAATTCCCATATCCAGATAGTCTTCCGGATTTTGTCCTGTTCTTTTTGCTTCCGCTGTGGCAATCAGAAATCCAAGCAAAATTGCTGCACCGATGATCATACCGTAGTAAGCAATGGAAAAGCCAAAGATGCTGATACTTTTTCCTACATGATCCAGATAAATCCCTAAATTAGGGAAGCTGATATTGTAATGCATGTTATGTCATTTCCTTTCATATCCACAGAAATCAGGAACAAACCTGTTTGTCCCTGATTTCTGTTCTTACTGCTCTCCAAGCATATTCCCTATATCTGTTAAACGTTAAATCTGAACAGCATGATATCTCCATCCTGAACGACATAGTCTTTTCCTTCCAGACGGACTAATCCTTTTTCTTTCGCTGCCGCATGAGTTCCACATGCCATCAGATCATCATAACTTACTACTTCTGCACGGATAAATCCACGTTCAAAGTCTGTATGGATCTTACCAGCTGCCTGTGGTGCCTTTGTTCCCTTCTTGATTGTCCATGCACGAACTTCCGGCTCACCTGCTGTCAGATAACTGATCAGTCCAAGAAGATGATAGCTTGCCTTGATCAGCTTCTCAAGTCCGGATTCTTCCAGTCCAAGATCTTCAAGGAACATTGATTTTTCATCATCATCTAACTGAGAAATTTCTTCTTCAATCTCTGCACATACTACGAATACCTCGCAGTCTTCTTCTTTTGCATACTCACGGACTGCCTGAACCCCTGCATTGTTCACACCATCATCTGCAAGATCATCCTCAGATACATTCGCTGCAAAAATTACCGGTTTTGCTGTCAGAAGATTATACTCTGCAAGCCATGCCTGCTCATCCTCATCCTCTGTCACGAAGCTCTTCGCCATCTTGTTCTCTTCCAGATGCGCTTTCAGACGGTTCTGAAGATCCAGCTCTTTCGCTGCTGTCTTATCATTTCTGGAAAGCTTCACTGTCTTGGAGATTCTTCTTTCAAGAACTTCAAGATCAGAGAAGATCAGCTCAAGATTGATTGTCTCAATGTCACGCAGTGGATCAATGCTTCCGTCCACATGCACGATATTCGTATTCTCAAAGCATCTTACAACATGTACGATCGCATCAACCTCACGGATGTTGGCAAGGAACTGGTTTCCAAGTCCTTCTCCTTTGGATGCTCCCTTTACAAGTCCTGCAATATCAACAAACTCGATTGCTGCCGGAATGATCTTCTTTGTATGATACATCTCTCCAAGCACATCCAGTCTCTTATCCGGAACTGTTACGACACCGACATTCGGGTCAATCGTACAGAATGGATAGTTTGCAGATTCTGCACCGGCCTTTGTCAGTGAATTGAACAGTGTACTTTTTCCTACGTTCGGTAATCCAACAATTCCAAGTTTCATTTTCTCTATTTCCTCCTTAAAGCCTTGATTTCTAAAGCTAAATCCACAAGGTCAATTTCTCTTATTTTCTGTTATATGGCTCTTTCACAAAAAGAAGCCCCAAAATAGCATCTAATATTATACTATAATGGGGCTTGAATTTCAATCTCTCGTCTCCATCAAAATCACTTTTCCAAACACGAAAGAAATCTTCACTTCATCTTCTCCTTCTGCGAACTCATTACTCACGCACAAACTGTCTCCTGATGAGAGCAGGTGATTCTGCAGTGGATATTTTGCACCGCTGATACAGAAATCCTCAACCGGAAGCTGTAACGGAAACACCGAAAAATACTTTCCGAAAGCTTCTTCTCTGCGAATTGCGATTCCATGATTAAGCAGACGAATTCTATTGTGGCTGTCTAAGATCATCGCCTGAGATCCTGCTTCAAGCGCAATATTCAGGCACTGGACATTAGCCCAGAAATGATCCAGACGATTTCCGGTTCCTCCAAGGATCCAGATTTCTTTTCTTCTGAGTCCAAGGCACATACGAAGTGCAATCTCTGTGTCAGACGCATCCTTTACCGGATTAAACTCCCGGATCGGTACATTTGCTTCTTTCCTATAATAATCGATCACTTCTTCCGGTACACTGTCAAAATCTCCTACGATGTAATCCGGTTTGATCTTATGTTCATAAAGAAATGCGAGTCCTTTATCTACTCCGATAATAAATTCTGTCTCTTCTGCCTTAAGGATTGGAAGGACAAAATCTTCTTCCAGCATTCCCCCGCTCACAATAACTGTTCTCTTACACATTTCCGTTTAAAATCTCCATAAACTTTACTGTATTGTCTTTGATATCGCCTTTAAAAACACCTGAACCTGAGACCATTACATTCGCTCCGGCTGCAAGTACTTCTGCTACGTTTTTGTGATAGATTCCACCGTCTACTTCAATATCCGTTGTAAGCCCTTTTTCATTCAGAAGGTTTCTCAATTCACTGATACGCTCCAGTGATTCAGGGATAAATGCCTGTCCGCCAAATCCCGGTTCTACAGACATGATCAGAAACATCTCTGCCTGATCCAGATATGGAATCAGTACATCAACCGGTGTCTTTGGTTTAATAGAGATTCCCACTTTAGCTCCCGCTGCATGGATTTTATCAATTGTTGCCTGCAGATCTTCACATGCTTCATAATGAACTGTAACGATATCTGCTCCTGCTTTCACGAATTCTTCCACATAGCGGATTGGTTCTGTCACCATGAGATGAACATCCAGTGTCTGTGATGTTGCGCCCTTGATCGATGCGAGAACCGGCATTCCAAAGGAAATGCTTGGAACAAACATTCCGTCCATCACATCAAAATGAATATACTCTGCGCCTGCTTCTTCTGTTAATTTCAACTGCTCTCCTAAAATCTTGAAATCTGCTGAGAGAATGGATGGTGCTAAAATATTTTTCATAAACTTAATACCTCTTTCTTTCCTTTAGTTCACGGTACATCTCCGTATAATCTTCATATCTGATCTTATGGATCTTCCCTTCTTCAACTGCCTCTTTCACAGCGCATCCGGGTTCATGAATGTGGTCACAGCCATTGAACTTGCACTGTCCTTCATACGGTGTGAATTCCGGAAAATAATATTTTAAATCTTCTTTTTCAAAATCATTAACGTAAAGAGAGCTGAATCCCGGAGTATCCATAATATAAGAATCTTCTCCGATCACAATCAGTTCGGAATGTCTTGTTGTATGTTTTCCACGGTCAATCTTCTTACTGATGCTGCCTGTCTCCATCTTCACTTCAGACTGCAGAAGATTGATCAGAGATGATTTTCCAACACCGGAAGGTCCTGCGATCGAAGTTGTCTTTCCTTTTAAAAGTGATTTCAACTCACTGATGTTTGCTTCTTCCTTCGCACTTGTAAAGATCACCGGATATCCGCATCCGGTATAAACTTCTTTCAATTCTGCAATTTCAGGATGACTGGCAATATCCGTCTTATTAAAACATAATACGACAGGTATCTCTTTTCGTTCCATCATGACAAGAAAACGATCTAACAGATTATAATGTGGTTTCGGTTTTGTCACCGCAAACACAACCAGTGCCTGATCAATATTGGCTACTGCCGGACGAATCAACTCATTCTTACGCGGCAGGATCTCTATGATATTTCCTGTCATTTCTTTTTCATCAAGTACCTCAATCACAGCATCATCACCGACCAACGGCTTGATCCCGTCTTTTCGAAAGGCACCTTTTGCTTTACATTCAAAAATTCCGGATTCTACTACATTCACGTAGTAGAATCCGGCAATCCCTTTTATTATCTTTCCCTGCATATACTTGCTCTCTGTTATCATTGATTCGTGTTCTCTTCTGTCCCGGAACCATTTCCGGAATTTCCACTATCCGGGGCTGATGGTTGAGATCCTTTGCTGACCATATACTGGACAGTTGTCCCTTTTTCCACCTGTGTACCGCTGCTGACAGACTGATAGAATACCTGTCCTTTTGGATATTCATCACTATAATCTTCACCAATATACTCCGGTGTAAGTCCAGCCTGTTTCAGCAGTTTCTCGGCTGTGTTTTTATCTTTATAGGACAGATCCGGCACAGTAACCACCGTCATCTTTGGACCTTTGCTCACCACATATCCAATCGTTGTGCCCTTGGATACTTCTTTTCCGGCATCTGTATCCTGTGAGATAATATACCCTTCTTCTACAGTATCACTGTAATCCTCCGTTGCATTTCCGGACAAACCTGCCTGTGAGAGTGCCGCTTCTGCATCCGACTGGGACTTTCCGGTAAGTTTCGGAACTGTTGCCGGCTGATTTCCCTTGCTTATTACAAGAGTAACTGTTGTTCCTTCTTTTACTTCTGCCCCTTCACTTGGACTGACTGAAACAACTTCTCCCTGTTCCACCTCATCACTGTAAACCGGATCACCTTTCTTCACCACAAGATTCTTATCTTGAAGTGCTTTTTCCGCATCAGCTTCCGACATTCCAACAACATTCGGAATGGTTGTTGTCTTTGCTTCTTCACCACTGCTGATCACAACATTGACTGTTGTATGCTTCTTTACTTTCTTTCCATCAGCAGGGTCCTGGCTGATGATCTTTCCTTTTGCAACAGTATCGGAAGGCGCAGTTGACTTATGGATTCCAAGATCATATTTGTTCAGTTCTTTCTGGGCTTCCTCATATGTCTTGCCTGTCACATCCGGTACTTTTACCATCTCTGAATCCGTTTGCTGTGTAGTTGTTCCTTTTCCGCCTTTAAATACACCCACTGCATTTCCTACAAGGAACATGACCAAAAGCGCGATCACAACACCGGCAACAACCATAAGGATCTTCATGATCTTCTTCGTATCTTTATTCACTTCATTCTTCTTACGGCGGTTCCGGTCATCATAACGGTCTTTGCGGCGGTCGTC
Source organism: uncultured Mediterraneibacter sp. (assembly GCA_934309345.1). Lineage (GTDB taxonomy): Bacteria > Bacillota > Clostridia > Lachnospirales > Lachnospiraceae > Mediterraneibacter. Next base: position 34,644 of record CAKRDD010000001.1, on the reverse strand, counting down.
GTAATCATCGTCGTCATCATAACGACTTCTGCGACGGTCGTCATAATCATCGTCATCATCATAGCGGCTTCTGCGGCGGTCATCATAATCATCGTCATCATCATAGCGGCTTCTACGACGGTCGTCGTAGTCATCGCCATCATCATAATCATCATAATCGTCGTCATCGTCGTCATAATCATTATTATAATTCTGACGGTTCTTCATACGATTCAACTCGTCCTGTGACATAACAACCGTAGTCCGGCCTGTATCCTGGGATGCTGCCGGCATACGTTTTGTCACACCATCAAGAACTACAAAATCTCCATCCGGATCTACCAGTGAGTGCTTCAGATCCTGAAGCAGTTCCTCACAGCTCATATATCGTTTATTCGGCAGTTTCTGTGTACATTTCATAATAATGCACTCCAGGCTGTACGGAATATCCGGTACTTCTTCTGCCGGAGACTTGATCACTTCATTCAAATGTTTCAAAGCAACCGTCACTGTCGAATCTCCGTCAAACGGAACATGCCCTGTGATCATCTCATACATCGTGATACCTGCTGAATAGATATCACTCTTCTCATCTACAATACCACCTCTGGCCTGTTCCGGAGATGTGTAATGTACGGATCCCATCACTGTTGTTGTTACTGCCTGTGTTGCAGTTGATGTCGTAGCCCGCGCGATTCCGAAATCGGTAACCTTAACCTTTCCATCTTTGGAAATAATAATATTCTGCGGCTTAATATCCCGGTGAATGATATGGCAGTTATGCGCTGCCTGAATACCTGTCACCATCTGGATGGAAATACTGATCGTCTCTTTTGCTGAAAGTTTTCCTTTCTTCTCGATGTAATCCTTCAGCGTAATTCCTTCCACAAGTTCCATGACCATATAATAAAGACCACGATCCTGTCCCACATCATAGACATTAACTACATTCGGATGCATCAATCCGGCTGCTGCCTGAGCTTCGCTTAAAAACTTCTTAATAAACGTCTCATCCGAACGATATGTGCTCTTCAATACTTTGATCGCAACAAAACGATTCAGCTTATGGTCCTTGCCTTTGTAGACATCTGCCATTCCGCCAGAACCGATACGGCCAAGTATCTCGTATCGTTTTCCTAAAAATACTCCTTCTTTAATCATACACTCACCTCATCTGCAAATGGTTCAAACAATACCACTCCGATGTTATCTGTTCCTCCATTCTCTTTTGCTGCTTCCACCAGCATCTCGCCTGCTTCGACGATATCCCGGCTTCCCTGCACAATATGGAAAAGTTCTTCATCTTCCACCATATTACTCAATCCGTCTGTACACATCAGAATGATGTCTCCCCGTTTCAGACGGTGTTCATAAAAATCCACATCCACATCAGCTTTTGCACCGATCGCTCTTGTGATAATATTCTTATCCGGATGATGCTTCGCTTCTTCCGGCTTAATTCCACCGAGACGGACCATCTCTTCCACAAGTGAATGATCTTTACTTAGCTGTTGGATTCCCTGATTGATCAGATACAGTCGGCTGTCTCCCACATTGGCAAAATACAGCATCTGTTCTTTCACAGTAGCAGCGACAACCGTTGTTCCCATACCCTTCAGATGTTCGTCAGCGGATGCTTCTTTGATAATCTCACGATTGGCAGCCTTGATTGCTTTCACAAGAACACGTTCGATATCCTCTCCCTCGCTCTTCGCAAGCTCTTTGATCATCACTTCCACAGTACACTTGGAAGCATAATCTCCTGCCTGATGGCCACCCATACCATCCGCTACCACGAACAGGTTCTGGAGAATACCCAGTGGTTTTCCCGTCGTAAAGACGTAGTCCTGATTCACCTGTCGCACCATTCCAACATCTGTAATTGAAAATGTCTTCATACCTTCTATTCTCCTTCAGTTTCTACGTAGCGGCGCCTGAGCTGACCGCAGGCTCCGTCAATATCAGAGCCCATTTCCCTTCTTATAGTAACATTTATTCCGCTTTTTTCAAGTTTATTTTTGAAATTCAAAGCACTTTTCCGGCTTGGACGGACAAAATCACGTTCTTTTACCGGGTTGACCGGTATCAGGTTGATATGACAGTTCTTATGCTTTAATAAATGGATCAGTTCCTGTGCATCCTCATCCGTATCATTCACACCATGCACAAGACTGTACTCAAAACTCACTCTCCGGCCGGTTTCTTTGAAATATTCGTCACAGGCCGCGAGTACTTCTGTGATATCATATTTATTTGCGACCGGCATCAGTTTTCTTCGTTTTTCCTGATTTGAACCGTGAAGTGAAAGTGCAAGTGTGATCTGTAAATGCTCTTTCGCCAGTTCTTTCATCTTTGGAACTATTCCACAGGTTGATACGGTGACATTTCTCTGACTGATGTTCAATCCATGCTCATCTGTAAGTAAATGAATAAACTTCAGGAAATTATCGTAATTATCCATCGGTTCTCCGGTTCCCATGATCACCACATTCGAAACCCTTTCACCGCTTATCTTCTGAATCTGATAGATCTGTCCAAGCATCTCCGACGGAGAAAGATTTCGCACCAGACCTCCGATCGTTGATGCACAGAATGCACATCCCATCCTGCAGCCGACCTGAGAAGAAATACAGACAGAATTTCCATGCTTATATTTCATAAGAACGCTTTCGACTACATTTCCATCATAGAGACGGAACAGGAACTTGTTCGTACCGTCAATCTGGGAAATCTGTCTCTCCAGCATAACAACCGGGAGAATCTCATAATTCTCTTCCAGTTTTTCCCGTAAAGCCTTTGAAAGATTCGTCATCTCATCAAAATGATCTACCAGCTTCACATGCAGCCATTCATAGATCTGTTTTGCACGAAATGCTTTTTCTCCGATCGTTGCCATCTCTTTCTGTAATTCTTCATATCCATAAGCACGGATATCTTTCTTCATCTTAAAGTTTTCCTCCTGTATTTCGCTTTTTCTGTGAGTTATTCACATAATTTATCTGCTTTTTCTATTTTTTCACATTTCCTGAGAATCATGCCTTTTTCTTTAATCTTGCAATAAAGAATCCGTCACAATCGTGGACTCCCGGGAAGAATTGGATACATCCCTTCTCGATCACATCACTTCTTAACTCCCTGCAAAGATTTTCTGTGATATCGTCCAGTTCAAATTGTGGGTATTCTTTCAAGAACCAGTGGACATTGTCCATGTTTTCTCCCGGATTTACGGTACATGTGCTGTACAGCAATGTTCCGCCTTCCTTAACGATCGCCTGTGCGCATGAAAGGATCTTTCTCTGCAAAGCCGCAAGTTCTTCAAGATCTTCTGGTTGTACACGGTATCGCAGATCTGGCTTTTTCCCCAGTACTCCCAGTCCGGAACACGGGAGATCTGCGATCACAAGATCTGCCATTTCCTTATCATATTCATCGAAGACAGAAGCATCCTTACATACTGCACAAATATTTCCAAGTCCGGAACGGTCGATATTCTGCCAGATCAGATCTGTCTTATATTCGGTCAGATCTCTTGCTTCAACCCGTCCTGTCTTTGCTTCTGTTCCGTTCTCTCTCGCTGCCAGTTCATCTGCCAGCTGAAGCTTCTCTGCCACATGGAGTGATTTTCCTCCCGGTGCTGCACAGACATCGATCACCTGATCTCCGGCTTTTGGATTTGCCAGTTCTCCGACAAACATAGAGCTGATATCCTGTACTGTGAAGAGACCTTCCTGAAAGCTTTCGAGACTTTCCAGATAATCATAGTCTGAAAGATAAAATGCATACGGAAGATACGGATGTGCTTCCACCTTCGCTCCTTCTGTTTCCAGTTTTGCTTTCAATACTTCCGGTGTAACCTGGTTCAGACAGCAGCGGATCGTAATCGGCTTCTCTTTCTGAAAATCAGCCGCCATCTTCTCTGTGATTTCTTCCCCATACGCTTTCTTCCATAAAGAAAGAATCCATTCCGGGACAGAATATTTCACCGAAAGCCTCTGCACGCCTTCTTTCGGATATTCGATCTCATCCATTTTACGGGCAACATTTCTAAGGACTCCATTCACATACCCGCGCAGACCCGAAAATCCTTTTCGAACCGCAAGCTTTACTGCCTCACTGCACACCGCATGATCCGGTACGCTATCCATATATTTCAGCTGATAGACGCTGCTGCGAAGAAGATTACGGATGACCGGTTTCATCTTCTTAACTTTTGTCTTAGAAACCTGATTTAAAATATAATCAATCTCAATCATATGTTCCAGAGTTCCTTCAACCACTCTGGTGATAAATGCACGTTCACGTTTCTCCAGATATTGATATTTAGAAAGAACATCTCCAAGAATCTTGTGGCTGTACGCTCCGTTCTCTGTTATTTCCATCAAAACCTCAAGAACAATCTCGCGTTCATTGATCTGTTTTCCCATAAATCTACTCCTATTCTCCGCATTCTTCTTTCTATCTGCTGTCAGTCATTTCTTCTTCGTCCATTTGTCAGGATCAACAGACGTAAAAGCTGTAAAATCATTGCTGCCGCACTTGCCACATATGTCATTGCTGCTGCGCGAAGTACTTTCTTCACTCCGCCAACTTCGTCTTCACGGAGCATTCCTGAATTTCCAAGTACCTTCACCGCTCTTCTGGAAGCATTGATTTCCACCGGAAGTGTTATAAGATGAAATGCCACAGCTACCATAAAGAGCAGAATTCCAATATCAATAAAGAAACTGGACATCTGTCCATTCATAAACAGACCGATAATGATCAGTGGCCAGGAAATCATAGATCCAAAATTCACCACCGGCACAAGTGCACCACGGATTGATAATGGTGCATACCCTTCAAAATGCTGTACTGCATGACCACACTCATGTGCCGCAACTCCGATTGCTGCTACAGAAGTTGAATTATAAACCGGATCAGAAAGTGCCAGTGTCTTGTTTCTCGGATCATAATGATCAGTCAGATTTCCCGCGATATGAGTCACCTGCACATCATAGATTCCATTTCTTCTGAGAATCTGTTCTGCCGCTTCTCGTCCTGTCATCCCTGAGTAACTGCGGATCTTCGAATATTTTGCAAATGTTCCTTTCACCTGAGACGATGCAAACAGGCTGAGAACCACACCGATCAGTACCAGTATATAAGTCCAGTCATAATAAAATCCATAATACATACTTTAATTACCTCCTGTTATCTGTAGTCCCCCTCCAAGAGTCCTCTTATTCCTGTGTAAATTTAACCCCGCTTTCAATTGTGTATCCTCTTAAGAAAGCTCCTGTATCCATTCTCTTTTTCCCCGGAATCTGAAGTTCCAGAACTCGTAAAATTCCATCCCCTGTCTGAACAGTAAAGGAATCTTTCTCTACACTCAACACTGTTCCCGGCTCTGCTTTTACCGTGCCGTCAGCCTCCGCTTTTGCTCTCCAGATCTTCACTACCTTTTTGTCCCAATGTGTGTAAGCACTTGGCCAGGAATTCAGGCCACGCACCAGACGTTCAATCTGTACTGCGGATGTATTCCAGTCAATATTTCCAAGCTTCTTATCAAGCATTCTGGCATATTCTGTCGGGCTTTCTCCCTGCTTTTCAAATGTTGCTGTATGATCTTCAATTGCTTTCAGAGTCTCTACACAAAGCTTTGCTCCTGCTTCTGCCAGCTTATCATGAAGGCTTTCTCCTGTCTCGTCTTCTGTGATCGGCACTTCGACTTTCTGAATCATGTCGCCTGTATCCAGTCCTTCGTTCATCTGCATTGTTGTAACACCTGTCACTTCCTCGCCATTGATGATAGACCACTGGATCGGCGCCGCACCACGGTATTTTGGAAGCAGAGACGCATGTACATTGATGCATCCATATGGTGTCATCTCCAGGATTTCTTTCGGAATGATCTGTCCAAATGCAATAACTACCATTACATCTGCGTTGTATTTTCTCAGTTCTTCTACACATTCCGGATCACGGATCTTCTTCGGCTGATAAACCGGGATTCCATGTTTCATCGCAGCTTCTTTCACCGGAGTTGGCTGCATCTCTTTGCCGCGTCCCTTTGGTTTATCCGGCTGGCTCACTACGAGACATACCTCATGTCCTGCTTCCACCAGTGCTTCCAGTGTTCCCACGGAGAAGTCCGGTGTTCCCATGAAAATTATTCTCATCAATTATTCCTCCACTTCATATTCCATATCTTCCTCGTTGTAGGCCGGTGAATCATGCAGTTCTCCTTCTACTTTCTCTACATAGAGGTGTCCTCCAAGGTGATCGATCTCATGGCAGAAAGCTCTTGCAAGAAGTTCTTCTCCTTCTATCTCGAATTCCTCCATATTTTCATCCAGTGCACGTACCTTTACGTGATTCGGACGAGTTACGATTCCCCATTTTCCCGGCACACTTAAGCATCCTTCTTCGCCAGTCTGCTCACCGGATGTTTCGATGATCTCAGGATTGATCAGAACGATCGGACCCTCTCCGACATCAATCACTACAATCTGTTTAAGAATACCAACCTGCGGTGCTGCAAGACCCACACCCATCTTCTCATACATTGTATCAAGCATATCTTCAATTAAAATCTTTGTACGAAGTGTCATCTTCGTCACTGGTTTACACTGTTTTTCAAGAACGTCATCGCCCATCTCTCTTACTTCTCTGATTGCCATTATTCTTTCCTCTCTTTTCTATAAATTCATCGGGTTGAAATCGAATTGAATCCTCATTTTCTGAAACCCTGAGTTAATTTCTATATATTGTTCCATCCTGTCTTTTAATACAACTAAGGTGCGGTATTCCGGAGCTTTTACGTAAATCACTCTCCGGTAAATATCTTTGATCTTATCCACTCCCGGACTTGCCGGACCGATCACATCAAGCTGTGCCTGACCTTTGATCCGCAAAATGTATTCCTTCAGGTATTTGCACGCTTTCTCTAAAAGTGCCTCATCTTCACATGCTGCAAGCACTGCCATCAGGTTTTCCACCGGCGGATATCCCATCAGACTGCGGTAGCGGATCTCCTTTTCATAAAATGCCTCATAATCCTGTGCCGCTGAAGCCTCGATCGCATAGTGTTCAGGATCATACGTCTGGATCACGACCTCTCCCGGTCTGTCACCTCTTCCGGCACGACCTGCTGCCTGTGTCAGAAGCTGAAAAGTCCGCTCGCCGGAGCGATAATCATCTGTATAAAGTGACATATCCGCCGCCAATGCACCGACTAATGTGACCTTTGGAAAATCATGTCCTTTTACGATCATCTGTGTTCCCACAAGAATATCAGCTTCTTCATTCGCAAATGCAGATAAAATCTGTTCGTGGGAATCCTTTTTCTTCGTTGTGTCCATATCCATACGAAGTACTCTTGCCTGTGGGAATCTTGCCTTCACCATATCCTCGATCTGTTGGGTTCCTGCGCGGAATTCTCCGATATAACGGGAACCGCATTCCGGACACTCCGTCACCTTTGGCTGCTCATAGCCACAGTAGTGGCAGACCATTTTCCCGCCTTTGTGTACCGACAAGGACACATTACAGTGTGGACACTTCACTACATGACCACATTCTCTGCAGGAAATAAAACCGGAATATCCTCTGCGATTCAAAAACAGCATGATCTGCTCCTTCGCATTCAGTCTGTCTTCGATCAGTTCCTGCAGTTTCTCACTCAAGATGGAGCGGTTTCCATTCTTCAGTTCTTTACGCATGTCTACTGTATACACAGTTGCCATCTGCTGCATATGGGAACGGTTCTTCATCTCATAAAGCTGATATTCACCCAGTCTTGCCCGGTACATGGCTTCCATGGACGGAGTTGCACTTCCAAGCACGACACTGGCATCTTCCACTTCTGCCCTGTGAACTGCCACTTCTCTTGCATGATAACGCGGCACCTGCTCACTCTTGTATGTCGGTTCATGTTCCTCATCAATAACGATCAGCCCCAGATTCGGAAATGGAGTAAAGAGTGCAGAACGTGGACCAATCATCACGTCAACCTCGCCTTTCTTCGCACGCATCATCTGATCGTAACGCTCTCCGGCGGACAATCTTGAGTTCATGATAGAAACCCGGTCACCGAAACAACGGTAAAACCGCATCACTGTCTGATAAGTCAGTGCGATCTCCGGAATCAGGACAATTGCCTGTCTTCCCTGTTCGACCACAGTGCGGATCATTTCCATATAAACTTCTGTCTTCCCGCTTCCGGTCACTCCGTGAAGCAGATAAGTTCTCCTTGTTCCGTACAGATAGTCTTGCCTGAAACCCTGGATCACATGCTGCTGTTCTTCTGTATAGATGATCTCCTGTTGTGATTTCTTTGCCTGTTTCACCGGATTACGGTATACCTGCTCTGATTCTATCTTCAGCACGCCCTGTTCTTCCAGCGCACGCATCACAGGCAGTGTCACATTTAATTTTTTCGTCACCAGCTCATAATCCAGAAGCGGTGATTCCATCAAAGCTTCCAGAAGTCTCTCTCTTGCTTTCTGATTCTTTTTCTGATAAAAGGCCAGTTTCTCCTGACTTTCTTCTTCAGTAAGCAGCAAACGGAGGTGTTTCTTCACCTTCGCATTCTCCTTCTGCTTGATTGGCAGCACTGTCTTAAGTGCCTGGATCATCGTTCCGCCATACTGCTCTTTCATCCACGCCGCCAGTGCGATCAGTCTTGCTTCGATTGCCACACTGTTTCTGGAGATATCTGTAATTTCCTTCACCTTTGACAGATCATAATCACAGGACTCTGATAACGCCGTCACATAACCTTTCATCTGCCGGTTTCCTTTTCCAAAAGGGATCAGTACTTCCATCCCCGGATGCAACTCGTCTTTCAGTCTTTCGGGAATCCGGTACTGAAAGATCTTATCCAGTTTTTCATGTTGTATATCTACAATAACATTTGCAAACACGATCTTATTTCTCTTTTAATTCTTCCAGGACTTCTTTGATCAGCACGCGTTCATCCATCGGATGCTTTACGCCACAGATCTCCTGATAGTCCTCATGTCCTTTTCCTGCCAGTACAATAACATCTCCCGGCTCGCCATGCTCGATTGCATACTTGATTGCTTCTTTACGATCACAGATCTCCACATATTTCCCATCTGTCTTTGCGATTCCGGTCTTGATGTCGTTAATGATATCCTGTGGTTCTTCAAATCTCGGATTATCTGATGTAATGATCGTCAGATCTGCCAGTCTTCCGGATACCTCACCCATCTCGAATCTTCTGTCTTTGGAACGGTTTCCACCGCATCCGAACAGACATACAAGACGCTTCGGATTATATTCTTTCAATGTTGTCAGAAGACTCTCAAGACTCATCGCATTGTGTGCATAATCGATCATCAGTGTAAAATCATCAGACACCTTGATCATCTCGATACGTCCTTTTACCTTTGCCTTCTTAAGTGCATCCTTGATCATCTCAACCGGCACCTGGAAATGGCGGCAGACGGAGATTGCAGTCAAAGAGTTGTAAACACTGAATTTACCCGGAACATCGATCTCCACATCAAAATCCATCACTCCTGCAACATGATATGCGACGCCAAGATATCCCGGTCTGGACACGAGTTCTACATTCTCTGCACGAAGATCTGCCTCCGGTGAAAATCCGAATGTCTCAATCTTACATGTAGAGCCTTCAAATACATCTTTAAAATATTTATCGTCTACATTGGCGATTCCAAGCTTACACTGTTTGAACAGAAGACCTTTGCATCTCTTGTAATCATCAAAATCCTTATGCTCGTTTGGTCCGATATGATCTCTTCCAAGGTTTGTGAAAATACCGATTTCAAACGGAATTCCTGCTGTTCTGTGAAGCATCAGTCCCTGGGAAGAAACTTCCATAACAACACAGTCACAGCCAGCTTCTACCATCTCTGCGAAATATTTATGAATTGTATAAGACTCCGGTGTTGTATTACATGAAGGGATCTTCTTATCTCCAATGATTGCCTCAATTGTACCGATCAATCCGACCTTATGTCCTGTCTCTTCAAGAATGGACTTGATCATATAAGTAGTTGTTGTCTTTCCCTTTGTTCCTGTGATACCGATGACTTTCATCTTGTCTGCCGGATATCCGAAATAAGCTGCTGACATCAGCGCCAGTGCGTAACGTGTATCCTCTACTTTGATCACAGTCACGTTCTCCGGCACTTCAACATCTTTCTCTACAACAACAGCTGCCGCACCTTTCGCCGCAACATCTGCTGCATATTTATGTCCATCAGATACTGCTCCGCTGATACATACGAAAACAGATCCTTCTTCCACTTTTCTTGAATCATTGATCAGTGTTGTTACTTCTGTAGAATCACTTCCCTGTACTACTGTGTAATCCAGGCGTTCTAATAATTTATCTAATTTCATGATCTAACCCTCCTGTTCTGAACTGGTATACTGCATCATTGACTTTCAGGCAAATAACGATTGTCTTAACCTTTATAGAATAACATAATCTCACCACATATGCAAAAAAACCTATGTAATCTTTCGTCCTGTTTTTGTCTTTCGAATCATCCAGACACATCCGAAGGACAATAATACAAGTCCCGCACTTACTGTCGGAATCATGATCCATGCAGAAAATCTCTCTGGCTTAACATTTCTCTTATAAACATCGAGAAACATAATATGGATCAGATAAATCCCGAAAGAACATCCACAAAATCTGTCGATCCATTTTTTTGCCCGTTCTGACGGATTGAATTCGCTCTTTTTCAAACGTACTAACATGAGAAATGCCATTGCAGCAGCAAGTGTGAGTAATGGATTCCCATACTCTAACAGCCGTTCATAATGTTCCCCTTCCTGCAAGGTTACCGCATATGTCAACCCATAATTTAATGCCATACACGCAACAAAGATTCCTATTGGAATCATTTTGCCCTTCAATACATGCTTCCTATACTTATATATGTAATATCCGATAAATACATAATACGAATAAATCCTGTCACCAACCATCGGCAAATCATAATACATTTCTTCCTTTAAAAATGTGGAAATATAATTAAACAAAACTGCTGCAGTAATAACTGCAAGAAATGCGCGTTCCATCCGAAGACTCATCCCTTTACACATAACCTGGAAAAAAGGAAGTACCAGATAAATCGGGATCATCGCATACAGATACCACAGATGCTGTTCTACCGGCTTATATAATAAATCTTTGATTTGATAAGGATCCTTCATATAAGCTGCATTCCAGATCATGTATATTGCACTCCACACAAGCAGGACAATTAGAAAACGTAACACTCGCTTCGCATGTTTATGTAGTGATTCCTCTCTTCCAAGCAGAAGCGCTCCTGTAATCATGAAAAAACACGGTACACTTATCCTTGCCAGCAGATTCATCAAAAGTGAAAAGCTGTATTCCCCGATCGTAATATCTCCATAAGCTCTGCAATAATAGTTTGATACATGGATCACAATAACAAATATAAAAGAAATCATCCGAATTAATTCCAGATTATAATTTTTCTCTTTCAATGTACGTTCCTCTTTCTATCTCTTCTAAATTCCATCCTTTTTCTTCTTTCCATCCGGTTTATAGAATGTCCCTTTCACAACCGCACCCTTTCCGTAACGATTGTTCAGCTGTTCCAATGCGGCATTTAATTTCTTATGTTTCTCGTCCGGTTCTTTTGGAAATTCAATATCAAAAATTGTCAGCTGCTCCGGCGCAGTCTCTTCTACTAATTTTGATGTTCGTATTCCTAAGAGACGGATAGGTTCTCCACTCCAGCTTTCAAGAAATAAATCGCACGCTGTCTTCCATAAAATATCCGGGTCGTTTGTCGGCTTTTGAAGCTGCACCTGATGCGACATATTTCTGAAATCATAATAGCGAACCTCCATGCTTACCATACCAGCTTTCTTTTCCGCCTTTTTCAGCCTGTTTCCCACACTCTGTGCAAGTTCACGGAACACTTCTCTCGCCTCTTCATAAGTTGCCGCATCCTCTGACAGAGTCGTTGAATTTCCTACTCCCTTTGCCTCTTCCGGTTCATATTGTACCTTATCATCCCCGATTCCATTTGCGAAATTCCAGAGCATCTTTCCATGACTTTTTAAATGCAGCATGATTACATTCACATCTGCGCGTGCAAGATCTCCAATTGTATTAATTTCAAGTTTCTTAAAGACCTCCACGCTTGAACGCCCTGCCATAAAGAGATCTCCGATTGGAAGCGGCCACATTTTCTGCGGAACCTCTCCCGGAAATAACGTATGAATCCGATCCGGTTTCTGAAAATCTGAAGCCATCTTCGCTAACAGTTTATTACTGGAAATTCCAATATTCACCGTGAATCCAAAACGTCTCTTTACTTCTTCCTTAATCTCCATCGCCCCGTCCACCGATGTTGGATAGTTCCCGGCAAGTTCTGTGAAATCCATATAACATTCATCGACACTGACCTGCTCGATCTTCTTCGTATATGTCCGCAGGAAATCCATCAGCATCCGGCTCTTTTCCCGATACATCTTGTGATTTGGTGGTGCTGTCACAAGATTCGGACATTTACGGAAAGCATTCACCACAGGCTCACCAGTCTGAATTCCATAGGATTTGGCAAGTGATGATTTTGCAAGGACAATCCCATGACGCGAACTCTGATCTCCGCCAATGATCGCCGGGATCTCCCGCAGATCCACTTTTGATCCATTCTTCAATTGTTCAACCGCCGTCCAGCTTAAAAATGCTGAATTGACGTCGATGTGGAAAATAATACGAGTCATGGGAGCTTCCTTTCCGGGATTCTACTTGAGTTCTTTCTTAGTATTAATTCTTGTTGTATGCATATGCATTCTGTCAGTTTCTTATTTTAACATATAGTCTGCTCTTGTATCAATTGCTTCGGTGAACGAAAAAAAGGCTGTGAAAAACTCAATTTTCAAAAATCTCCAGAAAATTTTCATTTTTCACAGCCCTGCATTATATCACTACTGTACTAATACTTTGATGTTGGGGGCAAAATCCCCCAACTAGGATACCTACGGATTGTTTCGTGCAATGCACTCCCACAATCCCTGGTATCATATTTTATTTCTTCACATCTGCTGTCAGTCTGCCATCCTTAACATCAATCAGAATCGTGTCGCCACGTCCTACATCTCCTGCGAGGATTAGTTTTGCAGCCAGTGTCTCTACATTCTTCTGCAAGTAACGTTTCAGTGGTCTTGCACCGTACATCGGATCATATCCGCCTTCCACAACGAAGTCTTTCGCTGCTTCTGTCAGCTCAACACTCAATTCGCGTTCTTCCAGACGGCGGTTCACATCAGCAACCAAAAGGTCAATGATGGAACGTACATTCGTCTTTGTCAATGGTTTGAACATGATGATCTCATCTAGACGGTTCAAAAATTCCGGTCTGAAATGTGCTTTCAGATCATCCATTACCATATTCTGGCTCTGCTCATCGATTGAGCCATCTTCTTTGATGCCTTCCAGCAGATAGTTTGCACCAATGTTGGAAGTCATGATCAAGATCGTATTCTTGAAGTCAACCGTGCGTCCCTGTGAATCTGTGATTCGTCCATCATCCAATACCTGCAACAGTACGTTGAAGACATCCGGATGTGCTTTCTCGATCTCATCAAAAAGTACAACAGAATACGGTTTTCTTCTGACTGCCTCTGTCAGCTGTCCACCTTCATCATATCCAACATATCCCGGAGGAGCTCCGATCAGTCTGGACACGGAATATTTCTCCATGTACTCACTCATATCGATACGAACCATGTTGTTCTCATCATCAAACAGGCTCTGGGCAAGTGCCTTTGCAAGCTCTGTCTTACCTACACCTGTAGGTCCAAGGAATAAGAAGGAACCGATTGGTTTTGTCGGATCTTTGATGCCTGCTTTGGAACGGATGATGGCTTCTGTCACAAGTTCTACACCTTCATCCTGTCCAATGACACGTTTATGCAGTTCATCTGCAAGGTGAAGTGTCTTATTTCTCTCACTCTCGTTTAGTTTTGCAACCGGAATACCTGTCCATCTGGAAACGATCTTTGCAATCTCGTCGTCTGTAACAGATTCATGCACAAGTGAAAGATCTTTTGCTTTTACCTTCGCTTCTTCCTCTTCCAGTTGTTTCTGCAACTGTGGAAGACGACCATACTGAAGTTCAGCTGCCTTGTTCAGATCATATTCTCTCTGGGCCTTCTGAATCTCCTTATTCACCTGCTCGATCTGCTCACGGATCTTCTGTACATGCTCTACAGAATTCTTCTCATTTTCCCACTGTACCTTCTTACTTGCATACTGCGCTTTCAGTTCTGCCAGTTCTTCCTGCAAATGTTCCAGACGCTCTTTACTTAAGCGGTCTTCCTCTTTCTTAAGTGCAGACTCTTCAATCTCCATCTGCATCACACGACGGCGAAGTTCATCAAGCTCTGTCGGCATAGAATCAAGTTCTGTCTTGATCAATGCACATGCCTCATCAACAAGGTCGATTGCTTTATCCGGCAGGAAACGATCAGAAATATATCTGTTCGAAAGTGTAACTGCCGCAACAAGTGCACTGTCTGTAATCTTAACACCATGGAAGACTTCGTATCTCTCTTTCAGTCCTCTCAGGATAGAGATCGCATCCTCAACAGTTGGCTCATCTACCAGAACCGGCTGGAAACGACGCTCCAGTGCTGCATCCTTCTCAATATACTGACGATACTCATCCAGTGTGGTTGCACCGATACAGTGCAGTTCACCTCTTGCAAGCATAGGCTTAAGCATATTTCCTGCATCCATCGCACCGTCTGTCTTACCGGCTCCGACGATCGTATGAAGTTCATCGATGAAAAGAATGATCTTTCCGTCACTGTTCTTCACTTCTTCCAGAACGGCTTTCAGACGTTCCTCGAATTCACCACGATATTTCGCTCCTGCTACCAGTGCTCCCATATCCAGTGAAAAGATTGTCTTATCTTTCAGGCCCTCCGGCACATCTCCGCTGACGATTCGCTGTGCAAGTCCTTCTACAACTGCGGTCTTACCTACACCAGGTTCACCGATCAGCACCGGGTTATTCTTTGTCTTACGGGACAGGATACGGATCACATTACGGATCTCTTCATCACGTCCGATGACCGGATCCAGTTTCTGGTCTCTTGCTTTCTCCACAAGATCCTGACCGTATTTATTCAATGTATCATAAGTTGCTTCCGGATTGTCAGAAGTTACCCTCTGATTTCCTCTTACTGTTGACAGAGCATGGAGGAATCCCTCTCTGCTGATGCCATATTCACGGAAAAGCTGCTTCATCTCACGGCTTGCATACTTCAGCATTGCAAGAAACAGATGCTCAACAGAGACATACTCATCTCCCATCTGCTTCGCTTCATCCTCTGCATGAATCAGAACATTATTCAAGTCCTGACCTACATAAGCCTGACCGCCCTGTACCTTCGGTCTCTTGCTGATTGCCTGTTCAATACTGTTGATAAAAAGCTGACCCTGGATGTTCATCTTCTCAAATAATTTTAAAATCAGGCTGTCATCCTGTGTCAGCAGAGCATACAGTAAATGCTCCTGCGCCAGTTCCTGATTCCCGTTATCCGCAGCAATCTTCTCACAGTTCTGAACTGCCTGTAATGAATTCTGTGTAAATTTATTAATATTCATGGTCTTTCCCTCCTTTGAACCATAAATTTGTTCACTAGTTAACGTGAAGTCAAACACGGATTCCTGTTGCATTCACAGATCTATGTTACTCTGTGAAATCACTTTTTCTCTGTGTTCTATTAGGAATATAGCACGTATTGTTAGCACTGTAAAGAGTTGAGTGCTAATTCTTTTCTAAAATTTTTGTGAAGTCTGATTTTTTACTACATTAACTCCTCGCACACCTCACAATATTTTCCGGAATAAATGCTTCCCTTTTCCCAAATAAAATCAAAGTCATGCTGCATCTTAAAATCTGAAAGCTGGATTTCTTTCAATATTCCTTTTTCTAATTCTTCTTCCACTGCCACCTTGTACATAAATGAGATTCCACAATCCTTTTTTAAGAACCTGATAATTGTATGCATATTTTCTACTTCAACGTAATGTTCAAAATCCTGGATTTTCATTCCTCTGGCCATCAATAGTTCTTCCAGAATATTTCTTGTCCCGGATCCGGCCTCTCGAACAAGTAATCTTTCATAAAGAAGTTCTTTCATCGAGTCTGGTATCCCTGCCTCGAATTTATGATCAGTCGCACAGACTGCAATATAATCTTCCGTGCTATATCTTCTATGCTCATAATTCTCTTTCGGGTAATTTCCTTCTACCAGAGCCATGTTGATAATTCCCTGATCGAGCAATGTTAATAGCTGTGTCGTATTTCCATAATGAATATGAAGATTCATCTCCGGATACTTCAGCAAGAAATTTGCCAGCTTATCTACAATCGCGTATTCCCCGATCGTCATTGTAACTCCAAGTGACAGTGACTCTTCCTTCTGTTCTTTTCCTTTTATCTCTTGTTTTAGCACCAGTTGATCATTTTTCATCGTCATCAGCCTTTTCTTAAGTATTTCCCCGGCTTCTGTCATATAAAGCTGCTTATTATGATAGGAAAATAGTCTGGCATCATATTCTTTCTCAAGGAAATGTATATGCTGTGATACCGCCGGCTGTGTAATATGTAATCTTCTGGCTGCTTCTGTAAAGTTCATTGTCTCACAAACCATAAGAAATGTTTCTGTTCTAAAATCTAACATTCTCTTGTCCCCTTCCTTTTTTCCACACTAATTCAGCGGATTATCAATAAGGTATTTTTATGTTTTAATAATATTATATAATTTTTTATTATTGCTTACCAGTGTTATAATCTATAATTGTTTCATAAAAATATGGTTGCTGACGCATGTAGTACCGGCAGCAACAAAAGACTTAAGAGAGGACACTATCATGAATTTTATTCAGAAAAATTTCAAAGGAATTCTGGTCTGCTTTCTGATTGCCGTTCCATCCTGGCTGATTGGAAAAGCATTCCCGGTAATCGGCGGACCTGTCATTGCGATTCTCGCCGGAATGGTGATCACCTGCTTTTGGACTGAAAAAGGAACAGCCGAATCAGGAATTAAATGGACATCTAAAATTATTTTACAGACAGCTGTTGTACTGCTTGGATTCGGTATGAATCTTGGCGTTATCCTGCAAACAGGAAAGCAGTCCCTTCCTATTATCATCAGCACGATTTCTACATCTTTGATCATTGCATGGCTGTTGCGCAAGGTACTGAACGTTCCTTCCAACACATCAATCCTGGTTGGCGTCGGTTCTTCCATCTGTGGAGGTTCTGCGATTGCTGCCACAGCGCCAGTCATTGACGCTGATGACACTGAGGTTGCACAGGCAATTTCTGTTATCTTTTTCTTCAATGTTATCGCTGCCGTACTTTTCCCGGTGCTTGGAAATGCACTTGGCTTCGACACAACAAGCGGAAATGCTTTCGGTGTCTTTGCCGGAACTGCGATCAACGATACTTCATCCGTAACTGCTGCCGCTTCCACCTGGGACAGCATGTGGAATCTGGGAAGTGAAACACTGAATACCGCTGTCACCGTCAAATTGACTCGTACTCTTGCAATCATTCCGATCACACTTGTACTCTCACTGATTCGTGCGAAATCAGCTGCAAAAGACGGGAAGTCTTCCGGTAAGTTCAGCCTGAAGCGTGCATTTCCAATGTTCATCCTGTACTTCATCATCGCGGCTGTCATTACAACTGTATGCATGAGCCTTGGTGTAAGCGCAGATACATTTGCTCCGCTGAAAGAACTGTCTAAGTTCTTCATTATCATGGCTATGGCTGCGATCGGTCTGAACAGCAATGTTGTGAAGCTGGTCAAATCTGGTGGAAAGCCAATCCTTCTCGGTGCTTCCTGCTGGGTTGGAATCACAGTAGTCAGCCTTGCAATGCAGCACATCATGCATATATGGTAAAATATTGACAATATCGAAATCCAAAGTTTCTATTCCTGATACAATAGTGACTTTGGATTTCTTATTGCTTTTTCCTTTACACGAGATGTATAATCTTCTTTGACTTTATAACTATTTAGGAGAAAATCGTTATGGACATGAAATCAAATTCTCAGGCGATGGAAACGGAAAAGATTCCGCGCCTTCTGGCACAGCTTGCAATCCCTGCTGTTGTCGCCCAGATTATCAATCTTTTATATAACATTGTAGACCGAATCTATATCGGACACATTTCCGGCGTCGGAGCTGCAGCCTTAACCGGTGTTGGATTATTTACACCGATCCTGATGCTCATCAATGCATTTGCCATGCTTGCAGGATCCGGTGGTGCTCCGCGTGCTGCAATTTCCATGGGAAAGAAAGATAATAAGACGGCCGAAAAGATTCTTGGGAACTGTTTTGCGCTTCTCATCCTTATGGCTGTAGTGCTTACTGTAGTGTTCTTTGCCTTCGCGCCACAGCTGTTGACACTGTTTGGTGCCAGTGATAAGACACTTCCTTATGGAGTTGCTTACGCAAGGATCTATATTCTCGGAAGTATCTTTGTCCTGATTGTAATGGGCATGAATCCATTTATCACAACACAGGGATTTGCCAAGATCAGTATGATGACAACTGTAATTGGAGCCGTGATCAACATCGTCCTCGACCCGATTTTTATCTTTGTATTCAACCTCAGTGTGAGAGGCGCGGCACTTGCCACCGTTTTGAGTCAGGCTGTCGGTGCGATCTGGATTCTTCGTTTCTTATCAGGTAAGAAGACAATCCTTCATCTTAGAAAAGAAAATTTCAGATTGCAGAAGGACATTATCTTACCGTGCCTTGCACTTGGTATCTCTACTTTTGTCATGCTGTCCACAGAGAGTATTCTGTCCATCAGCTTTACTTCCAGCCTTTCAAGATACGGTGGTGACCTTGCTGTCGGAGCCATGACAATTATTACAAGTGTCAGCCAGCTTGCTACATTACCGCTACAGGGAATCTGTCAGGGTGGCCAGCCGATCATGAGTTACAACTTCGGTGCTGGAAATAAAGACCGTGTAAAAAAAGCATTCTTTACACAGTTTAAAGTCTGTACAATCTTCACGGGCTGTTTCTGGCTGATCATGCTGCTGTTTCCGAAGCTGTTTGCTGGAATCTTCTCAAACAATACTGACCTGATCACATACACTGCATGGGCACTGAGAATCTATATGGCGGGTATTTTCTCCCTTGGATTCCAGGTTGCATGTCAGCAGAGTTTCATGGCATTGGGACAGGCAAAAGTCAGTCTTCTGCTTGCCTGCTTAAGAAAGCTGATCCTGCTGATTCCGCTGATCTTTATCCTGCCACTCTTCATTCAGGACAAAGTATTTGCAGTCTTTCTTGCAGAACCGATCAGTGACATCGTAGCTGCCACAATCACAACGATCACGTTCATGAGTCGGTTCAATAAGATTCTTGACCGAGGCAGCAAAATGAAAACCATACAGTAGATTCTAGCACCTATAGTTAAGAAAGTACTGAAATTCTTTGACGATCATAAGTCAAAGAATTCCGGTACTTTTTTAGTTTTCTTCCGCTTCTGTACACTAATATCCTTATTTTGCATTATTCCTATTGACAAAATATGTTTTATATCATATACTCTTGTCTAACTTATAAACATACCTTTTAAGTAGGTTTATAAACTTTCATTTTCAGAAAGATACCGGACAATTAACATTTTACAAAAAGAAAGGAACATCATGAGAAAAAACAAACTTGGAATCTTTACAATCTCAGCTTTTCTCGTTGGATTGGTTATCAGTGGACAGGTCACTTCCGCCCAGTTGAATCAGAAAGAAACTGAATCAACCGTAACTTACACGATTGGATACCTCCCGATCACACATGCTCTTCCTGTATTTGAAGAAAAAGAACTGCTCGAAGCAGAAGAATCAGGTATCCAGATCAAACTCCAGAAATTCAGTTCCTGGTCTGATCTGACAGATGCATTACATGCCGGGAAGATCGACGGTGCTTCCGAACTGATCGAACTTGCAATGAGTGCAAAAGCAAAGGGCGTTGACCTCAAGGCTGTCGCACTTGGACATAAAGATGGAAATGTCATCGTTGTCAACGACTCCATCCAGTCCCCGGCCGATATGGTGGGAAAGACTTTTGCTATTCCTTCCACCCAGTCATCACATTATATTCTTTTATTAGAAGAACTGCAGAAAGCCGGACTTACTTTGGACGATATTCAGGTGACACAGCTGGCTCCTTCCGAAATGCCATCTTCCCTTGCTAGTGGCGCGATTGACGGTTACTGTGTTGCAGAACCTTTCGGAGCGCAGGCTGTCACAAATGGATTTGGAAATGTGCTTGCCCGTTCCGATGATCTCTGGGAAGATTCCGTCTGCTGTGGTCTGATCTTCAGAACAGATGTGATCGAACAGAATCCGGAAGCCTTTCAGACATTTCTCGAGAAATATCAGGAAGCCGGAAAGAAACTGGACAAAGAAGAAGCAACACGAATCGCCGAGAATTACCTTGGCCAGGATGCAAAGACATTGGAAACTTCTCTGGAATGGATCAGTTATGATGATCTGACGATTACAAGAGAAGCTTACGATGATCTTTACGAAAAAGTGCTCTCTGACCACATGATTGAAAATCCACCAACTTACGACGACTTTGTATACACAACCGATGGAAAGGAATAAAAAGAATGAAACAGATAAAAAGAGGAATTATCTCATTAGCAGTCATTTTAATCCTATGGCAGCTGCTTATCCTGATCACACATGTAAGTTCAGCCCTTTTCCCGGCTCCGCTTGATGTTGTAAATGCATTTCGCGAACTTGCATTAAATGGCCTGAAGGGAAGCACTTCCCCTCTGCCACTCATTTCCCATATCAGTATCAGTCTGCTTCGATTCTTTGCCGGATATCTGGCAGCAGTGGTTCTTGGAATCGGCCTTGGACTTTTACTTGGAAGTTTTCCGACTGTATTTTCTTATGTAAATCCAGTTCTTCAGGTTCTGCGCCCGGTTGCACCGGTTGCCTGGATGCCATTTATCGTCCTCTGGGTCGGCATTGGAAATGTCCCGGCAATTGTAATCATATTTATTGCCGGCTTCTTTCCGATTCTTCTGTCCACTGTATCTGCGATCCAAAGCCTGGATCCGCTTTACCATAAAGTGGCTCAGAACTTTGGGATCCGGAAAGGTACTTACATGATTAAAATCGCATTACCGGCAGCATTTTCACAGATTATTACAAGCTTACGACTGGCACTTGGAACCTCCTGGATCTTCCTTGTATCCGGTGAAATGGTTGGTTCTCAGTCCGGTCTTGGCTTTCTTGTAATGGACAGTAAGAACTGTTTACGCCCGGATGCTCTTTTAGCCGTCATTCTTGTGATTGGCGTACTTGGACTGTTACTCGACACCTTGATTCGACTGATAGAAGGAGAAGTAAAATGCAGATAGAAGTAGAAAATTTATCCATCACGTTTACACAGGATCAGTCAGAAATGACTGCCCTCAAAGATGTCTCTCTCGGAATAGAAAAAGGAGAATTCATCTGTCTTCTTGGTCCTTCCGGATGTGGTAAGTCCACTTTGCTTAATACAATGGCAGGATTCTTGAAACCAACGGAAGGAACAGTGAAAATTGACGGAAAAGAGGTTCAGCATCCATCTATTTCTTATGTGACGATTTTTCAGAACTATGGATTACTGCCTTGGAGAAATGTTGAAAAAAATGTAGCTCTCGGTCTTGAGACAAAGAAAGTTCCGAAAGAAGAACGTAAAAAAATCATCCAAAAATATATTGATCTTGTCGGGCTCTCCGGTTCTGAAAAGAAACGTCCCGGTCAGCTCTCCGGAGGAATGCAACAAAGAGTTGCGATCGCCCGTGCACTTGCTGTTGATCCAGAGATCTTATTCATGGACGAGCCTTTTGGAGCACTCGATGCGATCACAAGGATGAAACTTCAGGATGACATCCTGAACATCTGCCACAGCACACAGAAAACCATCGTCTTTGTCACACACGATATTGAAGAAGCAATCTTCCTCGCTGACCGTGTTGTCATCATGGATACGAATCCGGGGCAGATCAAAGCGATCGTTAAGATTTCTTTAGGAAAAGACAGAGATCGGACCAGTGAAGATTTTCTTCGGATCCGTGACAAGATTTTTGAACTCTTCCATATGAAAAAAGAAGGTACCATTGAGTATTATATTTAAGCGAAAGGTGGATTTTAACTATGAAAAACACAACAGAACATACACACGAACACACACATGGTCACTGTCACCATGGAGCTGATGAAAATCCACTTGAGATTGCACCGCACAACCATCGTGCAATCATTGGATTTGACAAAAATGGTGTCCCGAAAGTGCTTCTCCCTGTCAGCGGAGAGGCACATACTCATGTAGACGCTGAAGGAAATACATACACGCATACTCATGATGGTGATTTCACAGAAGATTATATGAAGGCTGTTGCTGCCTACCGGAAAACATTTCCTTCCAAGCAGGATGTTCTTGAGAATACTCCGGATCCGGCAGTCCGTGAAATGATTCTTCGTATGGAACAGATTGGCATGGACACTGCATTTGACCGTTTTGATAAACAGCAGCCACAATGTAGTTTCGGCCTGAGCGGTACATGTTGCCGTGTCTGTAATATGGGACCTTGTAAGATCACGCCAAAGGCTCCGCGAGGTGTCTGTGGTGCTGACGCTGACCTCATTGCAGCAAGGAATCTCCTCCGCGGTGCTGCTGCCGGTGCTGCCCAGCACGGAATGCATGCAAGAGAACTTATCCTTATGCTCAAATGGGCCGCAGAAGGAAAGCTGGATCTTCCGATCATCGGCGAATACAAGGTTCGTCAAATGGCTGAAGCCTATGGCATTAAGACAAAAAACAGACAGTTAAAAAATATAACAAAAGATCTGACTGACATTCTGCTGGCCGACTTATCCAGAACAGAGCCTGACACATATCAGACGATCAAAGCCTGCGCCCCGCCTGAGCGTCAGAAGACCTGGGAAGAAATGGATATCCTTCCAATCAGTGCTTATCATGAAGTATTTGAGTCTTATCATAAAAGTGGATGTGCCACAGACGGCGACTGGGAAAGTATCATGAATCAATTTCTCCGCTGCGGTCTTGCATTTACTTTCAGTGGGGTTGTTTCAACTTCAATCGCTACAGATGCGCTGCTCGGTGTCGGAGACCGCGTGACTTCCAAGGTCAATATAGGTGCACTCAAGAAAGGCTATGTCAATATTGCTGTTCACGGACATCTCCCGGTTCTTGTCAAAGAGATTGTAAAAGCCGGACAAAGTGAAAAATTCATCAAACTCGCAAAAGAAAAAGGAGCCAAAGGAATCCAGTTCTACGGAATCTGCTGCTCCGGACTTTCTGCAATGTACCGCTATGATGGCGTAATCCCGCTCTCCAATGCAGTCACTGCTGAACTTGTTCTTGGTACCGGTGCACTCGACTTATGGGTAGCCGACGTACAGGAAGTATATCCTTCTATTATGGACGTTGCGCGTTGCTTTAAGACAACTGTTGTTACGACCAGCGACTCTGCAAGACTGCCTGGTGCAGAACATATTGGTTTCGATCATCATCACAGTAATGTAAATGAGATCCATGAGATTGCAGAGAAGATCGTCACAAGAGCGATCGAAAGCTTTGAGGCCCGCAAAGGAACTCCTGTCTTCATTCCTCCTTATGAAGTCGAGGCAGAAGTTGGATTCTCTGTAGAATACATCCACAAGCATTACGGCGGATTCGGCCCGATCGCTGATGCGGTCCGCAAGGGACAGATTCTCGGTGTTGTCAATATGGTTGGATGTAACAATCCGAAGATCATGTATGAGAAAGCAGTTCTTGATGTCTGTGACGTACTTCTGAAAAATAACGTACTGATCATCACAAACGGCTGCGCTTCCTTCCCACTGATGAAAATGGGCTACTGTCAGACTTCTGAATTCGCCTACAGCAAATGCGGTGACGGACTGAGAAAATTCCTTGAATCAGATAATATGCCACCGGTATGGCATGTCGGAGAATGTATTGATAATACCAGAAGCTCCGGTATCTTCGCCGGAATCGCCGGAGAATTCAAGAAGAATCTCTATGAGATGCCGTTTGCCTTCTCTTCTCCGGAATGGTCGAATGAAAAGGGAATCGATGCTGCACTTGGCTTCCGTCTGATGGGAATCACTTCCTACCACTGTATTGAAGCCCCTATCCACGGTGCACCGAAGGTAATCAAATTCTTGAAAGAGGATACGAAAGAAACTCTGCACTCTTCTATGGTTGTTGATGTGAATCCAACATCTCTTGGTGAGAAGATTGTGAATGATATGAAGAAGAAAAGGGAAGCATTAGGAATCTAGATATTATTTTGTAGTCCATTTTATGATATAATCCATTTATGTGATATATCAAGATCTATGAAATGGAGCTGTTAATATATGAAAAAACTAAAACTTTTATGGATGATCCTAAAACGCACCAGAGCAACCCAGATTCTTTCCGGTTATATCGTATTTCTCTTTGTATCCGCAGCCATCATTCAACTGGTAGAGCCTGACATCAACCGCTATGGAGATGCTCTTTGGTATTGCTATGCGGTACTTTCCACCGCCGGATTCGGCGATATTGTTGCCATAACTTTCATTGGCAAACTGGTTTCGGTACTCGTCACAATCTATACCATCTTTGTTGTTGCGATTGTAACCGGTGTTGTTGTCAATTATTACGGACAGATTGTAGAGATGCAGCGTCGCGAAACGGCAATGATGTTCCTGGATAAATTGGAACGTCTCCCGGAACTTTCCAAAGAAGAACTGGAAGATATCTCTAAAAGGGTAAAAAAATTCCGCTGAGTTTTCACTCAACGGAATTTTTATTTTCCACTTTTTTCTTATCAAATAAAGATAGACATTTGCTGCCTGCTGCTGCAGCCACAAAAATCCATACGAACATTTTCACCGGATAGCATAGAAACAAAAGCATTGTAACGGCTAACGGCTTTTTCATCGTTCCACCCAGAAGCGCCGCTGTAACAATTGCAGAAGCGAAAACAAGATGACTCTCTGCATTTCCGCAGATTAACATTGCCACTCCATATCCCATGCATACACCTGCGAAGATAACCGGAAAGAAATGTCCTCCCTTCAGACCAAACTGTATACAGATGTTTGTGAGAAGCACTTTTAAAAATGCTATACCAATCAATGCTAACGGAAGATATCTACTGTACTCTTTCATCAGCACTCCCATCTGTTCTTCTCCCGAAAACATCACAGCCGGGATTAACGTTCCACAGATTCCAAGACAAATTCCTGCGAAAACTTCCCGGAGAACTGCTGGTATTTTTCCTGCTGTTTTCTTTGTTATCTGATGTGTCTTTTCATAAAAAACTGCCAGCACGCATCCTGCAATAATATAGAGAAGTATTAATGCATAGTCCATCTTTCCAATCTCGACTGCATCAAAGCTTGGAAAGCCGGAAAGTCCTGAACCAAACACTGCGGAGAGTCCTGCATAAATACCTGTTGCTGCAGCAATTGCAATTCCATAAATAAATATCTTAGATGAAATTCCTGCCGGAACAACATTTTGTTCTGAATTATTCTCTTCTAAAGTATTTTCTTCCACTTCAAATAAACCGAATAATGGCGCATGGAACAAAACACTTAAGGATGCTGCCACCCCAATCTGAGAATATTCCTTCGCATGCTGTCTGGCAAATTTCAGATTATCTCCTACCCAGTAACACATTCCGACGATAATTCCGGTAAGTCCGGCCTCCGGTCCTACACTGCTTCCGATCAAAAGTGGCAGCACTGCTGCAATCATCATGACAAGCATATTTTTATAGTCATAATGCTTCTCTGTTTTCACCTTTGCCATAACCGTTTCCATTTCCTCCGGATAATCTCCGAACATCTTTCGGAAGACACCGATAAGAAATGCACCGATTACGCAGACCGCTATCGTATAATATGGGAATGAAAAACGTTCCGGAATCCATTCCCAGATAAGATTCATTCCGACTGCCATGATCTTCAAAAGTGCCCAGACCAGTCCGCCGGCAACTGCACCGATAATTGCACAGAACAGCCAGAGCTCCAACTGGTTTTTTATCTTTATATTTCTAATTTCTTTTTGACTGTTCATCGATCTGTCCTTTACGTTTTCTATTTCTCAGATGTTTCTACATCCTCATCTCTCACCTGTGGAATTAAGGAAGCTGCCAATTTCCCTTTTCCGCGATGTTTCAGGTATAAAATTCCAATTGCAGAAAATACAACAGCTCCGACAAAATTCACCATAAGATCTTTCATTGTATCTACGATTCCAATGTCCAAATATCCGCCCAGATTCCAAGTCTCACCGTTGATTACAACAGACTGGACATCTACATGGATTGGGATATTTGCTCCTGTCGGATTCAGCTTCACTGAATTGATTGCCGGAACGATCCAGTCTTTCTGCATATCCAATCCGAAAAACCAATCCATACTGAATTCAAAGAACTCCCACAAAACACCAACTGTCATTGAAAAACAAAATGCAAAAAATGCCACAAAGTATGGGGACATCTTAATTGAAAATCGATCACTTCTGTTGAATAAATCAATCAGCGCAAACCCGATTGCCGCCATCAGGAATCCATTCGTTGTATGCAAAATAGTATCCCATACCGGAATCTTTACATAAAATGCATTGATCTCTCCAAGTATCTCTGCTGAAAAGATAAAGATCAGAATAACCGTTTCCAGACCAACCGGAATTGTCACTCCAAGTTTCTTGTCGATAAACTGTGGCACCATAAACAAAATCAATGTTAGAATGCCAAGAAACATATTGTGATAGTTTCCCAGAAAGAATTGTCTGATAATGGAGACAATAACCAACATGGTCAGTACCATCTGGACTCTTGTTCTATTTCTTGCTTTTTTACTTAATTCACTCATTTCTTACCCTCCTTTTCTCTCAACACATTGCGGTCAGAAACACTTTTTATTACATGTTTAAGATATACCGCATCTGTTTTCATAATATACTAATTTCATCTTTTTTTCAACAAAAGGTGTCAGGCCGAAGTTTAAAATAACAGCTTCCCCACATGCCTGACACCTTTTTGTTATCTATTGTTTATAGATTCACTTTAATTTTACTTCTGTTTTCTTCTTCTAATAACATAAATCATTCCACCGATCACTGCAATTGATCCTGCAATCATCAGAATCCAGATGTAGCTGATGCTGTCTCCTGTCTTTGCTGTCTTTACTGTTTTCACCTGTTTTCCTGACACTGAAGTTCCTGTTGGTTTCTTTCCATCCGTACCAGTCGGTGTTCCCTTCGGATCTGTTGGAGTCTTTGTTTCTTCTTTCTTCACAATCTGATAATCGATCTGATAGTCGGTATCTTCTCCATGAAGAACATAATTGTAACGCTGCTCACCTGTCAGTCCGACAACAGTTGCTGTATAGTTTCCAATCTCTACAGCATTTCCACCTTCCACTACTGCTTTGCAATCATCATTAAACAATGTGCCTGACAGTTCTGCTGATACATTTGCTTCTTTACCTGTATAGATCACTTTTCCATCTGTATTCCATTTAACCTCTACTGGTTTCGGCTGTACGATCAGTATTCCAGGTTCAAATGTCACTTCATAATTTGCATTTTCTATTGTTGTCGGATTCTTTTCTGTTATTTCGTAAGTACCAACCTCACAAGTCTCTTTCTCCGCATCACCAGCTGTCAGTGATACATTTGCATTCAGATCATCCAGTGAGTCTTCTCCCACCAGATTTCCGGATGTGATTGCCCATGCAAATTCTGAAATCTTCTGTCCGTATTCTTTCTCTGTACGTTTCGGGCTGATTGTGATTTTTCTTGCTTTTACTGTTACAGGAATATTGGCCGTAACTGTTTTATAGTTCGGATTAGCCGGTGTAAAGATCATCTCATGTTCGCTCTGATTCTCTGCTACTGTAAGCATTGTCGCATCATCCGCAAAACGGAACACTCCATCTCCTGCCTGACCTGAAAGCGTTGCGTTCTTTAAGCTATCTCCATAAATCACTTCTGCTGCCGGGAAAGTTACTTCCGGATCTGCCTGCAAAATCTCATATTCCCATACACGTACTCGTCTGCCGGAAAGAATGTAGTTTTCATTTGTCAGTCCTATTGCAAGTGCTTTATAAGTTCCAACTTCTGTATGCTCCGCATTCAGCAGTTTTTTGACTGCACAGCTGTCATTTTCCAAAAGACTGTCTGCTTTCACATTTGCTTCTATTCCACATGCATTTCCTGTATAAGTGTACTGTGCTGCCGCATTCCATTCCACCTCGGCTTCTTTTGGTGATACATTAAGGAATGCCGGAAGAACTACTACATCATAATTACTGTTTGTCGCATTGTCTTTCATGATCACATATCTTCCTGCGTTTCCATATGCGCCAAGAATGTCATCTCCATCTGCATCTGTTGTACTTCCTGTCAGAATATCTTCTTGTACGATCGTTGTTGCTTTCAATGTCAGTCCCAGACTATCAACTGTATCTCCCGGAAGAAGTTTATCCTTTTCTGAATCACTGATCGTAAATGTAAGATCTGCGTTGGTCAACACATCTCCATATGTCTTTGATTTTTCTTCTGCCTGGACAATGATTCTCTGTGCACTGCTGACTGCGCTGCCTTCAACTATAGTACTTTCGTCATATCCGATATCATCTGTGATCACTTCTGCCTTATCCACTGCTTTTACCGGAACCCACATAGTAACTCTTTTGTATTTTTTATTGTCTGCCGGCAGGAAAGTCAGTTCAAATTTTGTCTGATCTGCCACTTCCTGATCTGTCACAACATGATCTACTTCTTTAAAGCTCCATGTTCCTTCCGGTGCATCTTCAATCCCTTTCAATGTAGCTTCTGCCAATGTCTGACCATATTCTACTTCTACTTCCGGTGTCGGAAGTTTTGGTTCAAATATCATGTTGCTGTTTGTCTCATAGATCAACCGTGACATTGGTTCATCAATAAAGTTAAGCATTACTGTTCCAAGGAATCGGTTATCAATACAGTTCTCTTCATCTTTAAATAATCTCGGATTAATTTCCTGTGTCAATCCTAAAGGAGTTCCTCGTGCGCAAGAAGTATAATTAATTACCCATGAATTATACTCAATTGGATGACTTGTATCCTGTCCAGTTGTCTGCTTCATCGTTCCTGATATGTAAGCCCACTTCTCACTTCCATATGTATTATATGCATCCTGAATATACACATGATTTTTCCCATCATCATATAACTTGTACGCATATTTATAATCTTTATATTTTATGTCATCCCAATTCGTAAGGTTAAATCCCATCGCGCGTTCAACCCATCCTTCGTAGTTCTGGGTCAGATTAAATCTTCTAAGAAATACAATTTTACCGCGTGCCTCCTTCATTGATGGAATGTCTCCTCCGCAGTAGACCTTTTCCTCATTACTTTTTATAAATTCAGCTACCGCATGCTCTAATCCAACAGTAGAACCGGCATCTGGTTTTACTGTAAGAATGACCGTTTCTGACTTGTGCTTCTCTAAGAATTTAAGAGAAGTATTAAGGATTGACTGTAATGTAAGATCGCTTCCGTCTTTTTCCTGACACTGCCATAATTCGCCACCATGTACAATCTTCACATCTGCCGCAGAAGCATCGTCTTTTGTTGCATTTCCACGGATATCAAAGCTACGTGCTCCCATATTTAACTGTTCATCATAATAAAGATTCTGACAGGATGTAATAGATACACCTGGAATAGCATCTTCCACAACCCCAGCTGTCCCAGTATCATGTGTCGCCGGAATATTAACAGAAGACAGTAGTGCATCATCTGGGATGCCTGCCATCCATTCATCCGCATAGCTGTAAGCTGTTTCAGCTGTATTTCCTGCTAAAATAGATAACTCTACATCCATTCCTTTTTTTCCAAACCTTAAAGCAGGAACGCCATTTTCGATATACCATCCAGTTCTGGCATTCTGAATTTTATACGTACCATCTTTTTGCTTAAAAAATCGCCATAATTGACTTGTATTCTGATTCCTGTCAAATTTTTCAGTCGTCCAGATATTCACACTTGCCCCAAGTTTTCCAGATTCTCCTTCTACATCTAAAGATAGATTGGTTGTGTTTTCACCATCAGAGACTGCATCTATTTGATAAGCTTGATACTCTGATATCCATTTCAATTTCCATTTACTGGTTACTCCCATTACCTGAAACGTTGGACAAGATCCTGGAACCGCTATATTACTTGCTCTATTTAAAGCATCAAGTTTTCCTGCTTCATGGATTTCACAGATAGCACTTGTATCTTCTTCTTTTAAAACCTGACTTTCCTTTCCTGTGAGCGGAACTACGGATTTTGTGATCAGCCAGACCTTTCTGTTTTTCTCATCTGTCTGGATGATTTTCGGATTGTTATTATTCAATTCTCCTTCGTATCCGATCCATTTTCCACTGTTTCTATTCTTAATGTAGTATCTCGCATTTCCATTTGCATCATTACCGATATAGTAAAATGCAAACTGACGATGGTTATTTCCCTTTACTTCACTGTCTGAAGACTCCCATAAATGAAGTACTGCACCGCTATTCTTACTTTTACCATCCACATCTGCAAAACGGTCCGTTCCATCCACTTTAATATGTTTAATTCCATACCATTCATTTTCTATATGATCTAAACGGAAACGACAATTATTTCCTTCCCAAGTATCCAAATGAACAACACTGCTTTTTGCTGCATCATCATTGACATTCCAACGATAGTTCGTATTTTCTTCCAGTGTAATAAATAATTCGTTCCCTGTCTCCATATTCTGTGCCCATTGTCCACCAGAATCCGCCGCTTTCACACTGACCGGAATCCCTGTAAGCGTTATCATCATACATATGAGCGCTGCCATTATCCTTTTTATTATTTTCATTTACGCTTCTCCTCCTCATTTGTATTTTACTATATTATCGGCAATCATATTTCTTATCATTATATTTTTGATACCAGATTTTTCAATATTTTTGGCACGAACTGTCTGAAAATGGCACGAATCGTCATTCTGTGGTATACTAATCCTATGTCAAAACGTTTGTATTTATTTTGAATAGATACAATCAGGGAGGATATTCGTATGTTAATCGCTATTGTTGATGATATTGCAGAAGATTATCTATTTCAAAAGGAGGGATTTTGATGCGGACTTTAATTTTCCAGACTTTGGAATTTACGGTTTTGATTCCAGGCATGCTGCTTGCCTATCTGCCGGTAAGATCATCTCTGAAGCAAACACCTGAGAAGCTGGCTGTCTGGATGCTCCCGCTTCTTATTATATGCTCTTGTTTTTGTGGTTTTTCATGCTGCAGATTTCATTTATCAACAAGATCTGTTCTTCTTCCTCTGCTTTTTGTTCTATTTGTTCTATACCACAATACTTTATTAATTCCACTTTGGAAATCTGTCAGCATCTACCTTGCCGTCTGTGCAGTTTTTTCCTGCTTTAACAGCCTTTCCAGGGCTGCTTCTGCAATGTTGAATTTTGGTTCTGAACACCTTGCATTTTCAGGTTTTTCTACTTTTGGAATCCTGTATAATCTTTTCTGCATTCTTTTCGTCCTTCTCATATGGTACCCAGCCTCCCATTCAGTCAAAGAAATGGTAGAAGATGAAAATCTTGCTCAGACCTGGTATGTTTTCTGGATTCTACCGGTTCTGGTCATCGGATTGAACCTTGCTTTGATTCCAAAATATAACACCATCCTGCACACGCAGCGTTTTCTGCGTGGATACATTGTGATTGTTTATGCTCTTCTACTCATCCTTGCATTATTTTACTCAATGTTTTTAATGATGGCTAATATCCTGAATAAAAACAAAAAACTTCAGCAGGAAAATCTTTTTCTTTCTGTACAGCAGGAACGATATGATAATTTAAGAAGTGCGATTGAAGAAGCCAGACAGGCTCGACATGATATTCGTCATCATTTTATACAACTTTCCGCCATGGCCAAAGACGGTGATTTAGAAAAGATCAAAGAATACCTGCAAAATGCAATGGATAAAATTCCAACCCTTGATTATCACTTCTGTGAAAATCAGTCTGTCGATAACGTGATTGGATATTATTATGCGCTTGCTCAAAAAGAAGAAATTCCATTTGATGCCCGTGTTGATCTTCCAAAAGAACTTTCTGTAGATGAAATGGATCTCTGTCTTATCCTTTCCAATCTATTAGAAAATGCATTGGAAGCCAGTCGCAAAACTGCCGCTGCGCAGCAGCAGATATCGTTGGAAATCTATCAGCATTCTGCTTCTATTCTTTTAATTCGGATAGAAAATAATTTTGATGGAATCATCAAAGAAAAGAACCATCTGCTCCATTCTACCAAGCGGAAAGGTCTGGGAATTGGTACCCAGTCTGTCCGCAGAATGGCAGAAAAGAACGATGGTTCCTGTAATTTTACTTATGAAGATGGAGTCTTTACTGCAAAGGTCATGCTTCGCGCTGACCTTTAAAAGACTATGCTTTCTTTCTTCCTCTTACTGCTGCCACGATCATACAAAGAAGAATGGTCAAAACCATATCCGGAAGTGTATTTCCAAGCAGCATATCAATATTCATCAGAACACGGTATAAAATGAAGCCGGCCAGCCAGATCAACAGATTACACCAATTGAATCCTGTTTCCAATTTTTTCTTTTTCAGAATAAAGAAATCTGCAATCTGCACTGCGATCATTGGCGCAAATACAGAGCCGATCAGATACAGGAAATCTGTGATATCGTCCATCGGATAGACAATTGCTCCAATAGTACCAATCACTGTTACAACTACAGCAACGTATTTTCCTTTAAGTCCTGCAAAGATGGATTCACTTGAAATACCTGCTGAATAAGCATCCAGGAAAGTGGTTGTGACTGTTGAAAATACAATAATCAAAAGACCTGCGATTCCAAGTCCTGCTTTTACCATGATCTGTGCGATATCACTTTCTCCTGTGAATAATGCAGCCCCCATTCCAACCAGATACATAAAACAGCTTACAACTCCATAAACAACTGTACTGACTGCAGTTGCCTTCACAGGTTCTTTCGCCTCTCTTGTATAATCACTGATCAGCGGAAGCCAGGATAATGGCATGGCAACCGCAAGTTCTACTGCTGCTCCAAAGGAAAATGTTTCATCGGTAATGGATGTAACTACAGTTCCGTCAAAGAAAATAATCTTAAAAAGAATCAATGTAAGAATAAAAAGTGCTGCCATCGCAACTGTATTTACCTTGCCAAGATTCGTAATTCCAATCAGAATCCATACAATGATCAGTGCACCTATTACCAGACACCATACCCAGTGTCCTACTGTAAAGATGCCTCCTGCTGCCAGTGCTCCATCATAGATCATAATTGCAGTCCATCCGACAAGCTGAAGCACATTCAGGATTGCGAAAAGCTGTCCTCCATGACTTCCAAAGCTGTCTTTTACTGTCTCCATTGCACTTTTTCTTGTCTTACCGCCAATCACTCCAGCCAGAAACAACATAATACATCCAATCACATGTCCTACCAGAATGGCTGCCAGTCCTCTGCCAAATCCAAGAGCTGCAAAATATGTCCCTGTAAGAATCTCAGCAATGGAGACTCCTGCTCCAAACCAGATTAATCCGTTCTCAAATAATGATGTTCTTTTTTCCATAGTTTATGCCTCTGCTTCTTTTGTATATTCATTCTGGATAGCAAATCCATGATCCATTGGACCGCTTCCCTTCCCAAGGTCAAGCATTGCTGCAAGTGCCCCGGAGATATACTCTTTCGCACGCTCCACAGACTCCTCCAATGAGAATCCTTTGGCAAGATTAGAAGCAATCGCAGAAGACAATGTACAACCTGTACCATGAGTATTCGGATTAT
This sequence comes from uncultured Mediterraneibacter sp., assembly GCA_934309345.1. Taxonomy (GTDB): domain Bacteria; phylum Bacillota; class Clostridia; order Lachnospirales; family Lachnospiraceae; genus Mediterraneibacter. The sequence continues at coordinate 707 of CAKRDD010000001.1, read as the reverse complement.
CAATTCTTTTTCCGTTAAACCAGCGATACGCTCCATCTGCATACAGCAGATCATTCGCATCATTTAAGTTATGTCCACCCTTGCAGAGTACTGCACAGTGATATTTTTCTGAAATTTCTTTCGCCGCATCGATCATCTCTTCTGCACTTGTGATCTTTCTTCCGATCAACTCTTCTGCCTCCGGAATATTCGGAGTCAGTACACTTGCAAGCGGGAATAATTCTTCCTTCAATGTATCCGCCGCATCATCACTGATCAGCTTCGCTCCGCTTGTTGCTACCATAACAGGATCTACTACAATATTCTTTGCTTCATACTGACGCAGTTTCGCTGCAATGACTTTGATCAATTCTTTATCTGAAACCATCCCGATCTTTACGGCATCCGGATAGATATCTGTAAAGATACTGTCAAGCTCCTGTCCTAAAAATTCCGGTGTTGCATTTAATATAGAAGTTACACCTGTTGTATTCTGCGCTGTCAATGCAGTAATCGCACTCATTGCATATACTCCATTGGTGATCATTGTCTTGATATCAGCCTGGATTCCTGCGCCTCCGCTAGAGTCACTTCCGGCGATTGTAATTGCTGTTTTCATGTTCTTGGCCTCCTTCTTATTTAAAAACGGGTACAAAAAAAGCGGGTGATGGGAATCGAACCCACGTATCCAGCTTGGAAGGCTGGTGTTCTACCATTGAACTACACCC